>CAOYQO010000014.1 GCA_948566455.1 uncultured Phocaeicola sp.
GACAAAGATAGGGATTTTAACTAATTCCCCCAAATTTTCAAACTGAGCCAAAACAGCCCTGAAGAATCTGAAGCATTCATGAAGGATTTAGAAGAGAATCATACATGATAAGATGCTGATAAAAAGCCTGTTAAGCGTCAATGAAGGATTTGAAGGAAAAAGAAGCCCCATTGATCTTCAGAAGACTTACCCTCGAAATAAATACATCACTCCCCTACTTTTCCCGGCGTTCACGGACAGACCTCATTCCAAACCCGTCCAATCCCCTCTTTTTTACGTTTTTTAGTCCATAAAAGCTGCCTGTCTCAGCAATTTTTCGTATCTTTGAAAGCTAATATTTAAGATAATTGAATCAAACATGAGTGAAGAAGAAAAGATAAACGGCGAAAACAATTACTCGGCCAGTAACATCCAGGTATTGGAAGGTTTGGAGGCTGTACGTAAACGTCCCGCCATGTATATCGGAGACATCAGCGAAAAGGGATTGCACCACTTGGTTTACGAGGTTGTGGACAACTCTATCGACGAGGCATTGGCCGGCTACTGTGATCATATAGAAGTCACCATCAATGAAGACAACTCCATTACCGTACAGGATAATGGCCGTGGTATCCCGGTAGACTTTCACGAAAAAGAAAAGAAATCTGCATTGGAAGTGGTAATGACCGTGCTGCACGCGGGAGGTAAGTTCGACAAAGGTTCTTACAAGGTTTCAGGCGGTCTGCACGGTGTAGGTGTTTCTTGTGTGAACGCCTTGTCTACTCACATGACCACACAGGTATTCCGCGGTGGCAAGATCTACCAGCAGGAATACAGCTGCGGACATCCTTTGTATTCTGTAAAAGAAGTAGGAACAGCTGATATTACCGGAACAAAACAGACTTTCTGGCCGGATGATACCATCTTCACTGTTACCGAATATAAGTTTGACATTCTACAGGCACGTATGCGTGAATTGGCCTACTTGAACAAAGGTATCACCATTTCACTGACCGACCGCCGGATCAAAGAAGAAGATGGCAGCTTCAAGAAAGAAATATTCCATTCGGACGAAGGAGTGAAAGAGTTTGTACGTTTCCTGAACCGTAACAACGAAGCGCTGATTAATGATGTCATTTATCTGAATACCGAAAAAAACAATACCCCCATTGAATGTGCCATCATGTACAATACAGGCTATCGTGAAAGCCTGCATTCGTATGTAAACAATATCAATACAATAGAAGGCGGCACACACGAGGCCGGTTTCCGCAGCGCATTAACCCGTGTACTGAAGAAATATGCGGAAGATACCAAAGCACTGGAAAAAGCAAAAGTCGAGATTTCGGGAGAGGACTTCCGCGAAGGCTTGATTGCCGTCATTTCAGTGAAAGTAGCCGAGCCGCAGTTCGAAGGACAGACCAAGACCAAGCTGGGCAATAGCGAAGTGAGTGGTGCCGTGAACCAAGCTGTAGGCGAAGCGCTTACATATTATCTGGAAGAACATCCGAAAGAAGCAAAACAGATTGTTGACAAAGTGATCCTGGCTGCAACAGCGCGTATCGCCGCACGCAAGGCACGTGAATCTGTTCAAAGAAAGAGTCCGATGGGCGGTGGCGGACTGCCGGGCAAACTGGCCGACTGCTCGAGCCGTAATCCGGAGGAATGTGAACTATTCCTGGTCGAGGGTGACTCGGCAGGTGGTTCTGCCAAGCAAGGACGTAGCCGTGCCTTCCAGGCAATTCTACCTTTGAGGGGTAAAATCCTGAATGTGGAAAAAGCGATGTGGCACAAGGCTTTTGAAAGCGATGAGGTCAATAATATCATCACCGCCCTGGGTGTCCGTTTCGGTGTGGACGGAAATGATGACAGCAAAAAAGCGAACATCGACAAGCTGCGTTATCACAAAGTGGTGATCATGACCGATGCCGATGTCGATGGTTCTCACATCGACACCCTTATCATGACATTGTTCTACCGCTATATGCCGGAAATTATAGAAAACGGACATTTGTACATTGCCAATCCGCCATTGTATAAATGCAGCAAAGGAAAAATCAGTGAATACTGCTACACCGAAGAAGCACGCCAGGCATTCATTCAAAAATATGGTGACGGACAAGAAAACGGAATCCATACACAGCGATACAAAGGTTTGGGTGAGATGAATCCCGAACAACTGTGGGAAACAACAATGAACCCTGAAACGCGTATTCTGAAACAGGTAACAATTGACAATGCCGCCAACGTAGACTATATCTTCTCCATGCTGATGGGAGACGATGTAGCTCCACGCCGCGAGTTCATAGAGAAAAACGCGACATATGCGAATATAGACGCGTAATTTTTCATTCATTATTTTTTAATCAAAATCCATCCTCACATCTTACAATTTGAGGTAGCCCCGATCCTGCTTTTCTCTGGATCGGGGCTTTTTTATCAATGAAAACCAACCTGACCCCATTTATATTTTTCCTCCTTTAAATGCCCGAAGAAACAGATACTCATACCGACTCTTTTTTTCGATGAAATGGGCAGAAATTGTAATAGTTCACCGCCGGTAACAAACATAACCTCATTCATTTTTCTTATAAATTAATTGGATGAAAGACGATATTCTGCCAGAAAGTCTTAATTTTGGGACATTAAACCATTTAACTCGAATAATAACATGAAACTCACATTTCGAATTGAATACCGTACAGCCTGGGGAGAAGAACTGGGGGTGATACTGGACGGAAACAATAGTGAACCTATCATCCTTCGCACTCCAAACGGGGAACATTGGGAAGGTGAAGCTGAAATGCCGGACCTCCCTGCATGCGTGCCTGTTTCCTACCGCTATGGAGTATATCGTGACGGACAGTGCATCCGCCGTGAAAGCGGAACCATGGCTCATTTGTTTTGCCCCGGAAAAAAGAAAAACTGCCACTACATATTAAATGATTTCTGGAAAGACCTTCCGGCTGAATCTTACTTATACAGTTCCGCCTTCAGTGGTGATTATCAGTCTGAGACAACTATAAAAGTCACAGCAAGCGCCGATGGAAGCATTACTTTCCGGGCCTTATGCCCTTGTCTGCATCATAAGCGTCAAGTGCTGGCTATCAGCGGAGATTGCCCGGCTTTAGGCAATTGGGATATTCAAAAGACGGTCCTGATGGAAGAAATACAACCGAACGAGTGGACCATCACACTGAATGTTTCTACTTTGGAGTTTCCGCTAAGTTATAAGTTCGTAGCCTGCAACGCCGACAGCAAGCAGGTAGAGGAATGGGAGAACCACGACAACCGGATGCTTAATAATCCGGAATTAAAAAAAGGAGAAATTTACCTGACACCGGAAACTGAAGTTCATTTCACTTCATCGGCCCGTAAGGTGGCGGGAACAGCTATCCCTGTATTTTCTCTCCGCAGTGAGAAAAGTTTTGGAGTAGGAGATTTCGGAGATTTGAAGAAACTGATAGACTGGGCGGCAAAGACCCACCAGCAAGCTGTACAAATCCTCCCTATCAACGATACGACCATTACCCATACCTGGATGGATTCTTATCCCTACAACAGCATTTCCATTTATGCATTCCACCCTATGTATATTGACCTGAACCAGCTGGGTAAGATGAAGGATAAAGAAGCGCTGGCTGTTTTTGAAGCCCGCCGGCAAGAATTGAACGCTCTTCCCCAAATAGATTATGAAGCGGTGAACAATGCCAAACGTTCCTATTTGAAAGTGATGTTCCAACAAACCGGAAGGAAAGTGCTGGCTTCGGCCGAATTCAAAAAATTCTTTGAAGAAAATGAACATTGGCTGCTGCCATACGCCGCATTCAGCTATCTAAGAGATCTGTATGGCACTCCGGATTTCAGCCAATGGCCTGAGCATACAGAGTACAAGGCAGAAGAAATAGCAGCCTTATGCGCACCGGACAGCTCTTGCTATGAAGAAATCGCCTTTTACTACTACACACAGTACCATTTACATATCCAATTACTTGATGCAGGAAACTATGCCCGCGAAAAAGGTATTATCTTTAAAGGTGATATCCCTATCGGCATCAGCCGCAACAGTGTGGAGGCATGGATTGAGCCGTATTATTTCAACATGAACGGTCAGGCAGGCGCGCCGCCCGACGCATTCTCCGTGAACGGACAGAACTGGGGCTTTCCCACCTATAATTGGGAGGTAATGGAACAAGACAACTACCAATGGTGGCAGAAGCGTTTCCGCAAAATGGCAGAGTATTTCACAGCTTACCGCATAGACCATATTCTTGGTTTCTTCCGTATCTGGGAAATCCCATCTCATTCGGTACATGGTTTGCTGGGACAGTTTGTACCGGCATTGCCTATGAGTGTAGACGAAATTCAAAGTTACGGGCTGCCGTTCCAAAAGGACTTCATGACCAAACCGTTCATCAACGAAGAGATGCTAAACAAGATGTTTGGTGACAAAGCTGCCTTTGTAAAAGAAACATTCGTACAACATGCTCACGATGACATTTATGAAATGCGCCCGGAATATGATACCCAACGCAAAGTGGAGGCTTATTTCTCCGATAAGAAAGATGAAGAAAGTATCCATATACGCGAGGGAGTATATGCCTTGATAAGCAATGTATTATTTGTTCCCGACCGCAAGCACCCCTCCATGTATCATCCAAGAATTGCCGTTCAGAATGATTTCATCTTCGGGCGCCTCGACTGGAAGGAGAAAGACGCTTTCAACCGTCTGTATAATCATTATTATTACCAACGCCATAACCAGTTCTGGTATCAGGAAGCGATGAAAAAGCTGCCTATCCTGACACAAGCCACTTCTATGCTGGTGTGCGGAGAGGATTTAGGAATGGTTCCCGACTGTGTGCCTTGGGTAATGGACCAGTTGCAAATACTCAGCCTGGAAATCCAACGTATGCCCAAGAATCCCAAACACGAGTTCGGTCACGTGTGGGAATATCCGTACCGCTCGGTCTGTACTATTTCCACTCATGACATGTCTACTCTGCGGGGATGGTGGGAAGAAGATTATGAACAGACCTGCCGCTACTACAACCATGTAATGGGACACTGGGGAGAAGTTCCGGTTTCAGCCCCGGGATGGGTTTGCGAGGAAATAGTACGCCACCATCTGGAATGTCCGTCATTGCTGTGCATCCTGTCCTTTCAGGACTGGCTGTCAATAGACGAAGAAATCCGCTATCCCGATGTGAACGCGGAACGTATCAACGTACCTGCCAATCCAAGACATTACTGGAGATATCGTATGCATCTCACTTTGGAAGAACTGATAAAGAACAAGAAGTTCAATGAAAAGCTGGTAGAGATGATTGATACCACCGGCAGATTCTAACCATCCACCACAGACAGCCTGGGGCTGTCTGTGGTGACTCCCTACCCCAACGATAATCAATAACACACATACCATGAAAAAAATTCCCGATTTAGGTTTCTGGAAACTATGGAATATTAGTTTCGGATTCTTTGGCGTGCAGATAGCCTACGCTTTGCAAAGCGCGAATATCAGCCGTATCTTTTCCACTTTGGGAGCAGACCCACACAGTTTAAGCTATTTTTGGATATTACCTCCGCTGGCAGGAATCATCGTCCAACCCATCATAGGCGCACTGAGTGACCGCACTTGGACGCGTTTCGGACGGCGTATCCCCTATCTGTTTGCAGGAGCTCTGGTTGCTGTCTGCGTCATGTGCCTGCTCCCTAATGCAGGTAGTTTCGGAATGACAGTCAGTGCAGCTATGGTATTCGGTCTGATATCACTGATGTTCCTTGATACCTCTATCAATATGGCCATGCAGCCCTTCAAGATGATGGTGGGCGATATGGTGAATGAAAAACAAAAAGGACTGGCTTACTCCATTCAGAGTTTTCTCTGTAATGCCGGCAGTCTGGCAGGATATCTTTTCCCGTTTATTTTTGCCGCCATCGGCATCAGTAATATTGCTCCCAAAGGTATTATTCCCGACTCTGTCATCTATTCTTTCTACATCGGCGCATTGATACTGATTCTATGCGTGATCTATACTTCGGCCAAAGTAAAGGAATTTCCTCCCGAAGAATATGCAGCATATCATGGCATCACCCATGAAAGCAAAAAAGAAAAGACAAATATGTTCAAATTGCTGGTCAAGGCTCCCAAAGCCTTTTGGACAGTAGGACTGGTACAATTTTTCTGCTGGGCAGCCTTCATGTTCATGTGGACTTACACCAATGGAACAGTTGCTTTGAATGTGTTCGACACACCGGTCATAACAACCATGACAAACGGTGTTTCCAGAGTGGTACTGGATACACAATCCGCACAATACCAGACAGCGGGAGATTGGGTCGGGATCTTATTTGCTGTCCAAGCCATTGGTTCCGTTATTTGGGCAACGATCATCCCGATGATTCAGAACCGCAAACTTGCCTACGTACTCAGTCTGGTATTGGGAGGCATTGGATTCATCTCCATTTTCTTTATCCATAATCAATATGCTTTATTTGCATCCTTCATCCTGATAGGTTGCGCATGGGCAGCCATGCTGGCCCTTCCCTTTACCATTCTGACCAATGCATTAACAGGAGGACATATGGGAACCTATCTGGGATTATTCAATGGAACTATTTGTGTTCCACAGATTGTCGCAGCTTCTTTAGGAGGTATCGTACTGAAGATATTTACCAGTCCGGGTAGTGTCGCTCCGGAAGTAAACATGCTGGTATTGGCTGGAGTATTCCTGATTATCGGTGCCGGCTGTGTAAGTATTATCAAAGAGAGGTAAAGCGTTTCCCGAAAGTAATATATGCTCATTCCATCACCACCGTTCAATGTTCTGTTTCCCGAAACTGAAATTCACTCCGCGGTGTCAAAACTTTGTTTTTGAAAACATGAACTTATAATCTGAAATTTGAGCATCCTAAAAAACTAAAGAAAGGATCGTATCATTACTCAATACAGAGTTTGATACGACCCTTTTACGCGTTATAATTACTATCTGCAACTTTTCAAAGCTGTCATTTTGGTTTTGACACATTCATCTTCATTCCGTCCAGCATTATTCCAACTTCTCCATGAATTCTGGATGCCGATAGAAAAAATCAGACGCCATATAATAAAGTACAAAGCGGTACTCATTTCTGACACATGAGTTACATTCTGCACCCAAGTATATAATAAAACGAAGAGATAAATAATTGATTTTTACCTGTTTAGACTACAAAATACAAGATAGGTTTTTATATATCTCTTAGTAAGAGATATATAATTCTCGTGCAAAAATAAGGAAAGTTTTGATAACTAATACACTTTTCATTAAAAAAATACGATCTAAAGCAAAAAAAAGCCTTTTTTCTTATTTAATCTTTCTCTCAACAGCTCACTTCTCATTGATTTAATTATTTGATTTTATGCATATTACATCTATTTTGTCGATCTCTTAGTAAGAGATCGACAAAATAAGCAAATAAAAAAACGAAAAAAGAATTGAATGGAATACCTGTTTCTGCGACGTAAAAAGACCCGCTACACTTCGGTGCGCCAAAAGACTTTGCTCTATCGTGCCGCCTCTCGCCGATGGGAGAAGGAGTTTGCGTTGCGGACGGACGTCCGCCGGATAGATGCTCTTATATATAAAGGTATATTATACCTGATGGAAGTGCGTCAAGTATTCCTCGATTCCTCTCTTTCGCTGAAGACACTGAGTGCGATGCTGGAGACAAACCAGACTTATTTAAGTAATGTGGTGAACCGCTATTTCGGCTGCAACCTGAAAGAACTAGTAAACACTTACCGAGTGGAATACGCCAAAGAGCTGCTCCGCAGCGGACGATGCCCCATAGAGGAAGTTCCCGTACGCAGCGGCTTCGGTTCGAAAAGCCCTTTCTATGTGGCGTTCGGAAAAGTGACGGGCATGACGCCCCGGCAGTATGTGGCACACGAGAGGAATCCGCTGAAACAGGAGGAAAACAATTAAGTCCTTTTATAATAAATGGTATGTATAACCAATTTTAGTTTTTTAAATTTATAAATTTAAAGTTTTTCTATTATGAACAAAAAGTTTTTAAGTGCAATCCTGTTCGGAGCCTTAATGGTTTCGTCAACAGGAACATTTGTGTCTTGTAAAGACTACGATGATGACATTGACGAGCTGACTTCGCGCGTGGATGGCGTTGAAGGTCAAATCAAAGACCTGGAAGCAAAAATCAATGCTGCCAACTGGATTACTTCTGTAACTCCTGCCACAGGCGGTTTCACTGTTGCTTTCAATGACGGTAGCAGCTACACCATTACCAACGGTAAGGACGGTGAAGCAGGTGCTGCAGGTACAGAATGGACTATCTCGGAAGATGGTTTTTGGGTATGCAACGGTGAGAAGACTACCGTTAAAGCTGTAGGCCAGGACGGCGCACAGGGTGAACCGGGCAAGGATGCTCAACCTGAAGTGAAAAAGGAAAACGGCAAGTGGTATTTGTGGAACGGTACAGAATTTGAAGAATTTGCCGGCGCTACTCCTGCAACAAATGTTCCTTACTACTACGCTGATCCTACTGATCCTAACAACTACGTTATCATGGTTGTTTGTGACAAAGACGGTAAGAATGAAAAATCTGTTCGTCTGCCCTTGAACGAAGGATTGGCTCAGATTACTGTATTGGAAAACAATTTCAATATTGCTTATAGCATTGCTAAAGAAGGAACAGCATGGCCGAAATGGGAAGGTGGTTCTAAAGAAAAACCTGCCAAAGGTGAATATATGGTAGGACAATCTACCAGTTCTATTATAGTTCAGATATCCCCGGTTTCTTACGATTAATCAGGAAAAACCGTTAAGGCTGTAAACTCTAAAGGTGAAGAACTGCCTATCAAATTAGGAAAAGTAGTTCCTTTTAGTGGAGTATTAAGCAGCAGCAGAGCAGCTTCTACAACCGGATTGTATGAAATTCCTGTAGAAGGTATTACTGTTAATGATGAAATAGTTGAATCATACGGCAATAGCAATGCTGTAGCGTCATTGGTTGTTAACGAAAATGTTTACTCTCCATTCAATGGTGATTTTAATTTTAGTTTGGTGGATGCCCAAGATGTTAATATTCCATTCGGTAAATACCAGATTAATGAGCAAGGTGATACTTATCTCACATCATACGTGGATGCTAAGCCAGGTGAATCTGTAACAATTGTCCCTGAAAAAAAATGGGCAGGTCAACTATTCGATTCATACATCACAATGGCTGATAATGCTCAAGCAAAAGCAGACTCTATCCGTTATGGCGTATCATTCGATGGTATGACTATCAATCTTAATGACAAGGCTGCAGGAAATGTTTACTTTACAGTTCATTATATGAATGTTTTCGGTAAGGTTAAATCTGACAATGTAACCTTGAACTTTAATGAAAAAACTCCTGATGCAGAAGAAATTACTTCTATCGTAAGCAAGAAGCATGTTGTAACAGAAGTGACTGAAACTGCTGAACAAGCATTTATCTCTGACTTAAAGCCCTACTTCGATGCCATGGGTGCAGACAAACGTGTCGTTTGGAATGCTGAATATCAAGAAATGGTACTTGAACCCCAAGTAGAATGGGTATATGAAAATGCTGAAACAGGCAAGATAGAAACTGAAAATCTAACCGATCTTGTTAAGAATATCGCTACTGTTGACTCTGAAGGTAAAACAACAACTGAAGCAGCCCAAATAGCAGGTATCAAAGTTAACTTCAACACAAATTACGGTAGTCAATTAGCCAAAATCATTGAAAATGGTGGTGAGTTTACAGCTAAGGTAAATGTTGTTGCAGCTGTTAAAATTGGAACACTCAATTATTTCAGAACAATTGCTGTTATTAACTTGCCGTTCACTATTGAAAAGCCAAGCGATGCAACATTGGCAGCAGCTTATACATTTAACCCGTCATACTATTTGAATAAGATTGTAACAGTTTATGCTAGTGAAATCACTAAAGCCAACATTTTCTCTGCTGGAACTGTAAGTGGATACAAAGCTATTGAAGATGATGCTGACAAGATTGCTGTTAGTGACAACGGTACTATCACATTAACTGAAAAAGGGGAAACTAACAAGGCTTATACGTTAACAGGTGGTAAGGTTACCTATGCAGGCGTACAGTTCCCGATTGCTGACTTCAAAGTTATGTTTGCTGAAAGCAAAAACTATACAACAGTTATGCCTGCTGGTATTTCTATCATCTCTGGTAGTGGTAACATAGTAACTGTGAAATATGGTAAAGCTGCTGATAAGAATGACAAGAACATCTATTACCGTGTAGATAACATTTCTGGAACACAAGATGATATTCAAAATGTAGTTTGCGAAGTCGAAGCTAAATATACCCAATATTTGACAGCAAATATAAACGGTAAAGATATTAAACTTACAGCAAATGCTGGTGATGCAAACAAAGTATCTGTAGCAACCCCAGTCAAAGTGAAATTGACTATCACTACTTCAACAAATGAAAAAGTAGAAGACACCATTACTGTAAACCTGACTCCCTATCCGGCACAGTAATCAAAGTCTAAACACACAGAGATAAGGATTTAATATCCTCCTCTCTGTAGAACTACTCCCAAGCAGAGAGAGAATTATTTTGAGTTATTCAACTCTCATTCTCTCTCTGCTTTTTTATTTATGCCAAACAATCAGTACTATGTCCAATAATTTTTATCAGGCATTCAATAGCATCAGCGATTCGATGACAAAAACCGTTCCTAAAGAAATCAAAATGACAAATGAGGTCGTATTTACAGAATCCACTCCATTGATTTCCAAAGATATTTATCGCACCTACCGACATTGCCGCAATATTGAAATAAGCCACCTATGGCAATACTCTATCTCTCCTATTACATTTATAGTATTTTGTCTTTCAGCCTATGGTTATCTACCTGTATAGATATGCTATCAATGTTACTATTTTCTACCAAAACATCTCCGAAGATACGCTGAACACTTATTGGAAGTTTACTAGTTGTGGTGCTATTTTTATCTCTCACATAGGTACTGTACTCTCTGTTTTATGAATTTAATGGTCGAAGATTCAAAGACATGGTTTGAAATTTATGAAGTTGCCATTGCTGTTTATGAAGAAAATGACAAGTACCTGAACAAAATAGAAAATAATAATAACGAGGACAAAATAGGTGCTTTCCAATTTCAACAATTAGAAAGTTTCGAGACCAAGTTAACTGAAAAGATATTCGACTTGCCTATCCTCAATGTCCAAGGCGGGACTTATCCATCTTCTAAAATCAATTGTGTTATTGGACAAGTAATGCTATCCGTTTGGGGAACAATTACATTTTGCCACATTTAGAATAAATACGACCAAACTCCCAAGGTTAGAGCTAATACTTACTGAAGCACGGAATAACAGTGAATACACTTATATTACATTTGCTGGTATTATTGTAATCATATCTCTACAAGTTCATCACTTCCTGTTCAAAAGTTTCCTTGTTTCCTATCGCCTTATTACGCATCTTGCTGCGATAATTATAAATCGTTGCCAAAGAATACCCCAAGAAATGGGCAATCCGATTACTATCAGTCACTCCCAGACGGATCAAAGCAAATATACGCAATTCCGTAGTCAGCAACTCGCCCGGTTTGGGATATATTCTTCCTTCCTCTACCAATAACTCATTAAAAGAAGTAATGAAATGAGGAAATAACTCCAGGAAAGACTTATCAAACTCATTATAAAAATCCTTCCGTTCATCTCGTATGAACTGCTCGGATTTAATCGCTTTAAACAAATCGTCTATACGGGAGGCCATTGCCAGTTTCGCCAAAGAACGACGATAAAACTCCAACTTGTCCAGATAAATCACACATCTGTCCAAATAACGGGCAATGTATACTTCCTTGATCTTCCCCGTCTGTGCCAACTCAGCATTTACTTCCTGCATCTGCTGATTAGCCAGACTCAGATTACGGCGCATCACTGATAATTTCTTCATCCATCGGTACAGATAAAAAATAGCAGCAAGCAAAAATAAAGAAAGCAAACTGACACTGATTAAAAGAGTACGGGAAATCTGCCTCTCTTTTTCTTCTTTCAATTTATATGCTTTATCAATAATAGGAAAGAACTGCGTTACCTCAATAAACCGCAAACGGGCATTACAAGCTACCGCATCCTCCATTGAACAATTCAAATACTTATAAGCACGATCCAAATCACCTACCTCATACATCAGTTGAGCCAATTTCTGTAAGGATGCATATTCACGAATAGACGATTTCAAATCTGTAATAGCGGTCAAGGCCAGATAATAAATTTCTTTCTGAATATCTCCCCGCATATCGTAAGCCTCGGATAAAGTATAATAAATATACCCTTTTTGCCGTTCATCCGGCGTTTCTTTCAATAGGTCCGACAATATAACCAAAGCAGAATCCACCCTGCCATTAATAATCTTTTTCTCGGCCCATACAATGCTCCTGTCCACACAAGGATCAGTAGCAATAAGAATAGAATCCCTGTAAGCATCGGTCTTTTTCAAATATTTCACTTTTTCGGCATCATTGGTGGTATAATCGGCCACCCAACCATAATAAGCCCGATAGGTCCGGTAATAATAAGCCAAAGTCTCCCGTTCCAATTCCAACGGGTCTACCCGCTCCAATTGTTCCAAAGCCTCGTTATACATTCCCATCACCCCCATCACCTCGGCACGGTTAATGACAATCTCATTCTTTAACTCCGGATGATTCAACAGAGGCAACAAATTCATTTTTCCATTAATATAATACAATGCGGAATCAGCTTGATAATGCAGATAAGCGTTAAACAAAGAACCGCAAAGTTCATATTTCTCCCTATTATCTTTAGAACGGTGAAGACGTTGCTTTAAATCCACAATCTCTTTTTCCTTCTGTACATGACAAGCGGTCTTATTATCTATGACCCGATCCAACCTTTTCAACACTTCTTCATTGCTGTTTTTATCAGCAAACAAAGGAGTTGTCAAAGTCAACAAAAACAATATAAAGAAATAGGTTACATTCTTCATCTTATATACTTATTATAGATTCACAAATATATAAATATAAGTAATTAGAATAAAGTTTTTCAACGAAAATATTTTCATTGACGTTTATATTTTCAGCAATACAGCAAAGACAAATGCGCCTAATTATCAATAAGTTGAATCTATAAAACATTTATATTTTTATTCTAGTACTCAAATCTCAGCTATTCCACTCCTACATTTGCAACATCCAAATGAAATGAAATGAAGATATAAACACTAATTTCTATATATTATGAAAAGAACATTCGCACTTATGGCATTACTCGCGTTATTCGGTTTGCAACACACAGTGTCCGCAGCCATAATTAAAAAAGTAGCCCCAACCTTCTGGTGGGCGGATATGAAGAATCCCGAACTACAGATCCTACTGTATGGCGACAATATTTCC
Source organism: uncultured Phocaeicola sp. (assembly GCA_948566455.1). GTDB lineage: Bacteria > Bacteroidota > Bacteroidia > Bacteroidales > Bacteroidaceae > Phocaeicola. The sequence goes on from CAOYQO010000014.1 coordinate 13,425, forward strand.
TCCAGTGATGTAAGCATCTCTTCTAAAGACATTCTTCTGAAAGATGTTGTGAAACAAGAAAATCCCAATTACTTAATCTTATATATGGATTTATCGGAAGCTACTCCGCAGACTTTTCATATTACACTGAAACAAGGTAAAAAGCAAACTGTTGTGCCATATGAAATAAAACAGCGTAAGGCAGATGCTTCCAACGTGGAAGGCTTCAACTCGGGTGACGTATTATATCTGATTATGCCAGACCGCTTCGCCAACGGAAATCCCTCGAACGATGTCGTACCGGAAATGTTGGAAGCAAAGGTAGACCGTAACGATCCGTTCGCCCGTCACGGGGGCGACCTCGCAGGTATTGAAAATAATCTGGATTATCTCTCCAACTTGGGAGTTACGGCAATCTGGCTGAACCCCATACAGGAAAATGACATGAAAGAAGGATCCTATCATGGCTATGCCATTACCGATTATTATCAAGTAGACCGCAGATTAGGTAGCAATGAAGAATTCTGCAAGCTGGTAGAACAAGCACACAGCAAAGGAATGAAAGTTGTTATGGACATGATTTTCAACCATTGTGGCAGCGAAAACTATCTTTTCAAAGATATGCCTTCCAAAGACTGGTTCAATTTTAAAGGAAACTACACACAAACTTCTTATAAAACAGCGAGTGTACAGGATATCCACGCTTCTGATTATGAACGCAAGATAGCCGTAGACGGATGGTTTACAGAATCAATGCCCGACTTGAACCAACGCAACCGCCATGTAGCCCGCTATTTGATCCAAAGCAGTATCTGGTGGATAGAATATGCAGGGATTAACGGCATCCGTCAAGACACACATCCTTACGCAGATTTCGACATGATGTCAGAATGGTGTAAAGCCGTGACCGATGAGTACCCTGATTTCAACATAGTAGGTGAAACTTGGTTGAACAGTAATGTGCTGGTTTCTTTCTGGCAGAAAGACAGCAGACTGGCTGCTCCCAGAAACTCCAATCTCCGTACCGTGATGGATTTCCCGCTGATGGAACAAATGAACAAAGCCTTTGACGAAGAAACAACTGACTGGAACGGCGGATTATATCGTCTTTACGATTATCTTACTCAGGATTTGGTATATGCAGATCCGATGAATCTGCTCGTTTTCCTTGATAACCATGATACTTCACGCTTTTATTTAAATGAAGAAGCCACGCAAAATATTGACCGCTACAAACAAGCACTTGTATTCCTGCTGACCACACGTGGCATTCCCCAGATTTATTATGGGACAGAAATTCTGATGGCTGCAGATAAAGCCAATGGCGACGGTCTGTTACGTTGTGATTTCCCCGGAGGTTGGAAAAATGACCCACGCAACTGTTTCAATGAGGCTAACCGTACTCCGCAGCAAAATGAAGCCTTTACTTATATGCAGAAATTACTCCAATGGAGAAAAGGGAATGAAGTCATAGCCAAAGGCAGATTGAAACACTTCGCTCCCAACAAAGGGATTTACGTTTATGAACGAAAATACGGAAACAAATCGATAACGGTTCTCATGAATGGAACAGACAAAACGCAAACCATAAACCTGACTCCATACAAAGAAGTACTTCCAACAACATCAGCCCATGATGTTTTAACGGATCAAAATATCGACTTGAATAAAAACCTAACACTTCCGGGGCGTGAAATGCTAGTTTTAGAATTTTAAAACAACCAGTAAAAGCTTATAATTTAATACCAGTACATATTATGAATTTAAAAAAGAATCTTTCACTTATCGCATTTCTCTGTATCTCATTCATTGCAAATGCACAACAAAAACTGAACTCTCCGGATGGTAATCTGGAGATGACATTTACTCTAGATGGTCAGGGCACTCCCACGTATGAACTGACCTATAAACAAAAGGAAGTTATCAAACCCAGTAAATTGGGGTTGGAATTAAAAAAAGAAGACGCAAACGCCAAAACCGACTTCGAATGGACTGATAAAAAAGACATAGACAAACTGGACATCAAGACAAACCTTTATAACGGTTTCGAGATAAAGGATGTCCGGACATCTACCAACGATGAAACATGGCAGCCGGTATGGGGAGAAGAAAAAGAAATCCGTAACCATTATAATGAATTGGCGGTCACATTGAACCAGCCTGCCAATGACAGATTTATAATCATCCGTTTCCGCCTGTTCAACGACGGTCTGGGTTTCCGCTATGAATTTCCGCAGCAGAAGAACTTGAACTATTTCGTGATCAAAGAAGAACATTCACAATTTGCCATGGCAGGTGACCACACCGCTTACTGGATTCCGGGAGATTATGACACACAGGAATATGACTATACCGTTTCCCGCCTGTCGGAAATCAGAGGATTGTTTTCAAAGGCTTATACGGAGAACTCCTCGCAAACCGCATTCAGCCCCACCGGTGTACAAACTGCCCTGATGATGAAAACAGACGACGGTCTGTACATCAATCTGCACGAAGCAGCTTTGATAGACTATGCCTGCATGCACCTCAACCTGGATGACAAGAACATGATTTTCGAATCATGGCTGACTCCGGACGCACAAGGTGACAAAGGATATATGCAGACTCCCTGCACTTCACCATGGCGTACCGTCATCGTTAGTGATGATGCCCGCAACATTCTTGCCTCACGCATTACGTTAAACCTGAACGAACCTTGCAAAATAGCAGACACTTCCTGGATCAAGCCTGTGAAATACATCGGCGTATGGTGGGATATGATTACGGGAAAAGGCTCATGGGCTTACACGGACGACTTATCCAGTGTAAAACTGGGTGAAACAGATTACAACAAAACAAAACCTAACGGCAAACACTCTGCCAACACTGCCAACGTAAAACGTTACATTGATTTTGCAGCAGAGCATGGATTCGACCAAGTATTGGTAGAAGGCTGGAATGAAGGTTGGGAAGACTGGTTCGGAAAAAGCAAAGATTATGTGTTTGATTTTGTAACTCCCTATCCCGACTTCAATGTGAAAGAACTTCAAAGCTACGCTGCAAGCAAAGGCGTAAAACTGATGATGCATCATGAAACTTCGGCTTCTGTACGTAACTATGAACGCCACATGGACCAGGCATACCAATTCATGGTAGACAACGGATATAATTCTGTAAAAAGTGGCTATGTAGGCAACATTATTCCACGTGGCGAACACCACTATGGACAATGGATGGATAACCACTATCTGTATGCGGTGAAAAAAGCAGCGGACTACAAAATCATGGTAAACGCCCACGAAGCTGTACGCCCTACCGGAATATGCCGCACCTATCCCAACCTGATCGGTAACGAATCGGCACGCGGAACTGAATATGAATCATTTGGCGGTAACAACGTAAACCATACTACCATCTTGCCTTTCACACGATTAATAGGTGGTCCGATGGACTACACTCCGGGTATCTTTGAAACCCACTGTAACAAAATGAATCCTACCAACAATTCACAGGTACGTTCTACTTTGGCACGCCAACTGGCCCTGTATGTAACAATGTACAGCCCATTACAAATGGCTGCCGACATACCTGAAAACTATGAACGCTTCATGGATGCCTTCCAATTCATAAAAGATGTAGCCATTGACTGGGATGAAACCAAATATCTGGAAGCCGAACCGGGAGACTATATTACCATTGCCCGCAAAGCTAAAGGAACCAACGACTGGTATATCGGCTGTACGGCAGACGAGAACGGTCATTCTTCAAAACTGATATTTGATTTCCTTGATCCGGACAAAAAATACATCGCAACTGTATATGCAGACGCAAAAGATGCCGACTGGAAAGATAATCCACAGGCATATACCATCCGTAAAGGCATTGTGACCAACAAAAGCAAACTGAACTTACACGCAGCAAGCGGTGGTGGTTATGCAATCAGCATTAAAGAGGTAAAAGATAAAGCAGAATTAAAAGGCATCAAGAGGTTATAGAAAGTGATCTTTTGACAAACAGTTAACATTAATCCTCATAAAATGTAGCCGAATGAGCCTTGAACAGTTCACATATAGTTATATTTTTAAGATAAGCCAACCAGTATATTATACTATGAATCAATTATATATGATTTGCACTAGCACTAAATCATTTATATTTTTATTCTTATCTCAAAAATCGCTTTATAAGACCGCTACATTTGTAACAAACAAAACAAAAAGTAAGTGAGGATGATGGTTAGCTAAAGCAGCCGCCAATCATTCTAAAAGGTAAAAACATACATTATAACAGAGATTGATTAGAAAATCAGGTTGTTTGGGAAAACAGTTTTCAATAGGTATTTTTTAACTGAGAATATAAACTTGAAATAATTATTTAACTTTAAATTTAAAGACATGAAAAGAAACTTGATATTCAAGGTCCTACTAATGTTAATGGTAGGATGCTTCTTGTCCATAGACGCATTTGCCCAGCAAATGACTGTTAAAGGACTTGTAAAGGACACAACAGGCGAACCAATTATTGGAGCCAATGTTGTGGTGAAAGGAACAACCAATGGTACTATCACAGATTTTGACGGCAACTTCCAGTTAAATGCCAATAAAGGTGATATAATCGTTATTTCATTTATCGGATATCAGTCACAGGAGGTCCCCGCCGCCCCATCTCTAAACATTCTTTTGAAAGATGATTCGCAAATGTTGCAAGACGTTGTGGTTATCGGTTATGGTACGGTAAAAAAGAACGATGCCACCGGATCAGTGACTGCCATCAAAGCGGAAGAAAAGAACAAAGGTCTTACAGTCAGCCCTCAAGACATGATTGCCGGTAAAGTGGCAGGTGTCAATGTAGCCACATCGACAGGACAGCCGGGTGGAGGTTCAGCCATCCGCATCCGTGGAGGTTCCTCTCTGACCGCCAGCAACGATCCGTTAATTGTAATTGACGGAGTAGTCATGAGTTCAGGTTCCGTAGAAGGCCTCTCGAATCCCCTGAGTTCGGTCAACCCCACCGACATAGAAAGTTTCACGGTATTAAAAGATGCGTCGGCAACCGCCATCTACGGTTCCCGTGCCTCTAATGGTGTAATCATCATTACTACCAAGAAAGGCAAGACAGGTTCTGTGAAGATAAACTATTCGGGCAATGTCTCTGTCAGCACCCGGAAAAATAAAATAGATGTCATGACAGGAGACGAATACCGCGATTTCATCATCAACAACCCCAACGCAACGGAAGCCATGATTACAGCCGTCAACCTTTATCCGGGAGTAAACACCGACTGGCAGGACGAAGTGATGAGAACCGCTGTTTCCACAGAACACAATATCAGTGCCTACGGTTCTGTCAAAGACTATCTTCCCTACCGTGTTTCTTTTGGTTATACCAATCAAAACGGTATCCTGAAGACCTCGAACTTTGAACGTTACACCGGAAGCGTTTCTTTGACTCCCAAATTCTTTGACGATCATTTGAACATGAACCTGAACGCCAAAGGCATTTACATCAAAAATCAGTTCGCTGACACCGGTGCCGTTGTGGGTGCAGTGTCTTTCGACCCCACCAAGCCCGTTAAGAATGACAACAATAAATTCGGCGGATACTTCACCTGGACTACGGATAATGACCCCAACGGTACAAAGGCATCCTCTGCCGGTGTCAACCCTGTATCCCTACTTGAGATGACAGACGACCAGTCAAAAGTCAAATCCTTCATCGGGAATGCCCAATTTGACTATAAAGTCCATTTTCTGCCCGACCTGCGTCTGAACCTGAATGTGGGCATGGACTATACCAAGAGTGACGGTGACAAATATGTTGATCCCAGCGCCCCCGGTTCGTATGGTGAAGACCCTCTGAAATCGGGCAGCAACTACCTTTACTTTTACGAAAGAAGAAATACCTTACTTGATTTCTATGCACAATACAGCAAGGATTTCGCCAAGCAGCACTTTGATGTCATGGCAGGTTATTCCTATCAGAAATATCATTATGAAAGCAACAAAGAGACATGGTATCTTTCAAGAAACGAAGAGAACTTCGGTGAAAAAACAAGCATGAACGGAGACCAGCAACCGGCTGAATCCCAATATGTCCTATTATCATTTTACGGACGTTTGAACTATACGGCATGGGACAAGTACCTGTTGACTTTCACTTTACGCGATGACGCCTCTTCACGTTTTGCCAAGAACAACCGTTGGGGATTATTCCCTTCCGTAGCCCTAGGATGGAAAATGAACGAAGAAGCTTTCTTGAAAAAGTTCAAGGATTTAAGTGAATTGAAACTTCGTTTGGGATGGGGTATCACCGGCCAGCAAGATATCCAGCAAGGTGATTATCCTTATATGTCTTTCTGGAGATACGGTCAAGGTGGTGCCATGTATCCCATCTATGATGAGTCAGGAAATGTAAAATGGGTGAATGTAGTATCACCTTCAGCTTCCAGCCCCGATTTGAAATGGGAGCAGACCACTACTTATAATGTAGGTATAGACTATGGGTTCTTTAACAACCGTATCAACGGTTCGGCCGATTTTTACATCCGCGATACAAAAGACCTGATCAATGCCGAAGTGAATGTTCCTGCAGGTACCGACTTTGCCGAATATGTGGTGGCCAATATCGGTTCATTGAAAAATACCGGTTTTGAATTTGCCATCAATGCAAAACCCATCGTTAGTTCTACATGGAACTGGGATTTAGGCTTCAATGTCGCTTGGAACAAAACTGAAATTACCAAACTGGACTACAATGACAACAGCGACTCACCGGGCAAACGCTTTGAATCGACCGGAGGTGATGGTGGCAAGACCATTAAAATACACAGCGTAGGCTATGCTCCCGGAACTTATTATGTATTTGAACAAGTATATGACAAGAATGGTAACCCGATGGAAGGAGTCTATGTTGACCGTAACGGTGATGGTGAAGTGACTGAAAAGGACTTATACCAGTATCATAAGCCCACCGCTGACGTGATTATGGGATTCAACTCCAAAGTATCATATAAGAACTGGGACTTCGGTTTTAACGGACGCGCCAGCATAGGGAACTATAACTACAACGGTATAGCAGCCAATGCCGCTATCGGCACCAGCGCCATTTTCAGCAACAGCGCTTTGTCCAATCAACCGAAAGCCGCATTCAATACCAATTTCCAAGAAAGACAGCGCCAGTCGGATTATTACATCCAAAACGCTTCTTTTTTGAAGATAGATAATATCACATTGGGATATTCCTTTGAGAATTTCCTCCAAGGAGCTAAATACCACGGTTTGTCGGGACGTCTGTATGCCACTGTACAAAATCCCATTACCATCACTCCGTATGACGGCCTCGATCCTGAAGTAGACGGAGGTATGGACCGCCAGGTATATCCTCGTCCTATCAGTGTATTGTTCGGTGTTAATATCAACTTTTAATAAAGAAACAGTATGAAATTCAATCTTAACATAAAAAAATACGTTTTCGTAGGAGCAGCCATTCTCTGCCTGTCCACATCCTCCTGCATAAATGATCTGGATCAAAATCCAATCATAGACAAAGGCCAGTCCGAAATTATCAATGAGTCAGACTGCCAGTCTTTCCTCGCCAAAATTTATAGCGGTTTCGGCTTGTCCGGCAATGTAGGACCTTCGGGAGGTGTTCAAGACCTTCAGGGTCCGGATCAGGGTTCTTTATGTTTCCTGCGCGGACTGCTGTCCCTTGAGCTATACCCTACCGATGAAGCCCTTTGGAACTGGAAAGATGAAGGTATAGTGGAACTCTGTACCAATAATTGGGACTATACCCTGTTCTACGCTTATACATTTTATCAAAGAGCCATGCTGAACATCCGGTATTGCAAAGAATTTCTAGACAATTATCCGGAAGACTGCGGAATACCTAATATCAAACAATTCAGAGATGAAGTCCGTGCCCTGCGAGCCATGAACTATTACTATCTGATTGATGTATATAGAAACCCGGGATGGGTATGGGATGACAGCCCCACTAATGACAAGTCCTGGAAACCATCCCAATTGGGAGCTAAAGAAATATTCGACAAAGTGGTAACCGAATTGAAAGATCTTTCAGAAAACAGTTCTCTGCCGGAGAAAGGTACGATGGGCACTTACGGGCGTATGACCAAACCTGTAGTCAATACCCTTTTGGCCAAGATGTACCTCAATGCCGAAGTATATACAGGTACACCCATGTACGACCAGGCAGTCTCTTATGCCAATAAAGTCATTCATGAAGGGGGTTTCGGATTGGAAAAGAATTACAGGAATCTGTTCTGCGGCGAGAATCATCTTTCCCCGTTGCATGGCAATGAGATTATTTTCGCCATTCCTTGCGATGGTGAAAATGCCAAAAGCTATGGAAACAGCATTATGGTCACAGCGGCAGCCTACGGTGGTTTGCTTAATCCCAAATGGTTGGGTATGGACGCCTCATGGACTTGTTTAAAGCCCTGTTCACAACTAGTCAAACAATTCGATTATTCACCGGTGGCAGGATACGACCACCACGGAAGCACCTTAAAGAAGGACAGTCGTTTTATATTCTTTGATGTAAAGGAATATGTGGATGGTGAAAACGGAGACAACTGCACAGAGCAAGGAGTGAAAACCCGTAGAGATGTAGTTCCTGTACTGACCGATTGGAACAGCGGCTATCTCTGCCACAAATTCACCAATCTGGGCTGGGATCAGAATGAAGTCACCCCTTCCGCATGGCCCGACACAGACTTCCCTCTGTTCCGACTGGCTGACATCTATTTAATTTATGCGGAATGTGCCGCACGACAAGCAACCGGAGCCGATGTCTCTACCGCTGTAGGTTATATCAACTTATTGCGCGAAAGAGCCAACGGTGACAAATCGGGCAATATCTCCGGTTCCGATCTGACTCTGGATTTCATTTTAGCGGAACGCTCCCGTGAACTATATTGGGAAGGTCAGCGCCGCTCGGATCTGATACGCTTCGGCAAATTCACTAAAGAATATGCCTGGGACTACAAAGGCGGCCCTCAAGAAGGTATAGCCAATATTGACAGCAAGTTCAATATCTATCCCATCAGCGATAAAGACTTGACAGCCAATCCGAACTTGGTTCAGAATCCGGGCTATGCCACACTAAAATAACAGTTTAACCTTATAAATTTGAGAAACAATGAAAAAGATGATATACTTATTCATCCTCGTATTCAGTTTGAGCACACTTGTAGCGTGCTCGGACGATGAGGGCACTCCTGTCTTCACAGAGCCGACCGAGTTTGTGCTTAATGTTCCTAAATACGCATCGGGCATCTATGATTTAAAGAACACAGCCACCATACAACTGACCTGTTCACAGCCCGATTATGGTTTCACAGCTGCCACGCGCTATACTGTAGAAATCGCTCTGGACCAGGCTTTTGAAAAGAATGCGACTCTGGACACCAAGTATTCAACAGCCAAAATGGAAGTGGACGCACAAGAAGTTGCTGTCGCTATTTCCAATTTATTAGGAGTAAATGAAGACGAGTTTCCCAAAGCCCCCATACCTTTGTATGTTCGTCTGACGGCTTCCGCCCTGACCGACAACAAATCCGAGATAGCAGGCAGCACCATCACCTCGAACATCATAGAATTGCCACAAGTTCTCCCCTATTATGCTTTGCCCGCAGTGACTCTGCCCACCAATCTATATCTCATCGGCAGTGTGTGCGACTGGGATTGGAGCAAATGTTATTCCATGATTCCGGTTCATTCCAACGAAGGTATGTTCTGGTCCATGCAATATCTGGGAGCCGATGCAGACGGGAATAAAGCCGCATTCAAACTGAATACAGCTACATCGTGGGACAACAATCAAGTAGGAATCCAGGGAGTGACCATCAGTGAAGCATCTAAAAAACTGGTGGATGCAGGAGGCGAAGATAACATTGAGATTGGTAATCCGGGATGGTATATAGTAGTCGTGAAAGTCACTCTCGAAGGACGGAATTATAAATACGCAGTCGATTTCTACAAGCCCGAAGTGTATCTGACCGGTGATACTTCCGGTGGCTGGGACTCATTCACAGAGGCCAATATGTTTACCGTTCCCGAGGGCAAAGGAGAATTCGTATCCCCCGCCTTCGTTGCATCCGGCGAAGTACGCATGTGTATCAAGTTAGCAGACATTGACTGGTGGAAAAGCGAATTTATTATTCTGGGAGGTAAGATAGAATATCGCGGTACCGGTGAAGACCAGGAACGCGCCATGGGAAATGCAGGTCAAAAAGCCTATCTGAACTTTATTGACAATAAAGGCGCCATCAAGTAAATCATCCCTTAAATTACAAGATTATGAAAAAAATTAATTTATATATGTTATTGATATTCATTGCAGCCCTGACGGGCTGCGATGACAACGTCAACGATCATTTCGCATTGCCACAGACCAACCCGCAAGAACCTGTACAAAACGTAGAAGGGTTCACCCTGTCTTTAGGAAGTTCATGCACAGCCCCGATCCTTTTCAAGGACTTGGATGATGCAACCCTGCTGGAAGTTGCCAAACTGACCGACCATCCGGAACTGACAGAAGGAGACACCATCAATCTGGAAGTGGAAGTTTCGAAAGATGAAACCTTTACCCAAGCAGTCCCCTTGCCCTGTAGCGTTAAAAACGGAACAGCCTCCGTCACTGCAGGAGAGCTGGAAGAGGTTGTAAAAGAGATCTATGGCAAAGCTCCCTATGCACGGACAATCTATACACGCGCGACAATCTATATCGTAAGCCACACCTCAGCAATAGCCCTTCCGGAAAAAATAACACTGGGAAAAATTGAAGCGACTCCCGAAGCTTTGTTCATCGACACCGCCTATTACTTGATAGGGGATGTAAATAAATGGAATTCCGAAGCATTGATAAAATTCGGTCATAGCGGAAAAGATGTATATGAAGATCCGGTTTTCAGCATGATTGTGGAAATGCCCAAGGATGAATGTTACTGGAAGATTATTCCACAAAGCAATGTAGATGGCGGAGATATTTGGGCACCGGGGGCACTGGGCGTAGCCACAAACGGTGACGACTCTGAGAGCGGCCTGTTAGTGACAGAAAACCCGCAAGCCGGAAAAATCCCTGCCAAAGGATGGGTGAAAATCACCTTGAACATGCTGGAATATACCTATAAGATAGAAGCATTGGGAAATATCAGCCCGTTCCTTTACGTTCCGGGCGGACACCAAGGATGGAAACCAGAGACGGCGCCTTATCTTTATTCTACGGATATGACTCATTATGACGGCTATATCTATATGGATGCGGATAACACATTTAAACTTACCTCACAGAAAGACTGGGACGGTACAAACTATGGCTATGCCAGTGATACCGAACTGAGCACCGATGGAGGAGCCGGAAACCTGAGTGTCACAGAAACCGGATTTTATCGTATAGAAGCCAACCTGTCCACCTTGACTTATAAATTCAGTAAAACCGAATGGGGAATAATAGGCGACGCGACCCAAGGAGGATGGGACAATTCAACCCCCATGACACTGAATGCGGAAACCGGTGAATGGAGTATAACAACCGAACTGGCAGCCGGAAACTATAAATTCCGCGCCAATAACAAATGGGATATTAATCTGGGTGGAGACTTGAACCATCTGACTTATGGAGGAGACAATATCACTACCGAAGCTGGTACTTATGTCATTACTCTAAAATTAGGAGACGCAAGCAACTATCATGCCACTGTAGTCAAACGCTAAATAATTGATCCGAAAAGACATCAAGCACCTACCGTTTATCCGATGATGCCTGATGTCTTTTTTCATTTTACCCCTTAAATAACAAGATTATGAAAAAATATACTTTTCTTTTTTTCCTAGGACTCGTTGCGAGTTTATTCACTGCCTGTTCCGATGACGATAACTTGACCGATTCCATCACTCCGGCTCCTGAAAGTGAGAACTTCTTTGCCAATGGAATGACATTCGCCTCACAACCCGGAGTAAGAAGCATCACTTTTACAGCCGGCAGAGCCTGGCAGGCTGCACTGGATGAACCTGGAGCAAACAACTGGTGCATCGTAACTCCGACCCGGGGAGAAGCCGGAACTGTTACTGTCAGCATCACCGTCAATGAAAACGAAAGCGATGACACCCGGAATGTCCATCTGAACCTGATAGCGGGAAGCGCACAAAAATCGTTCACCATCTCCCAAACCCCCAAACCCATTGTCATACCCGAAGGACTCAGCTATTCTTTGGAAGAGCCTGATGCCGACCGACCGCTGACCATCTACTACAGAGCCGCCAGCTCTTCTCTCCTATATAACTATCAGGGAACAGTATATGCACATACAGGCATTATCTGTGAAGGCTCTTGGTCATACGTACAAAGTGAATGGAATGAAAACACGGACAAGTGTAAAATGTCCAAACTGGATAATAATGTATGGACGCTTACCTTATCTCCGTCCATCCGCCAATGGTACAGTTCAGAAAAGACCCCAGTCAAAAAATTAGGATTCGTACTCCGCAACGAAGATGGAAGTCTGCAAACCGAAGACCTCTTTATACCTGTCACAGACAATACTTACCAAGAATTTGTTCCGGCCTCTATCAAGAAAGGAACGTTGCCTGAAAATGTAGCAGAAGGCATCAACATTATAGACAACTCTACAGTCACCCTCGTCCTTTACGATAAAGACACGGACGGGAACCATAAAGATTTCGCCCATGTGGTAGGTGATTTCAATCATTGGCAACTTAGCAACGAAGACAATTGCCAGATGTATCGCGATGATGCCAGCGGTTGCTGGTGGATCACTCTCAGAAATCTGGATGTAAACAAAGAATATGCCTTCCAATATTATGTAGGTACCAGAAATGGTGAAACCATCCGTCTGGGAGACGCCTATTGCGAAAAGATACTCGATCCTGATAATGACTCCTATATATCCTCTTCCACTTATCCGGATAACAAAAGTTATCCCGAAGGAGGAAAAGGAATCGTATCCGTTTTCAAGATACAGCAGGATAACTACCGCTGGTCAGTATCTGACTTCAAGGTACCCAATCCGGAACAACTAGTCATTTATGAGATGCTTCTCCGTGATTTCACGGCAAGTAATGACCTCAATGGAGCCATGCAAAAACTGGATTATTTGAAATCACTGGGTGTTAATGCCATTGAATTAATGCCTGTCCAGGAATTTGACGGCAACGATAGCTGGGGATATAATCCATGCTTCTTCTTTGCTCTGGACAAAGCGTATGGAACAAAGAAAATGTACAAAGACTTCATTGATGCGTGCCACAAGGCAGGAATGGCAGTTATTTTTGATGTAGTTTACAATCATGCAACCGGAAGTATGCCGTTTGCCAAATTGTACTGGAACAGCGCAAACAATAAGACAGCCCCAAACAATCCCTACTTTAACGTAGACGCACCTCACCCTTACAGCGTATTCCACGACTTCAATCATGAAAGTCCTTTGGTACGTAAATTCGTGAAACGCAATCTGCAATTCTTATTGAATGAATACCATATAGACGGATTCCGTTTCGACCTGACTAAAGGTTTTACACAAGCCGCATCAACCGAAAGTAGCGCTTCCAATTACGACAAGAGCCGCATCGAGATTCTGAAAGATTACCACGCAGCCATCAAAGAAGTGAAACCCGAGGCATACGTTATCCTGGAACATTTCTGTGATAGCAAAGAAGAAAAAGAACTGGCCGAAGACGGTATGCACTTATGGCGGAACATGAATAACGCCTATTGCCAGACCGCCATGGGTTGGAACGATGACAGCGCATTTGACGGACTGTACGAAAGTATCCCCGCATGGATAGGATTTATGGAAAGCCATGACGAAGAACGAGCCGCCTACAAGCAAACCCAATGGGGAGATGAAGCATTGAAAACAGACTTAACCACCCGTATGCGGCAACTTGAAGTGAACGCATCCTTCTTCTTCACTGTACCCGGCCCTAAAATGATCTGGCAGTTCGGAGAGATGGGATACGATGTTTCCATCGAAGAGAACGGCCGGACAGGAAAGAAACCGCTACACTGGGAATATCTGGAGAACAAAGACCGCAAGGCTTTACACGATAGTTATTCACGGCTGATAAAATTACGCAATGATAATCCCGAATTATTTACCAGCACCAGCCAATTCTCATGGGAAGTCGGTACAAGCAACTGGGGACAAGGAAGATTCATCACTTTATCTTCCACAACCAAGCACATGTTAGTTGCCGGAAACTTCAGCAAGACCGATGGAGCATATACCGTTACTTTCCCCGTTACAGGCAAATGGTATGATTATCTCACCGGTGATGAGGTTGAAGTGAAAGATGCAACTCAGAAAATGGAAATTCCGGCACACAGTTACCGTATTCTGACAACTTTCCCATGCCTCAACTAATTGTTGATCTTGGCGAGGCTGTCTGATAAGTTTTTTCACTACCATCGTGTTCCCTGTAGGGGCGGAATGCTTCTGTCTGATACCACAAAGAAGGTGTATCCGGGCAAATTCAACCCGCCCCTACAGCCAACGATCCGACGGTTACTGCAAGCACTGCTCTTACGTTCTGTCTAAAAAGAGTATCCTAAAGACACCCAGAACGTATTTCGGGCAAGGTATTCATGCCCTGCAAACAGCCATGCAAAATCCAGACGCACACCGGCATATTCCACTCCCGCTCCAGCAGTAGCATAACTGGCATCTCCTTTCTTCTTATCACCGCAATGATAACCACCACGCAACATCACCAGTTCCCTCCATGCATATTCCGCGCCGGCACTTACACTTAACGCCTGTACGTCGGCAGGTGAAAGTCTGTAACCCAAATCGGCAGTCAAAGTCAATTTATGCATTTGTAAAAAAGGCAGGTCAGCAGCACCTCCCACTTTAACCGTTGCAGGAAGAGCATCTTTAGAAGTCAGATAGTTTATTTTCGGTCCAAGATTACTCACATGAAGCCCGACCGACCAGCCGGCACCCTCCCAATCATTTATCTCGCACTTATACAATACTCCTAAATCAAACGCCACAGAACTTGCGCCACGGCTATTGCCTATCCTGCCCATATCCGAAAACAAGTATTTGAAAGTAGCGGAAACAGAAAAATTCTTTATAACCTCGTATGCATAACCAGCCTCCACGGCTATTTCTTTGGGATGTATGCCCGAAGCACCCTCCCCTGTTCCATCCATCTCCGGATAGCCGAAATAACGGAGACCTAACAGAATGGCATTACGCTGATTGATTTTGTAAAAACTACCCAGGCTATGAAGAGAGTATCCGGACTCATAGTCACGCATCCATGGAGAATAAGTATAAGCAACCCCACCTCTGCGCGTCACATCCGATAAAGCTGCCGCACCATTATGAAAAACGGCATGATCTCCTCCCGGAGCCGCCACACCGACTCCCCCCATGGCCGCGCTGCGCGCATCGGCTGATATAGTCAGATAGTTTGCCGCTCCGGTATTGACAGGTCCGTAATCCTCCTGACCATAAGCCTTGGCAAAAGTTATGCCTATTATAAACAGACCTAATCCTATTCGTCTCATATTCTTTATTTTTTGGGATTAGTACTTGATAAATTTCTCTCTGATTTCCATCCCTTTAGCCTGATAGACTAAGGTATAATATCCGGCAGAGAGTTTGGTTATGTCCACAGCATGCAGGGATGCGGCTTCAAGTTTCAGATGAAGATCCAACACCTTGCTGCCGATGCCATTATACAAAATCAATTTCCCATTTCCGGACATACTACTGCTCACACTGAATATCAGCATATTATCAGTTATTTGATTGGATTTTAAGATAAAAGGATGAAGATTGGAGACATCGATCTCTAAAGCGGCGGCGGCATCCACACATCCGTGTCCTAACTGACCAGCATATCGCGGATTATATTCATCCAAGTCGTATGCACTCTGATAGAGAATCTCCTTCAAAGCCTCCGGTGTAAACCCTTTCTTGCCTACCCCATACTTCTCTATCACCAAGGCCGCTACACCACTGACCAGCGGGCACGCCATCGATGTACCAGCCAAGTATTCATAATTATTGGATCGTTCCGTAGTCGTGCTCCAAATCCGTCCGTCTCCATCCAACGATCCGCCGGGAGCAGAAATATCCGTATAAGTGCCATAATTGGAATAAGAAGCTTTCCTATAATCGGCCTCAATGGCTGCAACCGCAACAACCTTTTCATAATCAGCCGGTGCCGCTATCCTGGGATCGGACGTATTCGCATTACCTGATGCAAACAATACAATACCTCCCTTCATGGGACTTCCGTCAAGTTGCTCTCCTTTGTTATCACATCCGGCATATTTTATAAAGTAATCAATAGCTTCCTTATGTACAGGATTAATATACGAAGAAGCATTCCTTCCCGCCCTAGTGGCAGCGTATCCCCAGCTGTTCTGGCTGATGACAGCTCCATTATCAGCGCCATACTTAATCGCGGCGGCAATAAACGGATCAGAAGCTACTTCTCCTCCGATAGAGATAAGGCTTTTCAAAATCTGACAACTCATGAGTCTCACCCCACTGCCGGAAGTTCCGTCCCCCCCTGCAATGCTGCTGATACCTGTTCCATTATTATTTGTCGCACCGATAGTGCCCGCCACATGAGTCCCATGGCGGTGAGGAACCAAAGTCGCATTATCATCCACAAAATTATAACCATGTATGTCATCCACATATCCATTGCCATCATCGTCCATACCATTACCTGGTATCTCATCCGGATTCGTCCATAGATTATCCTGCAAATCAGGATGTTCCTGATTAATGCCTCCATCTACAACCGCTACAATGACAGCCGGATTCCCATTATATTGTTTCCACACATCAAACAAACGGATATCCGCACCCTTCTTCTGCCAAGACTCCGTACCGGGATTATCCAGATACCATTGTCTGGACAGATCCGGATCATTGAACAACCACTCTCCCGTCCGGACGCCATACAGGCTCCACGCTGTTTCCGGCGTTGCCCTGGATACAATCTTAGGAACAGGTACAGCCGTTTCAATACCATCCAGAAAAGCCACTTCGGTAGCAGCACGGGTGGCCGATGTCTCTTTAGAAAACCAGACATTATACCATAAATGAAGCCCCTCTTTACGGGTACGTTCTTCAAACTTGCCAGCATAAGGGAAAGTACGTTCCATTCTCTCGATTTTCAAAGAAAAAGCAGCCCGATCCAATACCTTGACTCCTGTCGTTACCGTGTTGCCTATGCTCCTTACCCGCACCTCTCCGGCTGGTTCTTCTTTCAATTTCACATAAATGCAACCCTGAAGCACCTCTTCTTCCGATAAATCAAAAACAGGCTGTTTCCCTTCCGGTTCATCTGGAACAGAAGAAAGTTCTTCTTGATGGCATGAGGCTATCAATATAGTCATCAGGAAAAAAAAGACGATCTTTTTCATTATACTATCTTGTGTTGTTAATTGAAGTATTTAATTATTTCACAAATATAGCGTATTTTCCCGATCTTACAATAAAAAAGAGGAAACCTCATCCTTAAGACTTTTCCTCCTATCAATTACTACGTTCTTCCACTGTGAGACGTACATCTTGCTATGGAAGGATGCAGTAGCTTTCTGTATAAAAGGTCTTGACCATACAGCAAAAACGCTTTAGCGTGCAGCATGAGGACAGTTGTGTGTATCAGAACACCGGAATAGAGTAAACCAACCCGATGGAGACGCGTTGGGTATCCGGACTCATGCCTCCCAAGGCCTGCGCACGCCGGGCCAAATGATGTCCTTTATATAAAAAATGGGCAAAGAGAAGCAGTTCGCTATTGCGCATCGGGAAATACTCCACACAAGCCTGCGCATTCCATGTCGTACGATAAAGCCCTTTCTCAAAATGCCCGTTTGTCTTATAAATACCAGCCCTCTCATAAGCGCCTTTCAGGTAAAGATTCCAATTAGGATGGATACGATAGTCAAAGTTCACCACGGTAGTAAAGTATTCCGCATGCTGCGCTGTAGACGGAGCCGACAGAACAGGGCCTTGCAAGTCACTGATAATTCCTTTGCTATCCAATCCTTCACGAGAATACATCAAATCAACATAAGCGATAACAGGACCTTTCTCATATATATTACCCGCCGTAAAACAATAAAGGTTTTTACCTTCCGCCAGCTGTCCGTATGACGCCGCATAACGCAATTGCACCGCATTATCAAAGAAGAGCCCGTTCCAGTTCACGGTTGACAGAACAGGGACTTTGGCCTTTTCCACCCCTTGCGGCAAACCGTAAAGATAAGTCTCATCATTCTCTCCGCTACGGTTGTTTACTACCTGAAGCACCAACTCATTGGCAGGCGACAAATTGAATCTTCCGGCTACCCCCGCCTGATAGCAACTGATATTATCATTAAACTCACTATACTCGCGTACCTTGATGGCATTGACATAATATTCATATCCTCCCAAGGCGATATCTTGTTTTCCGACATTCAAAGTGAACTTATCGGACATCTTCCAATTTACCAGAGCATACTCAATAGAAGAGGATAAATTATCCAGCGAGTGCGGATTACTGTATTTATTAAACGACTGACGGAAATGATAAGAAAATTGCTTGCTGAAAGAACCTAATATTTCCAGCTTCACACGATTCAGTTTGAAAGAGGCGTCTTCCAAATCGCCTTCAACAAAGTTGGCAACTCCCGAAGTAGAGAATTGCAGATTCATGTGCGCTGAGATATCCGGATTGCTGTTCGGGAACAGACGTCCCACCAAACTGCGGATAGAATCATCCGGACTGATTAAGGGCTGTTCTTGAGCCTGCATAGCCGAAACGACGCATAACAGGATACAGCACGACAAGAGTAATCTTTTCATGGGGGCTTTTCGTAGTATTAAATTTTGGTTAATATAATAAATCGGGAATGATCAAACCGGACAAGATTTACATCATTCCTCTTCTCTGCAATTCCTCTGCCGCAATCTCCAGCTCCTTATACCATTCCTCGCCAAATTTCCGTACCAACGGTTCTTTTAAGAACTTATAAACAGGCAGATTCTCTTTTTGTCCCAGCAACACTGCGGCTTTACATACGTTCCAACGATGATAATTCACCGCTTTGTAAGGACCATAATCACCTATACGGATGGGATAAAGATGACAGGAGATTGGTTTATATAAATCGGTCTTACCTGCCCGGAAAGCTTTCTCAATGGCACAATAACAGTACCCCTTCTCATCATAACAGGTAAATACACAGTCTTTATGATTGACGATGGAAGTTACCAAATCGCCTTCTTCATCTGTATAAACCACTCCCTGCTTATCAATCACCGCCCGTGCCTCGGGTGAAAGCTCGTCCCAAATAACAGGAAGCACCTCTTCCAGTTTTTCCACTTCATCCAATTCCACCGGTGCACCGGCATCTCCCTCTATGCAGCACTCACCTTTGCAGGCATCGAGATTACAAAGAAATTTCTCACGAAACACATCAAGGGAGATTACAACATCATCTATCTGTATCATCTCTTATTAAATTAAAATGTCATTCCGGACAAAGTGACGAATCCATGCTTCATTACAGATTCCTCACCTTGTTCAGAATGACAAATAAATATACTTTCTACATTATTTTATCAAATCCCGTCCGGTCATGTCGGCAGGCTGGGGCATGCCCAAAATGTGCAAGATAGAAGGAGCAACATCTGCCAATACACCATTTTCCACTTTAGCATTCTTATTCTCTGTTACATATACAAATGGAACAGGGTTCAAAGAGTGAGCCGTATTAGGTGTACCATCTTCATTCAGTGCATGGTCGGCATTACCGTGGTCGGCAATAATGATTACTTCATAATCATTAGCCTTGGCAGCTTCCACTGTATCTTTCACGCACTCGTCAATAGCCTTCACTGCTTTTTCAATAGCGTCATAGATACCTGTATGA
Organism: uncultured Phocaeicola sp.; assembly: GCA_948566455.1. Taxonomy (GTDB): domain Bacteria; phylum Bacteroidota; class Bacteroidia; order Bacteroidales; family Bacteroidaceae; genus Phocaeicola. Next base: position 33,315 of record CAOYQO010000014.1, read on the forward strand.
CCTACCATATCACCATTAGCGTAATTCACGACAATGAAATCGAATTTCTGGGTCTTGATGGCTTCTACCAATTTATCCTTCACTTCATAAGCACTCATCTCAGGCTTCAAGTCGTAAGTAGCCACTTTCGGAGATGGAACCAAGATACGCTCTTCGGCATCATACGGAGTTTCACGACCACCATTGAAGAAGAAAGTTACGTGAGCATACTTTTCCGTTTCTGCAATGTGTAACTGAGTCTTACCGTTAGCAGCCAGATATTCACCCAACGTATTTTGAACATTTTCCTTGTCGAACAGAATATGAACACCCTTGAAAGACGCATCATACGGAGTCATGCAATAAAACTGCAAGCCCGGAATAGTATGCATACCTTGTTCCGGCATATCCTGTTGAGTCAGCACAACAGTCAATTCCTTGGCACGGTCGTTACGGTAGTTGAAGAAGATAACCACATCACCTTCTTTGATGGTACCGTCTACGGTAGAATTATTGATCGGTTTGATGAATTCATCTGTAACACCTTCATCGTATGATTCCTGCATAGCCTGAACCATATCGGTGGCTTGCTTTCCTTTACCTTCAACCAACAGGTCGTATGCTTCTTTCACACGTTCCCAACGCTTGTCACGATCCATAGCATAGAAGCGACCAACGATAGAAGCGATTTTACCGGCTGAGTTTTCACAGTGCGCAGTCAGTTGTTCGATAAAGCCTTTACCACTCTTCGGGTCTGTGTCACGACCATCCATAAAGCAGTGGATAAATGTATTTTCAATGCCATATTCTTTAGAGATATCGCAAAGTTTGAACAAATGATCGAATGAACTGTGTACACCACCGTTTGAAGTCAATCCCATAAAGTGGATGTTCTTGCCATTTTCCTTTGCGTAAGAGAAAGCGGAAACAATCTCGGGATTCTTCATTATGCTGTTGTCGGCACATGCACGGTTAATCTTTACCAAATCCTGATAAACGATACGTCCTGCACCGATATTCAAGTGTCCTACTTCGGAGTTACCCATCTGTCCGTCGGGCAAACCAACGTTCTCACCGCTAGCCTGCAATTCAGAGTGCGGATAGTTTGCCAACAGAGAATCCCAGTAAGGAGTGGGAGTGTTAAAGATTACATCGTCTTTACCTTGATCGCCGATACCCCAACCATCAAGAATCATTAAAAGGGCTTTTTTACTCATAATCTTATTTTGTTTAAAGTTTATCCTTGCTTTTTCCGGGTGCAAAGGTACAAAAAAGCCCTGTCAATGAATAATGTTTCACCTATTTTTTATAGAGGAAGTTCGATGATAAAATGCAGTCCGTCTTTAAATTCCATATCCCGAGTCAATTTTGCATTCATACGCCCGGCAATCATTTCACAAACCAGCAAAACAATATCCGGCGCACCGGCAAGACACGACTCCCCCCCTTTGTTCTGTAATGCGGTTAATATACTTCGGCAAATACTCTAATTATATTATTTGATTAGTACGTACTACACATTCTTCCGGAAATCGATATAGAAGCTTCGAATCTTGTGTTATAAAACATACCTTTTCATCTTGCTGTTTATGAATAAATTGCATTCCTTTGCATCGGGACAGTTCAGCACAGTTTGCATTGTCCGCGTAAAACCTTAAACAGTTCATGAAAGTTACCTTTGGACAGCAGACCACTAAAGTGAAACAACTGGCTGATTTACTCAGTCAGGAGATTTCCATGGGCAAATATAAATCGGACTGCACATTACCGTCCATCAACAAACTGAGCCGTGAGTATCAAGTGTCGCGGGATACGGTGTTCAAAGCATTCATTGATTTAAAAGACCGGGGAATAATAGACTCTACTCCGGGAAAAGGTTACTACGTTACCAACAAGCTTACAAACATTCTGCTTCTGCTGGACGAGTATTCTCCCTTTAAATACTCGTTATATAATAGTTTTATCAAAAAACTATCCATCAACTACAAAGTAGATTTATTGTTTCATCAATATAATGAACGACTTTTCAATACCATCTTACGTGAATCAATAGGCAGATACAATAAATACATTGTGATGAACTTCGACAATGAGAAACTATCCCCCCATCTTTACAAAATAGATTCGTCTAAGTTGCTGCTGTTGGATTTCGGGAAGTTCGATAAAAAGGACTATTCATACGTATGTCAGGATTTTGACGATTCCTTTTATCATGCATTGGCCGCATTGAAAGAACATCTGAGAAAATATCAGAGACTAGTACTTTTATTTCCCGAAGACATCAAACACCCCCGTAGCAGTTGTCAGTATTTCAATTGTTTCTGTCAGGATTATCACATTGATTCAGCCATTGTGGAAAATACAGACCGGATACAAGTCCGTAAAGGAGAAGTATACATTGCAATCCGTCAGATAGAGGTAGTCAATATAATCAAGCAAAGCCGGACAACCGGGCTGAAATGCGGAGAAGATTTCGGACTGATAGCCTACAATGACACTCCTGCCTACGAGGTAATAGACCAAGGGATTACGGTACTCAGTATCAACTGGGAAGAGCTGGGGCGGAAAGCCGCAGAATTTGTACTAACCGGACAGGAAATCAGAACTTATCTCCCTACCGAAGTCCATTTAAGAAATTCAATTTAACAACTAAAACCTATGTATATCATGAAAAAGTATCCTAAAATCGGGATTCGTCCCACTATCGACGGCCGCCAGGGTGGTGTCCGCGAAAGCCTTGAAGACAAAACTATGAACCTGGCAAAAGCTGTTGCCGAACTGATTTCATCCAACTTGAAAAACGGTGACGGAAGCCCCGTGGAATGTGTAATAGCAGACAGCACCATCGGTCGTGTAGCCGAAAGCGCCGCTTGTGCCGAGAAATTCGAACGCGAAGGAGTAGGTGCCACCATTACCGTAACCAGTTGCTGGTGCTATGGCTCCGAAACAATGGATATGCACCCGCACTGGCCGAAAGCAGTCTGGGGATTCAACGGCACAGAGCGTCCGGGAGCCGTTTATCTGGCTGCCGTATTAGCCGGACACGCACAGAAAGGGCTGCCTGCATTCGGTATTTACGGACACGATGTACAAGATTTGGATGACAACACGATTCCGGCCGATGTAGCAGAAAAGCTATTGCGTTTCGCCCGTGCCGCCATGGCTGTAGCCAATATGCGCGGAAAAAGCTATCTTTCTTTCGGTAGTGTCTGCATGGGTATCGCCGGCTCTATTGTCGATCCTGACTTTTTCCAGGAATATCTGGGAATACGTAATGAAAGCGTGGACGAAACTGAGATCCTGCGCCGTATGGAAGAAGGAATCTATGACCATGAAGAATATGCCAAGGCAATGGCCTGGACTGAAAAATATTGCAAGCCCAACGAAGGGGAAGACTTTAAGAACCGTCCCGAAAAGCGCAAAACCCGTGAAGAGAAGGATGCCGACTGGGAATTTATTGTAAAAATGACTATCATCATGCGTGACTTGATGGTCGGCAACCCGAAATTGCTTGAAATGGGATTCAAAGAAGAAGCTATCGGCCATAATGCCATCGCAGCCGGCTTCCAGGGGCAACGCCAATGGACTGACTGGAAACCAAACGGTGACTTCAGTGAAGCACTGCTCAACACCACTTTCGACTGGAACGGCATTCGCGAAGCATACGTTCTGGCTACCGAAAATGATGCTTGCAATGGTGTTGCCATGTTATTCGGTCACCTGCTGAGTGGCTGTGGACAGATGTTCTCCGACATCCGTACTTACTGGAGTCCCGAAGCGGTAAAACGTGTCACCGGCAAAGAACTTACCGGAATGGCTAAAAACGGTATCATCCATCTTATCAACTCTGGTGCAACCACTCTGGACGCTACCGGTGAGAGCCATAATGAAGCGGGAGAGCCCTGCATGAAGCCCAACTGGGAAATGACTGAAGCCGATGTCGAAGCTTGTCTGAAAGCTACAACCTGGTATCCGGCAGATCGCGACTATTTCCGTGGAGGCGGTTTCTCTTCCAATTTCTTGTCTAAAGGCGGTATGCCTGTCACCATGATGCGTCTTAATCTGGTAAAAGGCTTAGGTCCAGTATTGCAACTGGCAGAAGGCTGGACAGTAGATATTGATCCGGAAATCCATCAGGTACTGAACATGCGTACAGATCCCACATGGCCTACTACTTGGTTTGTACCCCGCCTATGCGACAAACCTGCATTCCGTGATGTCTATTCGGTAATGAACAACTGGGGAGCCAACCACGGCGCCATCAGCTATGGACACATCGGACAGGATTTAATAACTCTGGCATCTATGCTACGTATTCCTGTTTGTATGCATAATGTAGAAGACGACAAGATTTTCCGCCCGGCATCATGGAATGCCTTCGGTATGGATAAGGAAGGTTCCGACTACAGAGCTTGCTCAACTTATGGACCTATTTACAAATAGTTAATAAATTGAGAATTGAAAATTAAAAATTGAGAAAGGGTCATATGCCTATCCTTTTTTTGTTTTCAATTCTCATTTCTTAATTTTTAATTCTCAATCTTTAATTTAAGAAATGAAAGATACAGATCAACCCATCCTGCACAAAGATGGAGTCAGTTACGTACTACCGTTTATATTAGTCACCTGCTGCTTCGCCCTCTGGGGATTCGCCAATGATATCACCAATCCGATGGTAAAAGCATTCTCTAAAATCTTCCGGATGAGTGTCACCGATGGCGCATTGGTGCAAGTTGCCTTCTATGGCGGATATTTCGCCATGGCTTTTCCGGCAGCTATGTTTATCCGTAAATACTCTTATAAAGCCGGTATCCTGCTGGGATTGGGACTTTATGCCGTAGGAGCCTTATTATTCTTTCCCGCTAAAATGACAGGCAGCTACTATCCGTTCTTATTAGCTTATTTTATTCTGACCTGCGGACTCTCCTTCCTCGAAACCAGTTCCAACCCTTACATCTTGTCCATGGGAACAGAAGCTACCGCTACCCGACGTCTCAATCTGGCACAATCGTTTAACCCTATGGGTTCTTTACTGGGAATGTATGTAGCCATGAACTTTATCCAGGCGAAACTAAATCCGATGGATACGGCAGAACGAGCCCAACTAAACCCGGCAGAATTTGCAATGGTAAGAGATGCGGACCTGTCCGTACTGATCGCTCCTTATCTCACTATCGGAATAGTCATATTAGTTATGCTTCTAGTGATACGTTTTACCCAAATGCCCAAAAATGGTGACCAGTCTCACAGTATCAATTTCGGTCCCACACTGAAGCGTATCTTCTCCATCCATCATTACCGCGAAGGAGTGGTGGCACAATTCTTCTATGTAGGTGCGCAGATTATGTGTTGGACCTTCATTATCCAATACGGCACACGCCTGTTCATGTCACAAGGTATGGAGGAGAAAGCTGCCGAAGTACTATCACAAGAATATAATATCATTGCGATGGTTATTTTCTGTATCAGCCGTTTTATCTGTACCTTCATCTTGCGCTACCTCAATCCAGGTAAATTATTGGCCATACTTGCCATTGCGGGTTGCTGCTTCACCGCCGGAGTCATCTTCTTCCAGGATATCTGGGGTATGTACTGCCTGGTAGCTGTTTCAGCCTGTATGTCATTAATGTTCCCCACGATCTATGGCATAGCGCTTACCGGATTGGGAGATGATGCAAAGTTTGGAGCAGCTGGCCTGATTATGGCTATTTTAGGAGGTTCCGTACTTCCTCCTTTACAAGCAAGTATTATTGATATGAATACCATTTGGAATATGCCAGCCGTAAATGTTTCATTTATCCTGCCATTTATCTGTTTTGTGGTAATCACGATTTATGGACATCGCTCTTATCAACGGGGAAAATATTGATATGCTGAATAAGACCATTGTAAAAAAGTGAAACGAAGAATCTGTTACGACTCATATGAATCAAACAGATTCTTCGCTTTATTTTCAACCAAGTAGAATGAAATGTAAAGAAGTTATCCCATCCTCCTATATATTCTTCAAATTAGAAAGGAATCTCTAATTGGGGATCTGTTCCCAACAAATTAAAAGTCATCCGATGATATGGCGTTGTTCCATGTTCACGGATAGCCGCACGATGCTTTTTAGTAGGATAACCTTTATTACTATTCCAATCATAAAAAGGATATTCTTTATGCAGTTCATTCATATAATCATCACGATAGGTTTTCGCCAGAATAGATGCAGCGGCAATAGAAAGATATTTTCCATCTCCTTTTACCACAGTAGTATGCGGCAAATCCTGATACTTTTTAAAACGATTCCCATCAATCAACAAATGTTGGGGACGAATTTTCAATTGATCCACAGCACGATGCATTGCCAGAAAAGACGCATTAAGGATATTTATCTCGTCTATCTCTTCAGGAGTCACTACACCTACAGCCCATGCCAATGCTTCTCTTTCCACAATCTCTCGCAGCGCATAACGCTGATGCTCCGTCAGTTGCTTGGAATCATTCAGCAATTCATTCTTAAAATCTACAGGTAAAATAACAGCTGCTGCATATACAGATCCTGCCAGACATCCCCTGCCCGCCTCATCACAACCGGCCTCTATCAGATCTTTATTCAAATAAGGTAATAACATAGCTCATCTTTATTGTTGCTTGCAAAGATATTCTTTTAAAAGAGAAACAAGAGTGTCTTTTTACAAAGAAAATCACTATTTTTGCAAAAATACGCTTGATTATGAAAAACAACCTACTTGTATATATTCTCCTTTGCCTGCTGAATCTCTCATGGGCTAATGCCCGTAATAAACAACAAGAAGCCGAGGCACTGATTAAAAAGTCGGTTGAAGCCTTATACAATAATCCGAAGCAGGCCAGTTACTATGCTGCCAAGGTAATTGAATTATTTCCTGAAGAAAGGCTAAATGATCAAAAAGCCGAAGCAATGTTCTATTACAGTCAGGCAGAAAAGCTATTAGGCAATTTTGATGTGAGCATCAAAAATCTATATGACGCATTGGAGTATGCAACTCCTGCCAATAAAGAGCTGAACGGACAAATTTACGCACTGATAGGAGCACTCTATTGTAAACTGACCGACTATAACAAAGCGATCGAAATGAATGAGAAAGCCATCTCAATCTTTAAATCCATCGGAGATTCCATTTCAATCGCACTATGCTACAATGATCGTGGCATCATCCATTATTCCATGAATGAGTTCAACACAGCTGAACAATTCCTCAAACAAGCCCTTATAATAAACCGCAGTCAGAAAAATTTAAGAGGGATATCCGCCAATTTGAATAATCTATGTTTATATGAGGGTGATTTTAATGAAAAGCTAAGTTTAATTAATGAGGCCATTATCATCAACAAGAACTTGAATTCTCAATGGTCATTAGGGGAAAACTATAACAATATGGGAAAACAATACTTCTATGCAAAGCAATACAACAATGCCTTGATGGCTTTACAAAGAGCATACGAGGTCGCTTCTTCCATCAGTGCCAAAGAACTGATTTGTGATAATTACGAATATTTATCTTGGGTATACGATGCCCTTGGAGACCATAAAAACGCTTATAAATGCCTGATGCAACTATATACCCTTAGCAAAGAATTGCAAAGTGGAAGTAAATTACGCATCGTAGAACAGGAAATTTCCCATAAACAATATCAAAACCAACAAAGGAAAGCAGAACTAAGAGAGCAAGCTTATGAAATAGAACTGCTGAAACGGAACCTGTTTGTACTAGTAATCATATTCATCTCATTGATAGTACTCAGTATATTTCTATACCAATGGTATAAACGCAAAAAGAATATGCAGTTAATGGTTACCCGCTATAATCTGGAGCAATCGGAACACGAATTGGCAGAACTTAAAGTACGACAGCAAGAACTCGAATTAAAATCTGTACAAAGCGCATTATACAACAGTCGTCAGGAAGCTACCAGTTTTGCTGTATTCCTGCATAGCCGTAATGAATTGCTGGAGAAAATCAGAGAAATGATAAAGCAAGGATATAAGATGGACCAACAGGCATTGATTCCTCATCTGAAGAAAGTCAATGCTTTCATCAGCCAATATCAGAATGGAGATAAAACGAACAGCACCTTGCTGATGAATGTCGAAGAAAAGAACCAGGAGTTCCTTCAACGGCTATCCGAACGGCATCCCAATTTAACACAAGGAGAAAAATATCTAGCCACTTTATTACGGGTAAATCTATCTACCAAAGAAATCTCAATGCTCACAGGAAATGTTCCCAAAACAATCAACATGAATCGATATCGTTTACGTAAATCTCTAAACTTATCTTCGGAGGATGACTTGACAGACTATCTACAAAATATTTAAAGAACCTATATTTTTACAGTTTTTATCAAACAGCATTTTGTAGATATTACCTCTTTATATAGAACACTATATATCAATATATTACATTTATATTTGTAGATTAAAAAAGAGAGTTTTTTTATTCATTGTAGTTCATTTGTAGGGTATAATAATTAGGAGTTTGCACATACAACCTATTACTTAGCGATGTGAAAAACAATTATTAACCTTAAAATTTATTCACATGAGTAAAAAGAATTATTTCAAGGAAAGAATCATGTTATTGATTCTACTCTTTGCTTTTATGACTCCTTTCGGTGCATTAGCACAGACGATTCAACTGACTGGTCTGGTTACCGATGCTGCCAACGAACCTATTATTGGTGCCAGTGTAGTAGAGAAAGGTACAACCAACGGAGTCATCACAGACTTTGACGGTAACTTTGCATTAAGCGTATCCCCCAAAGCCACTATTATTATTTCTTATGTGGGCTATGCAACACAAGAAGTCCCTGTAAACGGAAAGACCAACATCCGGGTGACTTTGAAAGAAGATACTGAGATGCTGGATGAAGTTGTAGTAGTGGGCTATGGTACCATGAAGAAAAGTGATATGACCGGTGCTATTTCCTCAGTAGATGTAGACGATTTGGTAAAGCGCACCACAACCAACCCTGCAGAAGCATTGCAAGGTAAGATTGCAGGTGTAAACATTATGAAGGCTGGTGGTAATGCCGGTGCAGGTGTGCAGGTTAAAATCCGTGGTGTCAAAACGTTTGGTGACAACCAACCTCTTTATATCATTGATGGTTTTCCCGGTGATATTGAAAATGTGAATCCGCAAGATATTCAGTCAATGGAAGTACTGAAAGATGGTGCAGCCGCTGCCATCTATGGTTCGGTTGCTGCAAATGGTGTCATTATCGTAACTACCAAAAACGGTAAAAAGGGTGACATGAAAATTGATTTCAGCACTTATGTAAGCTTTACAAGCGTAGCCAAAAAGCTGGAACTGCTAAATGCCGAAGAATACAAAAGTGTTCATAAACAAATGTATCAGAACTACATGAACCAGTATCCAGATGATACAGAGGTTACTATGCCCGCATTTGTAAATAAAAACACAGGAATAGATACAGACTGGCAGGATGCCATGCTAAGAGGTGGTGTTTCACAAAACTATATGTTCAGCATCCGTGGCGGTTCTGAAAATGCTCAATATTCACTTTCATATAACCATGCTGACGAAAAAGGTATTTTCTTAGGTAACAATTACCGTCAAGATAATGCACGTTTGAAACTCCACATGAGCAAATATATATTTGATATTGATGCTAACATCGCTTTCAAATTTACGGATAGCAAACAACCCGAATATTCCATTAAAGAAATGTACATGATTTCTCCGCTTGTTCCTATCTATGATGATACAAGAGAGTATGGCTTCGGCTTAAGTGACTTTGACGATCTGCCCAGTAACCGTAATGTTATGGCTGACCAGCATTATGAAAAATCTACCGACAAAAAATATCATACCACAGCCAATGTTGCCTTGACCATGAACTTCACCCCATGGCTGAATTTCAAGACAAGCTATGCATACAGAGGTGAGCACCAACGTCAGACTTATCATACTCCGGCCTATGTTGCCGACCCAAAAGCCAAACGTGACTATCCTTATCATAGCGAAACCACAGGATACTGGGAGGAACATGTATGGGAAAATGTATTAAGTTTTAATAAGACATTTGGAAAACACAACGTCAATGCAATGGCAGGTACTTCCATGACTGCCCGCAAATATACATGGAATTCTGTTGGGGTAGAAGGTAAAACCACTGTTTATAAAGTAGAAGACGGAAAATTGATAACCAGTGAAATTCCGGGCGGATTTCTTGATCCATCTTTCTCAACTGTAGGTGCAGGAGCAGGTGGCACATTTGATGGTAGCGGAACAAAATGGAAATATAACCGCGCCTCTTTCTTCGGCCGACTGAACTATAATTATAATGACCGCTACCTGGTACAGGCAACTGTACGTTATGACGGTTCATCCAAGTTTGGTAAAGACAACCGTTGGGGTTGCTTCCCATCAGTGGCATTAGGCTGGAGAATCAGTCAGGAAGAATTCTTCCCGAAAGACATTGCATTGAATAATTTGAAGTTCCGTGTCAGTTGGGGACGTTTAGGTAATGAAAATGCTTTGGGATATTATGACTTCCTTGCGCTGATTAGTACATACAATGAAATGTATCAAGGATACGTGAAAGGCAACGGTGATAACGCATGGGCAGGAAGCATCGCTCGCGGATTGGAAAACCGTTCTTTGAAATGGGAAACAACGGATACCAAAAATATTGGTTTCGATTTCGGCTTCTTTAACAGCAAATTAACCGGTACATTAAACTACTACTATAACCAAACAGAAGATCTGTTGATAACAAAAGTTCTACCTCCTTCAGCAGGTATGACTAACCCCACCCTGAATGTCGGAAAGATACGCAATACCGGTTTCGAACTTGAATTAAACTGGGGAGATGCTATAAAAGACTTTGATTACAATATCGGTTTCAATATGAGCACCACCAAAAATAAAGTGGTTGAATTGTCAGATGCAGACCAAGTTCTTCAGGGTGAAGGATTGAAATATGGAACGGAGCATTTCCCGACAGAAACCAGAGTGGGCAAACCTATCGGTGCATTCTATCTTTATAGAACAGACGGTATCTTCCAAAGTATGGATGAAGTAAATGCCCATGTAAACAAGGATGGACAATTATTACAGCCTAATGCCCAACCGGGTGATATCCGTTTTAAAGATTTAGATGGTAATGGAAGCATAGACGCCGGTGACAAAGAATACTGTGGCTCAGGTATCCCGACATTGGAAGCGAACTTAAACTTGTCATTCGGCTATAAAGGATTTGATCTTTCAATCGTACTTGGCAGCGCATGGAACTTCAAATTGTATAACGGAAACAAATATTTCTATGAAGGAATGAATTCTAAATCAAATATGCTGAAGTCTACATTGAATGCATGGACTCCTGACAATAGAAATACGGATGTTCCCCGCGCGGTATATCAAGATCCGAACGGCAACATGAAAGAATCAGACAGATTCCTTGAAAACGGTGATTTTGTCCGTCTGCGTCAGGCACAGTTAGGTTATACTTTACCCAAATCACTCATGCAGAAATTCTATATTGAGAAACTGCGTTTCTATGTAAGTGGTGAAAACTTGTTCACTATCACAGGCTATGATGGTATAGATCCTGAATTCTCTCGTGCCAGTGTGTTGAATACCGGTGTTGATAAATTGATTTATCCGTTTACCCGTTCATTCACCGTTGGAGCTCAACTTACATTCTAATCCTTTAAAGTAATAAGAAAATGAAGAAACTATTATACATAGCAAGTATCTGCATTGCAAGTTTATTTAGCGCTTGTGACGATTATCTCACGGTAGAATCTCCTGACCAGTTGACATCAAGCAGTTTTTGGCGTAACCAGTCTGATGCTGAAGCCGGACTTGCCGCCGCATACTCCCAACTTTACCTGATGACTTATTCGGGTGACATGTGGTCTTTCCCGGAAATCAAATGGCCGGTAGAAGCCTATCGTGAAGATATTATCCAATTAGGAAGCGATGCTCTGAATTACCCGAACTGGGTGGAATTAGGCAACTATACCTACACCAATGGTAACTCTCAGTTCAGTTATTACTGGCAATGCTACTATAAAGGCATCAGTTTTGCTAATCAGGTAATTGAAAAAACCGCAGAAATACCCGATGAGAATATAGATGCAGCAACACGCGAACAATTGGTCAATGAAGGCTACTTTATCCGCGCTTATTACCACATGCAACTTTTATTGAACTGGAAAGAAATCATAGTTCGTGATAAATATATCACTGACCCGGCTGAATTAAGCAAGCCCCTTTCTTCCCGTGAGGATGCATGGAATTTCATCATTGAAGACTTGAAACGTGCAACCAGTCTGCCTGCAACACGTGACGCTGATAATGTAGGCCGTGCCACAAGCGGTTCTGCTTATGCATATCTTGGTTTCGCCTATCTGACACGCGCCTATGAAGAGGCAACCAACAAAGACTCTTATCTGGCCAGTGCTATAGAAGCATTCAACCAAGTAAAAGGATATGAACTGGTTAATAATTTCAGCACTATGTTCAGCGGGGATAATAAGAACAGTAAAGAATCGATTTTTGAAATTCAATTCTCTATGAGTTCTGCAAACGGAGCTACTTATCGTACTCAGTTCCATCGATGGATCGGTGTTTCCGAACTTGGGGGATGGGATGAGATTCTTCCCAGTCAAACATTGATTAGTGAATTCAAAAAAGAAGGGGAAACGGCTACTACAGGACGTTATGACTCGCGTATGTATGCAACATTATTTTTTAATTGTGACTATTATAACGATGGTAACGGACGTGTCTATGGCTACGACTATAATGACTGGTTCGACAACAAAGAACGCGTAGCCTTCCGTAAATTCATGCCCTCGACCTATGAAGGTTTAAACCAAAACTATTCTGCAATCAATGTTCCTTTGATGCGTTATGCCAACGTACTGTTAATGAAAGCCGAAGCATTGAATGAACAGGGACATCCCGAACAAGCTATTCCTTTAATCAATGAAGTAAGAAGCGTTCACGGGGATATGCCACCCATGACAGGTACTTCTCAAGAAGCAGTCCGCGCGCAAATTGAACACGAGCGCATGATTGAATTCCCTCTTGAGAACTATCGTTGGTATGATCTCCGCCGTTGGGGCAAACTGTTCTCAGCCCTGCAAGCTGCCGGAAGAACAGGCTTCAATGAAGACAAAAATTCATTCTACCCCACTCCTCTTACAGAGCTGAATGCTAATGATGCCTTAAAATAAGTATTTTCTTTTTTGGTTAGATATAATTAGGCAACAAGGCGGTTTTCGCTACAGTGATACCGCCTTGTAATCTAAAAATGAAGTATCTTTGCCTATAAATAAAACGACATAGATATGTTTACAATTATTGGATTAATGCTCACGGGGATGCTCCTCGGCTTCCTGCTTCGCAAGCAGAAGCTTTCAGGAATACACAAAGTCATCACCGTTCTTATTTGGTTGCTACTCTTTTTATTGGGTATAGATGTAGGCGGCAATCAGAAAATTATCAATGGTCTGCACACTATAGGGTTGGAAGCCATTGTCATCACCTTGGCAGCAGTGCTGGGCAGTGTTACAGCAGCATGGGCTTTATGGTATGTACTTTACAAAAGAAATAAGGAGGGACAAGTATGAAAGGAAGTTTGATTATCGTCGGATTCTTTGTACTGGGAGCTCTTTGTGGGGTATATCACCTTATTCCATACGACTTTACACAAAGTAAGCTAAGTTTCTACGCCTTGTGTGCGTTAATGTTCAGTGTAGGAGTCAGTGTAGGTAATGATCCGCAGACTTTACGTAATTTCCGTTCATTAAACCCCCGCCTGATCTTTCTACCGGTCATGACCATATTGGGAACACTGGCAGGATGCGCAGTGGTCAGTCTGTTTCTCTCGCACCGCTCAGTAACAGACTGTATGGCAGTAGGTGCCGGTTTCGGCTATTACTCTCTATCCAGTATCTTTATTACAGAATATAAAGGTCCGGAGTTGGGAACCATTGCATTATTATCCAATATCACACGTGAGATTATCACTTTGCTTTTTGCCCCGTTGCTAGTACGCTGGTTTGGCAATCTAGCCCCTATTTCTGCCGGAGGAGCCACTACGATGGATACAACATTACCCATCATCACCCGCTATTCCGGTCAAAGTTTCGTAGTGGTTTCTATATTTCACGGCTTTGTAGTAGACTTCAGCGTACCTTTTCTTGTGACTCTTTTCTGTTCTATTTAAAATAACAATAACCATGAAACACTCTCTTCATACTGTTCTTACACTGTTGTTTGTTTGTGCTTCCGCCTGGGGTGAAAATGTGCCCTGGCAGAATCCACAAATAAATGAAATAAACCGTGAACCTGCCCATGCCCATTTCATTCCTTATACGAATGAGGCCAATGCACTGAAACAACAGGCTTTACCTGCCGCCCAGCGTTTTGCAGTAAACCCTGCTACAGAACGCCGCATTTCACTAGACGGAACCTGGAAGTTCTTATTCTCTAAAAACAATGAGGAATGCCCAACAGATTTTTATAAAATGGGGTATAACACCAAACGCTGGAAAGACATACAGGTTCCGGGAAGCTGGGAACTGCAAGGATTTGACTCCCCCATCTATACTGACGTAGCTTACCCCTTCCCTGCCAATCCGCCTCATGTTCCAACCGATTACAATCCGGTAGGAGCATACGTACGTGAATTTACCGTACCGGCCCATTGGAAAGGAATGGATATCTTCCTTGATTTTGAAGGAGTTGAGTCCGCTTTTTATTGCTGGGTAAACGGTAAATTGGCAGGATACAGTGAAGACAGCCGTCTTCCGGCTCATTTCAATATTACTCCGTTCTTAAAAGCCGGAAAGAACAAACTGGCCGTTAAAGTTTTCCGTTATAGTGACGGTTCCTACCTGGAGGATCAGGATTACTGGAAATATAGCGGTATTGAACGCGATGTATATCTCTATGCCCGTCCTCAAAGCCGTGTACAAGACTTCAAACTGGTAGCCGGACTGACAAATGGTTATAAAGACGGAGATTTTAATCTGAATATCACACTCCACAAGCCTCATCCGGGAGGAACCGTGGAAGTGAAGGTTATGAACAAAGGCAATGTAATTTACCAGCATAAAAAGGAAATAACTTCTGCTACAGATACTTTATTCGCTCAGAAACACTTGTTCCCGGCCATATTGCCTTGGAATGCCGAAACACCCAATCTTTATACATTGGTAGTCAGCACCTACGACGCTCAAGGAAAAGCCTTGGAATCATTCACACAGCCTTTCGGTTTCCGTTCTGTGGAAATGCGTAACGGCATGCAACTGATAAATGGGGTAGCCGTATTGTTTAAAGGAGTAAACCGCCATGAACACGATCCGCATCATGGTCGTACCATCACCGTAGAGAGCATGATAAAAGACATTCAGTTGATGAAACAATTCAACCTGAATGCTGTACGCACTTGCCATTACCCCAACCGCTATGAATGGTATGCATTGTGTAACGAATACGGTTTGTATCTGGTAGATGAAGCAAACATTGAAAGCCATGGTATGCAGGCGCATAAAGATGGCACACTGGCTAATAATCCCGATTGGGAAGTACCGTTTATGCAACGCATGAGCCGCATGGTGCTGAGGGACCGCAATATCACTGCCATTGTCACTTGGTCAATGGGAAATGAGTCCGGCTACGGAAAACACTTTGAAACGTTATATGACTGGACCAAGAAGTTTGACCCTACCCGCCCTGTACAATATGAAGGAGGTGGTTATGATGCCAAATCTGACATTTATTGTCCGATGTATGCACGTGTCTGGGCGCTCCGCCGTCATGTAAACCAACGCGACGCACGCCCGATGATTCTATGTGAATATGCCCACGCCATGGGTAACAGTGTAGGTAACCTGCAAGACTATTGGAATTTGATTTATAAATATGACCAGTTGCAAGGTGGTTTCATATGGGACTGGGTAGATGCTACTTTTGATATCAAAGACAAGAACGGAAACAAGATTTGGGCTTACGGAGGCGATATGGGCTTCGTGGGTGTTCCTAATGACTCCAACTTCTGTGCCAACGGATTGGTAGCTGCCGACCGTTCACTTCATCCGCACATCTGGGAAGTGAAAAAAGTATATCAATATATTCATTTTGAGCCGGTTGCCTTTACCACCAAGCAAATTAAAGTGACTAACTGGCATGATTTTATCGGTTTGGAGGATTACAAACTACACTGGACTGTAGAAACAGACGGAAAAGCTGTACAAAGCGGTGAAATGGATTTCCCGGTTATGGCCGCCCGTTCTTCTACCTTCATCACTATCCCGATGAACTTGATTCCTAACGATGGAAAAGAATACTTCCTGAAATTGGAAGCATTTACCAAAAAGGAAGCCCCATTAGTTCCGAAGGGACATCAGGTAGCCATGGAGCAATGGCAACTGAATCCGGAAGGAGAACGGCTGCTGAATGCTACATGGACTGCCCGGGAACTAGTAGACAAAACTGTAAATACCGAACGTACTCCGGATGCCATTACCTTGACAGGAGAGAACTTCCGTATCGCATTCTCTACTGCTGATGGTGAAATGACAGAACTCTTATATAACGGGAAGAATCTGATAAAAGAAGGATTGCAACCCAATTTCTGGCGTGCGTTAACCGACAATGATGTTGCCAACAACCACCTGGAACGTTGCGGCATCTGGAAATTTGCAGGCAAGAACGCCAAGTTACAAAGTATCGACCTGAAAGAAGATTCAAACAAACAACTGGCAACCGTTACTGTAAATTATAAACTGGAAGCACAAGAATCAACTTTGCAGACCGTTTATCAAGTACGACCCAATGGAGCAATCAAAGTAAGTATGCACTTTGTACCCGGCAACAAATCCCTTCCTGAAATACCACGCCTGGGTATGCGTATGATTCTTCCGGCAGAATACGATGTGATGACCTGGTTGGGCCGCGGACCACAAGAAAACTATGCAGACCGCAAGACGGGTTATCCTATCGGGCTCTATACCGCTACAGTATGGGAACAATTCCATCCGTATGTCCGTGCCCAGGAAACCGGCAACAAAACCGATGTACGATGGGTTGCATTGCGTAATAAAGCAGGGGAAGGCCTGTTAATCACAGGTGAGGAACCGCTGAATGTCAGCGCATGGAATTTCCCGTTGGAGGATATTGACTATGTAGCATTCAATACCGAACGCCGTCATGGTGGAAGTATTATGAAGAAAGACATGATATGGTTAAACATCGACCACCGTCATATGGGGGTAGGTGGAGATAATACCTGGGGAGCGCAAGTACATCCGGAATATACCATCACTCCGCACGAATGGCAATACAGCTTTACCATGCAACCTTTGAGCAATCAAGACGATGCCGCTGAAAAAGCGCATAAGAAATGGTTTTAAAATAATAACGAAATGACATGAAATATAAATTTACCAAAATCATTCTTCTCACAGCAGTAGTCGCAGGTCTCACAACGGCCTGCACACCTGCCGGTGAGAACATCCCCACAGGCAAAAGATATGAATTCAATAACATACTGGATATAACCTATACCCCCGATACACTGACACGTTGCGGGGGATGGTTTACAGACGCCGGTTCCTGGATGGGATTTACCCTTCCGCAGAAAGATCACTGGGTGAACGGTTTCTGCGGTCCGTTCAGTCTGGATATGAACCGACGCCAATGGATGGCGCAATCTGCTGTCACGGTAAGATATGCCGATCAGGCGAATGTTATATTTACTCCGGATTCCACTTGTTATTTCCCGGGAGAGTTATATCTTTCGGCAAGTTCAGAGGAAGGTAAAATCATTCAACGCTTGAATTTTTTAGATGCTTCTACCGCATTGCTCCGCATTCACTCCGATGCAGGAAAGGAACTCTCCTTAACTGCCAGCCAATGGGGAAAAGAGATACAAGTCCAAACAGACCAGAATACCGTCATCGCCCGTCATCCCTCCGGTGAGATTGTAGCATTAACTTTTACCCCGGATGTTAGCGTAAAGGGCACTGACAATAATTACCAGGCAAAAATCAATGGCAGCGAACACGACACCTACGTAGCCATTTCTTTCTATACCGGAGAAAAAGAACTTTCTGCCGGATTACAGAAAGCGCAATTGGCTCTAAGCAATCCGCAGGAAGGGCTCAAAGCCAACAAAGAACGCTGGGAAGGTTATCTCACCAAGATTCTGCGCAAAGATATGAAACCTGAGTATGACCGTATCGCCGTGAAAGCAGTTGTTACACTTATCAGCAACTGGCGTACCCACCGTGGCGGATTGCTCCACGAAGGAATTGTTCCGAGTCATGCAGCATACTACTTCGTAGGATTCTGGGCCTGGGACACCTGGCGCTTCTCTGCCGCCCTGGCAAAATTCAATCCTAAACTTGCCAAAGACAACATCCGCGCCATGTTTGACTACCAGCAACCGGACGGCATGATTATAGACTGCATCTACACCGATCCTGCCGAAAACAATGCACGCGACAGCAAACCTCCTCTCGTATCCTGGGCTGTAGACGAAATATTCACCCATACCAATGATACGGCATTCATCAGCGAAATGTATCCGCAATTGATGGCCTATTACAAATGGTGGTACAACAAGCGTGACCATAACCGCAACGGTATGTGTGAATACGGTTCCACCGATGGTACACTGGAAGCGGCAGCATGGGAAAGCGGCATGGATAACGCCATCCGTTTCGATGATGCCAAGATGCTGAAAAATGACGGTGCGGAGGATGCATGGAGCATGGATCAGGAAAGTGTTGACCTGAATGCCTATCTGGCTTTGGAATGCAAGTTATTGAAAAAGTTCGCCGGTATTTTGGGAGTAACTTTCGATGGTCCGGATTACAGCAGCCAGGTAGCCGATTATTTCTTCGACAAAGAAAAAGGTTTCTTCTTCGATCGCCGCTTAAAAGACGGAAGCTTCATACAGGAACCGGGATGCGAAGCATACACCCCCTTATGGACAAAAGTTGCCACGGCCGATCAGGTAAAAGCCATGCTGCCCCTGCTGACCGATACAGCCAAGTTTTCTACATACATTCCCTTCCCCACAGTGGCAGCAGACCATCCGAAGTACAATCCGCGCGGCTACTGGCGTGGTCCTATCTGGTTGGACCAGACTTACTTCGCTATCCGCGGCCTGCGCAATTATGGATATAACAAGATGGCGGATGAATACACCCTCCAGGTATTCGACCGTCTGCAAGGCTTGAAAGAAGGCGCACCGATACATGAAAACTATGGCACACACACCGGTGAATTGTTAAAAGCTCCCCATTTCAGTTGGAGTTCATCACATTTGCTGATGTTATACGATGATTACGGCAAATAAACTCTCTCTTTTTACCTTAATATAAATAATACAATACCAAGGAGGGCTGCACTCGTGATGAATGCGGCCCCCTACTTTTATATCGTATTACCTGTTACCCCCAATACACTCTTTTCAGAAGTGATAAAAATTCTCCAATGAATGAGTAGAATGTTACAGGTGTAAGATTATATATCTTCCGGCTGCAACATGATATATCCTTCAGCCTATACATCCGTATGTGTTCACACTTCACAACAGGAAACTTCAAAACATCTGCCCCTTTTTTAAAAACAACAGGACATATTAAAAAAACATCAAGAGCTTTTATTAATACGTCCTGTTGTTTCTCCTGTTTCTTTATATACACATAGCAAAACACTTATTTTTCCTTCAGAAGTTTCAGCCTCTCCGCAAACGCTTTGTTCATCGGCATTCCGGCTGAAGAATTGATACCTCGAAATCTTTCAGACTGAAAAAAAATTCTTCAGCGTACCCAATGGCCGAAAGGTGAAAAGCACGCAGGTACATGGGGAAAACTCCGAAGATGCCGGAAAGTACACAGCCATAGCTGAAAAAACGTATATGCCGGCTGAAAGAATAAATACCCGGCTGAAGAATTTTAAGAGCCAATCCTTCAGCCGGAAAGCCCATGAACAGGCAGTTTGCGGAGAGGCTGAAACTTCTGAAGGATTTTTGGGGCAATTCTTCGGGAGGGGCATATTTCCCACCGGAAGAGGAATATGCCCACAGAAAAGAACATAAAAAGACGCAAGAAACCGGGATGCCTGATATCTTGTTACAAGATGCGGCAAATCTTGTGAGAAGTTTCTCCCAATCTTGTGGGAAGTTCCGCTGATTCTTGTTATACAAAAAAAGCCTGCCATTAATATAATGTTTATCAATGGCAGGCGACTTATTTCGTTTGGAGAAATCAAAACATCCTGCTGACGCGCTCAATGCCGGCAGCCAGCATATCTATCTCCTCCTTGGTATTATACAAACCGAAAGAAGCACGTACAGTTCCCTCAATCCCCATACGAATCATCAAAGGCTGAGCACAATGATGCCCGGTACGTACGGCAATGCCCAGACGGTCAAGCAACGTACCCATATCCAAATGATGAATATTTCCTACCAAGAAAGAAATGACACTGCTCTTATGCTCAGCCTCTCCGAAGATACGCATCCCGTTTATTTCTTTCAGACGCTGCATGGCATATAGGGTCAGTTCATGCTCATGGGCGGCAATGTTCTCCATACCAATGGCAGATACATAATCCAACGCTTTTGCCAAGGCGGTAGTGCCGATATAATCGGGAGTTCCCGCTTCAAACTTAAACGGCAATTCATTAAAAGTCGTTTTCTCGAAGCTGACACTTTGTATCATCTCGCCTCCCCCCTGGTAAGGTGGAAGCTTATCCAGCCACTCTTCCTTTCCATAAAGCACCCCCACACCGGTAGGACCATATATCTTATGTCCGCTGAAAGCAAAAAAGTCGGCATCCAAATCCTGGACATCCACTTTCATGTGAGGAACACTCTGCGCCCCGTCAATCAAAACGGGAACACCGTGTGCATGGGCAGTCGCAATCATCTCTTTCGCCGGATTGACAGTGCCCAACACATTACTTACATGAGCGAAACTCACCAGCTTGGTCCGTTCCGAAAAGAGTTTCTCATATTCATCCAACAACAGTTCTCCCCTGTCATTCATGGGAATCACTTTCAGCACGATTCCTTTACGCGCAGCCTGTAACTGCCAAGGTACAATATTGCTGTGATGCTCCATGACAGAAACAATCACTTCATCGCCTTCCTTCATCTGACTGTCGGCAAAAGAAGAAGCCAACAGGTTGATACTCTCCGTCGTGCCCCGTGTAAACACGATTTCATTGCTACTGCGTGCATTGATAAAACGACGTACAGTCTCACGAGAAGCTTCATGCAACTCGGTAGCCTGCTGAGACAGGAAATGCACACCACGATGCACATTGGCATTGACCGAATAATATTCATCGGTTATGGCTTCAACCACTTGGCGCGGTTTCTGAGTGGTAGCCCCATTATCCAGATAAATAAGCGGCTTTCCATACACCTCCCGATCTAATATCGGAAAATCTTCTCTTATTTTTTGTATATCGTACATGGCGTCTTATTTACATATCGCACATCCCTGACATTTATTCAACTCACCACGGAAACGTTTTTCCACCAACAGATGCAAACGGTCTTTCAATGCATCCAGGCGGATCGTATCTATTACTTCATTGACAAAAGCAAACATAAGCAATAAACGTGCTTCCTTCAGACTGATACCACGCTGTTGCATATAGAACAACGCATTTTCATCCAGCTGACCGACAGTAGCTCCGTGAGAGCATTTTACGTCATCCGCATAAATTTCCAGTTGCGGCTGAGTGTACATATGGGCATCACGAGTAGCACAGAGGTTGCGGTTGGTTTGTTGGGAATTAGTATGTTGTGCTCCTTCACGTACCAATACTTTTCCGGCAAACGCACCTGTCGCCTGATCATCCAATACATATTTAAACAGCTCATTACTAGTGCAATCAGCAACCTTGTGGTCAATGAAAGTATGATTGTCCACCTGTTCATTCTTATCGGCAATGACCATACCACACAAATTGATCTCAGCTCCACGTCCGGCCAAAGTTACTTCAGTTGTATTACGCGTAGTACCGTTATGCAAAGTCATACCATTCAAAAGCACATTACTGTCTGCCTCCTGGTTCACATAGAGGTTACTGAAACGCACTGTGCTGGTATGGGTTTCTTCCAGTTCATAAAGATCGAAAGTAGCATTTTCTTTTGCAAAGACCTCAATAACCTGAGTAGAAAGGAAATTTACATTATCCATGGCATGATCACAAATCAACAGACGAGCCTGCGCACCTTCTTCCAGCACAACCAGCACACGGCGGTTCACCATAAAATTAACATCAGCACGCAATATGTTCACCAGTTGAATGGGTTTGTCCACCACCACGCCTTTCGGCACATACAGCATAAAGCCATCCTGGGCAAAAGTAGTATTGAAGGCGGTCACACCATCCTTGGAAGTATCTGCCAACTTGCCATAATACTGCTTGACCAAAGCCGGATATTGTTCAGACAGCTCTTTCAAGCTGCCAAGCAACACTCCTTCCGGCAATTGTGCCTTCGGCAAAGCCTTACGATAAAAAGCATCGTTTACTACAAAATAAAGAGCGGTACTCATATTAGGTACATCGCACTTGAACACTTCATACGGATTCACCGGAATGTCGAGTCTGTTCAAATTCAAACCATAATCCGGCTCGAACAACTTGCTCACATCCGTATATTTATACTTCTCCTGTTTGCGGGTAGGGAAACCTAATTTTTCGAAATCTGCGAAAGCTTGCGCACGGGGAGCGTTCAGCACCTCGGCACTATGCCGGCAAATCATCGCCTCACATTGAGAAAAGAGATCAATATATTGTTGTTCTGCTCTCATAATCACTTTCTTCTTTAGGCATCAAATTATTATTCTCCCAACTCGGCTTTTATCCAGTCGTAACCACGCTCTTCCAGTTCCAAAGCCAATTCGGGACCCGCAGTCTTCACAATACGTCCTTTATACAATACATGTACAATATCGGGTTTGATATAATCCAGCAACCGTTGATAGTGCGTAATGACGATACAACTTGTTTCGGGAGTTTTCAGTTTGTTCACACCCTCGGCTACAATACGCAACGCATCAATATCAAGACCGGAATCCGTTTCATCCAAAATGCTCAACTTAGGTTCCAGCATAGCCATCTGGAAGATCTCATTGCGCTTCTTCTCACCACCGCTGAATCCCTCGTTTACCGAACGGTTTGCCAATTTATTATCCAATTCCACCACAGCCCGCTTCTCGCGCATCAGCTTCAAGAACTCACTGGCTGTCAATGCAGGGAGGCCTTTATATTTACGCTGCTCGTTTACCGCCGCACGCATAAAGTTCACCATACTGACTCCGGGAATCTCCACCGGATATTGGAAAGACAAAAACAGACCTTCATGACTGCGATCCTCAGGACTCAAAGCCAACAAATCTTTTCCTTCAAAAGTCACCGAACCTTTCGTTACCTCAAAAGCCGGATTGCCTACCAACACAGACGAAAGGGTACTCTTTCCGGAACCGTTGGGTCCCATAATAGCATGAACTTCACCTTTCTTTATGCTTAGATTAATACCTTTCAATATTTCTTTGCCATTGACACTGGCATGTAAGTCTTTTATCTCTAACATAATTCTATTAAATTCTTAGTTCTTCATTTATCCTACACTTCCCTCTAGAGAAATAGCCAGCAGTTTCTGTGCCTCCACCGCAAACTCCATTGGAAGTTTATTCAGTACTTCTTTTGCATATCCATTGACAATCAACCCAATAGCATCTTCTGTAGGAATACCGCGCTGATTGCAATAAAACAACTGGTCTTCGCTGATCTTGCTGGTTGTCGCCTCATGTTCCACCACAGCTGTCTCGTTATGAATATCCATATATGGGAATGTATGAGCACCACACTGGCTCCCCAGCAACAAAGAGTCACACTGACTGTAATTACGGGCATTGTCTGCTTTCTGAGCCACACGTACCAGACCACGATAAGAGTTCTGGCTCTTTCCGGCACTGATTCCTTTACTAACAATGGTACTACGGGTATTTCTGCCTAAATGAATCATTTTAGTCCCCGTATCAGCCTGCTGATAGTTATTCGTTACTGCCACCGAATAGAATTCAGCAGTAGAATTATCTCCACTCAGGATACAACTGGGATATTTCCAAGTAATGGCCGATCCGGTTTCCACCTGTGTCCAACTCAATTTGCTATCCACTCCTTTGCAATGACCGCGTTTTGTCACAAAGTTATATACTCCTCCTTTGCCTTCGGCATCTCCCGGATACCAGTTCTGTACGGTAGAATATTTCACTTCCGCACGGTCGTGCACCACAATCTCCACTATGGCCGCATGTAATTGGTTCTCATCCCGCATAGGGGCCGTACATCCTTCCAGATAAGAAACATAACTATCATCATCCGCAACAATCAGTGTACGCTCAAACTGACCGGTATTGGCTGCATTGATACGGAAATAAGTGGAGAGTTCCATAGGACAACGCACTCCTTTCGGAATATATACAAACGATCCGTCACTGAATACTGCCGAGTTCAAGGCTGCAAAGAAATTATCCCGCGGCCCGACCACCGAACCCAGATATTTCTTCACCAAATCGGGATGCTCACGCACCGCTTCACTGAACGAACAAAAAATAATCCCTTTTTCCAACAAGGTTTCTTTAAATGTAGTCTTGACGGATACAGAGTCCATGACAGCATCTACTGCCATACCGCTCAACGCCATTTGCTCCTCCAAAGGAATACCTAATTTATTGAAAGTTTTAATCAACTCAGGATCTACCTCATCCATACTTTTCGGTCCTTCTTTTTTCTTTGTAGGGTCCGCATAATAGGATATAGCCTGATAATCTATTTCAGGGATAGTGAGGTGTGCCCATGCAGGCATCTCCATGGTCAACCAGTAGCGGTATGCTTTCAGGCGAAACTCCAGCAACCACTCCGGCTCGTTCTTCTTTGCAGAAATCAAGCGGATAACATCCTCATTCAATCCCCTTTCTATAATATCTGTGTGAACTTCTGTGGTGAAGCCATATTTGTACTTCTCCTGCGTCAGTTCTTTCACATATTTATTGGGTTCTTCTTGCATATCTATCTTATATTTCTATTAATTGTTCTGTTACATTCTTAAATACCGGAAAAAAGATACCGGACAAGTCCCTCATAGAATAATATAACACTGATTCCTTCTTTTTTGTTGCACTGATCATCTCATTGTTCGGATCTATATATTCTATCACATGAATAGCTAACCCTATCAGTATCATATACTTCAATGCTCCCAATCCGCTGCCTAACCAACGGTTCAGCCATCCCAGGTGCACAGCATCCAATGCTTTTGTCAACAAAGAGGCGACGAACGCAAAACCTAAAGGTACAGCTATCCAGATCAATATAAAAGCCAAGACCTGTGCTACAGTCGTCGAAGTACCTAGAACCGGCGCCAACCTTTCGGCAACAATGCCAAACAAGGCACGAGCCATCAGCAATCCGGCTATCAACCCTACAATAGACGCCATCTGCTTCACAAATCCTTTTATTAATCCCATAATGACACCCACACCAATCATAGCCAATATAATAATATCTATTGTCGCCATCTTTATCGTTATTACAAAAAGCAGTAATGCCATTCTGAACAAAGCGAAGAATCTGCCAGCCCACGCGCTGGGCGAGGTGCCAGATCCTTCGCTATGCTCAGGATGACATTACCATCTATATTCTCAGACTTCAGTGTATTACAAAGTCTGTTTAACCTCTACTTCTTCGTAAGCTTCAATAATATCACCGACCTTGATATCGTTACAGTTTGTCAGACTGATACCACATTCAAAGTTAGTACCTACTTCTTTCACATCATCCTTGAAACGCTTCAAAGCATTGATAGCACCGGTAAAGACTACAATACCATCACGAATCAAGCGTGCCTTATCAGAACGTTTCACCTTACCTGTCTTCACCATAGCACCGGCAACCAAACCGACCTTGGTAATATTGAAGACTTCACGCACTTCGATGGTTGCAGTAATCTGTTCCTTCAAAGTAGGTGCCAGCATACCTTCCATAGCAGCCTTCACTTCTTCAATCGCATCATAGATAACAGAATATTTGCGGATATCCACCCCCTCCTGCTCAGCCAGTTTGCCGGCAGAACTTGAAGGACGAACCTGGAAACCTACAATAATCGCATCTGATGCAGCAGCCAAAGTCACATCCGACTCGGAAATCTGACCGACACCTTTGTGGATCACATTAACCTGTACCTGTTCTGTAGACAGTTTTATCAATGAGTCGCTCAACGCTTCGACAGAACCGTCCACGTCACCTTTAACAATCACATTCAGCTCATGGAAATCACCCAAAGCCAAACGACGGCCCACTTCATCCAATGTCAGCAGTTTCTGAGTACGCAAGCCCTGCTCACGCTGCAACTGTTCACGCTTGTTGGCAATGTCACGAGCCTCTTGTTCCGTATCAATCACATGGAAAGTATCACCTGCCGCAGGAGCACCGTTCAGTCCCAGAATCAATACCGGTTCGGAAGGACCGGCCTCCTTGATGCGCTGGTTACGTTCATTAAACATGGCTTTCACCTTACCATAACTAGTACCAGCCAAGACTATATCGCCCATTTTCAGCGTACCGTTTGCCACCAACATAGTAGCCACATAACCGCGTCCCTTGTCCAAGGACGATTCAATGATAGAACCGGTTGCCTTGCGGTCGGGATTAGCCTTCAAATCCAACATTTCAGCTTCCAGCAATACTTTTTCCAACAAATCGTGTACACCTGTACCTTTCTTTGCCGAAATATCTTGCGACTGATACTTACCACCCCACTCTTCCACCAGGAAGTTCATGGCAGCCAGTTCTTCCTTAATCTTATCCGGATTGGCGTGCGGCTTATCCACCTTATTAATAGCAAATACGATAGGCACACCGGCAGCCATAGCATGATTAATCGCCTCTTTGGTCTGCGGCATCACATTATCATCGGCAGCTACAATAATAATAGCAATATCCGTCACTTTCGCACCACGGGCACGCATGGCGGTAAATGCCTCGTGACCCGGAGTATCCAAGAATGTAATATGACGTCCGTCTTCCAATTTCACATTGTAAGCACCGATATGCTGGGTGATACCACCTGCCTCACCGGCAATTACATTTGCTTTACGAATATAGTCCAGTAATGAAGTCTTACCATGATCAACATGTCCCATTACTGTCACAATCGGAGCACGCGGCTGCAAATCTTCTTCGTTATCTTCCTCTTCTGTAATAGCCTGTGCTACCTCAGCACTTACATATTCTGTCTTGTATCCGAATTCTTCCGCTACCAGGTTGATTGTCTCGGCATCCAGACGCTGATTGATAGAGACCATGATACCGATACTCATACAAGTAGCGATAACCTGAGTAACAGGAATATCCATCATACTTGCCAGTTCGTTCGCAGTAACGAACTCGGTCAGTTTCAATATTTTGCTATCTTCCTGTTCCATCTCCTCCTGTTCCATCAGGCGGTTCTGAACATTTTCACGTTTCTCCTTACGATACTTGGCAGCCTTGTTCTTAGTCTTGTTAGTCAGACGTGCCAATGTTTCCTTAACCTGCTTTGCCACATCTTCATCACTAACTTCCGCTTTTACAACAGGTTTCTTGAAACGGTCTTTATTAAATTTGCCTCCACCCTGATTGTTATTGCCATTAGGTTTGGAGTTATTGTTCCTATTCGGTCTGTTAGCGTTATCGTTACGTTGGTTATTATTAGATGCTCCTCCAGCATTTGTTGTACCGGCAGCATTTATATCCACACGTTCCTTATTTATTCTATTGCGTTTTTTCTTCTTTGCAGCATCATCGTTAACCGAGTTTTTAGAAATCTTATCGTCTCCCTTACGGATTTCTTTGATAATAGCATCCTTCATCAGTTTACGCTGTTCCTGACGCTGCTTATCTTTCTCTTCTCTCTCTTTCCGTTTTTCTTCCTTCGATTTCTTTTTCGGACGGGTAGACTGATTCAATGCAGCCAGATCAATCTGACCTACTACATTAATTTTCGATTTAAATTCAGTAGGACGAATTTTAAATACATCGTCTTCTTCTTTTTCCTGAACGGGTGCTGCTTCGGGTGTTTCTTTTTCCATCTCTTTCACCTGGGGTGTCTTTTCTTCCGTCTTTTCAATTTTAGGCTCTTTCTTCTCTTCCAGAACTGGAGCAGGAGCAGGTTGAGGAGCAGGTTCCGGTTTCTTTTCCTCTACCACCACAGGCTTCGGCGTTTCCTTCTCGGGTTGGGGAGTTTCCTTCCTCTCAACCACCTTTTCCACCACGGGTTCTGCTTTCGGAGTTTGTTCAATAACTTTCGCAACTGGTTCTACAACCTTTGGCGCAGTTTTCTTGTTCAAATTGTCCAGATCTATTTTACCCACTTGCTTCAGTTTGGGGCGTGCCTCTTCAGGAATAACAGTTTTCACCACCTCTTCTTTCTCTTTCTTAGATTCAAAACCTTCGATAGAGATAGAAGCTTTGTTGCGGTCCTTGTTCTGTCTTTCCTGACTAAATTTTTCAGACTCTATTTTTAAATTTTTATCTGTGCTGAACTCTTTCACAAGTACAGCATATTGTTCTTCGGTAATTTTCGCATTAGGACTAGCCTCAATGGTATAGCCCTTCTTCTGCAAGAATTCAACTACCGTCGTTATTCCTACATTTAAATCTCTTGTTACTTTGTTCAGTCTAATCGTCATACTCGTTTTTTAATTATTAACTACGAGCCGGGACTGAAGAGTTACTCTTCAAATTCAGCTCTTAAAACTCTCAACACGTCATCAACCGTGTTTTCTTCCAGGTCCGCTTTTTCTATCAACATCTCGCGCGGAGCATTCAATACAGCCTTGGCTGTATCCAATCCAATATTCTTGATGGCTGTGATAACCCACTCATCAATTTCATCCTTGAATTCATCAAGGTAGATATCCTCATCCATCGCGCTCTCATCCAATTCGCGGTACACATCAATCGTATATTCGGTAAGCATACTGGCGAGTTTGATATTCATTCCCCCCTTACCGATTGCCAAAGACACTTCTTCCGGTTTCAGATATACTTCTGCTTTTTTCTCCTCTTCGTGCAACACAATAGAAGAAATCTTAGCCGGACTCAACGCACGCTGAATGAACAACTGAATGTTAGAAGTATAGTTGATCACGTCGATATTTTCATTACGCAACTCGCGCACAATACCGTGGATACGTGATCCTTTTACACCTACGCAGGCACCTACCGGGTCTATACGGTCGTCATACGACTCAACTGCTATCTTAGCACGTTCTCCGGGAATGCGCGCAATCTTCTTGATAGTGATCAACCCGTCATTGATTTCGGGTACTTCCATTTCAAACAGGCGTTGCAAGAACACAGGTGAAGTACGGCTCAGAATAATCTTCGGATTATTATTTTTATTATCTACACGGGCCACTACGGCACGGGCAGTTTCGCCTTTACGGTAGAAATCACTCGGAATCTGTTCAGTCTTGGGCAAAAGCAGTTCGTTGCCTTCATCATCCAGCAACAACATTTCTTTCTTCCATATCTGATAGACTTCCGCACTGATTACAGTACCCACCCTATCAATATATTTATTATACAAGCTATCTTTCTCCAGTTCTAAAATCTTCGATGCCAGTGTCTGACGCAAGTTCAGAATGGCACGGCGGCCAAACTTGGCAAAGATTACTTCATCGGTCACTTCCTCACCCACCTCATAAGACGCATCAATTTTCTGTGCCTCGGTCAATGAGATCTGCATATTGGGATTCGTCAAATCCTCATCTGCTACAACTTCACGGTTACGCCATATTTCAAAATCTCCCTTGTCAGGGTTCACAATAACGTCGTAATTTTCATCAGTGCCAAACATTTTCGCGATCACACTACGGAAAGACTCTTCGAGTACACTCACCATAGTTGTTCTATCAATATTCTTTAATTCCTTAAATTCCGAAAATGTATCAATCAAGCTGATTGTTTCTTCTTTTTTGGCCATAATTATTTAAAACTAATTAAGTATTTAGTGTATTTTATCTCATCATATGCAAAAGTAATATTCTCCTCTACCAGTTTGGGGCGTTTGGCTCCTTCCGGTTTCACTTTCTTTTCAATGGTTACGGTAAAGTTCTCTTCATTTGCATCCTTCAATACACCTTCCAGCTTCTTTCCCTCTTTAGTCAGGATTTCCACCTCCTTACCAATGTGTATCAAGTACTGTTGCAATACCTTGAAAGGTTGTCCTATACCGGCCGAACCCACTTCCAGTTCATAATCCTCTTCTTCACGGTCCAGTTTAGACTCAATATAGCGGCTAAGTTCTACACAATCGTCAATCCATACTCCCTCGGCATGGTCAATTTCTACCACAATTTTGTCATCCGGGCTCACCGTGACATCTACCAAAAAGTAATCTTTACCTTCCAGCCACTCGTCAACAATCCGGGTTACTACATTTTTATCTATCATTTATTCACTATTAAGAACAAAAAAAGGGCTTAATCAAGCCCCACCATTCATCCGTTTCGGTGCAAAGATACAAATTATCTACCAGTGCTACAAAATATTCTATTAAAAAATTGTAGTTTTGCAGAAACTTATAACACTATGGATAAAAACAGTTTAAATACGAACAAGCAGTTCATGATAGGTAACGGTATGCTGGCTTTTGGAGTCTTTGCCGTTATTATCATTTTTTTGTATATGTCCTTCCGTTTCCAACGCAAGGCTGACAAAGTACAGACTTATGAAGGAGTCTACAACATAGAACTGACTAACAGTTTTGCCGGAGACAGTATAGCGGTATATCTAAATGACAGTCTGCTACTGGACCAAACCATGCCCGACGCCAACCTGAAAGTGGAGATAAAACGCTTTGCCGAAGATAATGTACTGATGGTCGTAGATAACAAAACAGACAAGACCACACCTTTCAACCTGAATCCGGAAGGTAGCCGGGTAGAGGTTAAAAAGAGTGGAGATGTAATTTATATCTTGGAAAGAGAAGCCGATTCCCTTTTGGAATAAAGGGAAACAGCGACAAAGCCGATCAATACGATAAAGACACCCACCAAAGCCGGATACCGATAACCCAATCCGGCATCTATGGGTAGCCCACCGGCATAAGCACCAATGGCATTGCCCAAATTAAAAGCGACTTGCACACAGGCCGCTCCCATCATTTCTCCTCCGCGTGAATTCCGGAGTAACAATAATTGTTGTGGAGCCGAAACAGCAAATAATCCTGCCGTACATATACACATCAATATTACTGCCAACCAAGAAACAGAAGCCGCAAAGAAAATGGCAAGCAAACCGGAAGCCATAATAACCTGTGTATATTTTACCACACGGGCAGCCCCATACTGATCAGAAAACTTTCCACCCATCAAGTTTCCTACAGTCATGCTAAGACCTGCCAACACCATAATAAAAGTCATGCTGTTTTCACTGAAACCTGCCACGTGCGTCATCAAAGGAGTAACATAACTATACCAACAAAAGATGCCTCCGTTTCCGAACATGGTCGTAAATATCAACAACCATGGAGCCAGATTCTTCAAAAAACGGAACTGTCCTTTCAAACCTGTATCTGGCAAAGCAGGCAGTGAAGGAACCCATTTCCAAATATAGAACAAAGTAATCAGTCCCCATACTCCATTAAAGAGAAAAGGAATACGCCAAGACATTATATTACTCATGAACGTACCCAAAGGTACACCAAAAAGATTGGCAATCGTCATACCCGACACCATCAATGCCACTGCCTGCGAACTTTTTCCTTTATCAGCCACTCTTTCCGCCACAATGGAACCAACCCCAAAGAAGGCGCCATGAGGCAATCCGGAAATAAAACGCATCATCAACATCATCCAATAATTCACTGAAGCGGCAGCACACAAATTACCACAAATATAAATAACCATCAAACCTAACAGAATATGTTTCAGCGGACGGGTACGAGCCACCAAAACCATCCCCGGTGCTCCTACGCACACACCTAGTGCATAAGCCGAAATAAAATGTCCTGCTTGCGGAATACTTATATGCAAGTCCTTCGCTACATCGGGCAAAATGCCCATCATTACAAACTCGGCAATGCCCAATCCCAATGTGCCGAACGCCAAAGCCGTCAAACTCTTCTTCATACCTGAATAAAAACAATCCATTAATTAAAAAACGTACAAAAATAATTGTTATGTTTTCAGATATAAGTGTTTTTAGCACACTTTTATAAGAAAAGGAATGATTACTTGCTTTATGTCAATTTATTGTTGCCACATGCAAAAGAGGTCAAACATTTTAGCTTCACGTTCAGAAGTTAAAAAGAACAAACAAACCTCTCTACAAAGCCATGCTTACTAATCAACATTCACACTAAACAAACCTTTGCTTCCTGCTCCATTATCAACATCCCGTAAACTCTGATTGATTTTACATTCAGCACTTTTCAGTTTAGTACTTTTATACGAAAACAAGCCTTTGCTTCCTGCTCCGCTAGCGACAGCATTTGAACTTTTCGTTATTATACACCTATCACTCAATTCATAACCGTAATCCGGCTGAGTGCTTTCACCCACCCGAACATCTACCAATTCTTGTGTCTTCATAATTATAAACATTTAGTATATTAAGATAATTCTTTGTCTAAATAACACAAAATAAATTCGTTTCTCGCTTGCAATATTTCTGCAAAACTGTTTTTTACTATATTCACGTTCGGTAAAGCGATCTTATCAAGATACTTATAATGAATATCATCTGCACAGGATATAATGTAACCATCATGAGTAACGACCAATTCATTAAGGAATGGAATGCTGAGTAAAGGATAACTAAACTCCAACACCTTATTCCCCCTCTGATATTTCATTTTATTGCCTCTGTATATATATTCCTCTATTTTTCCGGTTAATATATTTTCTTTCAGAAACAGTTCATACGCCATTGCTTTCGTCATACAAATCCTTATATCAATAGCATCCGGACTGTTATCATTATTCATAAAATCAAGACAGAGCGAAACAAAACCAAGCAAGGATTCACACGACAAACTTTTCAATGGTTTCATTTCAAATGGTGAATAATACATGATAGGAGCAAAATTAAATTTATCAACTCCTAATTTCCAATATGCAAGCAACATGGATAATAAATCAGCTCCATTATCATCAAAAATAGTAGAAGTAATGTTTATTTTATCTCGATGCTCCACATTTTCAATCAACTCATAAACCGTATTGTATCCATTCTCACCCCTTATCAAATCATTGTATTTTCCAGAGCCCTCAAGACTAATTTCAAGGTATGAGATGTTGGTTGCAAGAACTTCGTCATACCCCTGAATATCCATACTCATTCCATTTGAAACAACTCCATAAAATATTCTCCTATCTTCCTTATATTCCGCTAAAAGATTCAGGATATCAAAGATTCTATTATCCAAAAAAGATTCTTTACCCGAAAAATGAAAATGTTTCATACCCATTCCAATAGCTTCATCAAGAAAACTTCTCCATCTTGCCAAAGAAACCGACTCTGATATGGGCCGGGCATCTCCAAAATAACAATGCCTACATTTCAGATTACATTTATTACTGACGAATGAATCTATAATCATAGGTTCATTCTGCCGCAGCTTGGCATCTATATGTTCCATAAAAGATGCCTTATCTATATATTTTTTCAGATTTCCAATCATCTGGCAACTTCGTAATACAATATATAAGTAGAATTCATTAACGGATTATCTTCTTCATAAGATATCGTATCTGTGATTTCGGACATATCAACGTCCAAAATCAACTGGGCCTTATCCATACCGACTTTATATTTATATATACTTGCCGATTTAAAACCTATATCTTCTTTACATTCCAAAGACATTTTCAGATGTTTCACCGTACCTGCCAAAAAATTAGGCAATGTAGTATAGTCGCAATCTGTAATATTCAACATATTAGGCCAGCACCATTCAATCATCAAATCAACAATACTACCGGGACTTTTTACTTTGCCATAAGAAACAACAACCTGCTTCAACAAAGAATCCTGTCCGTTATCAGCAATTCTTGCACATAATTTTTTCTGCTTCCCACCAACACGCTCGAACGCTTGTATGTTTATATCTTCAAAGTTAACAATGGTATCACCTGCCACCAGCAGTTGGAATGTACTGATTTTATGCGAAACAACACCTCTTATATTTAATCGGACAAAGGAATCTCTCTTGTTTCCCATACCTCTTTTTTCTATTGTATTCTTTATCTCTATTGAATCAATATCAATGTTATTCTGTATATATTCCCCCAATTCATTGTATAAATACTCTGTGGTCAAGAAAAAGCGTCCTTTGAATGGCACAATTTTCATCATTTCCTGCAATGAACGAATCATTGCATCTTGCTCGTTCAATTTAACATTCAATACTTCCACCCTTTGACTCATCGATTTGTACCGTTCCCTCAACATAGCAAAAATAATAGTCAGGCATACAAATACATATACTACCCACGCAGGAAACGAAAGCAAAATTGATTTAATATCAAGATCAGGCTGCGTAAATAGTTGCAAAGCCTGTATAACCCCACCCAGTGTTGCAAAGCCGCCAAATGTCTTTATACCTAAGTTGTACAAGTATAATCTATTTTCCATATTGTGGTTTGTCTGTTTCTAGTTGCTTTAACTCATTATTCAAAATGTCTATTTCTCTCTGTATATCGTTCCATTCCAAACGCCCAGTTGTCATCTTCTGCTTTAACTTCAAATCCCTGATTTTTTTCTTTATCTCTTCTATTTTATTCATGGTATATACAATTTATTGATTACAAATTCAATGAACAGACTCTAAGCGGGAAAGAAACAAACTATTCTTCAGAGTCATTTCCTTTAAAAAAAGCGGGGAAAGAAACGCCCGTTGCCGGATACGTATGCTTTCCCCGCTTGAAAGAATTTATAATTTCTACTTTGGGTAGAAGTTGCTTCTCACGAAGGAGAAGCGGACTTTTACTTTATAGTATGATTATTTTTTAATCATCTAAATTCAGATTAGAGGTTAGATTTTACAGTTACAGGAATTGTACCAACCGCAACACCCCAAGTGTATGTAACCGTAACTTTCACATTGATAGTCTTGTTGGCTGTCAAAGCTACACCATCATTCTGCCATGTAAATTCACCCGTTGTAGCATTTACACTAGCTCCCTTAGCAGCATCCTCTTCCGATACTTCGAACTTAGCTGCCTGAGCATTATAGTAACCGGCAATAGTAGCATCCATCGTACCGTTTTCAATTACTTTTTCACCAGCAATGCTTACCAAGTTGATTGCAGAATTCAACTGCAATTTATCGGCAGGATTCTTCTTGTCTGTAGTTTCAAACTTGGCATCTTTCTTCAAAGTGATATTCTTCAACGGGTCAGCAAACTTAACCTGGATCTTAGTACCATTGTCAATCTTCTGGCCATTAATCAGAACAAATACCATTACATCAACCGGATCGATCTTAGAAATGTTGATACGGTTACCTTCTTTATCATTGCAAGATCCTGTATAGGTCAGGATATTGTTAGTCAAATCAAAATCTGTACGAGTTTCACCAGCTACTGTTTCAAATACCAAATCAAGGTCTTTATTCTTATATCCGCGACGTAAGTCACCAGACATGACATAATTAGAACCTACAAGTTTACCGGCATTAATCATATAACCGTCTTTCCAGTAATCATTGTCTTTAACCAAAGTTACTTCAGGATATACTACCTTAACCTCATAAACAACTTCTGCACCTGTATTACCAATTTTAAATACTACTTTGTACTTGCCAAGCTGCTCCTTAGTCAAGATATTCTTAACATCTACATACAAGAAGTTTTCATTGTTTTCATATGCTGAGCCAGCAGAAATAACACCCTTGCTTGTTGGTACATATTCACTTCTATCTGCATCCCAAATATAATATTTAGAAGAATATCCTGCATTCCAGAAAGTTTGAGAAGACATGCCCAATGTATTATATACATCATTCATATCAAACTTGAATCTATAATCTTTTGATTCAAGAGTTAATTCATGAGTTTCAGATTTAGTATAAGTCTTAGTAGTAGCAATCTTCTCAACTGACGATACAGTCAATTCTTTTTCAGCCAATTTATATCCGTCTTTCTTATCATATACAGATACAATGAAAGTACAATTATGACCTACAGAAGAAATTTGTCCATTCGTTTTGATAACACCATTTTCTACAGTGAAATAATTGCCTTTGTCTTCACCAGCTTTCTTAGCTACTTCGTAGTAAGGAGCAAAACCGTATTTTCTCAAATCTTTGTATGAATTATAAGAAGTGTAGTCGCCAACACTTAAAGTATCAGCAACATTCAGTTCACCTGTATATAAAAGGTTCATCGGAATAATGGTACTCCAATTCATATAGGATTCATCTCCATTATCATCCTTACGAGCTTCGAATACTGTCAAGTTTCTACGATCGATTGTTTGAGATGTAAGCAAATGATAAGTAGAGAGTGCAGTTTGCGCATCATTCTGAACCTGCAAAGCCACGGCATATTTCTTATTCTTCAAAGAGAATGCTTCACCAGCCTTAGCTTTTACAGTCAAAACACCATCAGCAAACGATTTGTCAGCAACATCTAAGATAGAACCTGCAGCTCTTGACTGTACTTCATTTACCAAGAAACCAATATTTGCTTTTGCCAAATCAATGCTTGCAGGAGAAACACGATAGTTGAAAACAATATCGTTAGTCAATGAAACATTATTATCCCACAAATGGTTCTTATCGTTAAGCTCGTCACCAACAGGAATATTGATAGCAACTACTTTAGTCTGCATATCACTATATGTCGGCATAAACACCACGTTCAAAGCAGCTGCAGCGGCAGTAGCAGGAAGAACGATTGACTCATATTCCCCGGTAGTCTGGTTATACACATGCAATTCATAGTTATCACCATTCTTCACCACGTAGGTACTGGTTCCGGCAGCAGAGATACCTGTATCTTCCACTTCTTTTGTCTCGGTGTTATAAGCAAACCAGTTACCGTTTTCACCGATATAAGGAGATACACCAGCAACACCAGCTTCGCCAGCTTGACCAACAGCCTGATACTCGGTCTTTACATCATTCTTATACCAGAAACCGTCAGTACCAATCTCCCATTTCACAGCATCAGCACCAGCAGCACCATCTTTACCATTCGTAATGGTATAAGAAGTGTTATCCGAAAAAGTTACGGTAAAACCACCAGTAGTTGGAGCCAAACTTGTAATCCATTTGCCTTCATTTACTTTTGCCTGTAAAGCACTCAGATCTCCTTTAAGAGTCGACAACTCTTTGTTGATGTTGTCAATGTCATCATCATAGTCTTTACAAGACACAAATGTTCCCGTTGACGAAACCATCAAGGCTCCGAACAGGATTGCACTTAAAAACTTTTTGTTCATAATAGAAAAACTTTAAATTTATAAATTTAAAAAACTAAAATTGATTATACATATTAATCTCATTATTAATATCTTAGTTCGTTTATTACCTGTAGTTCCCGTTTCCTCCTTTCCCGTGACTGATAAGACAAAGGTGACACACCCGCAACCTTACTGAAAGCTGAATAGAAAGCGCTTTTAGAAGCGAAACCGCAACTACGAGGCAAGTCATTCAATGCACAACGACCGAAACTAAGAAGCTCCTTGGCATATTCCACACGATAGCCGTTCACAAGCTCCTTCAAGTTACAGCCAAAGTATTTGTTTACTACATTACTCAGGTAGGTCTGGTTTGTTTCAAGCAAATCGCTCAGTTTTTTCAGCGAAAGCGAAGTGTCAAGGAATATCTGACGTATCTCAAGCTGGTACAATATAGCTTTATATATACGACAGTCCACTTTACGAATATTCGCTTCCTTGCCGACAAACTCCTCCTCCCAATGCCGCTGGGCGGCCTTGAAAAGCAAGTTCTTCTGCCGCTCGGAAACGGCACTACTTCGTTTACGTCTTAGAAATAGATATTCCATCTGCTCTATGTTAATTTCATTCATTCTCATCGCTTCAAAGACATACTTTATCATATAATAAAGGAACTTAAAAACGACATTTTCTATAGATCTCTTACCAAGAGATCTATAGAAAGTAACTAATGAACAATATATCAACATATTATATCCTATTTCAAATAGGATAAAGGAGTATAAAAATGGACTTGGAAGCTTATTTTTTATATAAATTCCTATTTTTTTTGCCAAAAATGTATTAGTTCTCAAAACTTTGCTTATTTTTGCACAGAAAATGTATATCTCTTGGTAAGAGATATACAAATAAGTATATATAAAAGAAGGAAACAATCAATTGTTAATCAATTGATTACTATCACAAAAAAGAGATTCTCTCCTTAAAAAAGATTCACCGAAATAATTTGAACAAACTCTTTGAACGGAAATCGGTCAACAAGTTTCAAGCATCAAGCCAACTTAATCACTTTACGAAGTCAATTTCTCCAGAAAAAAACTTAAAGAAACATTATTTCCTGAGCCGATAAACCGGTAACTTGGGCAATTTACATCAGATGCAATACCGACCTGTTTCATTTTTAGCATTCTTCCTTACGACCTGTTTCAAATCCTTCCTAAAGACCTGTTTCGAGTCCCTCTTTAAGGTCCTCCTCACGTCCTTTCTTCAATTGGGTAGACATTACGCTATACCAATCACGGAAGCTCTTCAAATTTTCCCAATGTTCACCAAACTCCCTAGAGGTGAATTTCGCAATCTCGGCAGCCTCGAAAAAACGATCGAATACACGGCTCCGCAACGCACACAGACGCTCAAGAAGGGAAGATAGATTACGCAGAACGAACAGGCATTTGTCAAACATGCCCTCCACCTTATCTTCCTTCTTGTTGAACTTCAGGATTTCAAGAAGAAAGAACTTAAAGATAAGAAAAAAAATACCTAAGAGAAAAAGGATTTAGCATAAGTATAAACACAAATAAAGTTGCTTTGAACCATACATCAAAGCAACTTTCATAAAAGCCGGAACGAATGAAAACATTCCTTATTTTTTCTCTTCTTCGACAGAAGACAGTGGCGTACTGTTCTCTTTATAAGCAGCAAATCCTTTCACCTTTGTCCGTTCCTTATTAACACTTTCCGAAGCGGCACTACCCAGTTGCTGCAAATTTTGCTTGATAGCATCGTGAGTAACAAAGAAATGATCGAGCATAGC
The DNA here is from genome assembly GCA_948566455.1 of uncultured Phocaeicola sp. Lineage (GTDB taxonomy): Bacteria > Bacteroidota > Bacteroidia > Bacteroidales > Bacteroidaceae > Phocaeicola. The sequence goes on from CAOYQO010000014.1 coordinate 72,600, forward strand.
TTTCAGATATTCGTCCAATTGGCCTTCTTTGGGAGTAAAGACCGTATGACATTTGGAATGAAGCCCCACGTTTTTCTCATCCTCATCCGCCGTAAAGACAGTGGTCACCAACGAATCCACATTGACCAGATTGACAATCTCTTTTAAGTAAGGTAAAGCCGGATTATCCATACTGATAGACGCCCACCACGGATTCCATATCATGATGAACCGGGCCTCATCCTCCACCGCAATATAAAAATCATCACCTTGATATTTAAAGACAATATGTCCTTCCTCATTGGTTTCCGGCTGACAGCCTATCTTTTTGAGCACAGCTATAACCAGCTCTTCCGTACCGATATCCTCCAAGTCTTCCTTTGTCATACGGTCCAAACGGTCTCTACGTTTTTTACGCTCATGACGGATGCGAAGAACTAAAAATGCAAGCGGCCACAATGCCAATGCAATAACAGCGATTAGAATGGTGAGGTCAGTCATATCTGTTTGCGATTTAAGGGTTCAACATCAAAATACAGATAGTTGCTACACTATGCTAAACAAATATAGCAATTATAATCTTAAAAACATCTATTTCCATCGATTTATTTCAAGTGTTTCTTTATCCAAAGCAAATGCCCGTATTCTGTGTCTTCAGAAGTCCAGTGCTCGTTGACTGGAGTAATCAACGCCTCTTTCGGACAGTTCAGTACATTATAGACAATGTAACTGGTAGTAGGAGGACAAGTATTGTCATTAAATCCCCATGTCATATAAACAGGAACAGTAATCTGTTTGGCAAAATTCACCACATCATAATATGCAAGGGTCTTCATCTTGGCAGGTGTATCCATATCTACCGTATTCTTAAAAAGATGAGGATATCCCCCGGCACGGCCGGCTTTGTAACCTGCCATATCACTTAAAGCGGGATGGTTTGCCACACATGCCGTAACACGCTTGTCAAGTCCTGCCGTAATCAAAGCCAAAGCTCCCCCTTGGCTCCCCCCTTGCACAATAACATTTTTACCATCCCATTCAGGTAATGAAGTCAGCAAATCAATGCTGCGGACGCAAGCCAGATAAACCCGTTTCATATAATAATTTTCACGGCTATCCAAGCCGTTTACCAAATAACCGTTTTCCCGACTACTGAAAGCGCGGCTTATTTCGCCGAAAGTGTCCTCATCCAGCTCCGGATTCAAGCCGTGGATTTCTATCTCAAAGCGGATACAGCCTTCTTCCGCATAATATTTATGCCTCATAGGCCCTTTGATCGTCTTGATACCGGCCCCCGGAGGACAAAGCACTACCGGATACTTTCCTTCCGCCTTAGGATAGAACAGATAACCATAAATACACTGGTTCTGCTTATTCAGCTGAAGTCTGATCAAGTAACAGTCTATTTTGTCCGTAGAATATTTCTCTACGTACTCTTTAGTATAAGTCAGAGGGAACTGGGCTGCTTCCGCCTTAGTCTTATTCCAGAATTCATTAAAATCAGAAGGCAACTGGGTATAGGGTTGAAGCTTCTCAGGAGAGAAGCCGACTTTGATATGGTGGGAATAAGTTTTACCTCCTAGTTTAGCCGTCAGACGACAATCACGAAAACCGGGCTCTTTCATTGTCCCCATAGAAATAACCGCTTTTCCATTCTTCAGTTTTACAGTTCCCTTGGTATCCGAAGGCATCATGTCGCCTCCCAGCTCATATAAAACCTCCACACCATCTTGCGGAATACCATATTTATAGAACTGAACCTCAATCTTCGCTTTCTCGCCTGTCTTGTACAACCAGTCGGCATGATCGGGTACAGTTACCCAAAGCACATCACTCCGATAAGGATAATTTTCGGCCGCTGCTGAAAGAACGAACAAGACAGCCCCAATAAGCATGCTTAAAAATCTGTTTTTCATTGTAATTCTATTTAATGGTTCTAAAAATCAGTATTAAATCTGCGTAACTCCGCACGCAAGGCACGAGCTCTCCCTCCTGTCATACTATCCAGCAATTCCCAAAAACGAGGACCGTGATTCATTTCCTTGGTATGAGACAATTCGTGTAACAGTACATAGTCCATCAAATGGGGAGGCAACAACATCAAATAACAGGAAAGATTGATACTGCCTGTCCCCGAACAACTTCCCCATCTTCCCTTGCTGCCGGTAATCTTCACACGTTTAAATGGCAAATGATACTGTTCGGACAAGGCAGATAAAAGAGATGGCAGATACTCTTGTGCATTTTTCTTCATGGCACGGATGATGGCATTACGTACCAGCCTTTGTACTTCAGGTAAAGAAAAATCCACATTCCTCGGACAGATAATCTTGACTCCCTCCTCGGTAAAACGTACGGAAAAGCAAGTAAAGTTACCTTGCTCCAGCCATAAACGGAAACAGGGAGTGTGAATACGAAAATTTAGATCAATCGGTTTCTTGCTCACTTTCCTCCAGTCCTCCAACAGACGTTGCCTGTATTGCTCCACCACCTCCAGCACTTTGCTGCTTAAACTATAAGGAGGAACAGTAACATGCAGTCCGTCGGGCTTTACCCGCATAGTAACATTACGCGCCAGCTTGTGTGTACGCACTATAATACGGTCAAAATCTTTATCCGGAAGTACTCTTTTAGTTGCCATACGGATACAAAGATACAGCTTTCCAATAAAAAAAGGCAGAGATTTGCAACTTTCCAGGAATCTTCACCGTCTAATTAACAGAAACCAATTAAATATATATATTACCATGAGAACAAAAACTATTTATTTTTTCAGTCTTTTTCTGACAATCACAATGATGACAGGCTGTTTCCACATATCATCAGGCCCGAAACCCAGCAAGAGTAAAATGACCAAAAAATATAGCGTAACTCCTTTCAATAAGATAGAGAACAAAGCACCTGCCAACATTGTCTTTACTCAAGGGAATGCGACCAAAGTAGAAGCCGACGGTCCGGATAATTACATCCCCCAACTCATTGTCATGGTCAAAGACAGTACGCTGAGTATCAGTATGGATAAAGACAAATTCAAAAACTTCAAAAGTTCAAAAATCAATATCTCAATTACCAGTCCGGTTTTATGCAATATCAAGCAAAGAGGTGTAGGAAGTATTTATCTGAAAGACAGCGTGAAAGTAACAGATCTTTCTATCAGTGCCGAAGGTGTGGGGAGTATTGAAGCAAATGCATTAATGGCACGTTCCATCAAAGTATCCCAAGAAGGAGTAGGAAGTATCAATTTAAAGGGGCAGGCCGGTCATGCGACATATTATTTGGAAGGAGTAGGCAGCCTGAAAGCAAAAGACATGATTGTTTCTGATGTGGTAGTTGAACAAAACGGTGTGGGAAGTGTTTCTTGTTATGCATCCGGGACGATAAATATCAGTGCCCAGGGAGTAGGAAGTGTAAACTACTACGGTGACCCTCGGGTTACCGGACTAAAAAAATCCGGAATCGGAAGCGTTAAGAGCAAATAACTCATTTCATAACTCTCTCTTTACATTAAATTATCTACCAAGCAAAAAAGGATTACTGCTCACGCGGTAATCCTTTTTAAAATTATTTAGTTAGTTAATTTAAAATTTGAGAGAATTGAAACTTCACAGCCTCGAATTAAAAAGTTGTTTTAATAAGCACTAACTATCATATTTATATAAAAGCAAATGAAAATGTTCTAATTTGTTTTCCCTGTCCCTGTACCGGTATCCTCAGCGGTAATCTTTGTCACCGTATCTGTAGGCAATACAGGTTCGTATGCCACTTGGGGATCGGTAGTAGAATCCTGATACTCATCGTGTACCGATACCGTATCACTATCACCGCCTTCCATAGCGTGTTGCATCACTGTACCCATAAGAAACAACACGGCAATCATTGCAGCCGCTTTAAACAGAGGCATAAAGCGCGTACGCATAGTCAGACGTTGCGCTTTTACCACCGGTCTTTCTATCCGGGTCAGGATTCTGGTATCAAAATCATCGCCCAAACCTTTCTCCTTCTCCACATCCTGATAAGCAAACAACTGCTTGTAACGGAGTAAATGAGCAGGCACTTCCTTCTGACGAAAGAATGAACGTAGTATTTGCTCTTCTTCCAATGAAGTTTCGCAATTCCAATAACGTTCCAAAAGCTGTTCAATATATTTATAATCCATAATCCTCTATTTCAGTGTATCTTTGTTTTATCTTCTGCCGGGCACGGAAAAGGGTTACTTTCACCTGTTCTTCCGTAATCTGCAGAATATCTGCAATCTCTTTATAACTCTTTCCTTCCACATCCCTCAACTGCATAATTGTACGCTGTCTTTCGGGAAGCTCATTGACCAGACGGTGAACCAACTGCATTTGTTCGTTCTGCGCCAACCGGTCATAAGGCGTCAATGTATCAGGCATCTCCCGCACTTCAGAGGTCAGTTGCAAATTCTGTGCTTCCATCTTCTGGCTGCGGTCAATTGCCAAGTTACGAGCAATGGTCAGGCAATATGCCTCGATGGATTCAAACTGCGGCCATTCATCCCGCTTGTTCCATACCCTGATCATCGTATCCTGCACCACATCCTCCGCTTCAGCACTATTCAGCGTAATACGAAGCGCCAACCTGTAGAGTTTGTCTTTCAGGGGCAGAATATCGTTTCGGAAACTGATCTCTCGCATTGCTCTGTAATAATGACGGGTGAGTTACACTAAAGTTACACTCACCCGCCTGTTTTTTTTGAATTATTTTTTGATTACGGTTCCACTTCCTTCATTAATGGCTGATGCTAAGGTTATTACCACCTGACTGACTCCTGCATCAATGGCAGAAAAAGAATTTTCCAGCTTGGGAATCATCCCTCCTTGAATAATGCCTTGCGCTACAAATTCTTTAAACTCTTCAGGAGTAATGACAGGAATTACACTGTCATCATCATTTTCGTCACGCAATACGCCCTTTTTCTCAAAGCAATAAACCAATGTCACATCAAACAAGGACGCCAATGCTTTGGCGGTTTCTCCGGCAATGGTATCAGCATTGGTATTCAGCATGCTTCCTTTACCGTCATGGGTCAATGGAGCCATAACAGGCACAATGCCCTGACGGATCAATGTCGCCAGGAAACCGGCATTTACTTTCTCCACATCACCAACAAAGCCATAGTCCACGTCTTTTACCGGACGCTTTACCGAACGGATCACATTCATATCGGCTCCGGTCAGTCCAATGGCATTCACACCTTTTGCCTGAAGGCCGGCTACAATATTCTTGTTCACCAGTCCGCCATATACCATGGTTACCACTTTCAGCGTTTCTGCATCCGTAATGCGGCGGCCATTCACCATCTTGCTTTCAATCCCTAGTTGTGCCGCCAGTCTGGTAGCAGAGCGCCCGCCACCGTGTACCAACAACTTATAACCTTCTATAGCAGAGAAATCAGCCAACAACTGATTAAGTGTAGACTCTTCCTCTACAATTTTTCCACCTACTTTTATGATAGTCAGTTTCTCTTTCATACTATTATTCCAAATAAGTATATCCGTACAACCCGGAACGATAATTAGAGAGGAATTCTTTTCCTTCCTCTACAGAAATTCTTCCTTCCTTCACTGATTTGGTCACCCAGGTTTCCAGTGTACGCACCAGTTTCTTCGGGTTATATTGTACATAATCCAAAACCTCGGCCACCGTTTCACCATCAATTACCTGATCAATAGAATACCCTTTGTCATCCACCGTAACATGCACCGCATTGGTATCTCCAAACAAATTGTGCATATCACCCAGAATCTCCTGATAAGCACCAACCAAAAATACACCTATATAATAAGCGTCTTTTCCCTTCAACGAATGTACCGGCAGGTCATGCGATACATAACGGGTAGAGATAAAATTGGCAATCTTTCCATCCGAATCACAAGTGATATCCTGCAAGGTAGCATTTCTGTCGGGCTTCTCATCCAGACGCTGGATAGGCATGATAGGGAATATCTGATCTATCGCCCACGAGTCCGGCAACGACTGGAACAACGAGAAATTACAAAAATATTTATCAGCCAGCAGTTTGTCCAGTTTGCGGAACTCATCGGGCGCATGTTTCAGCCCCGAAGCAATCTGATTGATCTCACGGGTCACCGACCAGTACAGACGCTCTATCTGGGCACGGGTCTTCAAATCCACAATACCGTGGCTGAATAAATCAAGTGCTTCCTCACGTATCTGCTGTGCATCGTGCCAAGCCTCCACCATACGGCTCTGATTCAGATTATCCCATATCTCATAAAGTTCATGTACCAGTTCATGATCATTTTCACCCACTTCGAAATCCTCATCCATTTCGGGCAGAGTCGCCGTTTCCAGCACCTCGAAAATCAGCACGGAGTGATGGGCGGTCAGTGAACGTCCGCTTTCGGTAATAATATTCGGATGAGGAATTCCATTCTTGTCACTGGCATCCACCAGTGTAGAGATAGAGTCATTCACATACTCCTGAATAGAGTAGTTCACACTGCTTTCACTATTGGCAGAACGAGTTCCGTCGTAATCCACACCCAAACCGCCGCCGATATCCACAAATTCCACATTAAATCCCATCACATGCAACTGCACATAGAATTGCGATGCCTCACGCAGAGCTGTCTTGATACGGCGTATTTTAGTCACCTGGCTGCCTATATGAAAATGAATCAGTTTCAGACAGTCCTTCATGTCTTTCTTTTCCAGAAAATCAAGCGCTTCCAGCAATTCACTGGATGTCAAGCCAAACTTACTGGCATCTCCTCCGCTATCTTCCCATTTACCACTTCCCGAAGAAGCCAGCTTAATGCGGATACCTATGTTAGGACGCACATTCAGCTGCTTTGCCATTTTGGCTATCAGGCGTAATTCATTCATTTTCTCCACTACCAAGAAAATGCGTTTCCCCATCTTCTGTGCCAGCAGAGCCAGCTCGATATAACTTTCGTCCTTATATCCGTTACAGATAATCAATGAATCCGAATCTGTATTCACAGCTATCACCGCATGAAGTTCAGGTTTGGAACCGGCTTCCAGTCCCAAATTGAATTTCTTTCCATGACTGATGATTTCTTCCACTACAGGACGCATCTGATTTACCTTGATAGGATAAATGATAAAATTCTGGGCCTTATACCCATACTCATCAGATGCCTGCTTAAAGCAGTTCGCGATTTTTTCAATACGATTATCCAGAATATCCGGAAAACGGACCAGCATAGGAGCTGCCACATCCCGCAATTGCAACTCATCGACCAACTCTTTCAAATCGACCTCAACGCCGTCCTTACGAGGAGTTACCACTACATGACCTTTGTCATTGATACCAAAGTACGAAGTTCCCCACCCTGTTATGTTGTAGAGTTCTTCCGAATCTTCAATACGCCATTTTCTCATTTCTTCTTCTGTACAAAGAGTGTGTATTTTACTATATATAATTATTTATTCAATTTCTTTCTCAAGCTGTCAACAGAGGCTTGAATTTGTCTTTTATCCTCCAGCTCATCAGCCTTAAACAGATGTTTCGCCTTTGAATAAAACGGATGTCTTTTCTGTAACGCCTCACAGATAAAATCCATCAGTTCCTCATCACTTTTATTTGCTAACAATGGACGTTGCTGCTTGGCCACTCTCAGACGGCGGAACAATACGGCAGGTTCCACATCCAGAAACACCGTATCACCGCAATCATTCATATACTCCATGTTATCAAAAAAACAAGGTGTTCCTCCACCGGTCGAAACAACCACATCTTCAAACTCGGCCACTTCGTGCAACATTTTCCGTTCCAGTTCCCGGAATCCGTCTTCTCCGCGTTCCAAGAACAGCTGTTGAACGGTTTTATGGAAACGTTCCTCGATAAACCAGTCCAAATCAATGAAATTCAGACTCATTTCACGGGCAAACGCCTTACCTAGAGTCGTTTTGCCCGCGCCCATATATCCTATTAAAAATATACGTGTCATTTTTTTGCTTTTGCAGTGCCCTTTACCTTGGAAGCCGCCTTACTTTTTGCGGATTCTTCGGGCTTTTCGGACTCCTCTTCCATATTCACGGTTCCCCTGTTTCTTGAAGCCGCTTTCGTTTTACGCGTTTCCGCCTTGCTTTTCTGCAATTCAATCACCTTAAAACAAGCCTCCAGACTTAAATCTGCCGGTTCTACATTCTCAGGAATCTTATAATTCTTTTTCTGATAACTGATGTATGGGCCGTAACGTCCGTTCAAGACCTGCATATCAGGGTCAGCATCGAATACTTTAATAAACTTCTTCTCCTGCGCTTCTATCTTATTCTTGATCAACTCTACCGCCTCATCCAAAGAAATCTCCATCGGATCCGTTCCTTTAGGAATAGAAACAAACAGTTTGTCATAGCGCACGTATGGTCCGAAACGCCCTACTCCTACCGTTACCGTATGGCCGTCATAATCCCCCAACGTACGGGGAAGCTTGAACGCATCCAATGCTTCTTCCAACGTAATGGTTTCCATCGACAATCCCTTTGTCAACTGCGCAAAACGCGGTTTTTCCTCATCATCGGCAGTACCAATCTGAATAACCGGACCGAAACGACCGATCTTAACCGATACCGGCTTACCGCTTACAGGATCTGTTCCCAATACCCTTTCACCCACCTTATGCTCAGTCTTAGAGTGAATGGTCTTATCTACCAACGGATGGAAGCCTTTATAGAAACTGTCCATCATGCCAGTCCATTCCTTTTCTCCTTCCGCCACTTCATCGAACTCTTTCTCCACATTCGCTGTAAAGTTAAAGTCCATGATTTCAGGAAAGTATTCCATCAGGAAATCGTTTACCACGATACCGGTATCAGTAGGCAACAACTTGGCCTTTTCATTTCCCGTCATCTCTGTCTTGGTAGTTTCCGTAATCTTGCCGCCTTTCAGTTTCAAGATATCATACGGGCGTTTCACACCTTCACTGTTTCCTTTTTCTACATAACCGCGTTGCTGCACAGTAGAAATGGTAGGTGCATATGTAGATGGACGACCGATGCCCAACTCTTCCAGTTTGCGTACCAGGCTGGCTTCCGTATAACGGGGCGGACATTGGGTAAAGCGCTGAGTCGCCAGGATTTCTTTTCTTATCAGTTTTTCCCCTTTGCTCAGAGGCGGCAACAGACGGCCCTCGTCTTCCTGCTCATTGTCATCATCGTATGATTCCTTGTATACACGCAGGAAACCGTCAAAAGTAATCACCTCGCCGGTAGCGATAAATTTCTCGCTACTGTTGCTGATTACAATAGTAGCCGTTGTTTTCTCCAGCTCCGCATCTGCCATCTGTGAAGCGATGGTACGTTTCCAGATCAGTTCATACAATTTCTGTTCCTGACCGGTTCCGTTCACCGTTTCATTCTCCATATAGGTAGGACGGATAGCCTCATGCGCTTCCTGTGCTCCTTTAGTCTTGGTGGCAAACTTACGGACTTTGACGTATCTTTCTCCCATCAGGGACAAGATAGTCTGCTTGCTGGTATTCAAAGCCAGGTCCGAAAGGTTCACCGAATCCGTACGCATATAGGTAATTTGTCCGTTTTCATACAGACGCTGTGCCACCATCATGGTCTGCGCTACTGTAAATCCCAACTTACGGGCAGCTTCCTGCTGCAACGTAGAAGTAGTAAACGGTGCCGCCGGCGATTTCTTCACAGGGCGGGTTGTTATATCTTCAATAGAGAACTGCGCATCCTTACAAGTTTCAAGGAAAGCCTGTGCTTCTTCCTTGGTCTTGAAACGGTTGGACAATTCCGCTTTCACTTCAACTTCATTTCCATCGACATCAGGTACTTCAAACACTGCTGTAACGCGATAAGACGGCTCACTGACAAAAGCATGCACCTCACGTTCACGTTCCACAATCAAACGAACGGCAACAGATTGCACACGTCCGGCAGAAAGAGCAGGCTTTACCTTCTTCCACAATACCGGTGAGAGTTCAAAACCTACAATTCTATCCAGAATACGGCGTGCCTGCTGGGCATTTACCAGATTCACATCAATGTCACGCGGATTTTCGATGGCCTTTAGTATCGCTGTTTTGGTTATCTCGTGGAATACAATGCGCTTGGTCTTCTCAGGGTCCAGCCCCAAGACTTCAAACAAGTGCCATGAAATAGCTTCTCCTTCACGGTCCTCATCGGATGCAAGCCATACCATATCAGCTTTCTTTGCCTCCGCTTTCAATTCGGCTACCAATTTCTTTTTATCTGCCGGTATCTCGTAAGTCGGCTCAAACCCATTCTCTACATCGATACTAAACTCCTTCTTTTTCAAATCCCGGATATGCCCGTAACTGGAAAGGACTTTATAATCATTGCCCAAGAATTTCTCAATGGTTTTAGCCTTGGCGGGTGACTCAACTATTACTAGATTTTTTTGCATAATACTATGTATTCCATTTTATTTTGGGGCAAAAGTAGAAAAAAAGCAGAAGCACACCTATATAATAAGGTATGTTTCTGCTTTTTTTTCTTAAAAAAGTCCTTTCCGAGTGCCTATTTAACTAAAAAGCCAAAGAAAGCCCGGCTAGAACATTCAGTTTTTCAGCAGGATAGCCGTACTCATAATAATATTGTTTATTCAACAGATTATTCACACGCCCAAAAACAGACAGATCTTTCAGGAAAGTATAACTGGCTCCCACACTCAAATTGCTGATATTGCCCAAACCAAAATCCTTGCTGCTATTCCCTTCTTCTATCACATATTCTTTCCGCTGTACATATTCATAGCCCAAATTAACCTTCAATCCTTCAAAAACCTTAGCCTCAGCATAGAAATTCAATTCAAACTTGGGCTTGGTCACTAAATACAGCTCTTCATTTTCATTGTCTGTCTTCCAGCTATAAAATGTACCTTTCAATGAAGCGTCAAACCAGTCCTTATAACCGTATTTCAATTCAGCACCTCCATACGCGGTTTTCGCTTTATCCTGCAAGAAATGAGTAAAATAATACCCGTCCGCATCCACCAGATTGCAAAACAACTCATCTTTACTGATCCGATATCCACCAAAGACATTAAACCACAAACCATTTACCGGAGATGCTTTAAAACCCAATGTAGCATTCAGTGGCACATAGGTAGAAGGCATCCGGGCGTTTAAAGACCAATAAGGTGAAAAAGCATTCAACCGGCGATAATCATTCAGTTCACGCCCTCCCAGCGCATGTAAATAAAGCACATAACTCTCCGAGAACAAGTATTCGGCTTTCACGTCAGGAGACACATCAATACCACTGTCCTCTCCCGACTGCCAATCCACATGAGCACCGACACGGACCCGCCAGTCATCACTTTCCAACATATAATAAGGATTCAAACCCAGTGAAGTATAGTTGCCCATTAAACTGTCCGAAGAATAAAACAGGTTATCCATCTCGAAACGGATGCCTACCCGTTGCTCATTATCCAGCTTGCCCCATACATCTCCTTCAGTGTGGACAATCTTCTCCTTACCTGTAGATGCATTGCCTGAATAATCCAGCGGATATTTGATACCAAAATACTTCAATCCGGTCTGCAAAGTGAATTGCAAAGGAAGCGATTCATCTCTGGAAGAAACACCTATGTGAAAATCGCCTAAAGTATGATGCTGTTTATCAGTAGCTCTGGCAGAAGCCGTATGCATTTCGGAATCAGGCATATAGTTAAACACTTGTGATTGCAGGCCGCCACCTAAATTCAAAGTTACCTTGCTGAAATCATGAGAATAGTCCAAACGGAACTCAGTAGAATAAAAACGTGATTTCCAATCCTCAGCATTCCAATGCTTCAGCTTTCCGTTCATGCCATCCAGAGATACCCCGACTTTCAGACGGTCCTTTCCGGTGATATCCCACAGATACCCAGCCTTAAAATCCACATTCCCATAATTTCCATATCCGGCACGGACATATCCACGTTTCGCGCGGTTCATAGCCCATTCACGGGTTATAGGAGACATACTTTCATACGTCCAGGCCGAAACAGGGCGCAAGGCTGTAGCATATTCTATGCCTTTCTTCATTACAGCCGGCTCCTCCACCCTAGGCAGGACATTAATCTTTGAGGCATCCATGATATTGGGATTATACTCATTCTCTACCACCACAGTGCGGTTCAACGTACTATCTTGCTGCGCATATGCAACAGACAGAGGCAAAAAAGCCAATATAATGGACAATTGACAATGAACAATTGACAATTTCTTACTTATCATATTCAGCACTTATTTTTTAATTTTTAATTCTCTGTTTTCAATTTCTCCAGTCTGCTTTCAATCATTCCGGCAATATCATCATCGGCCTGATAGTTCTGCTTCAATGAAAGCAAATATTGTTTAGCATCCAAGTTACGCCCCAACTTCATATACACATCAGCCAATAACACAAAGCTGCGTGCCAGCCAATAGGTATGCGGTGTACTTACCTCAATGTAATTCAGCACCTCCTGCTCCGCCTTATCCGTTTGTCCGCCGTCAAAGTAAATCTGGGCGACTTTATATTTGGCCTCCGCTCCATATACATTACGGGTGTCTTTCGCCAAGACCTTCAAATCTTCCATAGCTCCATCCGTCTTGCCGGCATCCAAATAAGCTTTTGCACGGTAATAATGTGCCTCGTTAGACAATTCCGGCGCCAGTTTAGTATCGGCCAGCAAATCTGTTGCGGCAAAGATAATCTCTTCCTCATTTCCCAGCATATGCGCACTGCGTAACATTCCGGTTTTTGCAAGCCGGCGACGCTCCATAGAAGCGGCTTTATCTTTCAATTGCTTGTAAATATGCAAGGCTTTTTCATAATCCTTCGCCGTATAAGCCATTTCGGCCCCCATCAACATGGCATCTTCAGAATATTTGTTGTTGGGATATTCCAATACTTTATCCAAATGCCGGGCTGCACTTTCATAGGCTTTCTGATTATAGTCTATCAAACCGATATAATAGTTGGCATTCAGACTGAAAGCACCTTCGGGGAAAGTCTGTAAATAACGGGTAAAGCTGTTGCGGGCCTCGGCGACCTCACCCCGCATATATACCCTTTCGGCAGCCACATAGGTCAATGAGTCACGCTCATTCACATCAAAGTTGGCACCGCCGGGGATAGTTGAAGCAAAATTGGCATACTCATCCACCTTATTCAAATCAATATAGATCGATTTCAAGTCACGCTGCGCCAAACGCGCCTCCTCACTGCCCGGATAACCGGCTATGACCTGCTTATAAGCCTGGATGGCTTCAGGATACTTGTCATCCTGATAGTATAGCAAACCGATCTCGTTAGCCGCCCGCCGTGCGACATTGCTCTCCGGAAATTTCTTCACCAGAATATTAAAACGGGCAATGGCATTGGCATTATCCTCCATCTGCACAAAAGCACGTCCCTGCTCGTAAAGGGCATCATCCATGTATTGTGATTCCGGATAATCCGAAATCAAGCGGTTCAACGTCTGCACTTTTCCATTGTAATCACGTTGCAAACCACGCACAAACGCCTCCTGATACAAAGAGTAATCCCCCAGTGACGGATCAATCTCCACCGCACGGGCATAATCCTGACGAGCCTGCTCAAAACGGCGGTCATAGAAGTTGCAGTCACCTATGCGGTTATAGGCATCTGCCTGCATGGTGCGTTCATTGATACTTCCCCTGTCCACAAAACGGGTAAACCAAGTGCCCGCATTTCCATAATTTTTCTGTTTGAAATAAGTATATCCCAAGTTATAGAGCGCCAAACCATATTCCTGTCCGTTCTTGCTGGTGGCAAATTCCAGATACAAGCGGTAATCGTTACCCGCCTGCGGAAAACGGTCCAGACGATAATTGGATTCCCCCCTCCAGAAATAAGCGTCCGCCTTTGTCGCCTGATTGTATTGCCCCACAGCAAGCGATTGGTTGAAGAACTCCAGAGCCTCCTGGAAACGGGCATTCGCAAATGCCTGTGTGCCCAGCCGGAACAAAATCTTCTGCTTGGCCTCCATAATGCGTGTGCCCGGATGCTCAATCTTTGCTATAGATTTTAAAGCAGCTTCATAACTGCGGTTATTCATATACACCTCTATCAAATAATCATTGACACGCTCCGTATAAGGTGAATTCGGGAACTCATTCAGAAAACGCTCAAACACGGTTACCGATTCGGCAAATGGAGAATAAGAGGTTTCATGAATACACAAAGCATAATTATAAAGAGCCTGTTCCTTTACTTTCGGATCAAAACTGAAATTGGCAGCCTGCTCGAATGCCATGCGTGCCCTGTTCCTCTCCTTCAAGTTCAAATAAGCCAGCCCCATGTGTAGATAAGCATTCTGTGACAAGGCATCATGTACCGAAGCCATTTCCCCCAAAGTAGCGGCAGCCTTGGAATAAACACCAGTATAATAATAACTCATACCGAGTTCATACAAAGGCTTACGTTGCGGGTGGGAAACACTTTCACGGTATCTTTCCAAAGGAGGTATCGCCGCTTGGTAATCATTCAATCCGAAACAAGCCTCTCCCCAAATCCGTTCCATCTGAGGAACATCCTTTTTAGCCGGATATTGCTCCAGATACGCTTTTGCCACAGTACGGGCCTGCTGATAATTTCCTTTCACCAAATAAATCTCTCCTATATAATAAGGAACCAATGCTGCATATACGGCATCATTCTGCAAAGACTGGAAACTTTTCAGCGCCTTGTCATAGCGTTTCTCCACATAATCAATATAAGCCAGATTATAGACAGCGTCATCCTGATATAATGGGCTTACCTCTTTCAGCAAGGTAAACCATACAGCCGCTTCACGCAGATTGTCTTCTTTCAAATAAGAGGTGGCCAGACGCATGGCACAATCATCTCTTTCCTTATCAGGCAAAGCCTCCAGATCACACGACCGGAACAGGGCAATGGCCTCCTTGTATTTTCCCTCCATAAAATAAGCAGAGGCAATCAGTGACAGCACCCTGTTTTTATGGCGGGAATCAGGATATTTGTCCAGATAAGCCTGTAACAGCTCCATGCTGTCCCCACCTTTCAACTCATATTCCCGGCATACCCGGTTATATTCCTTGTCACCTGCCACATCCTTGGGAGTGATCTGCTGCGCCATTCCCTGCAAGGAACAGCCTCCCATCAATGCGGCCATCAATAAGGTTTTTCTTTTCATATCTTATCATTAAAGTTTATGTTCTTTCAAAAAACGCCGGACTCCTTCACGCACAGAATCCAGCCCGAATTCTTCGGGATTCACTTCATTCAAGGGAAGCCAGAAAGACTCCGCCACATCATCCATCGCCTTTATCCGGCTGGTATCTTTCACTTTACAAAGAAAGAACAGATCCAATGTATGTACCAGAAATCCTGAATAAAGATAAGTGTTGGGCAATGAGAACTGATAAACAGCCTCCTCCACCTGCAAACCGGTTTCTTCCAACACCTCGCGTGCCACACCTTCCTCGCCGGTCTCATGCATATCAATAAACCCGCCGGACAGGTCCAATGTTCCCTTCGCCGGTTCTTTTCCCCTGCGGCACACCAACAACTCATTCTTATCATTCAAGATAAAAGCTACAGTAGCGGCACTGGAATTAAAATAATACACAAAGCCACAATCGGCACAACGCTTTGATTTCTCATTGTTCACTTCAAAGTGCGGCGAACCACACTTCGGACAATATTTGAATAGTTCCAACGGATGCATAATTACTCCTTTCTAAGTATAGACACCGCAAAGATAGCGCAAATGACAGATAATTCATTAATTAAATCTAAAAGAAGAAAGAGAAAACACAATTCTTAGTACATTTGTTAGCAAAACAAAACGTAAATTCTTACATGGAAATTGCCATTATTATCGCACTTATCTTATTAAACGGGGTATTCGCCATGTCCGAAATCGCCCTGATCTCAGCGCGTAAAAGTAGTTTGTCCAATGATATCCGTCATGGAAGCTCTACAGCGCGTATCGCTTTAAAGCTTGCCAATGACCCGGACAAGTTTTTATCCACCATCCAAATCGGAATCACCCTGATTGGTATATTGACCGGTATTTACTCCGGCGACGTGCTGGCCACCGATTTTGGGAACATACTGACTGACGCCGGCGTACCCGCCACATATGCCTATTTATTGGCTCAAACCCTGATTGTCATCCTGGTCACTTACCTCACTATTATCTTTGGCGAGCTGGTGCCCAAACGCATTGGCATGAGTGCCTCCACCCGTGCTGCCAAGCTATTGGCACGTCCCATGTACTGGCTGTCCGTCATCGCCTCTCCTTTTGTATGGATACTTGCCAAAAGCACTTCACTTATCTTCAACCTGCTGCATATCAACACAGCGGAAGAAAAAGTGACTGAAGAGGAAATCAAATCCATGATAGACGAAGGAACCGAGAACGGTGAAGTGCAGGAAGTGGAACAGGATATTGTGGACCGCGTCTTCTCTCTTGGCGACCGCAGTATCAACACCATCATGACCTATCGCAGCGACATCGTATCCATTGACATAGACATGAACAACAAGCAGCTGTATGACATCGTATGCCAACACCTGTACCAAGTTTACCCTGTAACTCAAGGAAACACCCTGGACAACATCATCGGAGTAGTTTACCTGAAAGACCTCTTCGGGAAGCTGAACAGTTGCGAATTCAATCTGCGTGATGTGATCCGTCCGGCACAATACTTCCACGAAAACATGGATGTATATAAAGTATTGGAACAAATACGCCAGCACAACATCAAATACGGATTAATCTGTGATGAATTCGGCAGTCTGCAAGGCATCATCACCATGAAGGACATTCTGGAAGCCCTGGTAGGCACCTTGCCCAGTGACTCGGAAGACCCCGATATCGTTCCCCGCAAGGACGGAAGCTGGTTGATAGACGGCCAATGTTCTTTCTATGACTTTCTGAGTCATTTCGAAATGGAGGATTTATACCCCGATTATAATTACAACACGTTGAGCGGCCTCATCCTGCAACAACTAGGCCACATTCCCAAGACCGGTGAATCCATGGAATGGAATGACTTCACACTGGAAATAGTCGACATGGACGGAGCCCGGATAGATAAAGTATTAGTAACACTAACCCATAAAAACGAAGAGGACAATTAACATGCTGCAAAGAGATTACATTATGCGGTTGCTTCAACAATTTTTCGAAGCATTGGAAAAGTTGGTAGAAGAAAGAGATAAAAAGGACGGTCCCGAGCTGCAATTGCAACTTCAAAGCATTTATCGTGCCTACTTCAATCATCCTTCCACCTTCTATTATGATCAAGATGCGGAATATATACTGAACGAGATGGGACAGAACTATGGTGGCGAGGAATTGCTCACGCGCATCGACATGTTATCCGAACTGCTCTATCAGGATGCTTTGTTGAAAGAGTCCGAAGAACAAAAATATTTGTTAAGAAAATCGCTATTCCTGTTGAACTATTTAGATACACATAGCGATACCTTCTCATTTGAAAGAAGAGGGAAAATCGGCGAAATAGAGAAGAAAATAGGTGATTAGCTCCTCTTATTGCACTTTTTTTCAAAGAAATCCTGTTTTTTCTTGCAAAATAGTAGATAAATTAAAAAGTATTCCTATATTTGCTTACAGATTGATAACATTAAAATCGGTATATTATGGAGAAAATTGATAGTCTCGACAGACAAATTCTAGAAATTATATCCCAAAATGCCCGCATCCCGTTTAAAGATGTCGCAGCAGAATGTGGAGTTTCACGCGCAGCCATTCACCAGCGTGTGCAAAGATTAATTGATTTGGGAGTTATTATCGGTTCAGGATATCATGTGAACCCTAAGAGTTTAGGGTATAGAACCTGTACATACGTAGGAATCAAGCTGGAAAAAGGTTCCATGTACAAAAACGTAGTGGCAGAACTGAAGAAGATTCCCGAAATTGTGGAGTGCCACTTCACTACAGGTCCCTATACCATGCTGACCAAACTTTATTCACGCGATAACGAGCATTTGATGGACTTGCTGAACTCAAAGATTCAGGAAATTCCCGGCGTTACGGCTACCGAGACCCTGATCTCTCTGGAGCAGAGCATCAAAAAAGAAATACCCATTCAAAGCTAAGAAAGAATGGAATGGCTGAATGAATACCATTTAGGCGGTATTGCCATCGGCATTTGTACCTTTTTAATAATCGGTCTTTTCCACCCCATCGTGGTCAAGGCCGAATATTATTGGGGTACACGGTGCTGGTGGATATTTTTGGTACTGGGCATAGCAGGCATTATAGGGACTGTGCTTATCAGTGACATCCTGATTTCCTCTTTATTGGGTGTCTTCTCCTTCTCTTCTTTCTGGACTATCAAGGAGATATTCGAGCAACGCGAACGCGTGCTGAAAGGCTGGTTTCCGATGAATCCGAAACGGAAACACGAATACGAATAGAAACTATTCTTTCCGGCCAAACCCTTTGCAATCCAATTAAAGGGTTTTTATTTCTTCTTCAGGAAGCCCTGTAGCCTGTACTATGACATCAGATGACACTCTCAAGTTTCGCGCATTCCTCATGCGCTCTTCGTAAACGTTTCCGCGATTCTAATATCATACGCATCCCGTGCCTGCAACATATCAAACAAAAATTATTTCACAACTTTATCCCCTGCTCCGTACTCTGCAAACTCTTCTTATTCCTATATTTGAAATTCTTTCCTTGCATATAATAATTGAATCCTAATGAAAAGCAGAAACTTCGGTCCTTCATCCTGCCGGATGAGAAATTGTAATAAGTTCCTTCGTGCGTAGTGGAATCATACCCCAAAGTGCCCAACAAATACCTCATATTTCCAGTAATTCCCAAATGTTTGTTCACACGCCAAGTTACCGTCAGTTCCGATTCAGACCCATAATGTTTCCGTTTGTTATTCACACCATAGCTGAAAGGCCGATAATTCCCATAAAGATTCCATGACAATCTTTTATAATGTCCATACGTATTAAGATTAACATAAAGAGAGCCCTTTCCATGCTGATGAGTATAGAAATGAGTATCATACCCTATATTTCCACCAAATGCAGATGGCGGAGGCAATGGTTCACCCTCTTTGCTAGGAGAGATGAGAAAAAGAAATAGTCATTGGGAACGTTTGGGCCTTCCATTAAGCCTTCGGCTTGGGAAATGGAACTTTTACAACAATCTGGTCCTTTCTAATGCAGGAGATCCTTACATCACGGAAAATATAACCCATAACAGCCACCAGAATATCCATATTGTAAATCAAAATATAGACCGTAAAAATATAAGAAGAATCAATGAAACATTCAGCATGTTATATGATATAACTACCCTGCAAAGCATCGGACTTAACTGTATGGTAAAACAGGCTGGAAGCACACTAAAATCTTCTTCTTTTTCCGAAACACAAGAAACAGAAAAGGAATATACCTCTTCCTACCATAGTAAAGGGAAAGGGGATGACAAAATATATCAGGCTAGTTTGAACTATAATTGGAAATCAAAAAACGGAAAGAATACTTTGCAAACAGTTCTTGATTATTTGAGAAGTGATGAAACGAAAGAACTGAATCACCATTATCTTTATCAGTATCCGGAGAAAAACGAAGAGGATAATAAATGTAGCAACACCGGAACTGTTTCTGATTTATGGAAAGCAGAAATAAATTATATCTTCTTGCTCAACAAACATTCCAGGTTGAAATGGGGTGGCGACTATTATAATAACCATACCAACAACCAAATGTATTACGCATATCAGAGTGGAGAAGGATGGCAGAAAGAAGAACACGTAGAAGCGAAACAATATATCACAGTGTATACAATATGAATGCCGGCCTTTACAAATATTTCCTGGATCAAAAGTTCTGCATAAATTTATCAGTTTACGCTATTTTGAATAAAAGAAGAAATCTGACCACAATTACCAATAACAATCTAAGCAGAATAGAAGAAAATAATAAACCCCCTTATCAAGGAGCGTGCTTAAACCTTATATATAAGTTTGACTTTGGCAAGAAAGTAAAAGTAAAACGTGCGAAAAGCATACAGACAACAAGCGATAGTTATTTGCGCAAATAGTGATCAGGAAATTGTCAATTCTAGTACATTGATCTATTTATCCGACAGATAGTTTTAGCACCCATCTCAACCACACGTCAAGATACAATGAAGGAATTATTTCCTTCAAATCCTTCATCAGCGCATTACTTGCTGAATATAAATAAGTTGCAATGAAGGATCGCTATAGATATCCTTCATCTATTCTTCATGACAGCGTAAGCGTCTCCGCGATTCTATCTTGTCGCCCTTTTTTCATTCTTATATTTTTG
>CAOYQO010000015.1 GCA_948566455.1 uncultured Phocaeicola sp.
CTATGTTTCTAATTATAAGTGAAATATATTTATTCTTATTTCGAACTCACGTTATATTAGTATTAGCAAAAGGTACTTCCAAACCTATACCCACCTTATAAGCAAATTTAGCATCTGTACCATCCGTATCATCACCATACCAATTTGACATACCAATACCCGCATTCACATTCCATTTCAGATTTGATTGTGCAGAAACACCTAGTGTAACCAATGACAATAAAATAAAAAAGGCTAGTTTTTTCATGACTGTTTGTTTTTAGTTAATAATAAATTTCAGTTCCCAATTCCTTTATACCGTCATTACATTCACAAATATAAGCTTTATTTTGGAAACCAGTCCTAATGTGTAAAGAAAATAAGCGGAATCTTTCATAAAATGAAAAATTCCGCTCACCAAACTATTATACAGTTATATGATTCCTGATTATCAGATACATTTATATATGATTAGAATATATAATGAAAGCCAAAGTTTAACTCATCCGTATCAAAATCTATACCAACATTTTCACTCTCATATCCATGATTCTCTTTTTTGGAATATCCAAGAAAACCATACTTGGCAACCAGACAAAAATGATCAGACAATTTGATGGCAATACCCGGTTTAATACCAATATTCCACGAATTCAAAGCGTCATTCCCCTTCGTTTTTGAAGTAGAAAAGCCAAATCCGCCATCGGCAAATAACCGGACTACATCACTATTCAAAAAGAAATAACGTGCATAAGGAGCAATAGTGAAAGTATTAGTTTTCACATCACCGCTTTTATTATATTCATAACCGACTACTGTACCGACAGACCAATCTTCATTTAGTTCATAACCGACCTCCGGCAGAATCTTGAAAGTAGTATTCTTAACTTCTGTTCCTTCTGTTTCCACTTTATCAGAACCTACTCCAAATGTTCCACCTACATACACCTGCGCATTTGCAGTAATAGCAATCAATGCTACAATAATAGACAATACAATCTTTTTCATCTCTTTTGTCATTTTTAAATTAAACTTTTTACCTATTAATCCACGCCGAAGAGGTTTGCCTTCTTTGTGTTTTACATTGCAAAGGTACAGTTTATTCTATGTTTTACAACATATTTTATATAAAAACGAATAATTCCAAAACAAAGGAGAGGATAATTGTTTAATTATTAATAAAGTACTGAATATTAAATTCAATCTACATTCCTATTTATTCTTATGTCTGTTAGCACGTTTTTTACGAAACTCAGCTTTCATCTTGGCAGCTCCCGACCCATGCAACCCTGTTATATAGCTTTTCTTTTTAGCCTTGGTCTTCACTTTATCTTCTTGCTTACCACTAGGAGATTTACCACCTTTGAATACAATTCCTTCGGTGATTGCTTTTTCTATGTCCATCGTCTATTTTTTAGGTGTTAAATTCTGTTTTACTATCACTCTATTGCCGGCTTTGGTACAAACAATTTCCGTTTTGTGCAAAGTACGGTCTTTCATATCAAAAATCAGATTCGGATTGAAATGTTGTCCATCTATCCGGAATTCCAGATGAAGGTGTTCAGTAGTGGCACGTCCGGTTCTGCCTGTCAATCCTACTGCATCACCGGCCTTCACGATATCTCCGGATTTTACCAAATTCCGGGAATTATGACTATAAATACTTTCCAATCCATTATCATGACGCACAACAACTACATTTCCATAAGCAGCGTATGTTTTTGCCATACGTACTATTCCATCAAACGCACAACGGATAGTATCATTGGCCTTAGTCTTTATATCCGTTCCACTGTGCCCCCGGCGGGCTCCGTATGCAGAAATCACTTTACCACCGGGAAGAGGAAAACAATATTCATTCTCTTTTATACTATCCAGATGAATGGAGAAACTTTTGCGCCCGTTAAAGAGCCCGGGAGTCTTGACTCTGATATGGTTTACTTCCATTGCGGTAAAATTACTCTTGGCCGGCCCCCCAGCCCATGCCGCCACACTTATGAACAATAAAAATAGTAATTGTGTGCTTTTCATTATCTCATTTTAAAAATAAATTAATTCTTCATCCTTGGACGCTGCAAACTCTTTCAAGAGCTCCAACATATAATCTGCCGCTTCCTGCAAACCTTCCTTGCCGCTATATCCATTAATAATAGTCAGCAGATGCGTAGTTCCTGCCTCCAGTTTAGTACGCTCGTTATCACTGGTCGGCGTACCGATTCCGCCCATAGCATCTCTGTAAACAGGCATTCCTTCTATATTCAACTCTCCACGTCCTATCCCTTCATAAGGCTCTCCGGATTTACCGATACCCAACACCAATGTATCTCCTTGTATTTTATCCGCATCAAAGCCACCGATGGAATATCCGTAACGAATAGATACCAAGTTAATAAGATCTACCAAAGTATCTATCTGATACAAGGAAATTCCACGCAGGATTCTACGGCAGAGCGCTTCCCCCGAAGGACGATAACGGCTAGGGTCTTTCCCACATTTCTTATAAGCCTCCCGAGTGGCATGAATCGTAACCATATCCTTAATGGAATCCGTAGTGTACATTTCACGATAGCATATAGTGAACTCGTCTATCTTTTTCCACAAAGATTCGCTATAAGCAGTGTTCTCTACCGTAGCACGGATGGCTATACCGGCAAACTGCGGACAGGCTTTCTTTATTTCTTCCGATACTTTTATTTCCATATTTATTTTTATACTGCGTTCTTCCAATGAGTGTGTTCCTCAGACACCTAAAAGAATGCCCGATAATATCCTTCCCGACCGGATTCCTTGCCGGCGGGCCGAAAAGAAATCATCGTTATTATGATACGTACAAATGCCGGATATCTCAATATGTTCAGGCTTCACACCGTATGCCAACAATTGCTGACGGTTGGCTTCCCACAAATCAATATGCCATTTTGCTTCTTTACGGGCAATCTGATTCATATCAAACCCCGCCTCACAAAAAGCTTGATAAACTTCATCCCCTACTTCAAAAGCCTCCAATGAAATACTGGGACCGATGCAAGCTATGAGATCTTTCCCTTGCGAGCCGTATTGGTTATCCATGACTGAAACTGTCTTCTCCACAATCCGGGCCACCGTACCACGCCATCCGGCATGAATGGCAGCCACTACCTTCTTTCGGGTATCATATAATAAAACAGGAACACAATCGGCCGTAGATACACACAAGCAATAACCGGGAATGTCTGTTACCAATGCATCCACTCCTTCCAATTCAGTATTTACCTGAATAGTATCCACAACTTTCACATGGTCACTATGGGTCTGATGCGGAATTACGAGTTCTACCGATTCCCCGGGTAACAAGCTACGCAGCAATTCCCGGTTGCGATTCACATCTTCTGCCTCGTCCCCACAATATCCGTTACAATTGAACGAAGCGTAGTTTCCCTTACTACAACCTCCGTGACGGGTGGTAGAAAAACAAGAAATGTTGGGATATGCCTTCATCAGCTCATATCCCAACATTTTATTATCTGATGTCAGCCGTTTCATTTCTTTTCCTCTTCTTCGTCCCAATTCTCATCTTCATATTCATAATCGAAGTCATCATCGGCATCTTCTTCATATTCATATTCAAAGTCCTCATCCTCACCCATGTCTTTCAACTCTTCCTGCAGTTTGGCAACATCTTTGGCGCGATGAACAATTGTTTCCGTACGGACACCTTCCAACTTATTGCTGTCCTTATTCAATTCTGTCCATAAAATATCCTTCAGCTGCTGTATCCCCAAGCCAGTTACCGACGAGATAAAGATATGCGGAACATTATCCGGCAATGTCGGCTCCAACATGGCAATCAGTTCTTCATCCAACATGTCACTTTTGGTAATGGCAAGCACACGTTGTTTATCCAACATTTCCGGGTTGAAGGTAGCCAACTCATTCAGCAGGATTTCATATTCCTTACGGATATCATCTGTATCACCCGGTACCATAAAGAGCAACAAAGAGTTGCGTTCTATATGGCGCAGGAAACGAAGTCCCAGTCCTTTTCCCTCACTGGCCCCTTCAATAATTCCGGGAATATCCGCCATGACAAAAGATTTTCCTTCGCGATAGGACACGATACCCAAATTCGGCTCCAGCGTAGTAAACGGATAATTGGCTATTTTAGGACGTGCCGCCGATACGGTAGACAATAAAGTGGATTTCCCTGCATTTGGAAAACCTACCAAACCTACATCAGCCAACAGTTTTAATTCCAAAATAACCATCAGCTCCTGCATGGGTTCTCCCGGTTGTGCAAAACGTGGCGCCTGACGGGTTGCTGTACGGAAGTGCCAGTTTCCCAATCCCCCACGTCCTCCTTTCAACAGAATTATTTCTTGTCCGTGTTCGGTGATATCACAGATATATTCACCTGTTTCAGCATTATAAACAACTGTACCACAAGGCACTTCAATAACTTTGTCTTCACCATCTTTACCAAAGCTTTTGTTCTTCGATCCATTGCCGCCGTGTGTGGCAAACACGTGGCGGTCATACTTCAGGTGAAGCAATGTCCAATAATTACGGTTTCCCCGCAAAATAACATGACCTCCTCTACCGCCATCACCACCGTCAGGGCCACCATTGGGTACATACTTCTCACGACGCATATGCGCAGAGCCTCGCCCGCCCTTACCCGAGCGGCAATATATCTTCACATAATCAACAAAATTCGATTCAGCCATAATTAATAATTTACTAATTTATCAATTTACTAATGTGCCAACGAAACTGTACTCCATGTATCATTATGCAGACTGACACATTGGCGGACTGCTGCATCAGCACATTAGCATATTACTATAATTTTTCAACAGCAGCAACAATGTCGGCAAAAATAGCATCCATCGTACCCAAACCGTGAATGTGCTGATATTTACCTTCGTTCTTGTACCAGTCAATCAGCGGAGCCGTCTGCGAGTGATAAACAACCAAACGTTTCTTTATTGTTTCCTCGTTATCATCCGCACGTCCCGATTCCTGTCCACGCTTAATCAGGCGAGTCATCAATTCTTCTTCGGGTACATCCAAGTCCAACATAACAGATACTTCCTGTCCACGTTCGGCCAGCATTTTCTTCAACGCTTCTGCCTGGGCGATGGTTCTGGGAAATCCATCAAAAATAACCCCTTTGCTTTCCTTAAAGCTATCCAGCGTACTTGCCAGAATATCAATAATCAATTCATCAGGCAGCAACTGGCCCTGATCGATATATCCTTTGGCTGTCTTTCCCAATTCTGTACCCTTCTTAATCTCAGCACGAAGCACATCCCCTGTTGAAATATGATTAATACCGAATTTCTCTACAATACGTTCACTCTGAGTACCCTTACCAGAACCCGGAGCTCCAAAAATTACAATGTTCAACATCTTGTTTTACCTTTTATTTTTATATTTAGTTGTACAAATTTCATTCCATTACGGTGTAAATATCCCGATAGTTACGTCCCAAGCCATCATAATCCAGACCATACCCCACAATAAAATCATTGGGAATACGCATGGCCACATAATGTATATCCAATTCCACCTTCAATTTATCAGGTTTCAGCAGCAAGGTAGCGATACGGATCTCTTTCGGTTTTCTAGCTTGTAATGTTTCCAACAAGTGCTTCATTGTCACCCCGGTATCCACAATATCTTCCACAATCACCACTGTACGACCCTCAATATCATCATTCAAACCTACCAACTCTTTTACCTTTCCTGTAGAAGAAGTTCCTGCATAAGAGGCCAGTTTCACGAAAGAAATTTCACTGGGAATGGTAAGGTTACGCATCAAGTCGGCAGCAAACATGAATGCGCCGTTCAATACACTTAAAAACAAGGGATTAGTTCCTTCTAAATCCCGATTAATCTCACTCGCTACCCGTGCCACTTCTTTTAAGATCCGTTCTTCAGGAATGAAAGGAGTGAAACGTTTATCTTTGATTTGAATGGTATCCATAACCGCTATTTTATTAAATTGCTGCAAAAATAACATTTTTATTCCAAGTATCGAAGTATTCACATAACCTCTTTTTGTAAATAGTGTTATCTTTGTACGTTCAAACAAAAGAGATTGTCATGAAAATTATTTCGAGCACCCAACTAAAAGAGCTGGACAAGTACACGATTGCCAAAGAACCGGTTGCCTCCATTGATTTGATGGAACGGGCAGCCGAAGAACTGACTCGTGCCATTACCCACCGATGGGATACTTCTTTCCATATTGTAGTATTCGCCGGACCGGGAAATAACGGGGGCGATGCGCTTGCCGTAGCCCGTATGTTGTCTAAGCAAAACTATCACGTAGAAGTCTTTCTGTTTAACACCAAAGGAAAACTGTCGGAAGAATGTCAGACCAATCTTGAACGGTTAAAAGAATGCGGCTCGGTGTACTTTACTGAAGTAAGCACACAATTTGATCCTCCAGTCCTGACAGAAAGGCATCTGGTAGTAGACGGATTATTCGGTTCCGGACTCAACAAACCACTGAACGGTGGATTTGCTGCCGTAGTGAAATATATTAATGCATCCAAGGCACAGGTAGTAGCCATTGATGTACCTTCAGGATTAATGTGTGAGGACAACACTTATAATATCCGTCAAAACATGATACGCGCGGATGTCACTCTCAGCATTCAGCTACCTAAGTTATCCTTTCTTTTCCCCGAAAACGAAGACATTGTAGGCGAATGGCAACTATTGGACATCCAACTGAAAAAAGACTTTATTGATACAGCACAAAGTCCCTACTATATCACAGAGGAAGAAGAAATTCGCAGCCTCATCAAACCGCGGAAACGATTTGCCCACAAGGGAGCTTTCGGCCATGCACTGCTCATCGCAGGATCTTATGGCATGGCAGGAGCATCCATTTTATCTGCCCGTGCCTGCCTGCGTTCGGGAGTGGGATTACTGACTGTCCATGTACCTATCCACAACCATGATTTACTTCAGACCACTGTCCCCGAAGCCATTGTACAGACAGACATACACGACCATTATTTTGCCGAGCCCGTGGATACAGACCGTTATCAAGCCATAGCCATCGGTCCGGGGTTGGGACAAGAAGAAGATACAGCGTTGGCCATGATGGAACAAATACAAGGTTGTCCGGTACCTTTAGTGCTGGATGCGGATGCCATTAATATTTTCGGCACTCACCGCAACTGGCTCAGCCGGATGCCGAAGCGCTGTATTCTCACCCCCCATCTAAAGGAACTGGAACGACTGATAGGTAAATGCATGGATACTTACGAACGGCTGACAAAGACGAAAGAACTGGCAGCCTATCTGCAAAGCTATATCATTATAAAGGGATCATGGAGCACAGTTGTCACCCCCGAAGGAAATTGTTATTTCAATCCCACCGGGAACCCAGGTATGGCAACCGCCGGCAGCGGTGATGTGCTGACCGGTATTCTGGCAGCCTTATTGGCACAAGGATATACTCAAGAAGATACATGCCGCCTGGGCGTCTACGTACATGGTCTGGCAGGAGACATTGCAGCGGAAGAAAAAGGAGAAATAGGAACCACCTCAAGTGATCTTATTGACGCATTACCCGCAGCATGGAAGAAATTAACAGAAACAAAAGGCAGATTTACAAAAGAATAGCTATATTTGCTTACATATATGATAGAATATAGAAATATGAAAAAAGGATTAATCGCAGCAGGGTTACTGGTTTCATTGAGCGGCACCGCACAAGATGTCAGTACATATACTCCCGGAACCATGGGAGAAGGAGTGGTTTATTATTTGCCTAAGACCGAAATAGAATTGCAAGTCACCGCAACCAAAGTTGTCTACACGCCCGGAGAATTCTGCCAATACGCCGACCGCTATCTGCGCCTTACAGGCATATCATCCCAACCGGAAGAACATTGGGAAATAAACAGTATCAAGGTAAATTCCATAGGCATTC
Source organism: uncultured Phocaeicola sp. (assembly GCA_948566455.1). Classification (GTDB taxonomy): domain Bacteria; phylum Bacteroidota; class Bacteroidia; order Bacteroidales; family Bacteroidaceae; genus Phocaeicola. The sequence goes on from CAOYQO010000015.1 coordinate 7,910, forward strand.
CTGACCCGGACAATGCATACGCTGTAAAACTGAAAGACAAAAGTGCGGCCTCACAGGTAGAATTGACTCCTGAAGGAATCATAAAGGCTATCAACACCACCTCTCCTATAGAGAAAGCACCTGTGACAAAAGTTGCCGATACGGCCAAAAAACGTATTGACCCACGCAGTTTTATGACCGAAGAGATTCTGATAGCCGGTTCTACCGCTAAAATGGCTGAATTGGTGGCGAAAGAAATCTACAATATACGAGAAAGCAAAAACAGCCTGACCCGCGGGCAAGCAGATTATATGCCCAAAGACGGAGCCGCTTTAAAACTCATGCTGGACAATCTGGATGAACAGGAACAAGCCATGATGCAAATGTTTGCCGGCACAACAGACCGCATAGAAAAATCATTTACCATCCGCATAAAACCAGAAGCGAACATGAAAGAAAAAGTAGCTTTCCGTTTCTCAAAGAAACTAGGGATGCTGGATGCCGATAATTTATCCGGTGAACCTTATTATATTTCCATCGTCAACCAAGAAACATTGCCACCGATGGATCCGAAAGGCAAAGAAAAAAAGAAGACGGATGGTGTTATTTACAATATTCCGGGAAAAGCTCAGGTTACCGTATTCACTCCAAACAAACGTTATTTTGACGGAGAACTACCTGTTACACAATTTGGGACAACGGAATGTCTGATAGATAACCTTTTTAATAAAAAAGTAAATACACGAGTGATCTTTAATCCTAATACCGGAGGAATTGTGAAGATTGATAAAGACTAAAACTCCATCTCACCCCTACATAGCAAAATGAGGGTATCCATAATGCACTGGACACCCTCATTTTCACTAAAAGACAATCAATTATTTTTTAATATTTGGTTCCTCCAATCCATACCCCTTTTTCTTATTCTCACCTTTCAGCCACAAAGCAAAGAACAATGCAGCCACACCAAAGCCTGCAAATATCCACATGGGAAGTGTATAATCATAAGTCTGCATTCCATCTACTACCGGTCCTTTGCAATACTCATTCAAGACAAAACCAATCAAAGCAGGTACACCCATCAACCCCCAGTTTTGTACCCAGAAGATCAAAGCGTAAGCTGTACCCAACTGCTTTTCCGGAATAATTTTAGGAACAGAGGGCCACATAGCCGATGGCACCAAAGAAAAGCCAATCCCCAATATAATCATAATGATAGTGGCAAACCACCATACATTCAAGACAGGTAACGCAAACATTGTATGAACAAAAATCAACAGCACAGAACCGATGATCATCAGCGTAGCTCCCTTGCCTATCCGATCGTACACATTACCGAAAAGCGGAGTAAGGAACAAAGTTCCCAATGGTAACAGGCTAGGAATAGTACCCGCCAATTCCGGATCTACATTATATTTCTGCACCATCAGGTCTGTAGCATATTTCAAGAAAGGGAATACGGCAGAATAAAACAACACACACAGCAACGCAATCAGCCAAAATCCTTTATTGGTTACAATCAACCAAATATCTTTCATACGGAAAGGCTCTTCAGGTTCCGCCCCTTCTTCTTCTAAAGAAGCATCCAGTTTCTTATCATAGAAAGTATAAATAAAAAATGCTACCGTACCAATACAAAGCATAGTAAGACACAGCAACAATGGAGCAGGGATATTAGGATGGAACACACCCTCATCATCAGTAATGCCAAAGAAAGTAGCGATAGGAACCGTAACAGCCAAAGCCAGCATAGTGCCTAAACGGGCTGTCGCCATCTCCATACCCATGGCCAGAGCCATTTCTTTTCCTTTAAACCACTTCACAATAATTTTTGAAACCGTGATGCCTGCAATCTCTACACCGACACCAAATATAGCATATCCCAACGCAGCCAGTCCTACCTGGGTTTTCATTCCAAGCAAAGTGCTTCCCTCAGCAAATGTAGTAGAAATAGCATAATATTTTAATCCACAGCCCAACACCATCAAAAGGCATGCTCCCATACCAGTAAAGCGCACTCCCATCTTATCCAAAATGATACCACCGATAATAAGCATAAAGGCAAAGACATTGAACCAACCGTATGCACTGGTAAAAATACCATAATCCAGACTATCCCACAGCAGCTCCTTTTCAAGCATCGGTTTTAAGGGGGACATTACATCGGTCAAAAAATAACCGCATAGCATGGTGAAAGCCACCAACGCCAACACACTCCACCGAAGAACCTTGGAGTCATTGAGCTTTTTTTGAATTTGTTCTTTCATTCTTTTATAAGATTTTTGATTAATAGTTTTTCATGTTCAGCTTACAAAGATACAGTTTTTTAGGTAGAGAAGCCTCTTTCCATAAAAAAGTTCTATCTTTGCGTGACGATTAAATCGTTTTATTGTAGAAAATCGTCATAAAATTACTTTTTATAAACTTAACTTTATTGATCATGAAAAAAAGCAAAACATTTCTTGTTTGCGCCATGTTGAGTGGCAGCGTCTTATTTTCATCATGCATCGGTTCTTTCGGATTATGGAATAGTTTGAAAGACTGGAACCAGGGGGTAAGCAACAAGTTTGTCAACGAACTTATCTTTCTCGCTTTCCATATTGTCCCTGTTTATGAAATTGCTTATCTGGCAGACGCATTGGTTTTAAATTCCATCGAATTCTGGAGCGGTTCCAACCCTACAGCTTCTATCGGTGAAGTAGAAACAGTGCAAGGAGAAAATGGCGAATATTTGGTAAAAACCAACGAAAACGGTTATACCATTACCAAAAAAGGAGAAGACAAATCTGTAGATTTGGTCTATAACAAAGAAAACAATACATGGAATGCCGTAGCCGACGGACAGAGCTTCGAACTTGTGAAAATGAACGAAGACGGAACGGCTGTTTTGAGCCTGCAAAACGGAACCTCCATGACTGTCACTCCTGATGCACAAGGTATTGCTACCGCAAGAATGGCTACAGGAAACTCCTTGTTTTTTGCTGCAAGATAATAAACACAACATCATTTAAACACAAAGAAAAGAAGTTGCCCATGCAAACAACTTCTTTTCTTCCATAAAACAATACTACTATGAAGAAGCAAATCATGCTGGGCGGCCTACTCCTATTATTAGGCTCCTGTACTCCCCAAAACAAAGCGAATGACCCGAATGCAATTGACATTGCCGTAAGCCTGGAACACCTCACAGAATTAAAGACCTCCCAATTGGGAAAACAAATCCGTTATATCCCTTTGGAAACAACAGACTCATCCCTGATTGGCAACTCCTATTCCATCAAGTTATCTAAAGACCATATCTTTGTCTCTACCAACGGACGATGCCTGTCATTCAACAAGCAAACCGGAAAATATCTTGGCAGCATCGGGCACAAAGGAGAAGATCCACAAGGCTACAGCAATGCCAACTGCTTTATTCACCCCCATACCAACAATCTCTACTTTTATCGCCAACCCGACAAGTTGGTAAAATACGATACAAAAGGTAACTATCTAGGGCAAGTACACCTACCACAAAAGATTTCCCCATCCCTTTACTTTACTTTTTCCGACTCCCTTATTCTTGCTCATTATGGAGAAGGAATAGGACAACCGCAAGCAAGTGCGTTACTTTACTTCAACGAACAGGGAGAAGTAAAAGACTCATTGCCGGAATTTGCCAATCTGGGTGATCCTATGGGCATGGACCAGATATCCAGCATCAACGTATTCAAGCAATTACCCGGCAACGCCAACATAGGAGGGTTAATATATATAAATTATCAGGATGGAACAATGACTGTTCTTCCTATAGACCAGCCTTCACTTTGGCTGAGCAACGGCAGCATACGTTTCAGAAAAGCGTTCAATGACACAATCTACGACATTAAAGGACACGAAGCTACTGTCCATACCACTTTCCATACCGGACAATGGCATTTCCCGGCTGAAAAAATGGGACAAAAAGAGGATACAGAGAACTACATCGTTATAACCGGTATTCTGGAAACTCCCAAACATCTCTTCTTTATATCTCTACAAGGATTATACGATAAGAAAAAACCGTTCTATGGTATTTACGACAAAGAAAAACATATTACTTATATGAATAATGCCACTGTGGGGCTGACAGATGACCTGACGCATTTCATGCCTTTCTATCCCATCACTTGTACAGAAGAAGGAGAGTATGCCGCTTTATTGGAGATAGGGAAAATAGACGAATGGATGGATAAAAATCCGGGAATTGTCCAAGAAGGAAAGCTAAGTTTTTTACAGGAAATCAATGAAGAATCTAATCCGGTTTGTGTTATAGTAGGACCTTGACAACCATAAAAGAACGCTGCTTTCCTCACGGAGAGCAGCGTTCTCTTTCTTCAACACGTTGAAGATAACAGTATGCTAAATTAGTCACGACCTCCACCCAATGCCTGATAGAGATTGATTACGCCTTGCATTTCAGTAAAACGGTTAGCAACCTGAGTTAACTCCGCATTAAGCAAAGTCTGCTGAGCCGTCAAAACTTCCAGATAAGTCGTATTCCCATGTTGCATCAGCAAAGAGGTACTTTCCAAAGCTTTATTTAATGAATTTATTTGTTTATCATAATAAGCTGATTTATCACGGGCCGTCTGATATTTCACCAAAGCCTCGTTCACTTCACTTCCTGCATTCAACAAAGCCTGTTGAAAACTCAGTTTTGCTTCTTCTTGCTGAGCTTTAGCTATCTTTAGCTGTGCTATGTTCGCACCTTTATTAAAAAGTGGCTGGGTTAACGAAGCTACCGCCGTTGCAATGAACTTGCCCGGATTGACAATCATACTTCCTGCAGAATTAGTCCATCCCGCACTTCCACTTAAAACAATAGAAGGATAAAAGGCGGAACGAGCCTGATTTGTGGCATAGAAAGCTGCTTCCAACGAACGCTCCGCACTGCGTACATCGGGACGGTTGGCAAGCATTTGCACAGGGATGCCTACCGGGAAATGTTCCTTCAGCATATAAGAACTGTCCCATGTGCCCGTTCTCTCAATAGCATGAGGAGATTCAGCCAACAACAACGACAAACTGTTTTCTACCTGGTTAATTTGTTCTTTCAGATCAAGAACTGAAGTACATATAGTATAATATGTAGCTTCCATTTGTGAAACGGCAGCTTCATTTGCCAATCCGGCTTCCATCAGAGCACGGGTTGCATCTACGGTTTCTTTCCAGGACTTTTCAGTCCGGACAGAAATGGCCAGCTGATTGTCCAGCATCAGCAAGGTATAGTAAGTATTAGCTATACCGGCTATCAGCTGTGTCCGGACAGCCTGTTTATAGTCACGGCTCTGTTCCAGCAATGCTTTCGCCTGGCGTTTCGCATTACGGATGCGGCCGAAAATATCAATTTCCCAACTTGCCGCCACCGGTAAAGTATAAGTTTGTACAGCTTTTCCTTTGTCAAAACTACTTGCTGTCCCCTGAGGTGACAGAGCGAAAGAAGGCAGATAAGCCAATTTGGCTGACAGCATAGCAGCTTCCGCCTCTTTCACACGCCATTGTGCTGACTGCAAATCCGTATTGTTCCGCAAGCCTTGCTCTATCAATTCCTGAAGCCGCGGATCTGTAAAAATCTCCTGCCAGCTCAGGTTGCCGATATTATCCACGGTATCAGCAACTGCCACCTCTTCCCCATACAAATTATCGGGCACTTCGGTTGCAGGTTTATATTGGGTATATATGCCGCAGCTACTCAATGTGAGCGCTGCGACAGTCAGAGTGATGATCTGTTTTTTCATTTTTTCTCTTCGTTTTTGCTTTCGATGTGGTGTTGTCTCTCTTCTTTTGCTTCTACACATTCCTCTTGAATCTGCCAATCGGCCGCCGGCTGAAACTGAATAGGACGTACCTTTTCCTGTAAATATTGGAATACGATAAACAAAGAAGGTACAATAAACAGCAACGCCAGCGTACCGATCACCATTCCACCCACAGTACCTGTTCCCAGCGAACTGTTTCCATTAGCACCTACTCCACTGGCAACCATCAACGGGAACAGACCGAAAATCATAGTCAGTGCCGTCATCAGGATAGGACGCAAACGGGCTTTGGCGGCAGAAAGTGCAGCGGAAGTCAGGCTCATACCTGCCTTACGACGCTCGGTAGCGTACTCGGTCAGCAAAATGGCAGTCTTAGCAAGCAAACCTATCAACATAATCAAACCGGTCTGCAAATAAATATTGTTCTCCAGTCCCATCATCTTCGCAAACAGGAAGCTACCCATCAGCCCAAACGGAACAGACAACAACACCGCAAACGGAATGAGGAAACTTTCATAAAGTGCACTTAAAATCAGATAAATCATCAAGAAACAGATAGCAAAGATGATAATGGTAGTACCTCCCTGGTCGGTCTCTTCACGGGTAATACCACCAAAGTCGTACCCAAAACCTTTGGGAAGTGCCTGTACGGCAGTTTCCTGAACGGCACGGATGGCATCACCGGTACTATACCCTTCGGCAGGCATTGCATTTACAGCAATAGAATTGAACATATTGAAACGGCTCAGCGATTCTGCCCCATAACTGCGGGTCAATGTCACAAACTGGCTGAGAGGAGCCATCTCGCCATTAGACATACGCACAAAGATATTATTCAACGAGCTTTCATCCACACGATACTTCGGATCTGCCTGAATCATAACCTTATATACTTTAGAGAAACGATTAAAATTTGAAACATACTGCCCACCATAATAGCCGGACAATGTGCTTAGCACAGCATCCGGAGTGATACCGGCACGCTTACATTTGGACGCATCCACTTCTACCGTCCATTGCGGATAACGGATATCAAAAGTAGAGTATGCCATCGCGATCTCGGGACGTTGGTTCAGAGCACCCAGATATTGTTGAGTGGTATTGAAGAAAGTGCCCACATCACCACCTTGTTTATCCTGCATATGGAGTTCCAACGCATTACCCATACCATACCCCGGAATCATACCCGGAGAAATAGCAAATATACTGGCATCCTTAATGTCTGCCGTACGGCCATATACCTGTCCGATTACTGCCTGAACATCATTTTCCTTTCCTTCACGCTCATCCCAAGGTTTCAGTTTCAGAATCAACATACCAAAAGAGTTACCCTGTCCGGCTAGCAGACCATAACCTGCCACACGCTGCACATGCAGCACCTGAGGAATATCCATCATGCGCTTTTCAATACGCATCATTACGTCATTAGTCGTTTTCAATGAACTACCTGCCGCCGTACTGACATTCACAAATACAACCCCCTGGTCTTCATCAGGTACCAAACTGGTTTTAGTTGTATTCATCAAGAAAGCCAATAGTACTACCGAGGCCGCAAGAAGTGTCCATACCATCCATTTGCGTTTGATAAAGAACAATACCCCTTTCTTATATCGTTCAATCATTGCATCGAAAGCAGCATTGAACGCTTTACGGAAACGTGCTGCAAAATTGTTTTTTTCCGTTCCATCCTCATTGATATACGGTTTCAAGAACAAAGCACACAGCGCCGGACTCAAAGTCAGTGCATTGACGGCAGAGATACCTACGGCAACCGCCATAGTCAAACCAAACTGAGTATAAAAAGTACCCGAAGTTCCACTCATAAACGAAACCGGAATAAACACAGCCATAAATACCAACGAAGAAGAGATGACCGCATTGCTAATTCCCTTCATCGCATCAATACTAGCCATATAAGAAGAACGATATCCCACATCAAAACGCGCCTGCACCGCCTCGACGACAACAATGGCATCATCCACCACCGTACCGATCACCAACACCAAAGCAAACAGGGTAATCAGGTTGATACTGAATCCTGCTATGGACATAAAAGCAAATGTACCAATCAAGGACACGATGATCCCCACCAATGGAATAATAGTAGAACGGATATCCTGCAAGAATACATATACAATTAAGATTACCAAAAAAATGGCCTCGAACAAGGTCTTTATCACCTCATGAATAGATGCATACAAAAAGTCATTGGAGCTCATTACCTGAACCATCTCCACCCCTTTGGGCAGATCCTTCCTTGCTTCTTCCAAAAAGGTATCAATATTATTGTTTACTTCTGTCGCATTCGATCCTGCCGTCTGAAAAATCATACAGGAAATACCAGGATGACCATTCATAGCCCCGTGATAGGCATAACTTTCCTCGCCCATCTCTATATCGGCAATTTCTTTCAGCTTCAACACTTCGCCATTATCCGAAGACCGGATCACAATTTCCCCAAACTCTTCCGGAGTAATCAGACGCCCTTTATACTTCATTGTATATTGATAAGTTTCATCAGAGTTTTCTCCGAATGAACCGGTAGCCGATTCAATATTCTGTTCAGCCAACACTTGGGTCACATCCGATGGAATCAATTTATACTGGGCCATCACGTCAGGCTTCATCCAGATACGCATACTATAGTCACCCCCCATAATCATCATATCACCCACACCCTGGATACGAAGAATTGCAGGTTTCAAGTTAATACTGATATAGTTGGACAAGAATTTCTCATCATACGAATCATCCGGACTATATAGTGAGAACATCTGCAAAATACTGGTCTGCCGCTTTGAGGTAGTCACACCCACCTGCGTTACTTCTGCCGGTAACTGTCCGGTAGCCTTCGATACACGGTTCTGCACATTGACCGCTGCCATATCGGGGTCTGTCCCTTGTTTAAAATACACAGTGATATCCACAACTCCGGCATTTGAAGCGGTAGAAGTCATATAAGTCATATTTTCCACACCGTTAATCGCTTCCTCCAACGGAGCGATAACACTCTTCTGAAGAGTTTCCGCACTGGCACCAAAATAAGAGGTACTTACCTGAATGGTAGGCGGAGCAATATCAGGATATTGTTCGACGGGCAAAGTGAACAGCCCGATGATACCCACTACCACTATCGAAATAGAAATAACAGCCGACAGGATGGGGCGTTCTATAAAGGTTCTTAAATTCATAGTCTTTCTTAGTTCTGTTTTACTTTAATGGGAGTACCTTCACGCAGCAAACCTACGCCTTCCGCTACAATGATATCCCCCTCTTTCAATCCATCGTTCACGATATATTCCTGTCCTCCATTTACACGGGTCACACTGACAGGAGCTGATTGTGCCTTGCCGTCCACGACTTTATATACGTATGTAATATCCTGAATTTCAAAAGTTGTAGCCTGAGGAATAACCAAACTTCCTTTCATCGTAACCGGAAGAATCACATTTCCCGATGTTCCGCTATACAGCAACCCATTCTTATTCGGGAATACGGCACGCAGACTTGCGGTACCCGTATTACGGTCTACCACCCCACTGATGGTTTCAATGCGTCCCTTTTCGCCATACATAGACTTGTCATTCAATTGCAGTTCCACTTCCGGCATATTTTTCAACGCTTCTGCTTTGGAACCATATTGACGGGTCAGAGCCAACAATTGATTTTCAGTCATCGAAAAGTAGACATACATATCCGAATTATCAGAAACCGTAGTCAACGGTTGTGGCAAACTGGCACTAACCAATGCACCTACCCGATAAGGCAATGTACCAATCACCCCGTCCGAAGGACTTTTCACCTTGGTATATGAAAGGTTATTGCGAGCACTGACTTCCTGCGCCTTAGCCTGAGCCAATCCAGCCTTAGCGGTCAGGTAAGAGTTTTCCGCAGTCTTCAGATCAAACTCTGAAACCACCTTTTTGGCAAACAATTCTTTCTTGCTGTTATAAGTCAGTTCGGCTGTGGCAAGACCGGCTTTAGCCGATTCCACATTGGCGACAGCAGTTTCCAATGCCGCCTTATAAGGCACTTGGTCAATAATAAATAAGACTTGCCCTTTACGCACTGCCTGTCCTTCCTCCACACAAAGCCGGGTAAGGAAACCGGAAACTTGCGGATAAATATCAATATCCTGGCGGCCACGGATCGTAGCCGAATAAGTAGTAGACAAAACTTTGTCCGACGGTGATACCTTTAATACCGCATATTCCGCCTCCATTTGTGCAACAGGCGCCTGTTTACACGACGCTGTCAAAGCAGCACAACCAACCAATACCATTAGTCGCATCCATTTTTTGTTCAATGTCATCATATTCCAATCTTTTAAATTCGGACGCAAAGGTAGATGGAATTTTTCAAGCCGACACATTCAATTATTAGCTACCATTGTTCAAATTCGGAATAGATTTCCTATTATAACAAAAATAATAGTTAATTTTGCATCAAAACAAGAATAAATATGGAAATATTGAGTTTACCAGAGAATGAACCGTTTATCACCGGAATAGAAGAAAGTATAGATATATGCTCCAATCAGATCATAAAGTTAGCAGACGCATCTATTTTTCATTGCCGTAGCGGAAAAGCCCACATAGAAATTGATTTGCAGGCATACGAAGTGACGGAGAACACCCAACTTCTGCTTCTCCCCGGCAGTATCTTCAATTGCACCTGCGCCAGCCATGATTTTACCGTTTCCTATATTGTTTTTTCCGACACCCTTTTCAGGGAGATCACCTCACGTCTGGATCCCTCCTTCTTTCACTTTCTAAAAGAGCATCCATGCATTGTCATCCCTGAAGAACGTGTAAAACCATTCATCGGACTCAGCTTGGTCATGAAAGATCTTTATGAAGACAGGGATAATAGTTTCCGCATTCAGATCTTCAAAAATTTCATTCAAAACTTCATTCTGGACTTCTATGACAAGACCCAACACCTGTTCCTGCAAAAAAAGACCGAAGGAATAAATCGCCAGGAAGAGATATTCAAACGTTTCATCCAATTAATTCATAAACATTGCACCACCCAACGTGAGGTATCTTTCTATGCAGCCGAACTATTCATCACTCCCCGTTACCTTTCCACAATCGTACAAAACGTATCCGGCAACACAGCCAAAAGCATTATTGACCGACATGTAATTCTTGAGATTAAAGCATTACTACAATCCACATCTCTAAGTATTCAAGAGATCTCCAACCGATTATCTTTCCCTGACCAATCTTTTTTTGGCCGCTATTTCAAGAAACATACAGGCAAGTCCCCTCTTCAATACCGAAACCGGTCTTAAAACAAAAAAAGCTGCCTTCAATAAAGAAAGCAGCTTTTTTCTGTTTATATAGGATGAATCAATTATTCAGCCAATTTATTGTCTGAACCCAGCACGTTAATAATTTTGTGCTTGTACAGTTTTTCCATATTGTCACGAGCCGGACCTAAGTACTTACGCGGGTCGAATTCTGCCGGTTTTTCAGCAAAAGTCTGACGGATAGCAGCAGTCATAGCCAAACGAGAGTCTGAGTCAATGTTGATTTTGCAAACAGCAGACTTGGCAGCCTTGCGCAATTCTTCTTCAGGGATACCGATAGCAGCCTTCAATGCACCACCATACTTGTTGATTGTTTCAACTTCTTCCTGAGGAACTGATGAAGAACCATGAAGAACGATGGGGAATCCCGGAAGTTTTTCCATTACAGCATCCAATACTTCGAATGCCAAAGGAGGAGGAACCATACGACCTGTAGCAGGATCAATGTGGCACTGTTCCGGAGTAAATTTGTATGCACCGTGAGAAGTACCGATAGAGATAGCCAATGAGTCGCAACCTGTACGAGTAGCAAAATCAATTACTTCTTCAGGGTCAGTATAAGTATGATGATCAGAAGAAACTTCATCTTCCACACCGGCCAATACACCCAATTCACCTTCTACAGTTACATCAAACTGATGAGCGTAGTCAACCACCTTCTTAGTCAAAGCTACGTTTTCTTCGTAAGGCAGGTGAGAACCGTCGATCATTACAGAAGAGAAACCTGAGTCGATACAGCTCTTGCAAGTTTCGAAAGTATCTCCGTGGTCAAGGTGAAGAACGATTTCAGGTTTTGCACAACCTAATTCTTTTGCATATTCTACAGCACCCTGAGCCATGTAACGCAACAAAGTAGCGTTAGCATACTGACGAGCACCTTTTGAAACCTGCAAAATAACCGGAGATTTTGTTTCTACTGCAGCTTTGATGATAGCCTGCATCTGTTCCATATTGTTGAAGTTGAATGCAGGAATTGCATATCCACCTTTGATAGCCTTAGCAAACATATCTCTAGTGTTTACCAGACCTAAATCTTTGTAATTAACCATTGTTCTAATATTTATAATTGTTAGTGAATTAAATTCCACTGCAAAAGTAATCATAAATGCGCTAACTATGGCAAGTTCACACCAAAAATATCTCATAAAAAATGATTTTATTAACTATTTTCTTCACTAAAACATACAAACTGATTATATTGTAATGTCTACCTTACAATACTATAAAAGAAGAAAATAAGGCTTTTAGAAGAAAAAACAGCCCGAAGTTTTTTCTATTTCAAAGAAAAGCAGTATCTTTGCGGTCCAAAATGGACCATTACACCCAATATTGTTTACCAGACAAGTAAAAAAAATAATAACAATAAAATAATATACAGAAATGAAAAAAGGTATTCATCCTGAAAACTATCGTCCCGTAGTATTCAAAGACATGTCAAACGGTGATGTATTTTTGTCACGTTCAACTTGTAGCACAAAAGAAACCATCGAATTCGAAGGTGAAACTTATCCGTTGGTAAAACTGGAAATTTCTAATACATCACACCCGTTCTACACTGGTAAATCCAAGTTAGTAGATACAGCTGGTCGTGTAGACAAGTTCATGAGCCGCTACGGCAACCGTATGAAAAAGTAATTTGTAACTTATACATAAGTTCCAAAATAAAAGGCTGCAACCCGATAAGTTTGCAGCCTTTTATTTTATCATACGTATCCACCTTTATTTCAAAGATACATCATTATACTTTCCCCCCTTCCATTCATACACTACAGGTTCTTTCCTGATGTATACAACCAATTTTTCCCGTTCCGTCTTTGCCAGATAATCCGGAGTAGTATAAGTAAAAGAAATAATAGGTTTGTCTTCTGATAAAGTGGCTTTCACCAACTCCATATCCGCCTTCTCTCTAATCGCGGCATAAGCCTCATCGGTCAGCGTATCCACCGGCAGATAAAAAGCCCCGACGGAGGGAAGCTGAATAAAATCCTCCTTCGCCAGTTGCTGCCAGTCCGTATTATAAAAACGAACTTCACTATCACAAGCCGGACCGCAAACAGTATTCACTACACAAATCACCTTTACAGAATCATTCAAGGGTAACAGTTTCATTTCCATAGAACTACTTCCGGTGGTTTGCAGAAACAAATAATCATCCGTCAGTCTTTTCAGTTCAGATACTTTGCCAAAACGATTTTTCACTTCCGCTTTCATATTGCTTGCCAGAAAATCCACACAATCCTCACGATTTACCTTTGTCAATAAAGGAGCCACCGAATCGGGCATGGCAATAAAAAGAGTTTTCATATCCTGAGCGTACAATGAAAGCCCACATAACAGCATACCTATTACAAACAATGTCTTTTTCATCACATTTTCAAATTAAAATCCTCCAAAGATACATATTTTGTCAGCTTATTCCCAACCGCATTATATTTTTTTCTATTTTTGTCGGACTGATAACCAACTAAACAGGAAATGCTATGTATTTACACAAAGAGTTAGAGACCCTGACACGACCCGAAATTGAGAAACTACAATTGGAACGACTGCAAAAGACTGTCCGCCATTGCATGAATTCCCCTTTCTATAAACAACGGTTTGCCGAAAATCATCTGAGTCCGGAAGATATCCGTTCATTGGATGATTTACAGAAAATCCCGTTTACCACCAAACAAGATCTACGTGACACTTATCCTTTCGGACTGGCGTCCGTACCTTTGGAAAAAACAGTCCGCCTTCACTCATCCAGTGGAACAACTGGAAATCCCACTGTCATTCTGCATACCCAAAAAGACCTTGACGAATGGGCTAATGCAGTGGCCCGTTGTCTTTATATGGTAGGATTACGTCCGGGAGATATTTTCCAGAACTCTTCCGGCTATGGAATGTTCACCGGCGGGCTGGGCTTTCAATATGGTGCTGAAAGGCTGGGAATGCTGACTGTACCTGCCGCTGCCGGAAACACCAAACGCCAGTTGAAATTCATCTCCGATTTCGGAACCACCGCCTTGCACGCCATTCCCAGTTACGCAGCCCGTATGTACGAGGTAATGCAGGAAATGGGGATTGATCCGCGTCGTGACACCAAATTGAGAACATTGATCATAGGAGCGGAACCTCATTCCGAAGAACAACGCCGCCGCATCGAAGATATGCTGGGTGTAAAAGCCTACAACTCTTTCGGCATGTCCGAAATGTGCGGTCCCGGTGTGGCTTTTGAATGCCAGGAACAAAACGGATTGCATATATGGGAAGACTATTATATCGTAGAAATCATTGACCCCGACACATTGGAACCTGTGCCCGAAGGTGAAGTGGGCGAACTGGTACTGACCACCATCAACCGCGAGGCGATGCCGTTATTGAGATACCGTACCCGTGATCTGACCCGCATTCTGCCGGGGGAATGCCCCTGCGGCCGCCATCACAAACGTCTGGACAGAATGAAAGGGCGCAGCGACGATATGATTATCCTGAAAGGGGTCAATATCTTCCCCATTCAGATTGAAACGATTTTATTGCAATTCAAAGAATTGGGCAGTGACTATCTGATCACACTCGAAACCGCCGAATCTAATGACGAAATGACTGTAGAAGTGGAATTGAGCCAACTGTTCACCGATGACTATGGACGCCTGCAAGCATTGACCCGGGAAATTACCCGCCAACTGAAAGATGAGATATTGGTTACCCCACGTGTGAAACTGGTACCCAAAGGAGCACTGCCTAAATCGGAAGGTAAAGCAGTCCGTGTGAAAGACTTACGTAAAACCTTTTAAAAAATAAGTTTATGACTATACAACAATTATCCGTCTTCATCGAAAACAAATCGGGGACACTACAGAAAGTATTGAACTTATTGAAAGAAGCAGGCATACAGCTGATTGCCTCTACCATTGCCGATACAGTAGAGTATGGTATTTACCGTATCATCTGCTCGGAACCCAAACGCGCATACGAGACGCTGAAAGAGGCAGGAATCTCCGTGGCACTCTCCGATGTGTTCGCCATCACACTAGACAATCAGCCGGGGCGGGCGGCAGACGCCATCACCATTTTCAGTGAAGCCCAAATAGGCATTACTTATCTGTATTCCTTCCTGTTAGGAAATAAAGGCATCTTGATTTTCCGGACAGACAATCCGGACAGAGCAAGGGAAGTGATTATTCTTAATAATCTCTCTTTTGTAGCCGAAAAAGATTTATCAACACTGATTTAAAGTATTCCTTGTAGGGGCGGAGCTGCGTGTCCGCCCCCACAATTATCCTCTGCGTTTCAAGAAATCCGTAGGACTTTCTCCGAAATATTCCTTGTAACACTTGGTAAAATAAGAAGGAGATGTAAAACCTACCTCATACGTTATCTCGGATATGGTTTTCTCAGAAGAAGCCAACAAAGAAGCAGCTTTCTTTAATCTGGCAATACGCACCAGTTCATTGGGAGAATAATTGGTAAGTGCCTTAATCTTACGATAAAGCTGCACCCTGCTTAATCCCATCTTACTGCCTAATTCTTCCACACTTAACTCAGAATCTATCAAATTTGCTTCTATCAGCTCTCTGAAGCGCTCCACAAATCCTTTATCCACCTCGCTTACAGACTCTTTAGACAAAGTAATCTTATCTCCGAAAAACTGTTTCAACCGCTTATGGTTATCAATCAGATTCCGAAGACGCACCAGTAACAATTTGGAATTAAAAGGTTTGGAAATATAAGAATCCGCTCCACATTCAAACCCCTGTATCCGCTGTTCATCCAAAGAACAGGCAGTAAGCAACATCACCGGAATATGAGAAGTCTGTAATTCCATTTTCAGCTTCCTGCAACATTCCAATCCGTCCATCACCGGCATCATCACATCACAGATAATGGCATCAGGCACATATTTCATAGCTTTCTTTAATCCGGCATGTCCGTCGGCAGCCTCTATCACCGTATATTCCTCTTTCAATAATGATTTCACATAGCCACGTACATCCGCATTATCGTCAATTATCAAGATGCATTCCTTATTCTCATCCGGAAGCCGTTCTTCTGTTTCCGTTTCCTCCAATTCCTCCACCACCGTCGGCTGTGTAGTGTGCGGTTCCTGTATCCGATCTACAGACTGCTCCTCCACTATCTCCATAGGAATATCCACCGTAAACACTGTTCCTTTTCCTTCCACACTGTCCACCGTTATCACCCCGCCGTGCAACTCGACAAAAGCCTTTGCCAAAGCAAGACCAATACCTGAGCCCGCATGGTTCACATCCATCTGATAAAAGCGGTCGAAAATATGCCGGATGTGCCGGACAGAGATTCCCGAACCGGTATCAGCAACTACCAGACGGACATATCTTCTATTTTCCTCCTTTATTAAAGTAGAAAGTGTGACAGTGATAGTTCCATTCTCCGGGGTAAACTTAAACGCATTGGACAACAAATTAAAATAGACACGTTCCATCTTTTCGGCATCCAACGCCATCAGACAGTCTGTCCGGTCATCGTTCACGTCCAGAACAAAATGGATATGCTTTCTCAAAGCCAATGTTTGAAATGCATGGCTCCATTCCTGTAATTGCGCACGCAGGTCCATATTGGTTCTCACCAACTCCAGTTTACCATTTTCATACTTACGGAAATCAAGAATCTGGTTGACCAGCCTCAACAGAATATTCACATTCTTATGTACCACTTTCAATAAGGATCGTTGCTTAGAGGTCAAGTCTTTAT
The DNA here is from genome assembly GCA_948566455.1 of uncultured Phocaeicola sp. Taxonomy (GTDB): domain Bacteria; phylum Bacteroidota; class Bacteroidia; order Bacteroidales; family Bacteroidaceae; genus Phocaeicola. Next base: position 24,698 of record CAOYQO010000015.1, read on the forward strand.
CCTCTAAAAGCTGTTCCACCGGATCGGCAACCAAAGTAAGCGGAGTACGGAAATCATGAGAAACATTCGTAAAGAAGACCAGTTTGGCATGAGTCGCCTCTTCCAACTGCTTGGAGAGGCTGATCAGTTGGTCGCGTTGTTCCTCCAATTGTTTCTTTTGACGGGATAACTCCATGTTCATCCGGTTCTTTGTCCAATACGCACGGACGATGATCGCCAATAAGGCAGCAAACAGTAACAGGATAATCAGACATGCATACAGAAACATGGTCTGGGCAGAGTATCTTGACCAATATTCGTCCACCTGATTATTCAGCCGTTCTATCTTTCCGTCCTGTTCGGCAATGTGGTCTGTCTGCAACTGCATGACACGGGCATTCGTTTTATCAACAAGGGCTGTTGATAACTTAGTATCCCGTTCATACGGACGCTTCTCCAAAATATCCATCGCCACCTGCATCACTTTATCTCCTCCGGTAGGGTAAATAAAAGTGGCATCCAACACTCCTTCCAGTACCTGCTCCACTCCATACCCCTTGCCAGGCAACGCATCAATACCGACAAACAACATTTCCTTTTCCAACTGTCGCTGTCTGGCCGACAAATAAGCCCCGACAGCCATGCGGTCATTTTGGGCAAAAACCAGATTTATATCCTTATTGTCTTGAAGTATGGAATCCATTTTCTCCCCAGCCACACTTTGCAGCCAGGCTCCGTCCACGCTGGCGGTAATTTCTATTCCAGGCTCTGCCTTCAAGGCATCCGCCAATCCTCTATGACGCTCCATAGCCGGAGTGGAACCTTCCAGTCCCGTTATCTCCAAAATCTTCCCTTTTCCACCCAAACGGTTCACAATATATTGTCCCACATCTTTGCCAATCTCACAATTATCAGCACCCACAAAAGCCGTATAACGGTCCGACAAAATCTTACGGTCAATTACCACAACAGGTATTCCCAGCCCGTATGCCTTCTCCACAACAGGAGTGACAGCCGCCGCCTCATTCGGAGCGACAATCAATAAATCAACTTTCCTGTCAATAAAATAGTTGATATCTTCTATCTGATTCCGGTTATTATCTTTCGCGGTACGGATCTCCACCTCCACCCCATCATAAAACAAGGCTTCACGTACAATTTCATGATTCATTTTATGCCGCCATTCGTCATCACTACATTGTGAAACACCAATGTAATAGCGCGTATGTTTCTGACTGCACGATGTCAGAATTCCCATAAGGCATAAAATCAAAAACAAAAGATGTTTTTTCATGTTCCTCAAGGTATTTATAGATAACAAAGATAAAAGGTAACCGCTAATAAAACAAACATCTGCAAGAGAAAGTAAAAAAAGAACATCGCGAAGAACCTGATTACATCTACTTTGTATTTACAGGTTCTTCGCGATACAGCCTCAGACAATATGATTTCCAATCCAATTTGAATGAGTATCCGCAACCATTAAAATTTAAATCAACTCATTCTTTAAACGAGCCGGCAACTCAGGCATAGCCCCGTTTTGCGTACATACGTATGCAGAAACCTCAACAGCCAGTTTATGCGCCTCGGCAACCGGCTTTCCCTTCAAAATAGCAGCTACAAAAGTCGCCGTGAACGAATCGCCCGCACCTACCGTATCGGCCACCTCCACCTTCGGAGTCTCTACAAATGAAATCTCACCCGGAGTAAAGACATAACTGCCATTGACACCACACGTTAAAATCAACATCTTCAGATTATATTTCGCCAACAGAATCCAGCATTTATCCTGCAAGTCTATGCCGGGATAACCGAACATACGGCTCACTGTGACCAACTCCTCGTCATTAATCTTTAAAATATTACATTTTTTCATCGAGTTGCAAAGAATCTCCTTCGTATAGAAACCTTGGCGCAAATTCACATCGAAAATTTTACATTGTCCTTCTCCTTCGGGCATCACATCCAGAAAACGGTTGATTGTTTCCCTTGAAACCACACTACGCTGTGCCAACGAGCCGAAACATACGGAACGGGTATTCTTTGCCAACTCTTCCAAAGCAGGTGTAAAAGGTATATTATCCCAAGCCACCCCTTCTTTTATATCATACATAGGTACCCCATTAGGGTCCAGTTCCACCTGTACGGTTCCTGTGGGATAAGGCACTTTCTCTATCTGATACTTCAAGTTCTTACCATCAAAATTCTCAAGTATCTCATTACCCAGCTTGTCATCGCCAATCGCACTGACCACCCGGCTGTCAAAACCGAATTGTGACACATGATAAGCGAAGTTTGCCGGAGCACCACCAATTTTCTTTCCTTCGGGCAGCACATCCCATAGTGCCTCACCCATTCCTACGATGATTTGATTCATGATATTATTTACTGTTTACAATTAAAATCATTTCTTTATTTTCAAGGTATACATCAACAAATAGATAACTCCGACAGTCATCACCGCCACAGCGCCACTCTGCCCCATGGCATCACCGGCAACTCCCATGGCCAACGGAAATACCGTACCGCCGAACAGCCCCATAATCATCAATCCGGAAACTTCATTTTTCTTTTCGGGCATGGCAAACAATGCCTGCGAGAATATAATAGAGAACACATTGGAGTTACCGAAACCAATCATGGCAATGCAAATATAAATAATTGTTTCCGAATGGAATATAAATAATCCCACCATTGCCAGCAACATGAACACGACACTGAGAGCAAAGAAAGACTTTGCAGAAGCCTTTTGCAAGATAAAGGCTCCGAGGAAGCAACCCACCGTACGGAAAATAAAATAAAGACTTGTTGCAAAACCGGCCTCAGCCAATGTCATATCCAAACGCTCCATCAAGATTTTAGGAGCCGTTGTATTCGTACCGACATCAATACCGACATGGCACATGATCCCAATGAAAGACAAGAGAATAAACGGTTTTCCCAACAAGGAAAAGCACGCTTTGAAGCCGGACGCTTTATCGGGTTTCTCTTCCTCAATAGGGGTCAGCCCCAACAACACGATGGCAAAAACGGCTATCACCATATAAACAGGAAATAATACCCGCCAGCCAAGCCCGAAAGTAGGAATAGCCTGCATCGCTCCCCACATGGCAATGTAAGGGGCAAGAAAGGAAGCAATAGCTTTTACAAACTGACCGAAAGTCAATGTACTTGCCAACTTTTCCCCCGCAATAATATTACTCAGCAACGGATTCAAAGAGGTTTGCATCAACGCATTACCGATACCCAGTAAAGAGAAAGAAATCAACATAAGCGTATAGCCGTCGCCGAATATAGGGAGCAGCAAAGAGGCAAAAGTGACAATCAGACTCAGAAGAACTGTCTTCTTACGCCCTATCTTATTCATCAGAATACCTGTAGGTACAGAGAAAATCAGGAACCAGAAGAAGACCAAGGAAGGAAATATATTGGCTTGAGAGTCTGTCAGATCCAGATCCGCTTTTACATAATTCGATGCAATCCCCACTAGGTCTACAAATCCCATGGCGAAGAAACACAGCATCACCGGAATTAATTTGGCATACAGATTTTTATTGCTATTCATGGCTTTATACTTAGTTTACAAACCTAACTTATATATTGTGAAATTTGAAATCTTCATCTCTCCTCCTTTACTATAAAAACGCAAAGAGTTATAAGGTTCATTCGGGAATACCAGATTAGTCATGGCAACGCGGCCACCGTCAACAAACAACTCCACACTTCCATTATCCACAAAAACTTGAATTTTATGTGCCTTCGCGGTGTTTATCGGAGCCCAAGTACCCAAAGCAAAATCATTTTTATAATTCACCGTAACCTCTTTATAACGAGCATAACTTTCTTCAGTATCCAAATCATGCGGTTTTACCTTCTTGCCAAAATCTACAATACCACTTTCCGCACGGTCCATTACCACACGTCCCTCCGAAGCGTCCAAATAAATCTTCACCTTCTCACCCAAACTGTTCAGCAATTCAAAACCAGCCTCTTTACCAGCCGACACCAGTTGCAATTCCAGTTCAAAAGCGCCGTCGTTATTTTCAAAAAGTGTTTCTAAACGCTTCTCGCCATTTACTGTAAAATCATCCAGCTTTTTAGAATCTTTCCGCAAGTGCTCCGTTTCCTTTACCGGTGCGGCACTCAGATAAAGCTGTTTGTCTTCTCCCGTATACAGACTCAGCTCACGTGGCAAAGCATTGGCACTGCGGAACTGTTGTATAGGAGTATAGTTAGCATACTGCCAGTTGCTCATCCAAGGTACGGCAATGACACGGTCGCCGGTATTCGAGAAACAAACAGTGGCATAATGGTCTTTTCCCCAGTCGAGCCATTTCACCACCTCGGGTTTCGTATCACATACAAACTGATGCCCGTCAAAGTCGCCTGTAAAATACATCGTACCGCTGCCTCCATAGACAAATCCCGGATTGATATTGACAATCATCACCCATTTCATCCTGGTCCGGTCACCATCTACAGGCAGTTGGATGAAATCCGGACATTCGAACTGATTGGGCTGAGGACCAAATCCTTCTCCAAACTCACTCATGTATTCCCATTGCTTCAAGTTGGCAGACGAATAAAAACGCATATTCTTATCCGCACTGACAATCATAATCCATTTCTGTTCGGGTTCATACCAAAAGACCTTCGGGTCACGGAAATTCTGTAGTCCGTCAAACGGAGTAAGAACCGGATTCTGTTCATACTTCGTATAAGTACGCCCGTTGTCCGTACTGTATGCCATACTTTGCACCTGGCTCTGCCCACCGGGTATATTACGGTGCGAAGTATAAAAAGCGACAATTGTATTTTCACCGTAGCCTGCGCTGTTCTCTTTATCCACAATGGCACTTCCCGAAAAGATATGCCCCAATGTATCACGGGCAATCGCCGGGTCAAGATGCTCCCAATGAACCAAATCCTTGCTCACGGAATGTCCCCAGTGCATATTTCCCCATACGGAGCCGTATGGATTATATTGAAAATAAAGGTGATATTCACCGTCTTTATAAACCAGTCCGTTGGCATCATTCATCCAGCCATAAAGCGGAGTGTGATGATAAACCGGACGGAACTTATCCCTGTTTGCCGTATCAAATGTATCCGAAACCCGGATGCTGTCCCAACACAGCGCATCTGCCGCCACCTTCTTTATAATGACAGTAGCTTCCTCACTTCCCTGAGGCAAGGCAAACGGAACATAATATTCAACGCTGTCTGTAGCCAGACGCACATCCATATCGGTATCTGCGGGGCTCCCAGTATCCAGCCTTACCAGTCCTTCCTTGCTGCTCTCCTGAATCGGAAGCAACAAATAGTTAGCGGGACGGGCAATATGTACGATTGTCACCGTATCTCCCTGATGTTCGAAAACCAGGTCATTTTTTTGTGACTGACAAGAAACAGCGCCTCCTGTAAAGGCTAAACCTAATGCAAGGTTAACAAGATTTGTTTTCATGAAGTATAGGATATTAAAAGTTTTGTTTGATTGTTTTTCGTTATCGGCAAAGTTAACGGAAACCTGCCTTACCGGCTGAAACATTTGTTTCATTCTTATGTATAAATGTTACTTTTCCACCATAAAGAAGAATTAAATCCCTCTTGAATCAGAATGTTATTTTCGCCGCAAATTCTACGGTGAACGGACGGATATAGCTGCCTGCCATCCATGCGCCGTTATATGCCGCCGCATTCTCCTTATCTACCAGCTCGGCTCCCGAAATACTTCCTTTCGCCCCGGTCTGGTTCAAGAAGTTTATCACAGTTCCGCTTAAGGACAAATGTTTGTTCACATTCCAGTTTATTCCACCGAATGTTTCCCAACGGCCGTTGAAATAATAGGCATTTTTAATATTTGCATACGTCTTGCTGAAGTAACGGAAACTGGCCCATACCTTCAAGTCTTTGGTAATGTTGTAACTAGGGTCCAGTTCAATCAGCACCTTCGGAATTTCGGTAACGATATTGCCGGTGGCATTGATACCCGATGTTGTCCCGTCACTAAAGGTCACTCCCGTTTCATACTTCTTATACTTCGGGCTTTGGTAAGTGAACAGGAAGTGGAAATCAAATCCTTTGAAAGGTTTCACCACCGCATCCGTCGTCCACCCTATTGTTTCAATATCATAACTCAATGCGGCCGCCTTAATATCCTTATCATTATTCGGATTAATCAGATTCAAGGTAGAGTTGTTGTTAGTCTTGGCAATGTAACTGAACAGTGAGGTCAGACTAATCCAGTCATTATTGAAATAAATACCCGCACGCCCCAACGGAATTGTAATCTTATCTACATTCGGCATCTCGGCAGGAGCAAAGTTCGACATATTCGGCCGCTGGGTATTGTAGGTGAAATCGGCGGTAAAGCCAAACTGCTTTGTCATTTTATAAGTGGCGGCAGCCGTGAAAGCCATGTTCAGCCAATTGTAACTGAAATAACGGGGAGCTATCTTCGTACCATCGGCTGCAACTGCCCCGATATGATAACCGGCAAAGCGGCCTACCGGATTGCCTTCGGCATTATATACCGCCAGGTTCTTTCCTGCCAGACGCTGGTACTCGAAGCGTGCGCCATAATACACATTCCATTTATCGGTGATGTCCCAGTCGTGAGTAGCATAAAGAGCCAGTTTGTTTTCATGTCCTTTGTAATATTCGGAAGCATTCTGGTTCAGATTATAATAAGGAGTGTTTCCGTAATGATGAATATCCTTCGTATCAGCGCTGTACAACATTTGGGGATATTCTTCCACCGTATGGTCATACATGGTAGTGTTCGAAGCATAGTCCACATCATAATACCATTCGTTCACCCCCACACGCCAAGTCATATCATCATACTTCCGCGACAACTCGGTGGTAAAGAAGAACTCATCTATATTCCCCCGGTTGAAACAGGACATGCGGCTCTGTACATATCCCTCATAAGGATTCAATGTTCCATCCAGTCCTTTGGTGCTATAGCCGTCGGCTCCTACTTTCTGCTCCATAGACATCGGAGTCTGGTACAGATAGGAACCCAAAGCATGGTCATACTTCATATTGATTTTCCACTCCAACCCGTTATCCCACCGGTAACGGTTCAGAACCGTCAACTGATTTCCTTTACTGGCCGTAGCATCATACAGACTGATCTTTTTCATCTCGCCGGTACGCATGTCCATATAAACCATATCCGATACATTGGGCAGATAAGAAGAAGTCCCCAGTCCGAAACCGGGAATTTCCTTCACACTCCCATCGCCTACATAAATAAATGGTGCACCGGTGGTAGCATTGGACAACCAATGGCTGTTGCTGTAATGGTAGATGGCAGAGAGCTGTCCACGTCCTTCATTGTAGAACTTGGTCAAGGCAAACTTATAGATCTGAGTCCGGTCCTGATATTGCGCAAAACGCAGTTTGAACGAACCCGGATCAAAATTCTGATAGATGCTGCCGCTGTAAAACCAATCTTTTCCGATGCTTCCATTCAGATTGAAGTCAAATTGCTGTTTACCGAAATGATTGGTGCCGTAGTTCAGCACACCATTCATTTTCTTCTCTTTATCCAAGCCGAGTTCCGTAAACGAATTGACAGCATAACCTATATTACCGGTAGTAATCGCTGTTTCGGAAATCTTCAGCAATCCGGTATGTCCCAAGCTGCTGTCTCCGCGCCAATGCGTGTTTACATTATGAGGATTCGAATTATATACCACAGGCAGACCATTTTCGAGTACATTCACATCACCACCGGGCAGACCGATAGAGATTTCACGAGGACCATTGGCACTAGCCGCATTCAACATGACATTGCGATTGCCTTCCTCTTTCGAATCAGAGGACACTTTGGTAGAATCTTGTTGTGCATAACCATTCAAGCAAGCGGCGGCAAGTAAAATAATGACCGCGCCCATCCGGTTCTTTTGCTGATTTTTGTTCATAGCATTAAATGTTTTTAGAAGTTTTTCTGAGGCAAAGGTAGGGGACAGCCGGCAACCTCTATAAAACATTTGTTACAGCTGCCGGCATTTTTGTTTCATTGCAACAAAAGTGACGGATTATGTAACATTTCTCGTGAACCATACGCCTTTTCACCTCTAAAAACAAATTCATGCCAATTTTCCTTCAGCCTTCAGTTTGGGCTGTTTTTCCCCATTCCATCGAAGAAAACACCTGAAGGATAATCCTTCAGCCTACTGTCAGCCCGCCTCCTCTTTTTCTATCCGAAGTATGCCGGTAATCAGCATAAAACACTTACCTTTACAGCACACCAACTGAAAAGAAAGACACCACAATGAAAGGAAAACCCCTCAAACCTTCAAGGGAAACATCTAATTTGCCCGTACAAGCTCTTTTCTCCTATGAATTAATAGGTTTTTCCAGTATGATTAAGTACTTTTGTCCTGAATACTAAGACAGACTCCGATGGCAGACTGTACAATCCACTATAGCAGACCGTACAGTCCACTACAGTAAACCGTACGGTCCATTGCCTGCGTCTATAGAAGTTAATAGAAAGAATCCCCTTAGCGTTCAGCAAGAAACGACTTAATCTCCCTATTAAAAAGCATTAAACATGGCAGCAAAGTATGATTTCAAAACCTCCCCCGACATACAGGGAGAGAAGGAACAGCCCACCCTGTATCCGCAAATTGTAGTATCGGGCACAAAAAACCTGAAAGACCTGGCTAAAGACATCGCCCGGCGTTCTACCGTCCACGAAGGGACCGTCGTCGGTCTGTTATGTGACCTGGAAAGCATTATCGCCAATTACCTGGCAGACGGTTATAACGTAAAACTGGGAGAACTGGGCACATTCTCGGCCACACTGACTTGCCGCAAGGTAACGGACAAAAGCGAGATACGCGCCGCATCGGTACATTTTGACAACATAAAGTTCAAACCCACCCGGAAATTCCGTAAGGAGGTACGAAGCAAAGGAAAGCTGGAACGGGCGGAATATGGTTTCCGGACCTCCTCCACCCGATATTCAGCAGAAGAACGCTTTGTACGGCTGACAAATTATCTGAAAGAGCACTCCATTATCACTTGCAAGGAATATTGTGCCTTGACAGGGTTGCTGAAAACAAAAGCCGGCAGCGAACTACGCCAATGGAGCAGCGAAAAGAAAATAGAAAGAAACGGACGCGCCCCGCACGTGATATACAGGGCGATGCCGGAAGGCTGAAAAGGTATCCTTTCACCTGCTTCCCCCCTCTCCCGGAACCTTTATTCTTTCCGGGTGCGGCTGGTGGCTATGAGATACGCCCCCAGCAGAATCAGCGGCACACTGAGCCACTGCCCTATGTTAAAAGTCATATCCGCCTCTTCGGCAACCTGCGGATTCTTCATAAACTCCAGAGCAAAGCGAGTGCCAAAGAATATAAGCAAGCTTACTCCGGTTATTAATCCCACCCTCTTTTGTAAATGGTATGTATGGTACATCACCCAGGCAGTTACACCGGCAACCAGGCAATACAGCATTTCATAAATCTGAGTAGGATGGCAAGGCAAACCTTCATACAGCTGATGCCACTCCCGGGAACGGACAAATTCAAATCCCCAAGGCAACGTGGTGGGATATCCGAATATCTCGGAATTCATTAAATTACCAAAACGGATACAGAAGCAGACAATCGCCACAGCAGGTATCATGCGGTCAAACAACCACCACACACTTTTCCGGGTTACTTTTTTCGAGTACCACATCAGAGCCAGAATGATGGCGAACACCCCTCCGTGACTTGCCAGCCCGCCTTTCCAAATCTTGAATATTTCAACAGGATGGGCGCCATAATAGTCCCATTCATAAAACAAACAGTGCCCCAGACGGGCGCCAATGACCGTACTGACTATGCAATAGACAAAAAGCTTGTCCACCCACTCTTCCGGATACTTCTCTTTTTTGAATAAACGGCTTACCATTTCATAAGCCAATATGAAACCAAGGCCCCACATCAGCCCATACCAACGCACTTCCCAACTACCTACTTTAAATAAGATAGGATCCACATCCCATACAATACTTGCTATCATTGTTCTATTTCTTTGTTTATGAACACAAAGGAAATAAAAAAATCTCTTCTCCGGAATAAAACAGAGAAGAGATTTTCAGAATATCGTTCTTTTTGAGGAAACCTCTTTATACCAAATGGGCAATCAGTTCCTCACGGTCGCCGCACAGCAGATCAATTACAGGAACTTCGATCATGGTATAACATCCGGGCTGCTGTTTCATGGAGGCGCGTGCCACGCAAACCAGCACCTGCGCGGTAAGAGCCGGATTATTAATCTTCATGTCAAACTCGAACAACTGATTGTGAGTCTTGCCCGATACCCCTTTGCGAACCAGGTTAACGCCATGACCTACGTCGTTCAAATCGTCCACACATGGAACTTGTTTTACATGTGTCTCGTCATTTACAAAATAAGGATCCGACTTGATGGCGGCTTCCACAGTCTTGAAGTCCGCACCTTCCTCCAGTTCCACATACACCATACGGCGATGGATACCGGTTCCCACAGGAATAGTCATGGACAAAGCATCCTTCACTCCATCAATGGCACGGACTGCTACGGAATGCCCCATGCTGCGTCCCGGACCGAAATTGGTATAAGTAATACCCTTCGGAGCGATGGCTTCCAGCAGTGTACGGACTACAGAATCGCTTCCCGGATCCCATCCGGCAGAAATAATAGCGACAGCCTTACCGGCCTTTGCCGACTCATCCAATGAACGGCGGAGAGAAGTGATTTGCGTATGAATGTCGAAACTATCTACCGTATTGATACCCATTGCCAGAATCTCTTTCGCATATTCTTCCACGCTACGGGTCGGAGTAGCCAGCACAGCCACATCCACATCTTTCAATTCCCTTATATCTTTCACCACAGCGTATGCTTCCAACTCGGCAGGCTTGTTTTCCGCACCGCTACGACGGACGATACCTGCAATCTCAAAATCGGGAGCAGCTTCCAAAGCCTCCACTACATACTGACCAATGTTACCGTATCCAACCACGGCCGCTCTTATTTTTTTCATCTTTTATTGGGTTTAGTTTACTATTATCTGTTAATTCGCTGCAAAAATAAACATTTTGCCTCGTTTTTTTGTTCACTACGACCTAATAATTTAAAAATATTCTTGCCGAACTTATAATTTAAAAGATAGATGTCCTATTTTTGCAAAGAACTGTAAATTTTCAAATGAAACAACCATGATAGAATATATTAAAGGAGACATTGCGGAGATTACTCCGGCAACGGTGGTTTTAGATTGTAACGGGATGGGGTATGGCATCAATATCTCATTGAATACGTATTCGGCCATTCAGAATCAGAGCAATACGAAATTATATATTTATGAAGCGATCCGGGAAGACGCCTACGTACTCTACGGATTCTCGACCAAACAGGAACGGGAGTTGTTTTTGTTACTGATTTCCGTATCGGGCATCGGCGGCAACACGGCACGTATGATTCTGTCGGCCTTATCCCCTTCCGAGCTGTGCGGAGTAATCAGTTCCGGTAATGACAAATTATTGAAAACGGTAAAAGGCATCGGCCTGAAAACTGCCCAACGCATCATAGTGGACTTAAAGGACAAGATCGCCACTTCGGGCGTGGAGACGGTGAACAGTGAAATGTTTGCCAATCCGGGCAATACGGAAATTCATGACGAGGCTGTCGCCGCACTCACCATGCTGGGATTCGCACAAGCCGCATCACAAAAGGTAGTGGCTGCCATACTGAAAGAGGAGCCTGCCGCCCCGGTAGAAAAAGTGATCAAGCTGGCCTTGAAGCGATTGTAAGGGCCGTACATGAAACAAGGAACACGGACAATGCGGACTTTGGGGAGGTTCTCTTCAGGATCCGCATTGTTTGTGTTCCCATCCACATCACTTCTCTTCCTCCTGTTCCTGCATTTTGCGGGTTACAAACTCTATTTTCAAGTTCGCTTCTTTCTTATCTTTACGGATTTGTTCCATGCCGGACAGGATGCGCGCCAACTCCGTCAATTCTGCAATCGCCTTACGGTCATTGGGTTGCATAGCCGTTTTATAAGTACGATCTCCGATAAACTGAAGTTGGATATTCTTATCTTTGTTCGCTACAATAAAAGCGATAACGCCGCCGTCTTCCCCCATCTTGTAATCGGCCTTCTCGATTGCACGGCCCAAGTCAGTGGTTTCATAGCTGTCTTTCGAGGCGGGAGTTTCGGCAAAGGTATCCCCCACACTCACTTTCACCGCCGTGTGATGCAACGTGCCGCCAGCACAATAAATAGAGGTAAGGGACATTTCCCCCTGCTCGTTCACTTGCCCGCGCAAGAATGAACGGCCTATATTCTTTTCTACTGTCTGGGTGGGATAAAAATAGTTACCCACCTCCTGATATGCAGTATCTTTCTCAAGAACAAAATTACCCTTGACGGAATCCAGCTGAGCTTGTTTCACCACCATCATGCTATCCAGGTAAATCAGACTTTTCCGCTGTTCTTTCAAATCCACCTGCTGCATCAGCTTGACTCCCTGTTTTCTGGCTTCAAACGCTTTCGGATAAAGGATGCGGATACTGTCTATCTGCAATTTGGCCTCATTAAAGTTCTCTTTTTCTAAAGCCGCTTCGGCCTTACGCAAATTTTCTTGCGCTTTCTTCTCGCCGCCATCATCACAACCGGCCAGCAACAAGGCAAATAATGCTACTAATCCTATCTTTTTCATGTACTTGATCGTTTTATATGCAGGCAAAAATACAATTTAATTGCGTGATTTCTCCTTATCCTGCGCAAAAAATCGTAAATTTGCCCCTCTTTAAGATGAATATGGAACTAAAAGAACACTTTAATAATAAGATATTCAAGTTAATCTCCGAAACGGCAGACGAACTGGGATTGGAATGTTACGTTGTAGGAGGTTATGTACGAGATATATTCCTGAAGCGTCCCTCGAAGGATATAGATGTAGTCGTAGTAGGGAGCGGAATTGAAATGGCACAGGCCTTCGGCAGGAAGCTGGGACGTGGGGCACACGTTTCTGTTTTTAAAAACTTCGGTACGGCACAAGTTAAATACCATGACACGGAAGTGGAATTTGTCGGTGCCCGTAAAGAGTCGTACAGCCATGACAGCCGCAAGCCTGTAGTAGAGGACGGCACCTTGGAGGATGACCAAAACCGGCGCGATTTCACGATCAATGCCATGGCAGTGTGCCTGAACAAAGCACGTTTCGGTGAACTGGTAGATCCTTTTAACGGGCTGGACGATTTGAAAGAGAGAACTATCCGTACACCGCTGGACCCGGACATCACTTTCAGTGACGATCCGCTCCGCATGATGCGTTGTGTCCGGTTTGCCACACAACTGAACTTCTATATTGACGACACCACTTTCGAAGCACTGTCACGCAACAAGGAACGCATTCATATTATCTCCAAAGAGCGCATCGCCGACGAGTTGAACAAGATCCTGCTCGCCCCCATACCGTCCAAAGGCTTTATAGAACTGGACCGCTGCGGACTGCTGCCTTTGATTTTCCCCGAACTGGTGGCGCTGCAAGGAGTGGAAACCCGGAACGGGCGTGCCCATAAAGACAACTTCTATCATACCCTGGAAGTTGTGGACAATATTTCCAAACATACCGACAACCTATGGCTGCGTTGGGCTACGCTGTTGCATGATATAGGCAAGCCACGTACCAAACGCTGGGAGCCACGTATAGGATGGACTTTCCATAATCATAACTTTATCGGTGAGAAAATGGTTCCGGATCTCTTCCGCAAGATGAAACTGCCCATGAATGAGAAGATGAAATATGTCCAAAAGTTGGTCAGCCTGCACATGCGCCCCATTGTTATCGCAGATGATGTAGTAACCGATTCCGCCGTGCGACGTCTGCTTTTTGAAGCCGGAGATGATATTGACGACTTGATGATGCTGTGCGAAGCGGACATCACTTCAAAAAATGAAGCACGAAAACAAAAATTCCTGGATAACTTCAAACTGGTACGCCAGAAGCTGAAAGACCTGGAAGAAAAAGACCGGATACGCAATTTCCAACCTCCGGTAGACGGAGAAGAAATTATGCGGATATTCGACCTGCAGCCCTGCCGTGAAATAGGCAGTCTGAAAAGTTCTATCAAGGATGCCATACTGGATGGAATCATCCCTAATGAGCATGATGCTGCTTTAGAACACATGTTGAAGAAAGCAAAAAGCATGGGATTAACTCCAAAAAACTTATAAGAAATTGACCATACACTATACCAAAGGAGAAGAGTGGGCCAATACCCTGTCACATGGCGTTGGTATCCTGATAGGTATCGCCGGCGGCGGTTATCTGTTGCTTACTGCCATGAAAAGTGGCAATCCGTGGGCAACAGGCGGCATGTGGCTCTACCTATTCGGTATGCTGTCTTCCTATATCAGCTCCACCTGGTATCATGCCAGCAAACCATCTCCTCACCGCGAAGTGTTGCGCAAATTCGATCATGCTTCGATTTATCTGCATATCGCAGGCAGCTATTCCCCCATCATGCTGATAGCCTTGCGGGAAGCAGATTATTGGGGATGGGGAATTCTTAGTTTCGTATGGCTATGCGCCCTCGCCGGGATCATTCTATGTTTTTGTAACCTGAAAGAACATAGCAACCTGGAAACAATTTGCTATATAGCCATGGGATGCAGCATTTTTGTAGGTTTCAAGCCGCTCTGCCAACATGTGCCTCCCGCTTTTATTTATTGGTTAATCGGTGAAGGAGTGTCTTACATCACCGGAGCTGTTTTTTATTCCTTCCCCAAATTGCCCTATATGCACTCTGTTTTCCATCTGTTCGTATTAGGAGGAACGGTCTGCCACATGATGGCATTGTGGTACATTTTATAACCTTCCCATCTTCAATAAGTTATCCGTTTTGGAAAACTTTTATCCATTTTTTAAATAGAAAGTTTCCCAAAATGTTATACCTTTGCAGCTGTCCGACAAGGTGAAGTTAACCACTTCCAAGAGGGAATGCCGTGAAAATCAGCAACAGTACCCGCTGCTGTAATTCTCGTAGAGCTGAAACAATATGCCACTACAAAACCATTTGCGGGAAGGCGTTTTAAGGGAGAGATAAGTCAGAAAACCTGCCTGGAAGGACAGCCAAGTTTTTTAAATTAACAATTAATTTTTCAAACAATGAATTACGCTGAGATTTGTATTATTAAGCGTGATGGAAAGCGGGAAGACTTTTCCATCAGTAAAATTAAAAATGCAATCGGCAAGGCATTCCATGCCTCCGGAATTGACAATGAAGACAAACTGATTGCTGAAATTACCATGCGGGTTATCAGCAATTTCGTATCTCCAACCATCAGTGTGGAAGAGATTCAGGATCTGGTAGAAAAGGAACTGATGAAAGTACGTCCCGAAGTGGCCAAGAAATATATTATTTATCGCGAATGGCGGAATACGGAACGCGACCGTAAAACGCAAATGAAGCACATCATGGACGGCATTGTAGCCATCGACAAAAATGATGTCAACCTGAGCAATGCCAACATGTCCAGCCATACTCCCGCCGGACAGATGATGACTTTTGCCTCGGAAGTTACTAAAGATTATACCTATAAATACCTGTTGCCTAAAAAATATGCCGAAGCACATCAGTTGGGCGACATACATATACATGATTTGGATTACTATCCCACCAAGACTACCACTTGTATCCAATATGACCTGGATGACTTGTTCGAACGCGGCTTCCGCACTAAAAACGGAAGTATCCGTACTCCACAGTCCATTCAAAGTTATGCCACTCTGGCCACCATCATATTCCAGACAAACCAGAACGAGCAACACGGCGGACAGGCTATTCCCGCCTTCGACTTCTTTATGGCGGAAGGGGTACGGAAGACATTTCGCAAACATCTGAAAACTTTAACCGAGTTTTATATAGAAGTAGAGGGAAAAGAACCCGGAACAGAGGCTCTCAAGAAAATTGAAGAGAAAGCATACGCCATGACACGCAAAGATACACATCAGGCCATGGAAGGATTCATCCACAACCTGAACACCATGCATTCGCGAGGGGGAAATCAAGTCGTGTTCAGTTCCATCAATTATGGAACAGACACTTCTCCCGAAGGCCGCATGGTCATAGAGGAACTGCTGAAAGCTACCATCGAAGGCCTGGGTACCCGTGGCGAAGTACCGGTCTTCCCCATACAGATATTCAAGGTTAAAGACGGAGTATCTTATTCCGAAGAGGACTATAAGAAAGCCATGGAAAACTTCGAAGCGGCACTGGAAGGCAAAATGGAATTCCAAGCTCCCAATTTCGACTTGTTTCTGAAAGCCTGCCGTACCACCGCAAAAGCCTTGTTCCCTAATTTTATGTTTTTGGATACTCCTTATAACAAAAATGAGAAATGGGATATCAAGGACCCTAAACGTTACCGCTATGAACTGGCAACTATGGGATGCCGTACCCGCGTATACGAAAATATAGCAGGTGAAAAAAGTTCATTAGGACGTGGCAACCTGTCATTCACCACCATGAATATGCCCCGGCTGGCCATCGAAGCACGCATCAAGGCAGAAAGTCTGGAAGAGTCAGGCAAGAAAGAGGCCATAGAAAGAAAAGCAAAAGAAATATTCATGGAAAGTGTACATGCTTTGTCCGAACTGATTGCCGAACAATTGTATGCACGCTACCAGTATCAACGTACAGCCCTGGCACGCCAGTTCCCGTTCATGATGGGGAATGATGTGTGGAAAGGCGGAGGAAAACTTTCGCCCAACGACCAGGTGGGGGATGTATTGCGTCAAGGCACATTAGGGATAGGCTTTATCGGCGGACACAATGCCATGATGGCTCTTTATGGAGAAGGTCACGCACATAGCCAGAAAGCATGGGATACATTATTCGAAGCCGTTACGGAAATGAATAAAGTGGCAGATGAATACAAACAGAAATATCAGTTGAATTTCTCCGTACTTGCCACTCCTGCCGAAGGACTTTCCGGACGCTTCACCCGTATGGACCGCCGCAAATACGGCATCATTCCCGGCGTGACGGACAATGACTATTATGTAAACTCTTTCCACGTAGATGTAAAAGAGCCCATCACCATCACCGAGAAGATAAAACGGGAAGCTCCTTTCCACGCCATTACCCGCGGAGGGCATATCACTTACGTGGAACTGGACGGAGAAGCTCAGAAAAATGTAAAAGCCATAGCCAAGATTGTAAAAGTAATGCATGACGAAGGCATTGGATACGGTTCCATCAACCATCCTGTTGATACTTGTCAGGCTTGCGGTTACAAAGGAGTCATTTACGACAAGTGCCCTGTTTGCCAGAGCGAGAATATAATGCGAATGCGTCGCATTACCGGGTATTTGACAGGCGACCTCAGCACTTGGAATTCAGCCAAGCGTGCTGAAGAACGTGACCGGGTAAAGCATGGATAATCAGCATGAACTTGTTATTTACCTATCCTGAAACAATAGTCGACGGTGAAGGCATCCGCTATTCCATCTATCTGGCCGGATGCCGTCACCATTGTCGCGGTTGCCAGAATCCCGAATCCTGGAATCCATCGGCAGGCACTCCGCTCACACCGGAAAAAATAGAAAAAATGATCTGCGAAATAAATGCCAATCCATTATTGGACGGAATCACCTTTTCCGGTGGAGATCCACTTTATCATCCCCAAGAATTCCTGGCTCTGGTCAAACAGATCAAAGAAGCTACCGGACAAAACATCTGGTGTTATACTGGATATACATTTGAACAGATACAAAACGATGAAATGTTAAAACCGATACTGGATTATGTGGATGTTATAGTAGACGGACGATTTGAGCCGGATTTGTACTCTCCTTACTTGGAATTTCGGGGCAGCAGTAATCAACGCATCATCCGTGTGCGATAACGCTAAAAGAAATAAAAAAGGGGTGTTTTCTTGATATATATCATGAATTCACCCTTTTTTATGTTTTTCAGCATATATTTACTTGCTAATTTCAAGAAAAGCCGTACCTTTGCAATGTAGTTGTGAAACCAAATATTAAGTTAATAAAGAAAAGAACAAAATTAGGTATTAAGTATTAAGGTAAAGATTTTAATTTAAGGTATTAGATTTAGGTAAAGAAAGATTGATTTAGAAAGGTATTAGTAGTAAGATTTAAGGTAATTAGAAAAAGAAAGTTTTCAGGAGATTAGTTTTATAGGTATTAAAAGAGTTGTTTTTTTTAGGTACAAGAGAGAGAGGATAACACAACTGAGACGAGAAAGATGAAAAGAACCCCATAATGGAGGGGGGTTCTTCAGGATGTGAGCGGGTTTGATAAAAACTTTCGCTCTTTTTTTATGTCTTTTTTTCACCACGGGAGAGAAACAATATAAAAAACGCAGATTTCCGCAAAGACGATTGATTCAATCTTTGCGGAAATCCGTGCCTATCGGCATTGTTATAAAAATGCCGTGTCCTTTTCTGTCATGCAGACCTAGAACAAGAATCGCATGATATCATTAAAGTTCGCCCAAATGAGCAAGGCAAACAGTAAAAACATACCTACCATCTGTGCATATTCCATAAACTTGTCACTCGGCTTACGGCGGGCAATGATTTCATAAAGCAGGAATAATACATGTCCGCCATCCAATGCCGGAATAGGCAGAATATTCATAAACGCAAGAATGATTGACAGAAAAGCAGTCATTTCCCAAAAACGATGCCAATCCCATACTTTCGGAAAAATACTTCCTATCGTTCCAAAACCACCTACGCTCTTGGCTCCTTCCTTAGTGAACACATATTTCATATCGTTCACATATCCCTTCAACGTATTTACCCCCAATTGCACCCCGGCAGGAAAAGATTCAAAGAAACCAAATTCACGGGTTGTTTCTTTATAATCAGCCAATGAAGAGAATGTTGCACCCACTCTAAACAAAGAGTCTGTACGCACCGTCACGGTGTCACGCAGTCCGTTACGCGAATATACCATTTGTAGAGAAGCATCTTTATCTCCTGTAGCTTCCGCATCAGCCTGCATATTATCCAGTTTTTCCACCAATGCATTCCATGAGTTCAACCTCTCGCCATTGACCGCGACCAGACTATCTCCCTTCTGTATACCGGCCTTATCCAAGCCACCGCCCGGTATCACCGAGTCAACGACATTAGGAACTAACGCCGTAACAAACATCGGATCATCCTTTGCTATATCCAACAAGCTGATCTCAGGCATATATACTTCGGCTTCCTTTCCGTCGCGCAATACAGTCACTGTACGTGCCTCAGCAATATCACGAAGCATATCCACCCCGAAACGCTCCAATGGTTTTTCATCTGCACGAAGAAGAATATCACCGTCACGGAAACCTATTTCCCGGGCACGCTCATTAAATTTCATACCATGAGTCATGTCTTGCAGCGATACAAAAGAATCTCCCCAATGGAATAAAATCATGGAATAGATGAAGATAGCCAGCAAGAAATTCATCAAGACACCACCCACCATGATAAGCAGACGCTGCCAAGCCGGTTTTGAACGAAATTCCCATGGCTTAGCAGGCTGTTTCATCTGCTCGGTATCCATAGACTCGTCTATCATACCCGAAATTTTCACATATCCCCCCAAAGGCACCCAGCCAATACCATATTCCGTATCACTGTTCTTCGGTTTGAATTTGAACAAAGAAAACCACGGATCAAAAAATATGTAGAACTTCTCTACTCTTACTTTAAAAAGACGTGAAAAAAGAAAATGTCCTCCCTCATGAATAATGACCAATAATGAAAGGCTCATTATCAATTGAAGAGCACGAATCAAAAATGTTTCCATCTAACTATTTACTATTTTATAATTTATAATTAACATAATTCTCTGCCAACTACCATTTAAGATGACAAAAGGGACAACGCTACCCGACGCGCCTCAGCATCAGTATCCACATAGTCTTCATAAGTCGGTTCCTTGATATAAGCAACTTTACCCATAGTCTGTTCTATGACATCACTCATACCCAGGAAAGATATTTTGTCTTTCAGGAAAGCATCCACCACCACTTCATTAGCTGCATTCACTATACAGGGCATATTTCCGGCCCGATACAAAGCCTCGTATGCCAATGCCAAATTACGAAAACGTTTGGTATCAGGCTGTTCAAAAGTCAGGTCTGTTATACGGGCAAAATCCAACCGCTCGAAAGAAGATTTCACGCGCTCCGGATACGAAAAAGCATATTGAATAGGCAAACGCATATCGGGCATGCCCAACTGTGCTTTCACGGCCCCATCCTCAAACTGCACCATAGAATGAATGACAGATTGTGGATGAACTACCACTTCAATTTGCTCCGGACGCATTCCGAATAACCATTTAGCCTCAATCACTTCAAACCCTTTGTTCATCATGGAAGCCGAATCAATGGTTATCTTCGCTCCCATCTCCCAATTGGGATGCTTCAAAGCTTGTGCTTTGGTCACTGTTTGCAACTGCTCCATGGTATAAGTGCGGAACGGCCCTCCTGAAGCTGTCAAGATCACTTTCTCCAACCGGTTATTTATTTCCAGACACTGGAAGATAGCCGAATGCTCCGAATCCACGGGAAGTACAGGTATATGGTACTGATTTGCCAGTGCATTAATCAACTCCCCGGCTACAACCAGTGTTTCTTTATTAGCCAAAGCAATAGCTTTACCTGCCTTTATCGCATTTATAGTAGGACGCAATCCGGCATACCCTACCATAGAAGCCAGTACAATGTCAATAGGTTGTGATTCCACAATTTGAGAAAGCGCATCCGCTCCTGCATATACTTTGACAGGCAGATCACTCAGCGCCTCTTTCAATTGAAGGTATTTTTCCTCATTGGCTATCACTACCGCCTCGGGCATGAACTTACGGGCTTGTTCTACCAATAAATCGACCCTGTTATTGGCTGTCAACGCATAGACCTCATATAAATCTGGATGTTCCTCTATTACCTGTAAAGCTTGTGTACCGATAGAGCCGGTAGAACCTAATATCGCTATTTGTTTTTTCATAATGTTGTTAAAATACAATGTATTTTGAGGGATCAATCGCACGTCCCTTATGCCATAATTCGAAATGCAGATGCGGTCCGGTAGTTTTTTCACCGGTATTTCCTACCAATGCAATAGCTTCACCACCTTTCACCGGATCTCCTTCTTTCTTTAATAACGAACCACAATGTTTATACACCGACACAAAATCCTGTCCATGCTGTATCTGAATAACATAACCGGTTTCTGCCGTATAAGTAGACAAAATCACTGTCCCATCCAATGTTGCCAACACACTTTCATTTGGATTAGCGGCAATGTCCACACCGTAATGCCTGTTCTCCAAGTCAAAATTAGATGACATCATGCCCCGTGTAGGACGATAGAATATCAATCCGGAAGCGGCATTATTATCATCAACAGCCGTCAGATTATATCGTTCCGATTCTTCATATTGCTTGCGAAACTCTTCTTCCTGCCTAGTACGTTCCATCAAAGAATCAGAACGAAGAATGGTCAGAGAGTCGATAGATTGGACTGTATCAGCTTTTACTTTCCCGCTAAATATATCCTGAATGTTCATGATATACATATTCTGCCTCGTCACCACTTGTTGTAATGAATCGGCCCGCAAGGCATTGGTCACCACCTGCGCACGTACCTCACTGTTCATATATCCCGGCAAATAGTTACGTAAAGGAGTAAAAACAATGATAGTTGCCGAAATCAGGAAAATTACCGTTACGGCAGACAGCAATACAGACACACCATTGAGTTTGGAAACGTGCAGTCCCACAATCTCCTCCAACGTATTTTCATTGGTAATGGTCAGTTTATACTTAAACTTGAAATTATGCCAAAATGCTTTCCTTCCTTTTTTCTTCATTGTGCGCACCTTCTATATTTATATCAAGCCATCAGGTACTTCGACCGTCAGCAAACGCTTTTTCTTATCCAATTTGATGATAAATTCCTCGTGGGCAGGCAGCAAAAGTTCCTCGCCATCCTTCTCAATGGCAAAAAGGACATTCATCGTACTGTCATCCACCGCCACAATCTCGCCCAACTCACCATGATTCACATCTTCCACCTTAAAGCCAATAAAATAGTTCCAGGTAGGTATATCATCCGAATCTTCCTCCTCACCGACATATTTCTTCGGGAAATAGACCTCTACATTCGTAAACATACGGGCCTTTTCCGAGGTATCCACCCCTTCCAGTTTGACTAAAGCAGTGGTATCTGAACGAAAACGATACTCTTCAATAAAGAAAGGCACGAATATACCGTCTAACAAACAGACCAGATACTCACATTCCACACGGTCAAAAATATCATCCGTAAAAGTGAATGAGATTTCTCCTTTTACTCCATGCGGTTTGTTGAATATACCAATCTTGAAAACTTCATCTTTCTTAATCATGATTGATTTCTCTAAATTCTAGTAATACGTGCGCCAAGCGCATTCAAACGCTGGTCTATATTCTGATATCCCCGGTCTATCTGCTCTATATTGTGTATGCGGCTTATACCGTCGGCACTCATTGCCGCTATCAGCAAAGCGATACCGGCACGGATATCGGGTGAAATCATATTTCCGGCGCGAAGCTGGAAATTACGGTCATGCCCTATCACAACGGCACGATGAGGGTCACATAATATAATCTGTGCTCCCATATCTATGAGCTTGTCCACAAAGAACAGGCGGCTTTCAAACATCTTCTGATGAATCAGTACACTGCCTTTCGCCTGTGTAGCCACCACCAGTACCACACTGAGCAAGTCGGGAGTCAGCCCCGGCCAGGGAGCATCTGCTATGGTCATAATAGAGCCATCAATAAACGATTCGATCTGATAATGTTCCTGCTCGGGGATAAACAGATCATCTCCCCGCTGTTCCACTCTGATACCTAAACGACGGAAACTTTCTGGAATAATGCCCAAATTTTCATGCGATACATTCTTAATGGTAAGCTCACTTCCTGTCATAGCTGCCATTCCGATAAAACTACCTACTTCAATCATATCAGGCAACACCCGATGCGTACAGCCATGCAGACTTTCCACTCCTTCAATAGTCAGCAAATTAGATGCAATACCGGAAATCTTCGCCCCCATGCGGTTCAACATACGACAAAGTTGTTGCAGATAAGGTTCACAAGCTGCGTTGTAAATGGTCGTTTTGCCCTTCGCCAGGACAGAAGCCATCACAATATTAGCCGTACCGGTAACCGAAGCTTCATCCAGCAACATATAAGTACCTTCCAAATGCTCTGCGCAAATACTGAAAACACTTCGTTCCTCATCATAATTAAAACAGGCTCCCAGTTTCTGAATACCGATAAAGTGAGTGTCCAAACGCCGGCGGCCAATCTTGTCACCGCCCGGTTTTGAAATCAAAGCCTTTCCAAAACGGGCAACCAACGGACCAACCAACATGACTGATCCACGCAGACTGGAACATTTCTTTAAGAATTCATCACTCTCCAAGTAGTTCAAATCCACAGTGTCAGCCTTAAATGTATACGAATCAATCCCTGTTTTTGATACCTTGACACCCATATCACGTAACAACTGAATCAGATTGTTCACATCCAGAATGTCCGGAATATTAGTTACGGTCACTTCTTCCGAGGTCAGCAGAGTGGCACAAAGAATCTGTAACACTTCATTTTTAGCACCTTGCGGGTGTATTTCGCCGTGCAATTTATGTCCTCCTTCAATTACAAACGAAGCCATGGTATCATTTTTTAGGAATTAATATTTCTTTCTTTGGTTGTTGTTTTGTTGCGGTCTGCGCTGATTGTTGTTCTGTTGCGGCCTGCGTGGAACATAAACACGTTGCTGTTCATTCAAATGCAGGTCTTCAGGGGTCAGATTAATCATTCCCTTAGAGTAATCGCGAAGATCATCCAAGATTTTCTGATCCTCCACCCCGTCTTTGTTCCAGTTCAGGAAACATTTCTTCATGTGGTTTGCAATCAGGCTGATCAGCTGCTTCTTCTCCTCACCTTCCGGATAGTCCACTGCCTTTTTAATCATGTTCTCCAAAATACGTCCATAATGACGGTAACGGATTCCATTATGCGGATAAGGCAACATATCGGGTTTCACCTCCAGGCTTTCTTTCTTCACAATTTCATACGGATAATCGATATCCAGCTTGAAATCGGCCATAATAGCCAAATGATCCCATAATTTATGTTTGAAATCGGGCACATCCCGCAAATGCGGAAACATACCGCCCATAATGTTGATAATCGTATTCGCACAACGTTGGCGCTCAGCTCTGTCCTCGATGGTCAAGGCGTGGTCTACCATGTTCTGCACACTTCTGCCATATTCAGGAAGGGGTAAAGTTCGTTGTTGAGTATTATACTCCATATATATTTAAAATTTATGATTTATGCACTGATTTGTTCATCGGCTGTTACAAAAGCTTTTTGGGTTTGGAAGCTACAAACTCTTTCAAATAGAAAGGCTCAAAATAAGCCACATCCTTAAAGTTCTGCCTTACCATTTCCTTTTCTGCCAATGGGAACATCCATTTACCTAACGGACGGATGTCATCAATAAAATGAGCATTGGGATGAGTAATCTGCCCACGGCATTTGGCTGCACCGTTACCAAAAAAATAGACCGGATGTTCATTCAGGAACTCCAAATAGGAATGCTCATCAACAATATCGGCGGCTATTTCCCTTTTCACGCCCAATGCGCGATCATAAACAGCTGCATAGACTTCCATGCGACGTGCGTCTATCATAGGACAGAGCAAGGCATCCTCAGGCAAATCATGATGTAACAACACCGGCACACACAACACCTCCAATGTCGGCAGACCGATAAGTGGCAAATTACGTCCATAGCAAATACCCTTCGCCATAGAAACACCAATACGCAGCCCTGTGTACGAGCCGGGCCCGCAACTCACAGCCACTGCATCCAACGGCATACCATGACTGTCGACAAAAGATAAAGCCTCATCTACAAATACGCCCAGCTGCACGGCGTGTGAAGGTCCTTTCAAATCCTCTTTGGAGAACACCGCCAATCCATCCTCACTGACGGCAACAGAGCAGGCCTCTGTTGAAGTTTCAATATGCAAAATACACGACATAATGCTCTACTTATATAATATAATCTGCAAATATACACTTTTATTTATACTTCATTTCCATAAAAAGATTACTTTTGCAAAAAAACATATTAGTTATGATACAGTCAATGACCGGATACGGTAAAGCAACCGCTATATTCGGAGAAAAAAAAATTAACGTAGAGATCAAGTCTTTAAATAGTAAAGCAATGGACTTGTCTACACGGATCGCTCCTTTATACCGTGAAAAAGAAATGGAAATCCGCAATATGATTTCCAAATCATTGGAACGCGGTAAAGTTGATTTCAGCCTGTGGATAGAGAAAGACGTTTCGGATACAGCCACTCCCATTAACGCCGCCCTTGTAGAAAACTACTACAATCAGATAAAATCTATTTCCGAAATGACCCATATACCAATGCCCGAAGATTGGTTTGCAACCCTTCTACGAATGCCTGACGTACTGACCAAAGCCGATGTACAAGAACTTTCGGAAGACGAATGGGAGGTAGTCCGCCGGGTAGTGGAAGAGGCCATCAACCATTTGGTAGATTTCCGCAAACAGGAAGGAACCGCCTTGGAAAAGAAATTCAACGAAAAGATTGACAACATCGAGCGTTTGTTAAAGTCCATCGAACCCTACGAAACAGAGCGTGTAGCCAAGATACGTGAACGCATTACAGATGCTTTGGAAAAGACCATCAGTGTGGATTATGATAAAAACCGCCTGGAGCAAGAATTGATTTATTACATTGAAAAATTAGATATTAACGAAGAGAAACAACGACTGAGCAATCACTTGAGATATTTCCGTGAAACCATGGCAGGCGGTCATGGACAAGGAAAAAAACTTGGTTTCATAGCACAGGAAATGGGACGCGAAATCAATACGACTGGCAGCAAATCCAATCATGCCGAAATGCAAAACATCGTAGTGCAGATGAAGGACGAACTGGAACAAATCAAAGAACAGGTGTTAAATGTAATGTAACCGGTTCACATACCGGACACCATTCTCATAAGCAAAGAATCAAGATATGGCAACAGGAAAACTTATCATTTTTTCAGCCCCCTCGGGTTCAGGCAAATCAACCATTATCAACTATCTGTTGACACAAAACCTGAACCTGTCTTTCTCTATTTCTGCCACCAGCCGCCCTCCTCGCGGAAAAGAACGGCATGGTGTGGAATATTTCTTCCTATCTCCTGAGGAATTCAGACAACGCATTGCCAATAATGAGTTTCTGGAATACGAAGAAGTATACGAAAACCGTTTCTACGGAACCTTGAAAGCACAAGTGGAAAAACAATTGGAAGCCGGACAAAATGTGATTTTTGACGTAGATGTGGTAGGCGGATGTAATATCAAAAAATATTATGGCAGCCGCGCATTGTCTGTTTTCATTCAACCACCCAGTGTAGAAGAACTCCGTAAACGCCTGCAAGGCCGTGGTACTGATGCCCCCGAAGTGATTGAAAGCCGAATCGCAAAAGCAGAATTCGAATTGGGGTTCGCCGATAAATTCGATACCGTGATAGTAAATGACGATTTGGAGAAGGCAAAGGCGGAAGCACTGAAAGTTATTAGAAACTTTATTGAACAATAAGACGATGATCAAAGATCCGAAAAAACTGGCCCAAAGAATGTCGATACTTTGTATCCTCATTGGTTTTATAGCTTTGGCTGTAGGCATCATTGCAATGGCAATGGAGCAATACATTATTGCCATAGCAATGGGTATTGTCACTGTAGGACAAGTATGGAATTACAATAAATGGAAAAGAGTAAGATAAAGACTGGTATTTTCGGCGGCTCATTCAATCCTATCCACATGGGCCATCTGGCACTTGCCAATTATTTATGTGAATATAATGGACTGGATGAAATATGGTTTCTCGTCTCTCCTCACAATCCATTAAAGCAACAAACGGATTTATGGGATGATAATCTGCGATTGGAACTGGTAAAACTGGCCATTGCGGATTATCCCAAATTCCGGGCTTCCGACTTCGAATTCCACCTGCCTCGTCCTTCCTATACTATACACACATTGGATGCTTTACACAAAGCCTATCCCAACCGGGAATTCACCCTTATCATTGGGGCGGACAACTGGCTTCTATTCCCCCGTTGGTACAAAGCAGAGGAGATTTTAAAGAATCATCATGTAATGATCTATCCCCGTCCGAATTTCACTATTGATCCAACAACCCTTCCTCCTTCCGTGCAATTAGCCGATACTCCGTTATTGGAAGTCAGTTCTACTTTTATCAGACAGGCACTGGCGGAAGGACGAGATATACGATATTTCCTGCATCCGGCAGTATATGAACGACTGAAAAAATAAAAATCCCCGGGAGGATACAATCCAAATTCCCCGGGGAAAAACACATCAATTATTTAATCTAAAATTCAAAGGACGCACTCCATTAACGCTTTGCCAGCAGTACCTTACTATTTATCAATCCGTCCAACTCCCAGCCTGTCGTATCCTTTTTATATGAGTGCCACGCCAAAAACTTCCCAGCTTCATCTAACGTATATACATATTTCTGCGTAGGGACAAACGCTTTTTTATTTTTATTCCACAAAGAATAATCAATATGCGCTTCTGTGTCTGTGTACGTAACTTCCATACAATAATAATTTATCCAATCCGTGCCATTCCATTTCATACTTTTCTTCTCTATGATTTGTCCCTTATCGTTGTATCTGAACTCAAAACGATACTCCGGAGTCAGGAAAGTACCTTCCTGTTCATAAACGACCTTAGCCGACACCCGACCATTTTCCACCTCTTCATTTGTAATCTTCACAGGCTTGGCCGCATTCAATGTTAATACACTTGTCATTGCAAAAAGAACTGCCATCATGGCTTTAGTGAGCATTGTAGTTTTCATAATGTCTTATTTTTAATGTTTATAATTCGTGTTTATTTGTGTCTTTATTTATAAGACGCAAATGACTCTCAAAACGTTGCAACATGATCCGTTTTTTTTCTTGAGTCGCTTCACTTTATAAAGTGCAAAGTACATGCCATGGAATTAATCCACTAAGTATCAACAAGTAAACATAAAAAAGGGTGTCCGATTATGGACACCCTGTACATTATTAACGGACAAACAGTCTATTCTTTCTGCTTTTCAACACGATGCAAGACTACCAGAACAACTTCGCTGGGAGTAAATAAACGGACGTCAACGCGCGAAGTACCCAATCCATTGGTTATAATAATCGGAGTACCTTTGCTATTCTCTTTCCAACCAGTCAGAAAACGGTTTCCATAAATAGAGTGCTTTACCGGAGAATATTTTTTAAACAAGCTCACCTGCCCACCATGAGTATGCCCCGCTAACACCAAATTGGCATTCGACACATCGGTATCTTCTGCATAATCGGGAGTATGCGTGAGCAATATAATAAAATCATCCGCCGGAAAATGCTGGGATGGAGAGTCACCATTCTTTTTTAAATCAAACGGATTGCGTACACCGCTCACTATAATATACTGACCATCTTTCATCAGCTTATAGCTTTTATGTTCCATCAACCGCACATGATTCTTTTGCATGGCCTCCACCACTTCGGAATAACAATAGCCATAATCATGATTTCCCATCACAGCAAATGTTCCGTAAGGCGTATAAACTCTGCTCAAGGCGGTGAACAAAGTATCCAGATTTCCACCTTTCTTGCCACGATAATCTCCACCCAACAGCAAGACATCGGCATGCATTGACTTTAATGCCCGCACCGCGCTGTTCAATTCACTCCTCTTAAAGCGACTCTCATAATGAAAATCCGAAGCAAACCCTATCCGAAAACCGTCAAAAGCGGGTGGAATATCATAACTATAAAAATCATATTGCTTCACACGCCCTACCCCCGGAAACTCGGACAAAGTAGCTGTGGCGCAAGAAGACAAAAGAATAACCGCTAAAAGCAAAAAAAGAAACTGTTTCTTCATAATCCTTTCTATTTGGAGACAAAGATACAGAATTAATTGTTTTATCTTTGCACAACCTTAATTATAAATAGAAATGGAAATTGTTCAAGTTAACTCAATAAAAGCATGGCTTCTAGCCGCCCGCCCTAAAACATTGGCAGGAGCCGCCACTCCGGTTTTACTGGGATGTGCCTTGGCCTATGCAGACAGCTGCTTCCAAATGACACCAGCATTGCTTTGCTTTGCCTTCGCTTTTCTGATGCAGATAGACGCCAACTTCATTAATGATTACTTTGATTACCTGAAAGGCAGTGACCGTGAAGACCGTTTGGGTCCTGAACGTGCCTGCGCGCAAGGATGGATCACACTGAACGCCATGAGAAAGGGAATCGCCCTGACCACAGCAACAGCTTGTTTAGCAGGGTTATGCCTATTAGCTTATGGAGGGATTGAAATGATTCCAGTAGGAATTTTATGTGTTTTATTCGCTTTTCTTTATACAGCAGGACCTTATCCGCTAGCTTATCACGGATGGGGAGACATACTTGTCATTGTCTTTTTCGGATTTGTACCGGTAGGCTGCACTTACTATGTGATGTGCCGTGACTGGACTTGGAATGTGACACTCGCCTCTCTAGCTTGCGGACTGATTATAGATACCTTGTTGATGGTGAATAATTACCGTGACCGCGATCAGGATGCAAAAAGCGGAAAGAAAACAATCGTAGTACGCTGGGGAGCCAATGCAGGGCAACAATTATACTTATTTTTGGGATTGGCTGCCGCATGGCTTTGTTTATTGTTTATCCCGACCGGGCACATTTGGGCTGCATTATTACCCCAAATTTATCTGTTACCTCACTTCATGGCATGGCAAAGAATGGTAAAAATCAACAGGGGAAAAGAATTAAACAGCATATTGGGAGAAACCTCCCGCAATATGCTGCTATTCGGCGTATTACTAGCATTCGGCCTTATCCTATAATCTTCCAGCAAGATCTTGCCAGAAGATATTTCCCAATAAAGCGCAACAAATCATTCCGCTTTCTCTATCAATACAGTGGCATAAGCGGAAATGCCCTCCTCCCTGCCCGTAAATCCCAGTTTCTCTGTAGTGGTAGCCTTTACGGAAACATCATCCACATCAATCCTCATCAAATGAGCAAGTACCAACTGCATTTCCGGAATCCGCGCTTTCAATTTAGGACGTTCAGCACAAATCGTTGCGTCCACATTACCTACTTTATATCCTTTTGCAGCAATCAGGTCCACCGTTTCAGCCAATAAAATCTTGCTATCAATATTCTTGAATTCACCCGCAGTATCAGGAAAATGATAACCTATATCACGCATATTGGCAGCTCCCAGCAAAGCGTCACAAATGGCATGAATCAACACATCGGCATCCGAGTGTCCCAATAGCCCCAATTCATGTTCAAATTTTATTCCTCCAAGCCATAGTTCACGACCGGTTACCAGTTGGTGCACATCGAATCCAAATCCTACTCTTATTTTCATCTTACATAAAAATCTAATAATTTCTCACCTTCCAAATACCCCTGCAAATGCTGTCCTATGCCGACTGGCCCTACTCCCACAGGAGTCCCCGTATAGAGCAAATCTCCAATCTTTAATGTAAAAAACCGACTAACGTATGCAATTATCTCATCCACCTTAAACAACATATCCGCAGTGTTGCCTCTCTGCACTGTTTTTCCATCTATATCCAAATGAAAGTTTAAATTCTGTATATCCTTAAATCTGTCTACCGGCACAAAATCACCTATGGCAGCCGAGCTATCAAACCCTTTACACAGCTCCCAAGGCTTGCCTTCCTCCCGGAACCGCCGCTGAAGGTCACGTGCCGTAAAATCTATTCCTACCGTCACCGCATCATAATACCGACTGGCAAAACGCGGAGCAATATTCTTTCCCAAACGATTAATACGTACTACCAATTCTGTCTCATAATCCACCTGCTGAGAAAAATCAGGAATAAAAAACGGCTTGCTGTCTTTCAGCAGAGCCGAATCCGGTTTCATAAAAATAACCGGTTCTTCCGGTAATTTTTCATCAGCATGTAACTCGTGGCAATGTGCAACGTAGTTCATTCCTACGGCTATAATCTTCATATTATTATTCTTGAATTACATTTAATCTGTTAAACATTACAGCCAGATGAGCATAAAGTGATGTATTCTGCACCACAATATTTTCCGGTACACGAATACGGAACGGTGTAAAGTTCCAAACAGCCTTAATGCCACCCGCTATCATTTTATCTGTTATCTCCTGTGCTATATTAATAGGCACAGTCAATACCCCGATATTCACATCACAGGATTTCATTTTTATCTCAAATTCATCCGAATGATAAATAGGAATTCCATTTATTTCCTTCCCGACCAATCCGGGATTAATATCAAACGCACCTACTATCTCTAATCCAAAATGATGCAGCCCCGAGTCGCGCAATAAAGCACCTCCCAAACTACCGACACCAAACAAAAAAGCTTTATGCATTTTGGTAAATCCCAAGAAACGCTCCAGCACCTCTATCAACGCATCAATCTCATACCCCACACGTGTACGGCCGGATATATTTACATAAGAAAGATCTTTCGCTATTTGGGAAGCATCTACATTGATTTGCTTGGATATTTGGGTAGAAGACACGTACGTTTCTCCCTGTTCTTTCATCAGTTTCACATTCGAAAGATACCACGGAAGTCTGCGCAAAGTCGGCTCAGGCACTTTATCCGAGAATTTATGCATACGTATATCCATCTTTTTCTTTAGGTATTATCATTAGGTAATTTGCAAAAGTACACTTTTATTTGTTACATTGACGGATAGAGTATAAAAAAAGTCTTATCTTTGAGTATTCATTTAAGCAAAATTCACATGAAAAATAACGATTGGAAAGAACGTCTGAATGTGGTTTATTCCACAAATCCTGATTTCAAGTATGAAAGTGTTGAAGAGGAAGCGGTTGAGACATTAGATAAAAAACAACAGAAACTCCGTGTCAATATAGAAAAAAAAGGACGGGGTGGCAAAACCGTGACATTAATCAACGGGTTCATCGGAACAGAAAATGACCTGAAAGAGTTGGGTAAATTATTGAAAAGCAAATGTGGAGTAGGCGGTTCAGTAAAAGACGGGGAGATCCTTATCCAAGGAGAGTTCAAGCAACGGGTCATCGAGTTATTGAAAGCTGAAGGATATACCCAGACCAAATAACCGGAAAAAAGAAAGGGACTGTTGTCACACAGTCCCCCATTCTATAATTGCGGAAATCTTATTCAGCACGTAAAGTGAAACGTTTGAAAGCAACGATCTGCAATTCAGGATCAGCTTCCTTCAACACTTCTCTTACAGTCTTCTTACCATCCATGATATCCTCCTGGTTCAGCAAGCAAACTTCCTTCAAGAACTTACCCAGACGACCTTTAGCAATGTTTTCAATCATCTGTTGCGGCAAGTTGGCAGCTTTTTCAGCAGAAACAGTAGCAATGATTTCCTTAGCTTTGGCAATATCTTCGTCAGTAATCCAGCCCTTAGCCTTGTTACTTTCCATGTGCTCTTCGCTGTCTACATGTGCAGGGTTGATACCAGCCTTCTTCAAAGCAACTTCAACAGCCTTGTCTACTTGTTCTTTCTTAGTTTTATCAATAGCTACCTGTATTTCAGCTTCTTTTACAGATTCAGGAACACCGGCTTCATCAATTGCAATAGGATTCATAGCGGCAATCTGCATAGCAACTCCGTGAGCGGCAGCTTCAGCTTCCTTATTCATGGCAACAATAGTACAAAGCTGGTTATTTCCCTGGTGGTTATAAATAGAAGTATAAGCACCTTCAACCACATTGTAGCCATCCAATTCCATTTTTTCACCAGTGATACCGCTACGGTCTGTTACTGCATCCTGTACAGTACCGTTACCCATAGGCAAAGCCTTTACTTCTTCCAAAGTCTTGCATCTGTTGGCAACAGCAGCATCCAGAATAGCTTGAGTCAACGCTACGAAATCAGCATTTTTAGCAACGAAGTCGGTTTCGCATTTCAAAGCGATGATAGCAGCAAATTCGCCATCCTTTTTTGCCAGCACACAACCTTCAGATGCTTCACGGTCAGAACGTTTTGCAGCAACAGCCTGTCCTTTTTTACGGATAATTTCCATTGCTTTATCGATATCGCCGTTTGCTTCAGTCAAGGCGTTCTTGCAATCCATCATACCAGCTCCACTAATCTTACGAAGCTTGGTTATTTCAGCCATAGTTACAGCCATAATATTCCTTTATTTTTTAATTGTTAGTAATATCTTTAAAACAGAATTGAGAATTGAAAATTGAGAATTGAGAATCAACAGCATAATCTGCCCCTTCCCCAATTTTCAATTCTCAACTCTCAATTTATACTATTAAGCTTCTTCGTCTTCTTTCAAGAAAGCGGCAGCCTTAGCAGCATTGATAGCTTCTTCTTCGGCTTTATCCATACGAGCCTTGGTATTTTTCTTCTTACCAGCACCCTTAGGAGCATTTTCACCGGCAGCTTCCATATCTACTTTTTCAGCTTTTCTTTCTTCCAAGCCTTCAGCGATAGCGCCACAACAAGCATCCAAGATCACTTCTACAGACTTAGTAGCGTCATCGTTTGCAGGAATCACGAAGTCTACGTTTGAAGGATCTGAATTTGTATCAACGATAGCAAATACAGGGATACCCAGACGGTTAGCTTCACGAACTGCAATGTTTTCTTTCAACACATCGATAACGAACAGTGCTGACGGCAAACGAGTCAAATCAGCGATAGAGCCTAAGTTCTTCTCCAATTTAGCA
The DNA here is from genome assembly GCA_948566455.1 of uncultured Phocaeicola sp. GTDB lineage: Bacteria > Bacteroidota > Bacteroidia > Bacteroidales > Bacteroidaceae > Phocaeicola. The sequence goes on from CAOYQO010000015.1 coordinate 58,575, forward strand.
CGCTGACGAGAGATTTGCAGAACTTCTCTCTTAGAAAGGTTTGAATAAGTACCATCGTTGGTCAACTTATCGATAGTAGCCATTTTCTTCACAGCCTTACGGATAGTCGGGAAGTTAGTCAACATACCACCCGGCCAACGCTCGATTACATAAGGCATATTTACAGAAGCAGCTTTCTCAGCTACTACTTGTTTAGCTTGTTTCTTAGTAGCAACAAACAGGACTTTCTTACCTGATTTTGCGATTTGTTTCAGTGCATCAGCAGCTTCATCTACTTTAGCAACTGTTTTATGGAGGTCAATGATATGGATACCATTGCGTTCCATGAAAATATAAGGAGCCATTGAGGGATTCCACTTTCTCTTAAGGTGTCCGAAGTGGCAACCGGCTTCCAATAATGTATCGAAATTAGTTCTAGACATTTTGTTATTCTTTAAATCGTTTACTTTCTTTTTTGTTTATCTCAACCAACCATCGGGTAGTCCGCTACCAAGTAGAGTCCCGCTGGTTTAGATACTAAACGCTTCTTAACCAGTTCCAAGTAAAACCGGATATTAACGTTTACTGAACTGGAATCTACGACGTGCTTTGGGCTGACCCGGTTTCTTACGTTCTACAGAACGAGAATCACGTGTCATGAAGCCTTCTGAACGAAGAGCTGTTTTATCTTCAGGGTTGATTTTAACCAGCGCACGGGCGATAGCCAGACGCAAAGCCTGTGACTGACCTGTAAAACCACCACCGTAAAGATTTACTTTGATATCATATTTTTCAGCAGCCTCCAGCTTGTTCAAAGGCTGTTTTACTACATACTGAAGAATAGTTGATGGAAAGTACTGTGCAAGGTCTCTCTTGTTAATAGTAATCTTTCCTGTACCTTCGCTTACGAACACGCGTGCTACGGCGCGTTTACGTCTGCCTAATGCATTTACTACTTCCATTCTTTATTATTTAAGTGAGTTTATATCAATTGATTTCGGAGTCTGAGCTTCATGTTTATGTTCACTACCAGCGTAAACATACAAATTGCCCAGCAACTGTGCTCCCAGACGATTTTTAGGAAGCATACCCTTTACTACTCTCTTCAACAGTTTTTCTTCACCGTTAGGTTTCTTCATCAACTGGGCAGGAGTCATTTCTCTCTGACCACCGGGATAACCTGTATAGCGCAAGTAAACCTTGTCGTTCCACTTGTTTCCGGTAAATTTCACTTTGTCTGCATTAATGATAATAACATTATCACCGCAGTCAGCATGAGGGGTAAAGTCTGGTTTGTACTTTCCTCTCAACAGTTTCGCAACTTTCGAACCGAGACGGCCTACGACCTGATCGGTTGCATCGACAACAACCCATTCTTTATGAGCTGTTTCTTTGTTTGCAGAAATGGTCTTGTAACTTAAAGTATCCACTCTTAAATTCTTTTTTAAATGTTAACTACTAAAAAACAATTCTTCCCAGCGTTTCTAACCGTTCCCGGACAAAGAACTATTAACACGCTAAGAATTAATTCTTTATAAACTTTTGATAATAATCGGCTTGCAAAGGTACGGCTTTTCTTTGAACTGACAAACAAATTAAGATATTTTTTCCTCCTGCTTTTTGCATACAAAAGGCTGATACAACCACATCTAGGCTTTGAATAACGGAGTAAAAACATAGGGAAGAAATTTTGATTCTTCCCTATACATATACAGTTATTCATATATTTTCAACGATTCCAGCCACTCTCCATCTCAGAGCAAGTACAAACAGCCACAGATGCCGCATTGTTTCCACCGGACTGACGAAGCTTTAAAAGTTCAGTTGCTGAGATCCGAACTACTTTTCCATCGGGACGACCATAACACAGTGTCCCTTCGCGCCGTGCAGTTTCCTCTATCAACCGCTGTTCCGCTAATTCTAAACCATAACGCAACTTCGCACTTAATTCCTTATATTCTTCTTCAGTTGACATAACTTCTGATTTTAGTAAAAAGTTCTTGATTATAGATATGGACCTCATCTCCCAAACGGAAGGCGTCCGCCACAATAACACGCGGTGTGCAGCTATTGTCCGCAAGCATCCAATAATCCACGCAAGGCATATAAATACGGAAAAAGTTTTCCAACCCCGAACGATAACGACGACGGATAATGGGAGCAGGTACATCATGCCCTCCGTTGGCAACACGCTGTTTCACTCGCTCTATAGCCAGTTCAGGCGAATTCAGCCAAAAATAAATAAGGCTGACACTATATCCTTGATTTTGTGCCTGCTGGATAAGATTGATATAAGAACGGGTAGACAATGTAGTTTCAACAGAAAAACTGACTCCGGCTGACAACAGTTCTCTGATGCGTTTCAGCATCAGTCGTCCCGCTTCGATTGCTACACTTGAGGGGTTAAAAGGAGAAAGTCCCTTGGCGATTTCATCGGCATTGACAAATTCACGGCACTCTAAAATTTCGGGTAATACCGTATACGAAGCAGTCGTTTTACCAGCTCCGTTACACCCCGCTATTATATAAAGTTTAGACATTAATCTCCTTTTCTATTTCTGTTATTGGCGACAAAGTTAACGATTATTTCCAATTTTTGTTCTCGAAAAGGCATAAAAGTGATGAAGAATAGCACATTTTTTGAAATTCTGTGCAAATTAAGAAGAGATTACAGGAATTTTACCGTATATTTAAGCAACCTGCAAACAGGTAACAGTTACTCACTACATCATTTTATTGGAAACAATTAATACATAGACACCTTTCATTTAAGTATCCAAACAAGTAATCATATAAACAAGACACATATCCCACCATATAGATAGGGACCACGCTTTCAAAAAATGAAAGAGCAGCCCCTCCCCAATGACTATCCTTTGTTTATAAACAAAGATTCAAACTTATCTGACCAAATCCTTGGGATAAACAGGAGGCATTTTCACCCGTTTCCAAGTTTCATAATACCAAGAATTGATTTCATTTCCATCCTTATCCGTTTTCACAAAAAACTTCAGTACCATGACATCGCCCCCCTTCATCTCAAATTCCAAAATATTATCCACACCTACCAATTGTGGAAGATGCAGATTTTTCTCCACATGCTCTGTATAAGCATTAGGAGCAGTCTGCCGATAGGTACCGGAACCAATAATAATAGCTCCATGATTAGGAATCATGGTCATATTGGTAAACTTGCCGTCATCAGACAAAATTTTAAAAGAATTACTTGGTTTCAACTCACCCGGCACCTGAGGAGTACCTGATACATAAAAGCACATCTGCCAAATCCCTTTCAAGTTGACAGGGGCTGCATCTGATTTTTCCTGTCCCACTACACGCGAAGTACCGATTAGCAAGAATGCTATCATCAGTAGGAATAATTTTTTCCGTTTCATAGCTGTATATATTTAGTTAACAAATTGCGTTATGTGGATACAACAAAATTAGAAAAATTTTTCAAACTTTCTGCTTTTCAAATAACTTTTTTACAGTTAAACACAAAAAAAATCCTGCTCTATGTTATAGGGCAGGATTTTTTGAATTATTATTTCCTACAATTAGAATTCAGCATTGCGCGGAGTACGTGGGAAAGGTATCACATCACGAATATTGGTCATACCGGTAACAAACAGCAACAACCGTTCAAAACCAAGTCCAAAACCAGAATGAGGACATGAACCAAACTTGCGGGTATCCAGATACCACCACATATCCTTCATCGGAATTCCCAGTTCCTGAATGCGGGTCATCAATTTGTCATAATCAGCCTCACGTTCAGACCCACCTATTATTTCGCCAATCTTCGGGAATAATACATCCATTGCACGCACCGTCTTTCCATCCTCATTCTGCTTCATATAGAATGCTTTGATTTCTTTCGGATAGTCTGTCAGGATTACAGGACGTTTAAAGTGCTCTTCCACCAAATAACGTTCATGTTCAGAGGCTAAGTCTACTCCCCAATATACCGGGAATTCAAATTTATGACCTTTTACTACAGCTTCCTCCAGTATCTTGATACCTTCCGTATAAGGCAGACGGACAAATTCTTCCTTCAGCACGCCCTGCAAACGTTCTATCAATCCTTTATCGAACATATCGTTCAAGAACTTCACATCATCATAGCAGTTGTCAAGCGCCCACTGTACACAATATTTAATAAAGTCTTCGGCCAAATCCATATTATCAGTAATATCATTGAACGCAACCTCAGGTTCAATCATCCAAAACTCGGCCAAGTGACGCGGCGTATTGGAGTTCTCCGCACGGAATGTAGGTCCAAATGTATAAATAGCCCCCAAAGCAGTAGCAGCCAATTCACCTTCCAACTGTCCGGAAACCGTCAAACTGGCTTGTTTGCCAAAGAAATCATCATCATAAATAATCGCTCCGTTTTCATCTTTCTTCAAATCATAAAGATTCTTGGTAGTAACCTGGAACATCTGTCCCGCACCTTCACAATCGGATGCTGTGATAATAGGTGTATGAAAATAGAAGAAACCACGTTCATGGAAGAACTTATGGATAGCGATAGCCATGTTGTGGCGGATGCGGAATACAGCTCCAAATGTATTGGTACGGGGACGCAAATGAGCGATCTCACGAAGAAACTCCATCGTATGACCTTTCTTCTGTAACGGATAAGTATTATCACAAGTACCTAATACTTCGATTCCACGCGCTTGAACTTCGGCAGCCTGACCAGAGCCAATGGATTCGGTCAACTCACCGTTCACACTGATACATGCACCGGTGGTGATCTGCTTCAACATTTCTTCGTCAAAGTTTGCCAAATCAACAACAATCTGCACATTATTTATTGTAGAACCGTCATTCAGGGCGATAAAATTTACCTGTTTGCTACCGCGGCGGGTACGAACCCAACCTTTTACATTGACCATCGCACCAAAATCACGGCGCTTCAGCAAGTCAACAATCTTTGTTCTACTAATTTTTTCCATTGTTTTGTCTCTTTATTGTTTATTATTCAAATGAGCCCATGCGGAGCATGTTCACTTCTTGTTCCGTCAGGTAACGCCAGTCACCGCGACGCAAACCTTTTTTAGTCAGGCCAGCAAAATAAACGCGGTCCAGCTTGATTACCTTATATCCCAAGGATTCAAAAATACGACGCACAATACGGTTCTTTCCGGAATGGATTTCAATACCGACTTGTGATTTGTCTGTTTCCGATGCATAGCTGATGGCATCTGCATGGATCTCTCCATCATCCAATGTCACACCTGCTGCAATCTGGTCAAGATCTGCCTTGGTTACATTCTTATCACAATATACATGATAAATCTTCTTCTTCAAATACTTAGGATGAGTCAGCTTGGAAGCCAAATCACCATCGTTAGTTAACAGTAATACACCGGTAGTATTACGATCCAAACGCCCAACTGGATAAATACGCTCCTTACAAGCACCTTTCACAAAATCCATTACAGTCTTACGTTCCTGAGGATCATCAGAAGTAGTCACACAATCCTTCGGTTTATTCAACAAAATATAAGTTTTACGTTCAATACTTACCGGTTCGTCATGGAACTTCACTTCGTCAGTACGCTTGATCTTAGTACCTAATTCGGTTACCACTTCACCATTTACACTGACTACACCTGCTGTAATAAACTCATCAGCCTCACGACGGGAACATATACCTGCATTAGCCAAGAACTTGTTCAGACGAATCGGCTCATTTGGATCGGTCAATATATCTTTATATTCAATCTGTTTCTTCAGACTATACTTTGCATTCGGGTTATAATCAGCCGTACGGGGGCGATAGGGACGATTGTATCCACCACCTTGATAACCACCGGTACGAGGACGATAAGGACGGTCGCCGCCTTGATTATAACCGCCGGTACGAGGACGCGGAGTGTAAGAACGCTGTTCACCACCTTCACCGCTGTTAAAACGGGGACGCGGAGTATATGGACGCTGCTCACCACCTTCGCGATTATATCCTCCGGTGCGGGGACGCGGAGTATAAGGACGCTGCTCACCACCTTCGCGATTATAGTTTGTACGGGGACGGTATTGACGTTCACCACCTTCCTCACCATTATTGAAACGAGGGCGCGGAGTATATGGACGCTGCTCACCACCTTCACGATTATAATTTGTACGAGGACGGTATGAACGTTGTTCTCCTCCATCCTCACTGTTAGGATTAAAGCGGGGACGTTGCGGACGGTCACCATTATTATTATAGCGATTATAGGAAGGACGGTCACCGTTGTTATAAGAAGAACGGTAAGGACGGTCGCCACCTTCGCGATTATAGCTGTTCGTACGAGGACGGTAAGGACGCTGTTCGCCGTCGTTGTTGTATCTGTTGTAATTACTGTCTCTGTTATAAGACTTATAACCACCATCACGGCTTACATTCTGGTTTTCTTCGTTTGCAGCACCTTCTTGTCTGCTTTCATTTTCTGTACTCATGGTTTTCCTTTTGTTTATTAATTAATGTATAACGCCCTCTCGGGCTTTTTTGATTAAAATCCAACTAACTATTTTTTAAATACCTGTATAATTATGCGGTGTAATCACTCGCAGTTCCTTTTTAATATCTTCGCTTACATTTAGTGTTTCTATGAATTCTTTAATAGCCCCTTCTGTGATAGCTTGGTTTGTACGGGTCAAAGCTTTCAATGCCTCATACGGATGAGGATAGGCTTCGCGGCGCAAAATAGTCTGGATAGCTTCCGCCACCACACTCCAACAATTATCCAAGTCGGCATAGATTGCTTTCTCATTCAGCAACAGTTTACGCAGACCTTTCAACGAACTTTGGATAGCAATCACAATGTGACCGAAAGGTACACCGACGTTACGCAACACAGTAGAGTCTGTCAAGTCACGTTGCAAGCGGGAAACAGGCAACTTAGAAGAAAGATGCTCCAGAATAGCATTTGCCATCCCCAGGTTACCCTCTGCATTTTCGAAGTCGATGGGGTTTACTTTGTGCGGCATAGCGCTGGAACCGACTTCGCCCGCTTTAATCTTCTGTTTGAAGTACTCCATAGAGATGTACTGCCAAAAGTCGCGGTTCATGTCAATCATAATGGTATTGATGCGCTTCATGGCATCAAAGATGGCTCCCAGATTATCATAATTAGAAATCTGAGTAGTATATTCCTCACGTTCCAACCCCAGCTTCTCTGCCACGAACTGATTTCCGAATGCTTTCCAGTCATATTCGGGATAAGCTACATGATGTGCATTGTAATTACCCGTCGCACCACCGAATTTAGCCGTGACAGGACAAGCTTTCAATACAGCCAGCTGACGATTCAGACGATAAACGAAAACCATGATTTCTTTACCCAGGCGAGTAGGAGAAGCAGGCTGCCCATGTGTTTTTGCCAACATAGGGATATTTGCCCATTCTTCAGCGTATGTAGTCAACTGAGCAATCAGCTCTTCAATTTGCGGATAGTACACTTGTTCCAATGCCTCCTTTATAGACAAAGGTACAGAAGTATTGTTTATGTCCTGTGATGTCAATCCGAAATGAATGAATTCCTTGTATTCCTCCATTCCGCCCAACTTATCGAATTCTTCTTTGATGAAATATTCTACAGCCTTTACATCGTGGTTTGTTACACTTTCTATCTCTTTAATACGCTGTGCATCAGCTTCTGAAAAATTCTTATAAATAGCGCGCAATGCATCAAAACGTGCATGATCAAAGCTTTTCAGCTGTGGCAACGGTAGTTCACACAGAGTGATAAAGTATTCAATTTCTACCTGCACACGGTACTTGATGAGTGCAAATTCAGAAAAATAAGAGGCCAAAGCTCCCGCTTTTCCTCTGTATCGACCGTCAATAGGTGATATTGCCGTGAGTAAATCGAGCTCCATATTATATTCTTTGATAATTATCAGACTGCAAAATTAATTCTTTTTCTTGAGTTTAACGGCCTGAAGATGCATAAAGTTTGCGAAAATGAAGATTTATTTCACAAATCCCTTTTTAGTCCATTTCAGACTGTTCCAACGCTGTACAAAGATAATACCACGAAGATTTTCATCCAGCACAAACGCACACCACATACCTACCAATCCCCATCCCCAATGAATGCCGAACAAGAAACCACAACCTACGGCAACACTCCACTGAACAACAAATCCTACATAAAACGGATAATTTACATCACCCGTTGCACGTAAAGCATTCGTCGCATAAATATTAATAGCCCGTCCCACTTCCAAAATCACATCAATAAACAGGATAATAGTACCCAGACGGATAATTTCCGGATTATCTGTCAACCAGCTAAACAAGGTATGCCCCATCAAAGCCCAGATACAGGATAAAACCAAAGAAACCAAAATAGAAATACGCATCACATATTTGCCTAACAGATAGGCTGCATGAATTTTCCTTTCACCTACCAGATGTCCGATACAGATGGCTCCGCCTTGTGCCATGGCAATAGCAAACAAATAAACGAACATCACTATATTCACCACATAGGTACGGGTAGCCAGCGCTTCATTCCCCAACATATTAATAAAATAGGTCAATACTACCTGAGAGAAACTGTAGGACATATTTTCTCCGGCCGAGGGGACTCCGATTTTCAACAGGTTTTTCAGCTCGACAAACGGGAAGGGGCAAAAATAGGATAACGGAAATCTGGGAATATGCTTGCGGAAAAGAATTACAAAAAGTATCACCATAGATACCCCTCGGGCAAATGCTGTAGAGATAGCCGCACCTTCCACTCCCAAAGCCGGCATGCCGAACTTACCGAAAATCAGCGAATAGTTACCGATGATATTCAGAATATTCACAACTACCGTTACCATCATGGGATAAACCGCTTTGTTAGCACTACGCAAAGAGGCAGAAATAGTCAGAGATATGGCTTGAAAAAAAGCGAATGCCCCTACTATCTTCATGTAACTCACTCCATATTCCATCAGTTCGGGACGAAGTCCCATCATAGATAGCAGAGAAGTGGCTCCGTAATGCAGAATAGCACTGACAAACAGGCCGAACACCAAATTGAGTATCAATGATACTCCCACCACCTGCACCATATTCTTGTGCATTCTTGCTCCCAAATATTGCGAACAGAGTACGGAAGTTCCTATATTAATCACCTCGAATATCAGGAAAGCAAACATGATGAGCTGGTTGACCACCCCGACGGCAGCCACACTATTGTCTGAATACTGACTCAGCATCACGGTATCTACCGCGCCCAGCATCATAATCAGCAATGTTTCAATGAAAATAGGAACCGCCAGTCTGGCAAGGTTCTTTCGTACACTTCTCGGTTCTTGAATTACGTCCACTTGTTACCCTTGATTTTCGGGGTGCAAAGGTACAGACTTTTCACGATGTAACGGTTTGATTTATATCAAGAAATACGAACTTAAGATTTTTACAAGGAGATAAACAGGAATCTGATCTTTTCTTTTTATCTTTAGAACCGAATCTTAAATCAACATATTAACATGAAAAAAGGACTCCTCTTGTTATCTGCAATTCTTGCATTGGGCTCCCTGTCTTCATCCGCCCAAAGAAGAACGGCTACCATGACTGATGAAGAAATGTACCTTGATGCCATGCATCGTAACATCACTACCGAAAAGATTTTCGGTTATGTAAAGCAACTTTCAGACCCGGCCTTGGAGGGACGACTCGCAGGTTCGCCCGGAATGGCTAAAGCTGTAGATATCGTAAAAGGATATTTTAAAGAGTGGAAACTAATACCTCGTGGTGAGAATGGTTCCTACATACAGCTATTCCCCCACCCTTGTGTAGAGATACAACCGGGAAGCACTATGGATATCCTATTTCCTGTCACCCAAGACAAGAAAAAAACTGTATGGATCTCCAAGACATACCCTTGGGCAGATGGTTGGTTTGCCGGAGGAATGACCAGTAACGGAGAAGTGACAGCCGATGTGGTATATGCCGGATTTGGCGTTACAGCACCCGAATTAGGATATGATGATTACAAAGACATAGATGTAAAAGGCAAGATTGTGCTGGTAGAGGAAGAAACACCCAATATAAGCCGTAACCCCGATTCACTGGCCATGTGGTACAAACATACTTTGCACCAAACCAAGCTGAACAACGCTGCAGCCCATGGTGCGGCAGGCTTGTTATACAAATGGGTTCCCGGTCCGAATGCCCCCTATAATCCGGGATTTGTCTATTGTCATGTTACAGACACTGTGGTCAATGATATTTTCAGGGGAACAGGCAAGACCTATAAAGAAACCATCCGGCAGATTTATAAGACTCAGAAGCCTGCCTCTTTCCATACCGGAAAGAGAGCCCACATCAAAATGAATGCTACCTATAATCCCAATGCTACTGGAAAAAATATTTTGGGCATGATCAAAGGCAGTGATCCTATACTATGCAATGAATATGTAATCATTTCCGCCCATCTGGACCACTTAGGAATGATTCCTTTCCTAATTGAAGGAGCGAATGACAACAATTCTTCCTCCGCTGCCATGCTGGGAGTAGCCGAAGCACTGGCAAAATCAAAGATAAAACCGAAACGCAGCATCATCTTTATGAGTGTGGACGGCGAGGAGGCCGGACTCACCGGAAGTACCTACTACACCAACCATTCCCTTGTGCCCCAAAACAAAGTGGTAGCAATCCTGAATCTGGAACAAGTGGGTGTAGGTGAGATGCTAGGAGCGAATTATCACTATAAATACCCCGAACTGGCTGAGCTATCAGAGAAAGCCAATGATAGGTATGTACATCGACGTCTGTTCACTAGTGAGACTCATTTCCTGACCCGCCCTCGCACAGACGGTGCAGTCTTTATGAAAGCCGGCTATCCATGTATAGACTTATGGGCCTTGGGAGGCGGTTATTACCATCATCCCAAAGATAACACCCAATCTATCAATCCCGATATCCTCCGAGCTGCAACCGAATGGTTATACTGGACTACAATTTTTATAGCAGACAAGTAACCGGATATAAGAAATCCCGGCGAGTCATCGCTCTGCTGGGATTTCTTTATCTAACCGATGTTGTGTATGTGTTGTCGTAGATGTGCTTGGTGTTGTGTCATTGTTGAGTCAGATATTCCTTATACATTTTTTCTATCTCCTTCATGGGAATATCCAATGTCTTCACTTGTCTGAAAAACTCAGGCAGGTCTTCATGCAGGAATGTATTTTTCCGTAAAGCAATAATCCGGTCTTTAGCCCCTGCCGATACAAAATAACCAATGCCGCGTTTATTGTGAATGATCTCTTGTCCCTGAAGGTAATCATACGTGCGGACCACCGTATTTGCATTCACCTCCACTGTGGCGGCGTATTCTCTGACCGATGGAATACGCTCTTCTTCCGTATATTGTCCTTGCAGGATTTCATCACATATCCGGTCAGCTATCTGCAAGTAAATGGATTTACTTTCTTTAAATTTCATAGCAAACGGAATTTGGGTTTAATAACTTGTGAACGGGTAAAGAGCCGGTAACTCAGCCACCAGTTGAACATGGTGAATGCACTGAAGAACGCCACCCCTAAGGAAAGTAACTTGTTTAATGTCACCCACTGGAAATTAGCTTCCAGCCATTCGGCGAAACTACGCATACCGTCATTGCCTACCCATGATATGATATGTACTGACAAGACCGAACACAGAATAGAAATAAGCATCAATGTACCCAATGTCTTGAAAAAAGGTTTCTTGTACCAATAACTCCCCCCTAGAATATAAAGTGAATGTGACCACACCAAGAAAGCCCATCCGCACAGCTCACCCAGCCAGTTCTGGTAGGACATATTCAAAGCGGATCCCGATCCCCTAAATACCTGTTCTCCATCTATAGCAGCCATAGAAAGAAGATGGTACAACACTGATTGATGGAATGCCTCGGGCAAATTAAACAAAGGAAGTACAAGATAACGCGTAATCTCTGCCAATGAAGCGGCAACTATAATGGCTGCGGCCATCCCTACCGTAACAATTAAAAATCGTGCTACAAATTTCTCTATCATAGTCGCCGGAAGCATCAGAAAAGCGATACGTTTTTCTTTTGTAATCATGTTTTCCATAATGTTGGCAGCATAAGCAATACTGGCAATACCAATGATAAAAACAAAGGTCCCCATTATATTAGAACAATAAGTAGTAAACGATATCTGAGAAGACCTACCAGAACTCATTGTCCACATATGAAGTATCATTACCAAGGCGAATGCAGCATAAATTCCTATCAAACGATAAAGATTCGTTTTCCAATTTTCCATAATCTCGCGTTTCATTACCATTGCAATACGCGAAAAGCTAAAGAAGTTATTCGTATCCATAATGTTTGTGTGTGTTACTTGTTAAACATGGTTTGCATTTTTTCTCTCTCTGCCAGCATAGCGTTGAATAATACTTCCAGATTCAAATTCGTTTCCTCATTCTCAGTGTTCGGGAAGATGACACTGTTTCCCTGGACGGACGGCTGGACATAGAGTGCTGTGTCCGTCGGTTCATTCATGCCTTGCTCTGCAAAATAGACTTTGTCACAGATGGTCTTTACCGATGCATTCAACAATACGCGGGTACCGTCAATAATAACCACATGATCCAGCAGGCTGTCAATATCTCTCACCTGGTGCGTAGAGATGATGACTGATTTTTCATCGGTCATGCCCGAAGCGATTACTTTACGAAACTGACTTTTAGAAGGAATATCCAATCCGTTGCTGGGCTCGTCCATTACCAACAAAGAGGTATTGGTAGCTAATGCAAAGCACATAAATGCTTTCTTCTTCTGTCCCATCGAAAGCTCGCCCAAATGAATATCTTCATTCATATCAAAATCACGAAGGCAAGTGCTCAAGAGTTCATTGCTGAAATTCGGATAAAACGGAGTATTCAGCTTCAAGTATTGTTTCAAACTGACTGATGGCAAAGCAAATTCTTCAGGCACTAGAAACATGTCCTGCAAAGTCAGGGGATAGCGCATGGAAACATCCACCCCTTTGTAAAGCACCCGTCCGGCCTGAGGACGAAGCAAACCTGTCATTAAATAAAGCAAAGTAGATTTACCTGTACCGTTCTTCCCTAAAAGGCCGTAAACTGAACCTTTGTCCAATGCTAGCGAGAAGTCATCAAAGACTTTCTGTTTTCTCTTTCCATAACTGAAAGACAAGTTCTTTACTTCAATCATCATTGTGTTTATGGTTTTATTAGTTATTTAGTGTATTAGTTGATTAGTACACTGTAAATGTATATAGTTTATTTGAATAAACAAGAAGAATGACTCATCTTTAATATTCATTAACCGTTAAACGAATTAAGCGGGCGGCAACCAAGTACTGTCCGCTCAACTCAAATGATAAATGAAAAAAAGAAGGACTATTTAATTCCTCCTAGTGCTTTAGTAGCAGTTTCGTTTCCAGGATCAATTTCCAATATCTTATTCCAATACAGTTTTGACTGGTTATAATCTTCTTTTACAAAATAATAATATCCCAAATAGCTGTTACATTCCACCAACACTGATTTAGTAGCATCAGGCTTCTGTTCCAGAATACTCAGTGCAGCCTCATAATAAGGCTTTGCCAATCCCTGAGTTGTTTCAGGATCACGCAAAGAATTAACACGGGCACGCCAGAAGTTTCCTAAATAGTTATCGGGAACTTTAGCAGCCACTTGTGCAAAAATAGTATCGGCTTCAGCTAGATAAAGTGGTTGCTTATCCTGATAAGCAGAATCAGTAGCCGCATAATAGTTCAAACGTCCATATAAAAACAGGTCACTAATATCCGGATCACCTTTCATTCCGCCCAAATAATTTTTATAAGCCTCTATGGCCTTCGGAAAATCACGTTCCTTTTCGTATACATCAGAGATATCTTTATAGATTTCCGTATGCGATTTGTCCATAGCCAGTGCTTTGTCGAACTGTGCCACCGCTTCATCATACTGCTTGTCAGCTTCCAGCAAACGGGCGAAATAAACGTAATCCAAATATACATAATCCGGATTACCGGGATTAGAAAAGAAAGTGGCGGCTGCTTCCAGTCCTTCTTTGTAATCCTTTAACTCCAGATTATCATACATCGCCAGACGTTTCAGCACATGATTTTCCGGAGCAAGTTCCAGACCTTTCTTTACCATATCCGAAGACTGCGCATAATCCTTATTCAGATATAGCAACATGGCATAGCGGGTATAGTCCTGTTCGGTAGGCGTACCTACTTTCAGATAACTTTCATAAGCTTCTTTTGCTTTGCCATACTGCCCCATCGTATAATATACATCGGCCAATTCCTTACTGATACGGTTATCGTCCGGAGCCTTAGTCTGCAAACGCATCAACATATCCAGTGACAGTTGAGGGTCTACACCTTTATATACCTGTGCATATTTAAAATAAGCTTCGCTGCAATTTTCATCCAGATAAATAGCCTGGTTATAATCACTGCTGGCTTTGTTCACATCATTTAGTTTCAATGCCACATCACCACTCAGCAGATAGGCTACAGCACATTTACTGTTCACATCTTTAGCGCGCTGTGCATATTCGGCAGCTTCTGCTGTTTTTCCCTGGTCCAGATAAGCCCGGCCTATCTCTACCAACAAGGAAGTATTCTTCTTATTTTTACCTTTCATCAGTTCATCAAAAGCCTCGGAGGCTTTTGCCGGATTCTCCTTTATCATCGTGGCAGCCTGTTTCACTTGGGGTGACCATTCGCTGCCTGCTGGTGTCTGTCCCCACATAGTTACGGCCAGGCACAGGCTCATCACGGTTAATACTAATTTTTTCATGGTTCTTCTTTTTTGTTCATTTATTATTCCTCTTTTACATCTACAATCCTCACAGCAGCCGTAGCAGGTACCAGTCCTGATTTCAAGATGATACGCTGTCCCCGGAAATCTGTCAGGAAAGAAGTCAGACCACTGGGCAGACCACTTTTAGGATCATTGAGTAAAATGTACACATTGCGAGTGAGCGGATACTGGTTCAAAGCCAGATAAGCTTGATAAGGCTTGAAACTATTTCCCACTGTAGCCGAATCCGCACGGCTGACAGCCATTATCCGAATGACGTCATTGAAAGAGAGTCGCGTACTATCCGCAGGATTTCCTATCCAGTTGACACCGATAACCCCTAAAGCTGCGGGATTCTTAGCCACATACGAAATCACCTCCGGATTTGTTTTCTGCGCCTTCAGGTCCTTCGACAAAGGCATACCGCCGCAGATCGAATCAAGTACATAATGTACGGTGCTCGAATTGGGATTATCAAATACCAGTTGGAGCTCACCCAAACGGGAAGCAGGATTCAACTGTTTCCAGTCAGTAACTTTCCCCGTCAGTATTTCTTTAAACTGGTCAACCGTAATTAATGAATCCGTATTTTGCTTGTTCACTATCAAGGCCAAACCATCTGTCGCCATCTTTACCGATACAGGAAAGAATTTCTTGTCATTAAGATAGGCTGTTTCCTGCCTGGTGAGTTGCCGGGTGGTTATAGCCAGACGTACACTATCCGCCAGCAAAAGTTTCATGGCTTCCACTTCGCTGCAATAAATGGGATGCACGGTGGCATCCGGTGTCAATGCATAAAACACCTGTAACTCCTCTTCTATAATGGGACGGAAAGTTTCGTCCACCGCTATCGTTATAGTGCCAGAGGTCAACGTATCGTCTTCCCCCGGTTTGGGTTTGTTGCCGCAGCCCGAAAGCAGCAGCAACGAAGCAGCCAATAATGCAATATACAGCTTCATCATCATATATAGATATTATTGTAGCTTAAAAGTTATAGGAACGGTATAGTACACGGGAACATTACGTCCGTTCTGTCTTCCCGGAATCCACTTCGGCAATGACTGGATCACCCTGATGGCTTCCTTGTCGCAATACGGGTCCAGAGAACGCATCACCTTCACATCCTTTACGTCACCTGTAGCCGAAACCACAAAGCGGACAAACACTTTACCCTGTATTCCTTTTTCCTGCGCAATGGTAGGATAATGCAAATTCTTTGCTATAAAAGACAGCAATTCTCTATCACCACCCGGGAACTGAGGCATCTGTTCTACCATAGTATATGTTTTTTCTTCTGCTTCGGGGGCTTTGGTTATCACTTCTTTCAGTTCAGCAATATCTTTACCGTTCAACTCATCATTACCTTTCACATCGGCAATAGAGATAGCCACTTTGGTCTGAGTCAATTCTTCCTGACTCTTTATCTCTTCATCATCACGCACTTCTTCATCTTTTTTGATGACAGGAGCTGTAAATTTGATAGAGCTTTTCAGAGCAGGAGGCGGAGCCACCGGTTCCACTTTCTTGAACTCTTCCTGTTTCACTTCGGGTTCTTCCAGTTGTGACAAGGTAGTCACCTCTGTCATCACCTCTTTCTGCTTCGGGGTTGCCAGTTTTACCAATGTCGGTATACTGAAACCTATGGCAGCAATGATCACTACAATTACCATTGCCCACGTGTGGCGTTTAGGTGAATTGGCACGCATCTTATAGGCACCGTATGCCTTGTTCTTACCTTGGAATATCAGTTCACACCATTCAGGTGAGGTCAAATCTATTTTTGCCATTTTCTTTTCCTCCTTTTAAATGTGTGTTACTATTCCGCAATGTCTTTACTCAGATCGCCCTTCGTATCATAGTTCTTGATCAAGAACTGATCTGCATCTGCGATGTCTGTAATTACATACTTACCTATATTGCATATTTGCATTTCATCTAGAGCATCAATCAGATTCTTGTATGAAGAGTCATCCGTTGCTTTAATAATAACAGTCGGGGTATCCTTTCCGCTTTTTATTTCAGCCAGTTTTTTCGTATACT
Source organism: uncultured Phocaeicola sp. (assembly GCA_948566455.1). Lineage (GTDB taxonomy): Bacteria > Bacteroidota > Bacteroidia > Bacteroidales > Bacteroidaceae > Phocaeicola. The sequence continues at coordinate 75,376 of CAOYQO010000015.1, forward strand.
CCTCCTCTGATATCTTTAGATCAGCTTTCTGTTTTTTCAGATCGTTTACTTCACGAACTGTCGCCGAGTTCTTTTTAAGAAGAATGGAACGCAGACCATCTGCATTATAGGAAGTTTCCTTCAGCGATGTATAGTCTTTATAATTAGGTTCTCCTTCATAATAATACAATTTATCTCCTCCGGCCAGTAACAGGGTAATTGCTTGTGAAGCCTTCACCTTGCTCTGCTGCTCTTCAGTGATGTTCTTGTCATTGCTCGGCATACTTATTTCCATCGTCTGAGGTTTGCTCAGCGTGGTACACAGCATAAAGAAAGTAATCAGCAACATGTTCATATCCACCATAGGCGTAAAGTCTACGCGGACAGTCATCTTTTTTTGCTTCGAACCCTTTCCTTTTTTGCTGCTTTCTTGTACTTCAGCACTCATAATTATTCGGTTTTATTTATCAGAAGTAGTCTTCAGAGAAGTAATCAGATTGTACCGGTTCTCTCTGAGGTCCTGAAGTGAGTTCATTACGTTTTTAATCACAGCGTAGGGAGTTGACGCATCAGCTTTGATAGCAATACGTAAATCAGGATTCACCTGACGAGCACTGCGTACCCATGATTTAAACTGATTATCTGTACTGTCACAGGGGATACCTTCATTTTTCAACAGTTTATCCTGCTGGTCGGAAGGCAGATCCAGATATTTCTGCATGCTTCTCATCGGGACACCAAATGTAGAAGCTGTCACAAATTTCTTCTCCTGCTCAGGAGTAAAATCAACTCCGTACTCCTCACCCATTTTCTCCAATACGGCCTTCATGTCGGGCTGTTTGTCGAGGCTCATAAATATTTTCCCTTGCGGGTCCACCAGAATCTGAAGGATATTCGTTTCCGGAATCTTGATTTCAGAAACGGAGGCTGGAGTAAACACCTGTACCGGCTCCTTCTTTACGAATGTTGAAGTCAACATAAAGAAAGTAAGCAGCAACACAGTGACGTCACTCATGGCCGTCATATCTATGAACGTACTTTTCTTTTTAATCTTTGCTCTACCCATAGCAGTTTATTTTAAAGGGTTGGCACGATTATTTATGAGAAGCCGCAAAGGTCTGTACAATAGAGAAACCTACTTCATCGAGGCTGTAAGTCAATTTATCAATCTTATTAGTGTAGTAGTTATAAGAAATAACCGCCAATGCACCTGTCAAGATACCGAATGCCGTATTGATCAACGCCTCGGAAATACCTTGTGACAAAGCCATGGAGTCCGTACCACCACCGGCAGACAAAGCTGCAAATGAACGGATCATACCAATTACCGTACCGAGTAGTCCCATCAAGGTACCCAATGTGGTGATTGTACCGATAACAGGCAGATTCTGCTCCATCATAGGGAGCTCCAGTGCAGTTGCTTCTTCCAATTCTTTTTGAATGGCCAGTACTTTCTGGTCCTTGGAAAGTGTCGCATCGTTTTCCACGTCGGCATACTTTCTTAAAGTCGAAGTAACTACATTGGCTACAGAACCGCCTTGTTTATCACATAGCTCTTGTGCCTTCTTCATATCACCAGCGGCCAGGGTAGATTTAATATTAGCGACGAATTTCACCAGCGAACCTCTGCCAAAAGCAGACCGGATGGCTAAATAACGCTCAACGCTCAACGCTATGACGGTGAGCAACAGGGTCTGGATAATGGGCACCACTACACCACCTTTGTAAATTGTTCCCAGGAAACTGCCCGGCAACGGATGGTTATTAGGGTCATTATTCATAAAGTTAGATGGATTCCCCAATATGAAGTGATAGATACAAACTGCAATGATAAAGCAGCATATAATTACCCAACCCGCATTTTTAATACCTACAATCTTATTAGTAGTTTTATTTTGAATAGTTTCCATGATATATGTTTTAATTAATCGTTATAGTTAAATGACAATTCTATACCAACCCCGACACTCTGCAGGGCGCCGGAGAAGGTGAAACAACTAAATTTATAACGATTAATTAAATCAAAATGCGTCTCAGCGTGAACACGAAATAATGACATGCCGGAGACACACAATGAATGGGATTAGACGGAAAGATCTTAGCGCGGTCAGTTGCCAGTATTTCTTCCCGTAGTGAAAAACGACCTATGAGAATTTTTAAGAAGTTCTGTTGAAGTTCCTCTGCTCTGCGGATACGGAGATCGTCGGGCATTAGTTTCGCTAATACCTGCTGTTGCCCTGTGAGTAAAGAGTGGGTGAAAGACATGGTATCCAATGTACCATGATCAGATGCCATATTATCTTGATGTTCTGTAGTAGTAGCATATCTGTCAATAGCGGAAGAAACAACATCTGCATCGACTCCCTGATAATTAAACATTAAAAGCAGGACTATTAATCCTATTTTGACGATAAGCTTCATTTTGGCTACTAGTTTCGAAAGATTCTCGGTTTATATTATTGAAACAATTCTATTGTTTTTTTGTTCACGCAGACCTAAAAATTATTCAAGTTCAAGTGGTAAATATATTCGATAATCATAAAGAAATTATGAAATACAATCTTTTTAACCCCTTTTCTAATTCTAAATAAAAACCTGCCCCTTCCGGACAGTTCCGTGGGAAAGGTACCCACACCCACGGGGAAAAAACGGTAGAGGCCACATTTCATGCGTGCGGATACAAAAAAAGCCTCCGGAACTTCTTCAAGTCCGAAGGCTTCAATCAAAACGGC
>CAOYQO010000016.1 GCA_948566455.1 uncultured Phocaeicola sp.
TCTAACTTTTTCATTTCTTCTTCGCTACCTCCCCAAAGCGTTTAGGTTTACAATATGTATTTATCAACGGAGTAAAGGCATTCATAATCAGGATGGCGAATGACATACCCTCAGGATAAGCACCGAACAAACGGATAATCACTGTCAGCAGACCGATACACACACCATAGATCAACATCCCTTTCTTGCTCATCGGAGAAGTGACATAATCCGTAGCCATAAAGATAGCACCCAACATCAAACCACCTGTAAGCAGTTGAAGCACCGGAGATACATATACTTCCGGATCTACCAGATGCATGATACCTGAGAATACAAATACTGTTGCCAATATAGAAATAGGAATATGCCAGGTTATAATTTTCTTCCAAAGCATATAAGCCAATCCCAACAGCAATGCCAAGGCACTTACTTCACCCAAGCAACCTCCATTATTACCAATCAATAAGTCAAAAGAAGAAGGCAAATCTTTTAAAGCTTCTATATTTCCACCGGCAATCTGCTTCATCAGGTTAAGAGGTGTAGCCGCCGTCGTTGCATCTGTATAAGAAGTCAACTGTCCGACAACCGGCCAGCTCGTCATCTGCACAGGGAAAGAGAGCAACAGGAATACACGGCCTGCCAATGCGGGGTTGAACGGATTACAACCCAGTCCGCCAAAAGACATTTTACCGACACCTATTGCAAACAATGCACCCAGAATAATAATCCAGATAGGCAGATTGGAAGGTAAGTTGAATGCCAGCAACACACCTGTGATTACGGCAGAACCGTCACAAATAGTCGTGGTTTCTTTCTTTAAAAGGAATTTGCCGATAGCCCATTCAAAGAACAAACAGGCAGCTACCGAAGTAGCCGTAACAATCAGCGCACCCAGTCCGAAGAAATAGAGTGATACGAGAAATGCAGGAATCAATGCAATGAGCACGCCATACATATTCTTTTTCACGCTGTCACCACCATGGACGTGGGGCGAAAGTGATACTATTAATTTATTTTCCATACTTCGTTATTTTTTAGCTTGACGTGCACGGATGATCGCTCCTACTTTACCTTTACCCAAACGGCAATAGTCCAGCAACGGACGGTTCGCAGGACAGGTGAACTGGCAAGAACCGCACTCGATACAATCCATTATTCTTTCTTTCTCCATTCTCTCGAATTCGGTATGTTCAGCAAGCGCCGACAACAAATAAGGCTCCAATCCCATCGGACAAGCACCCACGCACTTTGCGCAACGGATGCAAGGTTGAATTTCACCGCGCTTGGCTTCCTTATTGTTCATTATCAGAATACCAGAACTACCTTTAGCAGTTGGTACATCTGTATTTATCAACGCCTTTCCCATCATCGGGCCACCACCGATAATCTTACCTGTATCTTCGGGCAAACCACCGCAAGCATCAATCAACTGCTTCATCGGTGTACCGATACGTGCCAGGAAGTTGGAGGGTTTTGCCACCGATTTTCCTGTTACGGTAATCACACGTTCAAACAATGGCTTATTCTTCTGTACAGCTTGATATACGGCAAATGCAGTACCCACATTCTGTACCACAGCACCTGTAGAGATAGGCAATGCGCCACTTGCTACCTGACGGCTGGTGATGGCATCAATCAACTGCTTTTCACCTCCTTGCGGATATTGCACTTTCAAAGCAACCACCTCAATACCTGCATAGCTGGAAGCAACTTTTGTCATCAACTGAATAGCATCCGGCTTATTATTTTCAATACCGATAAATGCCTTATTAACCTTTACGGCCTTCATCAGGATAGATACACCTACCATAATTTCTTCTGCATGTTCCAGCATTAACTGGTGATCAGCTGTCAGGTAGGGTTCACATTCTACGGCATTAATGATCACACATTCTGCCTTGAATGCAGGCGGCGGACAAAGTTTCACTTGAGTAGGGAAACAAGCACCACCCAAACCTACAATACCGGCATCGGCAATCTTTTTCACAATTTCTTCAGAGGTAAGATTACATTCCTTCACCAAAGTTTCTGTGCGGTCAATGCTTTCTTCCCATTCGTCACCTTCTACGTCGATAAAAATAGCTGGCTTCGGATAACCGCTGGCATCGATAATCGAATCGATCTTAGCAACCTTGCCGCTGACAGACGAGTGGATGGCTGCAGATACAAAACCACCGGGTTCAGCAATCTTTGTGCCGACTTTCACCACATCTCCTTTAGCCACAAGCGGTTTTGCAGGTGCACCGATGTGCTGTCCCAGCAGAATCACAGCTTTGGCAGGAACTTCCGCCTTGATGATGGGCTGATGTGCTGAAAGTTTATTTTCGTGTGGATGAACACCACCGATTGAAAATGTCTTCAACATACAATTCTGTATTTTAGTCGTTTATTACTTCTTGATTATTAAGCTTCCGCCTTCGGAGTTTCCACTTGAGGGGTTTCAACTACTTTCGGGGTTTCTACAGCCTTAGGAGCCTCTGCTGCTTTAGGAGTTTCTGTAGCTTTTGGCGCAGCAGCTACTTTAGCAGCAGCCGGAGCAGCACCTTCCGCCTTCGGCTTGCGCGGCGGGAAATTGAGTGCGACAATCGTGTTCTGCGGACAAACTTCCTCGCACTTACGACATGATTTACATTTGTTCGGGTCAATGTAAGCCAGATTATTCTCCAGCGTAATGGCCTCGAACGGACAAACTTTCACGCACTTGCCACAACCGATACAAGCAACCGTACAAGCCTTACGCGCTACGGCACCCTTGTCTTTGTTCACGCATTGCACATAGACACGGCGTGACTTCTTACCCTGCGGGCGGATTTCAATAATATTCTTCGGGCAAGCCTTTGCACAAGCACCACAAGCCGTACATTTGGCTTCATCCACTTCCGGAAGTCCTGTTTCGGGATTCATGTGGATAGCATCAAACTGACAGGCTTCCACACAGTCGCCACAGCCCAGACATCCAAAACTACAACCTGTTTCACCACCATAAAGAGAAGCTGCAATAGCACAACTCTTCGCGCCATCGTACATATTTACACGCGGGCGATTGGCACAGGTTCCATTACATCTCACAACCGCAACCATCGGTTCGGCCGCAGTAGCATCCAAACCAAGGATTTCGGCAATTTGCGTCATAACAGGTTGTCCGCCTACCGGACAAAATTTTCCGTCCAACGAACCTGCTTTTACACAAGCATCGGCAAAACCACTACAACCCGGGTAACCACATCCACCGCAATTTGCTTGAGGCAGCACCTCTCCTACCTGTGCAATTCGCGGGTCTTCGTACACGGCGAATTTCTTGGAAGCGATATACAGAATAGCAGCCGAAACCAGCGCTATAGCCCCCAATGAAATCACTGCAATCAGAATTACATTCATAAATTAGTTATTTATTTAATTATTTGTTTTTAATGTTCTAATAGTTAGTCTATCGGCTTTATGGAAAAAGAGAACTTTTTCCCCATACGTGTTTTATTCAGCCATAATATATAATAGTAAGGTATAAGGAGAGCTAACGAACAAATCGCAGAGAAAAGTTCGTCGTTCCAGATAGCCATAAATGTAAAGAGAGAAATAATCAGAACACAAAAAGGTATTATAAAAGCCAGTAACACCGCCATCATCCCCATGGATAGTTCTCCGAAGACAATTACCCGGTCACCGGGTTGATAAGATGATGCATCATTACTGATTACATCGATCATTTTTTCTTTGGTATCAGCTGAAGCACAATGTCCCTTAGCGCTACACACTGCACAAGCTGACGTTTGGACAATTCTCACCATAACATGAGAACCGTTTATGTTTTCCACAATACCTTGATGTTTTATAATATCTGCCATTTTGCAAACTGTGCATTACAAATTGCGGCAAATTTACGCATTATTTGTGAACTGCAAGGCTTTCACCTACTTTTTTATGTGTACGCTAACGCACTTTTTCCCGTTTTAACTGTTTTTCTTTGCATTTTTCACAGGAAAAGTCAAAAAAGCTGTTTTAAAACACGGATTGATATATCACTTTGCACCCTCATTTAAAGCAAAGCAGAGAATCTATCTGTTAATATAAATAAGGAGTAGAGCCTTTGGTAAGTACAAAATGACAAAATGATATTTATAAATAAGGCTGCCTCCATTAAAGGAAGCAGCCTTATTTACTACATCATATATCAAGTATCTATAATTACCACTTATAATTGATACCAAAACTCAGAATCTCATTCACCTGGAAGTGACTGTCTCCTGTAGTCGGCTTGCTACTGTCATCATAACGTGCATGTACATACAGTTTTGTAGAAAGATAACGGTTCAATATGAAATTGATCGTATTTTCCCACTCAACACGAGTCCACTCGTAGCTGGTCAGATAATTCAGACGGGAATTCAGTACGATGGAAGGAATAATAGTCCAATTCAATGTCGGTTGTATTTGCGAACCCCAGTTATGACGCACGCTCTTGCCTTCCTCCAGACCAAAATCCACCTCATTTACATCTTTATTACCTATATACCGCATCGTCCAAGTCAACGGAGCTATAAAGACAGACAGATTAAACTTTTTCTTATTCAGTTTGTAGTCCATACCGACACTGGTGGATAAATCCGCCGGAGCAAAGAAAGCTGAGACTAACTTTTCACTGTTCGCTTTATAACCATGACAGAACTGGGTTTTAAATTCTGTTGAAATGGTATAGTACCAATTAGAAGCTGCCTGAATACCCATTTTACTATACAAGCGTAGCAGGTCAGTGTTTACCAGATAATCGTGATACTTGTCCGAAGGAGTGGAACCAAAACCTAACTTGGCCTCCAACATATTTTCCCATTGCACTTTCTCGCGATCATTATAATTAGCAAACAGCTGCAGATTCGCCAGGAAAGAATTTGTACTTTCACCACCTTTATACCAATTGTCAGAAATATAGTTCTGAGTAATCTGCAAAGAACCACTTCCACCCGTCACCCACCAATTGGGCTTATGGATCACAACCTCCGCATCCTCTTTTACATTGACCATATCTTCCTGGACAAATAATTTTATAACAGAAGGTTTAGATGAAACTTCTTTTTCAATATTATCTCTGAAGCTTTTCACCTGCATTAATTCATCTTCCCATGCCACAATCTTACGCGGGTTCTCATTAGCATAAAGATATAACAGCGCACGGTCCACCACTTCATTGGCACGTTTCTTCGAAGTAAAAGGAGCTTCATCAAACATCAATGGTTCCTTTACAGAAGTTTTTGCTGTATCAAAAGGCTGGAATTTCCATTTCAATGTTGAAATGCTCTCCATGGGAGAATTATAATAAGTCAACGGGATAAACAAGCGGTAATAATTAGGATTGTCCGCAATGTAACGCTCCGGAGTAGAAGGATCATTCAGGTAATTTAATACTCCGAAATATTTTTCATAGGATATGGAAACAGTATCCAATTGCCGGGTAATACTTCCCGGTTTCAACTTTAAAACAAAATATTGCTTCATTAAGTCCGATAAAGTATCCGCTTGTACTACAGCCGTTTTTTCACCGGTTTTTAATACAGGCTTCACCGAATTCTGCGCCATAACCGACGAAGAAAAAAGCACAGCGATTGCCCATAAAGATAAAAATTTATTCTTCATAACGCCCTAAAATCTATGTTTTGAGCGCAAAATTAAATTAAAATGTTTAGAAAACATAGAAATAGAGAAAGAAAAAGAAAACATGCTTTTTTTATAATTGTTTCGCCGAAACTTTATGTACTTCCTCTTTTTTTTGTAATTTTGCGCTTTTTAAGTCTCACGTGTAGACAGATAGATACACAAATGTGTACATCGCACCAAACAAAACAATAATATTAAAAACAGTATAGCTGTGGGAGAAACAAAGTATATTTTCGTCACCGGTGGCGTTGCCTCATCTTTAGGTAAAGGTATCATCGCCTCATCCATTGGTAAATTGCTACAAGCAAGAGGTTACAAAGTAACCATTCAAAAGTTTGACCCGTATATCAATATTGACCCGGGTACTTTAAACCCCTACGAACACGGAGAATGTTATGTGACTGTAGACGGACACGAAGCTGACCTTGACTTAGGCCACTACGAACGTTTTCTTGGCATCCAGACTACAAAAGCCAATAACATCACAACCGGACGCATCTATAAAAGCGTTATCGATAAAGAACGCCGTGGTGATTATTTAGGTAAGACCATTCAAGTCATTCCTCATATCACGGACGAAATCAAACGAAACGTAAAGTTGCTGGGTAACAAATATAAATTCGATTTTGTAATTACAGAAATCGGTGGTACGGTGGGTGATATCGAATCCTTGCCATATCTGGAAAGTATCCGTCAGTTGAAGTGGGAACTGGGACGTGATGCATTGTGTGTACACCTTACATATGTGCCTTACCTCACAGCAGCCGGTGAATTGAAAACCAAACCGACACAACACTCCGTAAAGGAATTGCAGAGTGCAGGTATCCAACCGGATATATTGGTTTTGCGCACGGAACACGAACTGAGTAGCAACGTACGCAAAAAAGTTGCTTTGTTCTGCAATGTAGATGAAAACGCAGTAGTACAGAGCATCGATGCTCCTACCATCTACGAAGTTCCCATCCTGATGCAGGCTCAGAAACTGGATGAAACGATATTGAAGAAAATGGGATTGCCCGTAGGCGACACACCGGGACTGGGTCCGTGGCGTGCTTTCCTTGAGCGTCGTCATAAAGCGGAAAATACAGAGCCGCTGCACATTGCATTAGTTGGCAAATATGATTTGCAGGATGCATACAAATCCATCCGTGAAGCCCTGTCACAAGCCGGTACGTACAATGACCGTAAGGTATCTGTAGACTTCGTGAACAGTGAAAAGCTCACGGAAGAAAATGTAGCGGAAGCATTGAAAGGCATGGCAGGCGTATTGATTGGCCCGGGATTCGGCGAACGTGGTGTTGCCGGTAAGTTCGTAGCTATCAAATATGCACGCACACATGATATTCCGACTTTCGGTATCTGTTTGGGAATGCAATGCATTGCTATCGAATTTGCACGTAACGTACTGGGATATACTGATGCTGATTCACGCGAAATGAATGAGAAAACTCCGCATAATGTGATTGACATCATGGAAGAGCAGAAATCCATCACCAATATGGGTGGAACGATGCGTCTGGGAGCTTACGAATGTATTTTGCAGAAAGGCAGCAAGGCTTATGAGGCTTATGGAACAGAACACATCCAGGAACGCCATCGCCATCGCTATGAATTCAATAACCAGTATAAAACGGAGTATGAAGCTGCCGGTATGAAATGTGTAGGTATCAACCCTGAATCAGACTTGGTAGAAATTGTGGAAATACCGAAACTGAAGTGGTTTGTCGGAACTCAATTCCATCCGGAATACAGCAGTACGGTATTGAATCCCCATCCGTTGTTCGTGGCTTTCATTAAAGCATCTATCGAAAGTTTCGAAGAAAAGGAAAAAGCAAAGAAATAAGATTATTTCAATAATTATAAAATTGTAAACTAGAAATTATTCATGGATAAAAACACCATTACAGGTCTTGTTTTAATAGCAATTTTGTTAGTCGGCTTCAGTTTTCTGAGTCGCCCCAGCAAAGAGCAATTGGAAGCACAGCAGCGTTATTATGATTCCATTGCGCTGGTACAGCAACGTGAAGAAGCACTGAAAGCCAAAGCGGATGCAGCATTGGCAAATGAAAAAGATGTGGAAACAGTGGATTCTACTTCACTCTTCTTCAATGCTCTCCAAGGAACAGATTCGCTGATTACTATTCAGAACGACGTGGCTGAGTTGACCCTCAGCACCAAAGGCGGTTCCATATTCTCCGCTGTATTGAAAGAGTATATGGAGCAGGACAAGAAGACTCCTGTAACCTTATTCACCGGAAACGATGTTTCCATGAATTTCCTTTTCTATAATAAAAAGGAAACAATACAGACTAAGGATTATTACTTCACCACTGTGAACCGTACGGACAGCACCGTAACAATGCGTTTGTCAGCTGACAGTGCAAGTTATATAGACTTCAAGTATGCATTGCATCCCAACACTTACCTGGTGGACTTCAGCATCGAAGCTAAAGGTATGACAGACAAGTTGGCAGCAAGTAATAACTATGTAGACATCGAATGGGCACAACGCGCCCGTCAGATTGAAAAGGGTTATGTATACGAGAACCGTCTGTCTGAACTGACTTACAAGTTCATGGGTGATGGCACAGATTATTTATCAGCCAATAAAGATGATGAAAAAGAAGTGCCGGAACGTCTGGACTGGATTGCTTTCAAGAATCAGTTCTTCTCTTCAGTATTTATTGCAGACACTGACTTTGAAAAAACGAAGTTAGTATCTAAAATGGAGAGAGAAGGCAGCGGATACATCAAGGACTACTCTGCTGAAATGAGTACGAGCTTTGACCCGACAGGCAAACAGCCTACACAGATGTTCTTTTATTTCGGTCCGAACCATTACAAGACACTGACCGCACTGGATAAGGGACGCTCGGAAAAGTGGGAACTGAACCGTCTGGTTTATTTAGGTTGGCCGTTGATCCGCTGGATTAACAAATGGTTTACCATTAATATCTTTGACTGGTTGTCCGGTTGGGGTCTGAGCATGGGTATCGTATTGTTACTGATGACATTAATTGTAAAAGCAGTCGTATTCCCCGCTACCTGGAAAACATATATTTCTTCTGCCAAGATGCGTGTGTTGAAACCGAAAATAGACGAGATCAACAAGAAGTATCCCAAGCAGGAAGATGCAATGAAGAAACAGCAGGAAATGATGGGAATGTACAGCCAGTATGGTGTGAGTCCGATGGGTGGTTGTTTACCAATGTTGGTGCAATTCCCCGTTCTGATTGCGCTGTTCATGTTCGTGCCGAGTGCTATCGAATTGCGTCAGCAGAGCTTCTTATGGGCTGATGACCTTTCAACGTACGATGCTTTCATCAACTTCCCGTTCAATATCCCGTTCCTGGGCAGTCATCTCAGTTTGTTCTGCTTACTGATGACGGTTGTGAACATACTGAACTCCAAGTTCATGATGCAGCAACAGGATACCGGAGCAAACCCGCAGATGGCAGCGATGAAGTGGATGACCTATCTCATGCCGATTATGATGTTGTTTATCTTGAACAGCTATCCTTCAGGTTTGAACTATTACTACTTCATATCGACATTGATTAGTGTAGTGACTACTCTCATTCTGCGCAAAACAACGAATGAAGAGAAGCTTCTTGCCCAATTGGAAGCCCGAAAGAAAGATCCGAAGAAAGCTAAGAAAACCGGCTTTGCCGCCCGCCTGGAGGCAATGCAGAAACAACAGGAACAGTTGTTGAAAGAGAGACAGAATAAAAAGTAAGTCTCCGCTTTTCATCACTTGATAATAAAAGCCGGGCAATTGATGTAATTGTCCGGCTTTCTTTCTCTTATAACGACTATAACTATAATTTAAATGAAAACTAAATACACCAACAAACAGATTTGGATGATAGCCTATCCGATCCTCATCAGCCTGCTGATGGAGCAAATGATAGGTATGACGGATACAGCTTTCCTGGGACGGGTAGGCGAAGTAGAACTGGGAGCATCAGCCATTGCAGGTGTCTTCTATATGGTAATATTCATGGTTGCTTTCGGTTTTAGTATCGGAGCACAGATACTTATCGCACGACGCAATGGAGAACAGCAATACAAGGAAATCGGAAACCTATTCTATCAGGGCATATACTTCCAGATAGGATTAGCTGCAGTTATGTTCATCCTTTCCTACTGCTTTTCTCCCTTGATTCTGAAACGTATCGTAGCATCGGATCATATCTACGAAGCAGCCACCAGTTATTTGAATTGGCGCGTATTCGGAGCTTTTTTCTCATTCAGTGGAGTCATGTTCCGCGCCTTTTTCCTAGGTACAACGCAGACCAAGACGCTGACGCTGAACTCTGTAGTAATGGTATTGAGCAACGTAGTATTCAACTATATACTAATCTTCGGTAAATTCGGTTTTCCGGCCCTCGGTATTGCCGGTGCTGCTATCGGTTCGTCACTTGCCGAACTGGTTTCGCTGGTATTCTTCATCCTCTATACCCGTTCTCGCATTGACTGCAAGAAGTATGGACTGGATCGTATTCCAAAGTTCTGCATGGAAGTATTGAAGCGTATGCTGAACGTCTCTTTCTGGACAATGATACAGAACTTTTTCTCATTATCCACCTGGTTCCTGTTCTTCCTCTACGTGGAGCATCTGGGCGAACGCTCACTGGCTGTTACGAATATCATCCGTAATGTATCCGGCATATTGTTCATGGTACTCATGGCATTTGCTTCTACATGCGGTTCACTGGTCAGCAACCTGATTGGTGCGGGTGAGAAAGATTGCGTGGCGGGAACCATCCGACAACACATACGCCTCGGCTACATGTTTGTATTGCCGCTGGCACTGTTGTTCTCTCTATTCCCTAAGTTGATACTGGGCATTTACACAGATATGCCGGATTTGCAGGATGCGGCAGTCCATTCACTCTGGGTGATGTGTTCCACATATCTGTTCCTTGTGCCTGCCAACGTTTATTTCCAGGCAGTATCGGGAACCGGAAACACACGCACGGCACTGGTAATGGAGTTGATAACTCTGGTCATCTACGTAGCCTATATCAGCTACATCATCCTCTATTTGAGATTGGATGTAGCTCTTTGCTGGACATCTGAAATGGTTTATTCCACATTTATTTTAATACTCTGCTGGAATTACATTAAACGCGGACGATGGCAAGAAAAACGCATATAATTTGTATATTTGTCGCAAAATAACTGTAACGAACAACCTATATGAAACAAGTAAACTTATTGCTTATGTCAGCAGCTATGACATTGGCTGCCTGCGGCGGGACAAAAGACGCAGGGCAAGCCGGAGCACCGCTCATCGAGCGGTCGGACATCCAGATTGAAGGCAAGCGCATGACTCCCGAAGCTCTCTGGGCCATGGGCCGTATCAGCGGCGTAGCCGTATCTCCCGATGAAAAGCAGATTGCTTACACGGTAGCTTACTACAGTGTGCCGGAGAACAAGAGTAACCGTGAAGTCTTTGTAATGAACACAGATGGAACAGGCAACCAACAAATCACCCGTACCCCTTGGCAGGAGAACGAAGTGAACTGGATTAAAGGCGGCACTAAACTGGCGTTCCTTTCCAATGAAGGTGGCAGCAGCCAGTTGTGGGAAATGAATCCGGACGGTAGCGGACGCAAGCAGTTGACGCAATATGATGGTGACATCGAAGGTTATTCTTTCTCCCCCGACGATAAGAAGTTACTTTTCATTGCACAAGTGAAAACCAAACAAAGTACCGCGGATAAATATCCCGATCTGCCTAAAGCAACCGGTATCATCGTTACCGACCTGATGTACAAACACTGGGATGAATGGGTAATCGGTGCTCCACATCCTTTTGTAGCCGATTTTGATGGAAACAGCATCAGTAATATAAAAGATATACTGGAAGGAGAACCTTATGAAAGCCCGATGAGACCTTGGGGTGGCATTGAGCAACTGGCATGGAGTCCTGCCGGAGACAAGGTGGCATATACTTGCCGTAAAAAGACCGGTCTGGCTTATGCTATCTCCACCAACTCGGATATTTACATCTATGATCTTGCAACTAAGAAGACAGACAATATCACCGAAGAAAACAAAGGTTACGACACGAATCCTCAATACTCTCCCGACGGTAAATACATTGCCTGGCAGAGCATGGAACGTGACGGTTATGAAGCAGACTTAAACCGCCTCTTCATTATGAATCTGGAAACAGGTGAGAAACGTTTCGTCAGCAAAGAATTTGAATCGAATGTAGATGGTTTCTTATGGAATAAGGACTCAAAGAGCATTTATTTCATTGGTGTCTGGCATGGTGAAACGCAGATTTATAATGTAGACCTTGCTGCCAATGATAAGGTTACACAGTTGACAGACGGCATGTATGACTATGCTTCCCTTGCCTTTGCAGGAGATAAAGTAATCGCTTTACGCCATTCTATGAGCATGGGCGATGAAATCTATGCCGTATCTGCTACCCGCAACGGTGATGCTTTTGCCGAGGTAAAGCAACTGACCTTCGAAAACAAGCAGATTTACGACCAATTGGAAATGGGTAAAGTTGAAGCTCGCTGGATGAAGACTACAGACGGCAAACAGATGCTGACATGGGTAATCTATCCGCCACAGTTTAACCCGAATAAGAAATACCCTACCCTCCTATTCTGTGAAGGTGGTCCGCAAAGTCCCGTAAGTCAGTTCTGGAGCTATCGTTGGAACTTCCAGATTATGGCTGCCAACGATTATATCATCGTAGCTCCCAACCGCCGCGGTCTTCCGGGCTTCGGAGTAGAATGGAATGAGGCTATCAGTGGTGATTACGGTGGGCAGTGTATGAAGGATTATTTCACAGCTATCGACGAGATGGCTAAAGAACCGTTTGTAGACAAAGACCGTCTCGGTTGTGTAGGCGCCAGCTTCGGCGGCTTCTCCGTTTACTGGCTTGCCGGACATCATGACAAGCGCTTCAAAGCATTCATCGCACATGATGGCATCTTCAATATGGAAATGCAATATCTGGAAACTGAAGAAAAATGGTTTGCCAACTGGGATATGGGCGGCGCATACTGGGAAAAACAGAATCCGGTGGCTCAACGCACATTCGCCAACTCTCCACACCAGTTTGTAGACAAATGGGATACGCCTATCCTTTGTATTCATGGCGAAAAGGACTACCGCATTCTTGCCAACCAGGCAATGGCTGCTTTTGATGCCGCCGTAATGCGTGGTGTTCCTGCCGAACTGCTGATCTATCCGGATGAAAATCACTGGGTATTGAAACCTCAGAATGGTATCCTCTGGCAGCGCACATTCTTCGAATGGCTGGACAAATGGTTGAAATAAAAAACAGACGATTGAAGGCTCCTGAAACAGACCATCTGTTAGGGCTAAACAGACCGTCTATTCGCATTGAATAGATGGTCTGTTTTTTATCTCTGTATCAAGCCCTGTAAATCAAGGCATAAGCGTTGTTTCACCTCTTCCATCGGCACCTCCCGTTTCAGCTCCTGCTGAAGCGAAGTGACTCCCTTATCTATAAATCCACAAGGATGGATATAACTGAAATAGCGTAAATCCGTATTTACATTCAGTGCCAGCCCGTGCATGGTGACGAAGTGGCTGCTACGCACACCAATGGCACATATCTTACGGGCACGTGGCGTATCCCCTTCCAGCCACACACCTGTTGCTTTCTCCAATCTTCCGGCAGTGATGCCATAAGAGGCGCACACACGGATGACTGCTTCTTCCAGCAAGTGCACATACTCCTTCAGTCCAAGAGAAAATTCTTCAAGGTTCAGGATAGGATAACACACCAACTGCCCCGGTCCGTGATAGGTAATATCTCCGCCACGGTCAATATGATAGAGCATAGCTCCTATCTTCTGAAGTTGTTCCTCACTCAGCAACATATTCCCTTCTTTACCACTACGGCCTAAAGTATAAACATGCGGATGTTCACACAAAATAATGTGATTTTCATACTCCTCCCCCGCCTGCTTGGCGCGAACAAGAGCATCAAACCACTCCGTCTGCCGGGTCCATGCATCAGCATACGGGATGATATTCCAATCAATGACATTCAGTTTCATGCCGACAAAGTTAAGATTTTAGGGATAAAATCGTATATTTGCCGACAGCAAAATGAAAAAAGATGAAACATAACTTCCCACAAGTAGATTTGCCGGTCGAAATGCTGGCATGGAGAGATGTTACAGAAGATATTCTGAATCTCTATCGCCAGTCGTGTCGATTGAAGGCTTGCATTTTCGCATTATGCACCGAAGGAACTATCAAGGCATCCATCAATCTGATGGAATATGAAATCAAAAAAAATGATTTGATTATCCTAATGCCGGGCACCATCATACAACTCAATGAACAAAAAGAAAAAGTGCGGCTTTGTTTTGTGGGTTTCTCCGCTCACTGTGTCAACGGCATCAATCTGCTACAAGCTACTATGGGTTCATTCTCCAAAATATGGGACAATCCGATTGTCAATGTGAGCGATACTGTAGCCTCTTATTTTATAGATTATTTCGCACTACTGACGCGTATATCCATTGCACACCCCACCAGCACAGCTATGGGACAAAGTGTACTTCACAGCATTTTGCTTGGGATAAATACTCTCTATGCCCGTCGTCCGCAAAACATTCTTGCCAAAAGCCGTAAAGAGGAAATTTGCCATAAGTTTGTACAACTGGTTATCGAGAACTATATGACCGAACGTCGTGCCCAGTTCTATGCCGACAAATTAGGAATTTCATTGCAGCACCTCAGTACCACTGTAAAACAAGTAACTGGAAGGAACGTGCTTGATATCATTTCACATGTAGTCATCATCGACGTCAAGGCACGGTTGAAATCTACAGATATGACTATCCAGGAGATAGCCTATTCACTGAACTTCCCCAGTGCCTCTTTCTTTGGAAAGTACTTCAAGAGGCACATGGGAATGAGTCCGTTGGAATATAGAAATAGTTAGTACCTCAGTCGAAGGCTATTCAATACCACCGATACACTGGAGAACGCCATAGCCGCACTTGCCAGCATAGGGTTCAGCAATAATCCATTGATGGGGTAAAGCAGTCCTGCTGCAATAGGAATACCTATCAGGTTGTAGATAAATGCCCAAAACAGATTCTGATGAATCAAACGTACAGTTTGCCGGGAGAGGTTGAACGCTTTCGGCAATAGTAACAGGTCCGAAGTCATAAGGGTTACCATTGCTACATCCATAGCAATATCAGTTCCTTTACCCATGGCAATGCTGACATCGGCACAAGCCAAAGCCTGTGAGTCATTGATTCCATCGCCTACCATCGCCACCGTCTTTCCTTGAAGCTGGAGCTGACGGACAAACTCTTCCTTATCATCCGGCATAGCATCAGAAATGTATTGGATATTGCCCAAGCGTGCGGCAACAGAAGACGCAGTGCGTTCTCCGTCTCCCGTCAGCATATATACATCGATACCCTGAGTACGAAGTTCGCGGACAGCCTCGACGGATGTAGCTTTTATCTGGTCCTTGATAGCTACAATGGCAAGCAGCTCATTCTTACGTCCGAAATAAATGATACTGCAACTATCCGATTCATACTGTGCCAGCATCTCTCCTAATACATCAGTAAGAGCGGCATGATAATCTTTCAATAGTTTATGACTACCAGCCCAATACTCAGTACCCTGATAAGAAACTTTAATCCCTTTTCCGGTAATACTTTCAAAGCTGTCCAAAGCTGCCGGTTCGATATGCTCCTGTTCTTGCAGGGCAGTCACAATAGCAGCTGCCAACGGATGTTCGGATTTAAGTTCGGCAGCCAGAAGAACATCTTTATAGTGCTCCTCCTGCGGCTGTGCCCATAACCATCCGGTAACAGTGGGATGCCCTTCAGTCAATGTGCCGGTCTTATCCAACACCACCACATTCACCTTTCGCATCTGTTCCAGTGCCACAGCATCTTTTATCAGGATATGATGATTGGCAGCTTTACCAATACCTACCATCAAAGCCGTAGGCGTAGCCAACCCCAATGCACAGGGACAAGCAATCACCAATACGGAAACCGCTGATAACATGGCATGGGAAAGCATATCTACACCACCGAAGAACATCCAAATAAAGAATGTCAATACGGACAAGCCCAATACTACAGGGACAAAGATACCTGTTACCTTATCCACGATACGTTGTACGGGAGCTTTACTGCCCTGTGCTTCCTGCACCATACGGATGATACGCGCCAGCACCGTTTCACTACCGACTTTCTCGGCGCGAATAATGAATGAACCTTTCTGATTGATGGTTCCAGCCAATACGTGCGAACCGGCCTTCTTTTCTACCGGGATAGGTTCACCGCTGATCATACTTTCATCGACATAAGAATCTCCTTCAGTTAAAAAGCCGTCAACGGGAATTTGCTCACCGGGACGTACGCTGACCAGGTCGTCAATTCTCAGCTGTTCCAAAGGAATATCCTCTTCCTTACCGTTGCGCACCACACGGGCTATCTTGGGCTGTAATCCCATCAGCTTGCGGATGGCGGTAGAGGTGTTACCTTTAGCACGCTCTTCCATCAGCTTACCAGTCAGTACGAAAGCGATAATAACCACAGCAGCTTCATAATAAACATGAGGCTCCAAGCCACGGCTATACCAGAAATCGGGGAAGAAGGTATTAAAAACACTGAACAAAAAAGCAATGGATGTACTCAGTGCAACCAAGGTATCCATATTACTGCGTCCCAAACGAGCCTGTTTCCAGGCACCGGTATAGAACGGTGTACCGAACAACACCAGTACTGGAATAGCCAATACCATCTGTATTTCGTTGGAATAAGGTACATGCATAAAGACCATGGAAAGCAACAGCAGAGGAATAGCAAATAGCCACGCTCCTATCACCCGCCCTTTCAGGCGACGGTAACGCTTCTGTTGTTCTTCCTCCTGGCGCTCTTCGACATGATCTTCTTCAATAATGAGGTCATAGCCCGCAGCCAGTACGGCAGCACGAATTTCTCCGGGTGTCAGCTTATCCATCTCATAGGAGACAGACAGTGTATTGGAAGCGAAGTTGACCGAAGCATCCGTAATGCCCACCAACTTGCGAACAGTCTTTTCTACGTTATTGGCGCATCCCGCACAATGCATGTTCAGTACGGGAAACGTCTGTTTCTTTAAATTAGCCATATATATTGTTTTTATGATTTATCAAAATTAGCTGATAATTGTACAAGAATGGGAGGAATGATAATATAACAGGCTGAAAGGCTTATATGCCTATTGCAAATTATCATTCAGCCCATACTCATACAGTAAGTAACAATCTCTACAGGCCGTTTGTTCGACTACTTCTTATCCTCTTGCTTCGACTCCTTAACGAACTCAGCTTCGTAGTTGAACTTTTTGAAACCAGCTTTCAGTTTGTCTACATTTGTCTTTTCAGCATCGTAGGTAATAGACACAGTTTTTGTTTTCAAGTCTGTAGAGAAATCTTTTACTCCTTTCTCAAATTTAATGTTGTTTTTCACCTTCCGCTCACAGTTTTCGCAATGCATCTGTGAAACTTTAAAAACAGCGGTACGGATATCTTTTGCCATCACTGCTGTTACACTCAATAAAGCTACTACGAGAGCAGCCATCATTCTTCTTGTTTTCATAAATATCTCCTTAGTTATTGGTTAATATTATTTTAGTTACGAGCTACAAGCTACTAGTTTCTTGCCAGATTAAACCTCAACCCGATATATGCCTTAGCACCATGCATCGGTCCCCACACCATGGTAGCATCGAAGTTCTCTCCCCATGGATTAGAGGCATCGATTATCGGATTCTTCTGCTTAAAGTTAGTCAGGTTTTCACCACCAACATAAATAGACCAGCGACGGAAATAACGCGTTACCTGGGCACTAAGTTGCTGGAAGCTGCCATAACGACGTTCCCACGAAAGACTGCCGTCAGCGAGTTCGTAAGGATCGGGCATCCTTCCACCCCCATTCAACTGAAGGGTAGCATCAAACTGCCATAGTCCCAGAGGTGTCTGATAGGAAGCTGTCAATAAACCCTTATACTTTCCGGTAAGTGGTTTCTCCATTAGTTTACCATTGTAGGTGGTCTTTGCATCTGTCAGACGGTAGGCTGCCGTAAGGTTGAAACCTTTGAAAAACGGATAACTTGCCTCTACTTGGAACACATGCGAATAAGAACGTCCATCCAGATTATAAAAGGCCACTTCATGCGGATTACTATCCATATCTACTACTACTTGTTTCAGGAAATCCGTATAGTAATATTCGGCATTCACATTCAGCGTCTTGCCAAAAACAGGAATGTAAGCAGACACGCTCGCTCCGTAATTCCACGCTTCCTCCTGATCCAGATGAGGGGCAATCTTCATTTTACGGCTGCTTGCCAGGAGATAGTTATTCTCCGCCAATACATGATTGGTACGGTATCCCTTACCGGCAGACAAACGAAAATGCAGATACTCATTCGGATTATACTTGACGTGTGCACGCGGTGTAACAAAGAAACCATGTTCGCTGCTGTAATCCCCTCGGATACCCCCCATCAACATCAACTGGTCATTCAGATTGAATGTATACTGGACATACGCTCCCGGAACAGACTCCTTCACAAATTTCTTCGTCAATCCGTCTTCTACCTGGTTTGTCAGCCGGTAATGCTGATCGTAACCATCATAATTGAAACTCAATCCCGTGGATAGACTATGCTGTTTGCTGAACTCCGTTTCAAAAAGCAACGAAGCATAGAAATTGCTTTGGTCCACATCATACAGTTTACGTCCGTAAGCGGCATCCTGATTATGCAAGGTTCCTTGCAGAATCAAGGCAAGATTCGTATTCTTTTCTTTATCGAAAATATAAGCATTCTTGGTGAAGGCTTCGTAACGGTTTGTCTGAATACCTATTTCGTATAGGTCATGAGTAGGTGTCTGTCCATGAGCTGTCTGACCACTGTTACGGGTTTCATGCAAAGCCTTTATACCTGCCTGAAATACATAATGATCGCCCATATACGCCCATCGGTTCCAGAAGTTATACTGCTCCACACGCGGAATATCCACAAAACCATCATCATTGGAGTCGTGAGATTTCGTCTCATTTTCATAATGCGCCAGCAAAGAAGTACTCCAGCGCTTCGAAAGCTTCACTGTAGCATCCGCATTAGCTTCATACCGGTTTGTGCTGCTGGCAAAAAAATTTGCCGACACCCAATCCGCTTCCGGCAACTGAGGCTTCTTAAACTCCACATTAATTTGTCCGGTTATAGACTCATAGCCATTCTTCACGGATGAACTTCCTTTGCTGACCTGTATGCTCTGCATCCACGGCCCCGGCACATATCCTAACCCGTAAGGAGCGGCTGCTCCACGGAAATTCGGAATATTCTCAGTCATCATCTGTACATAAGTGCCGGAGAGCCCCAGTAATTTAATCTGCTTGGCCCCCGTGGCAGCATCCGAATAGCTTACATCGACGGAAGGGTTTGTCACAAAACTCTCGCCCAGATTACAGCAGGCTGCACGTGTCAATTCGGCACTGCTAATCATATCTTCGTTCATCACACTGGAACGTAACTTCATGGTACCCATTTTGCGGGTTACAATGTTCACTTCACCTAATTCCACTCCTTCACGAAGCACAATCTCAAGTTGCTGATTGCCCTTATCCACATGTATCGTATCATTTTCAAATCCGATAAAGCTAACTACAAGCATATGGCTGCGGGCAGGTTTATGAATAGAGAAGTTACCGTCTTCATTAGTGGTTGCTCCTTCGGTGGTATTCATCCAGAAAACATTTGCACCCGGAATGGGTTCTCCGGCGGAATCTTTTACTACACCTGTCACTTGCGCCTGCAAGTTCAAGGTTATGGCGAGAAAAAGAAAAATATATAAAAGTCTCATTATTCTTAAAGTTCTATTAGTTCTTGCAATCATTGTAAATGACGTGCACCGTATTCTCTCCCTGTCCGGTCCATACTTGCTCCGTGTCTATACGCTTGGACTTGGTACGGAGTTGGTATGGTTAGGGTACAGTGCCGACCCATATCTGAAAGAAATGAAGGTCTTTCAAACGTACAGGAGCGGATTTACTCCGTAATAAGGGAATTCTAAATGATGAGAACAGAATAAAGAGCCAGATACTGCCTCGAACTGTCAGGATGTGGAGGTACATTATAAGACACCTCTTCCAAATCACCCGTAGGCAAGGAGTACTGGAAATCCAGCAATGCTTCACAGAGAAGTTGAATAACAGGTACGGCGATAACAGGGCTTTCACACGAGTATTTCACAAGGTCTACCTTATAAAAAGTAGCCGTACAGCCTTCATCCTTGCAAGATTTTTCCGGATTATGATGAGATTTGTGGCATTTGGCACAACTATTGGTGCAGCATGCCTGCTCTGTAGCGCAACGTGCACAACAATAGTGGACAATAGAAACTCCGGCCCCTGCATACACAACCGTCAGGGACAATAATACTGCCAATATGTAACGAAGTCTCTTCATATCTGATACAAAGATAGGCAGATAAAAGCATTTATGCCTATTATTTTTTCATTTTTTATATGTTCTATTCGTTTATATGTCCTATATTTGTCGATAGCGAACTGAAACCGAAATGTTGAATTTAACGAAGAAAGTCCAAATGAAAAAGCAATATGTCAGCCTACTTGTCATTCTACTTGCGGCAAGTGGCTTTTTATTTTCTTGTGGTAACACCATGAACAAAAACGCCGGTGCGTTGGAGTTCGACAGTATACAGGTAAATGAGACTGCCCACCTGTTCGGAGATACTGCAAAGCCCGGATGTAACATTACCATCAACTTTGCCTATGCCAGCAAATCGTCCGACGAGAAACTGAAAGATAGTCTCAACACCTATTTTCTCTCTGCCTGCTTCGGCGATAAGTACATGACGATGACACCCGAAGAGGCTGTAAAAGCTTATAAAGAAGCCTATATTCAGGATTATCTGAAAGATCTGGAACCCATGTATGCCAAAGATGAAGCGGAAAAAGAAGATTCAGCATCCATAAGTGCCTGGTACTCCTATTATAAAGGTGTAGAAGGCCATGTACAATATTACAAAAAGAATCTGCTGGTTTACCGCATCGATTACAACGAGTTTACCGGAGGCGCCCATGGCATTTATATGTCCACTTTCCTCAATATGGACTTGCGTACTTTGAGTCCGATATGTCTGGACGATATTTTTGTAGGAGAATATCAGGAAGCACTCACTGACCTGCTGTGGAACCAACTCATGGCAGATAACAAGGCCACTACACGCCAGGAAGTAGAAGAAATGGGATATACAAGCACTGGAGACCTGGAACCAATCGAGAACTTCTACCTGAGCGAAAAAGGAATCACTTTCTATTATAATATTTATGAAATCGCTCCATACGTGATGGGACCGGTAGAAATCACTCTGCCATACGAAATCATGTCGCATTTACTGAGCGATGATACAATGGTATTGAACGAAGTGAGAAACGAGAATTAATGATGAATTATAAATTATGAATTATGAATTAGGCTGCGCCATTGTACAGCGTGCCCATTCATAACTCATAATTCATAACTCATAATTCATAATTAAATTAATAATCAACAAGCATGGAAATCATTCTAAAGTACTTCCCGGACCTCACAGAGACGCAGAAGCAACAATTCGCGTCCCTCTATGACCTCTATACGGACTGGAATGCTAAAATAAACGTCATATCACGCAAAGACATTGAGAATCTGTACGAACATCATGTACTCCATTCACTGGGTATAGCCAAGGTTACACGCTTCGCACCCGGTACCCATATCATGGATCTGGGGACAGGAGGAGGCTTTCCCGGTATTCCTCTTGCCATCTTATTTCCCGAAGTGAAATTCCACCTTGTAGACAGTATTGGAAAGAAAGTACGCGTAGCAACGGAGGTAGCCAACAGTATCGGACTAAAAAATGTCACTTTCCGCCATGCCCGGGCTGAGGAGGAAAAGCAGTTATTCGATTTCGTTGTAAGCCGTGCTGTAATGCCGCTTGCCGATCTACTGAAAATCATTCGTAAGAATATCACTCCCAAACAACAGAATGCTTTGCCCAACGGACTGATCTGTCTGAAAGGCGGCGAGCT
The DNA here is from genome assembly GCA_948566455.1 of uncultured Phocaeicola sp. Classification (GTDB taxonomy): domain Bacteria; phylum Bacteroidota; class Bacteroidia; order Bacteroidales; family Bacteroidaceae; genus Phocaeicola. The sequence goes on from CAOYQO010000016.1 coordinate 21,759, forward strand.
GGCCAATGAGACTATGCCTTTCAAGAACAAGACTGTGATGTACGATCTGAAAGATTATTTCAAGGAGGAATTCTTTGAAACGAAAAAAGTGGTTTATGTAGCGCCTTAATCACAGAAATAATGACTAACATATACCTATCATGAAAATAAAAAGGTTTGAATTTAATATGTTCCCCGTGAACTGTTACGTTCTGTGGGACGACACCCTTGAAGCTACCGTGATAGACCCCGGTTGCTATTATGAGGAGGAAAAACAAGCGTTGAAGAACTTCATTATCAAGAACGGTTTGAACGTAAAACATCTCCTCAACACACACCTGCATCTGGATCATATCTTTGGAAATGCTTTCATGGTTAAAGAATTCGGTCTGCAAGTAGAAGCTAATAAGGCCGATGAATTCTGGATTGATGAAGCTCCGAAACAAAGCCGTATGTTTGGCTTTCACTGGAACGAACTGCCTGCACCAATAGGGCACTATTTACATGATGGAGACATCATCAGTTTTGGAAATACAACACTGGAGGCTATTCACGTACCGGGACACTCACCGGGAAGCCTTGTTTATTACTGCGCTGCAGATCACTGCATGTTCTCCGGAGATGTACTCTTCCAAGGTAGCATCGGTCGTGCCGACCTCACTGGCGGCAACTTCGACGAACTGAAAGAACATATTTGCAGCCGCCTGTTCGTATTGCCCAATGAGACAATAGTCTATCCCGGACATGGTGCTCCGACTACTATCGGCATTGAAAAGGCAGAAAATCCATTCTTCAGATAAACTTAAAAAAACAGATACTACCATGAAAAGCGACCTATTAGCTTGCCGCCACATCGGCATTAGCGAGAAAGATGAAGAGAAAATGCTCCGGAAAATTGGAGTCGGCAGTTTGGATGAGTTGATAGATAAAACCATTCCTGCCAACATTCGGCTGAAAGAGCCATTAGCACTCCCCGAACCCATGACAGAATATGAGTTCGGCCAACACATCACCCGATTAGCGTGCAAAAACAAACTTTACACTACGTATATCGGCCTCGGCTGGTATAATACCATCACCCCCGCCGTTATCCAACGGAATGTATTTGAGAATCCCGTATGGTATACCTCCTATACTCCCTACCAGACAGAAGTTTCACAGGGACGCCTCGAAGCGTTGATGAACTTCCAGACAGCAGTCTGCGACCTAACAGGTATGCCTCTTGCCAACTGTTCCCTGCTGGATGAAGCAACAGCTGCGGCCGAAGCCGTCAGTATGATGTATGCCCTGCGTCCGCGCGATATGCAGAAATCCGGTGCAAACGTTGTGTTTGTGGACGAAAAGATTTTTCCACAAATATTGGCAGTAATGACCACACGCGCCATCCCGCAAGGTATCCAGATACGCACAGGTAAATATTCCGAGATGGAAATGACGCCGGACATTTTTGCCTGCATACTGCAATATCCCAATGCAAGTGGAAATGTGGAAGATTACCGCACCTTTGTAGAGAAAGCTCACGCTGCCAACTGCAAAGTGGCTGTAGCCGCCGATATTTTGAGTCTTGCCCTACTCACACCTCCGGGAGAATGGGGAGCTGACATTGTATTCGGTACTACGCAGCGTCTCGGCACACCAATGTTCTACGGTGGACCGTCTGCCGGTTATTTTGCTACACGTGACGAGTACAAGCGTAACATTCCGGGACGTATCATTGGCTGGTCAAAAGACAAATACGGAAAGTTGTGTTATCGTATGGCCTTGCAAACCCGTGAGCAACATATCAAACGTGAAAAAGCCACTTCAAATATCTGTACCGCACAAGCGTTGCTGGCAACGATGGCAGGTTTCTATGCCGTATATCATGGACCGGAAGGCATTCGCACTATCGCCGAACGCATTCACAGCATTGCGGCATATCTCGAAAAGAACATCAACAAGCTGGGATACAAACAAGTAAACGAGCAATACTTCGACACCCTACGTTTTGCATTGCCTGATACTGTATCTGCACAACAGATACGTACCATTGCCTTGAGTAAAGAAGTTAACTTGCGCTATTTCCACAATGGAGATGTAGGTATGAGTATCGATGAAACAACAGATGTATCTGCTGCCAACATCCTGCTCTCCATTTTTGCCATTGCCGCCGGTAAGGATTGGACAAAAGCAGAAGATATTCCCGTAAACAGTACTATCAGCAAGGCTCTGAAACGTCAGAGTTCTTATCTGACCCATGAAGTGTTCAATAAATATCACACAGAAACGGAAATGATGCGTTATATCAAACGCCTCGATCGCAAGGATATTTCCCTTGCCCACTCCATGATTTCCCTGGGTTCCTGCACCATGAAGCTGAACGCTGCGGCGGAAATGCTGCCCCTCAGTCGTCCGGAATTCATGTGCATGCATCCGCTTGTTCCCGAGGACCAGGCAGAGGGCTACCGTGAATTGATAAACAATCTCAGTGAAGAATTGAAAGTCATCACAGGCTTTGCAGGCGTCAGTCTGCAACCGAATTCCGGTGCGGCAGGTGAATATACAGGGCTTCGCGTTATCCGCGCTTATCTGGAAAACATCGGTCAGGGGCACCGCAATAAAATATTGATTCCCGCTTCAGCCCATGGCACCAATCCGGCATCTGCCATCCAAGCCGGTTTTACTACTGTGACTTGTGCTTGCGACGCACAGGGTAATGTGGACATGGATGATCTTCGTGCCAAGGCGGAAGAAAACAAAGACGACCTTGCCGCACTGATGATTACCTATCCTTCTACTCACGGTATTTTTGAAACAGAAATCGTAGAAATCTGCCGCATCATCCATGAATGCGGAGCACAGGTATATATGGACGGCGCCAACATGAATGCGCAAGTAGGTCTGACAAATCCCGGCTTCATTGGCGCCGACGTTTGCCACCTGAACCTGCACAAGACATTTGCTTCGCCTCATGGTGGCGGTGGTCCGGGCGTAGGTCCTATCTGCGTTGCAGAACATCTCGTCCCATTCTTGCCAGGACATCCGCTGTTCGGCAATCCTGCCAATACTGTATCTGCCGCCCCATTCGGTAGCGCCGGTATTTTGCCTATCACTTACGGATATATCCGTATGATGGGTACGGAAGGATTGACACGTGCTACCAAAATCGCTATTCTCAGCGCTAATTATCTGGCAGCCTGTCTGAAAGATACGTATGGTATCGTATATCGTGGCGCTACGGGTTTCGTAGGCCATGAGATGATATTGGAATGCCGTAAGGTTCACGAAGAAACAGGTATCAGCGAGAATGACATTGCCAAACGATTGATGGATTATGGGTATCATGCTCCTACCCTCTCCTTCCCTGTTCACGGTACACTGATGATAGAGCCTACGGAAAGCGAAAGCCTCAGCGAGCTGGATAATTTCATTAATGTAATGTTAAACATCTGGGAAGAAATTCAGGAAGTGAAAGAAGGCAAAGCAGATAAGGAAGACAATGTTCTGATAAACGCTCCGCACCCCGAATATGAAGTGGTTGCCAACAACTGGGAACACAGCTATACTCGGGAAAAGGCGGTTTATCCGATAGAAAGTGTACGCGAAAACAAATTCTGGATAAACGTAGCGCGTGTGGATAACACGCTGGGCGACCGTAAGCTGTTGCCGACGTGCTACGGATGCTTTGAATAAACTCTCTTGGTGTATGCGGACGAATAAATATTCGTCCGCATATATATAATGATGTTGCTCCTAACGATTCATTGCTGAAATACGAACTACTTGCCATTCGTGCCCACCTTCATCAAATAAATGACAGTCTGCAAAAAGTGGGAAACGGCATCATCATGGCTTATGGCCGACAGTCGAACCTATATCTTGCTCTCAATATGTACGACCGGGCATTGGAACTGGAACCGTCTGGCTTGCTGTTACTCCATTCAGAAGGACAGTTTCGAAAAGCACACCTTACAATAGAGAGATGGCGAAAATATAAAATAGCAAATCTTTGCTTTCTGCCCCAAAAGGCATACCTTTGCGGAAGTGTCACGAGTACTAACCGAAGAAATGAGCATCACCCGGAAAAAGAAACAAAACGGACTTTTCTACACAAAAGCCGAAGAGAGAATAAATACCCTCTCGCACGCCGCAGGCATCCTGATGGGAGTTGTTGTCGGCACGATATTTCTCGTAAAAAGCTATCAGAGTGGAAACTTCTGGGCTGTATTCGGCATCTGGCTCTACCTCTTCGGCATGCTCGGCTCTTACGTTGCCTCTACTCTCTACCATGCGCTGAAATACCATAATCCCTGGAAAAAGCGGTTGCGGAATTGGGACCATGCGGCTATCTACTGGCATATTGCGGGCAGTTATTCACCCGTCACACTCATTGCACTGCGGAGCGAAGGCGCTTGGGGATGGGGACTATTCGGTTTTGTCTGGTTGTGCGCTATCATCGGCACTATCGCGAGTTTCCGCAAAATGGAGGAACATAGCAATGTGGAAACAATCTGTTTCATCGTTATGGGGCTGTCCGTACTGGTTGCCTTCAAACCTCTATATGCCGTTGCCGCAGGAACGTGCTACTGGATGATCGGTGAGGGTATTTGCTACATCACCGGAGCGGTGTTCTACTCTTTCCGGCAACGTTATATGCATTCTATATTTCATTTCTTCGTATTGGGAGGATCAATATGCCACATGATGGCGGTATGGTTGATTTTATAAAAACGGACAGTCAAAATGAACAAGCTAACAGACATAATCAAACGTTACGGCATAATAGGATGCCTGTACAAAACAATCTTTAAAGTCGTGAGAATGCTGGGTATTACTTACATTAAGTACTTAGCATACTTCAAAGAGCTTCCCGAAACCATAGACCGACACATTAGTACAGTGTCACAAAATGACAATGGATGACTTCAGAAAGCAAATAAAATTCGATGGGAAGTGGTTTAATAATCGCAAGTTGAAACAAATTGAAAGGTTTATTGACCAACCGGGATATTCATACTACGGAATCTACGATGGCGATAACCTGATATGTTATGGCGCAATCTTAACAAATCACGACAACTTCATAAACAGAAAGATGGATCCGAATACAGCTTATCTGTTTGACGACTATACCAACCCCTATCATAGGGGAAAAGGATTACATCGGAAAATAATCGCCATAAGAGAGTATGAAGCACGGAAACAAGGTAAATCCGTCACTTTTGCCTATGTACAATCCTCAAACCGCGCCTCGGCAAAAGGCTTCAAACGTTGCGGATATGTAGCCAGAATAAAACTTATATATAAAAAAATTGGGAAAAACAGACCCTTTAAAAGGAAATTCATTGAATTGTAAAAGTTACAATAGTCGGCATACCACTACGACAAGACTTCGCTGACTGCTAAAATATATTAATTAATCTCTCCCTTCCTTGTTTTTCTCCTCAGCTTCCCCTACGTTTGCAGTGTTGTACATCAGTGCAACACTTAAAAAACTATGATAAAGATAGAAAACATCAGCTACGGCTACAAGTCTAACCGTCCTATTTTCAATGATATATCTTTGGAAATAGGCAACGGAATATACGGACTTCTGGGAGAGAACGGTGTAGGTAAAACCACACTGATACATCTCCTTTGTGGACTACTTTTTCCTTGGAAAGGAGAATGCAGCATTGATGGGATGAATCCGGCAAAAAGAGAACCCGCCTTATTGAGCCGTTACTTCTTTCTGCCCGAAGAAATGCAGATGCCTTCCGAAAGCATTTCCGCTTTTGCCACACGGCATTCCGCTTTCTATCCTCACTTCAACCACAAAGAGTTTGAACAGAATCTTGAAGAACTGAAGATTGACAGGAAACAGAAGTTATCCGCAGTTTCTTATGGTCAGCAGAAGAAGGCGATGCTGGCGTATGCCTTTGCACTGCATACCCCGCTCCTGATACTCGACGAGCCTACAAACGGACTGGACATCACATCCCGACAAGCTCTGAAACGTATCATCAGCCGCAGCATAGATGATGACAGTACGCTCCTCATCTCTACCCATCAGGCACACGACTTCGAGAACCTGCTGGATCACCTCATCATCCTCGGCGAAGGCGAAATCTTGCTGAACCGTTCATTGGACGAAATCAGCCAGCGCCTCCTCTTTGCCCGGACAGACAGTCTGCCCGAAGACAGCATTTACAGCGAACAGGAATTGCCCGGATATTTCTCCGTGTTGCCTAATGAAGAGGAAGAAGAAAATACACCGGATATAGAACTGCTGTACAAAGCAATGTTGCAAGTGCCGGAAAAGATAAAATCAATGTTCAAATAAGCAAAGAATATGAATGCAACCTTCAACCTGAAACGTTTCTTCCTGCTGGAACAGTACAAGAAACAGGAAACCGGCCGACACTTGCTTTGGAGTGCCGGCATTGTGCTGGGCATTTGTCTTCTCTGCATGATGTATGATATCAACAAAGGCTCAAGCTATTACATCGAACATACACAGGCTTTCTCCCTCAGCCGCTACCTGTTGTGGTTCCTCTGCATCGCCCCCTGCCTGTTGGAGATAAATATCACCAAACAGACCTCTACTCTATACCTGTTGATGCCCGCTTCCGTTTTTGAAAAGTTCCTGCACTTGTGGATGAAGTATCTGCTCGTACTCCCGCTGTTCTGTTTCTTGCTGATAACAGGCATAAAAGGGTTACTAATACTCTCAGGTAGCAGCTACCTGCAACACTTCGGCAGCCACATTGAATTTCACCTGATAGAAAAAGACCAGATACTGTCATGCAGCTTGATGCAAGGAATTTTCTTCCTCGGATGCATAGCCTTCAAACGCCAGAAGCTGATAAATTCCTTCATCGTTTTGTGTTCCTGCTTCATTCTCATTTTCGGGATTATACTCTCAATGACATTGTGGGAACCTGTCGACAGCCACGGATATTGGATAGCAAACATAGCCTATCCCATCTATAATTTCCCGATAAGCAGCACGTCAGAAGCCATCATTGCTTTCTGCAACTACGGCACCCCTGTCCTGTTCAGCATCGGAATATGGATATCGAGTTACTTCCTGCTCAAAGAAAAACAACTGTAAGCTATGGACTTCAAGACCAATAAACCGATATACCAGCAGATTGTGGACTTCTGCTTCAGCAAGATACTCACCCGTGAGTGGACGGTGGGCGAACGAATAGTCTCGGTCAGGGAGCTTTCCACGCAGCTTGCCGTGAACTCGCGCACCGTGCTGAAAGCCTACGAATACCTGCAAGCGGAGGACATCATCTATCCCGAGCGGGGCATGGGCTTCTATCTCTCAAAGGATGCCATGAAGAAAGTGATGAAGATACAGAAGAAAGAATTCTTTGAAAACCAGCTTGCCGACCTGTTCAGCATTATGGACCTGCTTGGCATCAGCATAGATGAAATAACAGAACGATATAATAAACTTAAAAACAGCAGTTCATGAAGAGATACGCAAAGACAGCATTATGGATTACTTTCGGACTCCTCTTCGTACTCATCATAGTCAAGGTTTTTACGCTGATGTACGAACTGAATTCCGCCGTACAATCCTAACTTTCACCGTCTCAACGAAGAAAGTATAAACAATTGAAATACAATAGATAGAATCTTCCCCAATGGGGAGGAGTGAAATCTGTATCCCTAATTGATTAGTAACCTACTAACAGAAACGAATATGAAAACAAAACTATTTTTACTATTGCTTGTCCTCTGCGTACTCAGTGCGCAGGCACAGAACCTCTCCGTCAAAGGACGTGTCACAGACACTTCTCAAGAGGCGATTATAGCCGCCAACGTATCACTATGGGCCACAGACTCCACCTTGGTGACCGGAGTGACATCGGATGCACAGGGCAAGTTCACTCTCAATAAAATCAAGGCGGGCAACTACCGCCTCGCCATTACTTTCATCGGCTATCAGAGTGAAGTCTTCCTGCTGAAACTGAACAACAACCTCGACCTAGGCGACGTGCAGTTACAGGAAGATGCCGTAAGTCTGGGCGAGGTAACCGTATCCGCCAGCAACGTACTTCAACGCGTGGACCGCCAGATTATCCTGCCCACCGAAAGCCAACTGAAACGCTCGTTCGGTGCCTACGACCTGCTGAACAATCTCGGCATCGCCCGCCTGCAAGTGGACAACTTCACCAACAGCATGAGTGTCAGTGGCGGTGGAGCCGTGCAAACCCGCATCAACGGCATCAAGGTGACAGACAAGGAAATAGCCGCCATCAGAGCCAAAGACGTGCTGCGCGTGGAGTTCATTGAAGACCCCGGCAAGCAATACGGTGACGACGAACTGGGCGCTGTGGTGAACATCATCCTGCGCCGCCGCGAAACGGGTGGTGTGGTAAACTTCCAGCTTTCCGACTCACCCCATACCCTGTGGGGAGAGAATTTCCTGAGTGCGAAGTTCAATTACAAAAACTCCGAATGGGGCATCGACTACTTCAACAAGAACGGCAAGTATCACAGCCGCCTCGAATCTCACGAAACCTTCCACCTGGGCGACCGTACCATCGACCGCATCAAGGAAGGTATCGAAGACGAATCCCCCGCACTCAGTTTCATCAACAACCTGAACCTGACATACAATCTGACGAAAGCGGACAAGTATGTCTTCAACGCCATCTTCCGCAATAACCTCAACAACGCTCCTTACCAGAACGAGCTGAACCGGATGTGGGCAGTAGGCAGCACGGAGTCTATCTATTCATACGTCAATAACCACACATCCAGCTATTCTCCGGCACTCGACCTTTACTTCCAGCATACCCTGCCCCATCAGCAAAGCATACAGATGAATGTGACGGGAACGCTTATCCACACCAAGAACAACCGTAAATATAAGGAGTACAAGGACGAGCATGCACCGTTGGCGGATATTCAGACACTGGTGGATGGCGATAAACGCTCCGTCATCGGTGAGGCCATTTACGAAAAGAGCTTCAAGGATGTGAAGCTGAGCGGTGGCGCCCGCCACTATCAGATGAGGACGGAGAATGAATACAAAGGCTCCAATCCCACTACTTCGAAGATGGACCAGTCACAGACTTCCGCTTTCTTTGAGGTGCAGGGCAAGGTGAAGGATTTCAGTTATGCGGGTAGTGTGGGCATGACGCGTGCCTGGTTCAAGGAAAGCGACGAAGACCATGCTTACTATACTTTCACGCCTACCGTACGATTGAGTTACAATTTGAAGAAAGCGGGCTTCCTGCGCTACCGGTTCAATATCAGTCCCGCCATACCGTCGCTTGGTTCGTTGACAGATGTGGAGCAGGCTATAGATACGATACAGATAGTTCGTGGTAATCCGTTGCTGAAAACGTATCAGCAGTTCACTAATTCTCTGTCTTACAGTTATTCGAAGAAGCAGTTCAATGCCAATCTGAGCGTGCGCCACCAGTATTACGACAGTCCCATCATGGAAAGCATCTTCGTTGAGGACGGGAAACTGATATTGAAAGATGAAAACCAACGGTCGTTCCAAAGCCTAAATGCGGAACTGATGATCGGTACCAATGGCGCAACGCTGTTCGGGCTGAAAGATTTCCTGACGCTTTATGCTTCGGGAGGATATACTCGCAGTTGGTCGGAGGGGCTGGAATACAGTCACACGTACGATGAATTTTATTACAGTGTGATGGCGCAATTGCAATACAAAGGGTTCTCACTGCTCGGGCAGTTCCGGAAGGTGCAGAATAACTTCTTTGGTGAAACCATCAAGAAGAATGAAAACCAGACCGCATTTATGGCAATGTATGCCAAGCAGAACTTTCAGGCAGGGATGGGTGTTCTGTTTCCTTTCACCAATAATTATAAGGTGGGAAAAGAACGTATCAGTGAGGTAGCGCCTTTCCGTTCGGAAACTTTTGTGAAAGAAACGGGACAGATGTTGATACTCCGCGTAGGCTATACGTTTGAGTTCGGCCGCAGACACAAAGCCGGAAACAAGGAATTGAACAATAGCGATACGGATAGCGGTATCATTGATATGCAGAGATAAATGAAGTAAATTCTTATCGGAATATGGCTTCATTTCAACCCGCTTTGTGAAAAGAGGGAGCCCACAGGGCGAGGCGGCGGAATTATACGAAATTGCTTCATGTATAATTCATTAATTACCTGACTGCCGCCTCCCCTGCGGGCATTTTTATGAACACCTTCTTGTGCTGTATAGTGGGGAAAGAAAACGGCAAGAGTGATTCGCTACATCAACGATGGGTAAACATACGAAGAAAAGTCTTTTCGTTATTGTTATGACTTTTCCTCATATTATCTTTTATCCAGTACTTATTCGTCCATCGGCTCCCGATTTACCCTGCAGCTTCGCATGGCTTTCCGGCACTTTCCAAATGCTTTCATAATCAATTATTAAACAAGCAATTGGAGTTTCCCAACGGTAGGAAACGAGCGTTCCCATAAGGAGAAACTTCCGTTCCCACTAAAGGGAACTGGAGTTCCCATTAAGGGAAACCGGAGTTCCCACGAGCAGAAACGATCGTTCCCATCGGCAGAAACGGACATTGACAGGGGAGATAACGAGGTTGAAAAGGGCTACACCATTCAACAAAAAGGGTGTAGCCATATACCCCAAAGGGTGTAGCCATGTGCCTAAAAGGGTGTAGCCCTATCGGATACAAGGCTATTTTTACCTAAAACATGGGAAAATCTTCCTCTAAAAGAGGTTTTATCCGCTACATTTCGAAGCATCCCAATCACTCGCTTAAAGTCCATTTGATTGGAATTTCGCCATATACAGACGTATGGAAACATTTACAAGAATATCACTATACAATATTCCTTTCATTCCCCCCATCTGCTATCTTTTTGCATTTTCATCATACGGATTCCCTGCATTCTTTTCCATCAAGCTCCGCAAGATGGCAAAACATTCAATCCGGCCATCTTTATCCCATACCTCTATGCAGGACAACAGATGACAAATATATTCAGCAGACGAAAGTAAATATAGAGAACAAGGGGACGCTCTGTATCACTTAATAACCGTCACAGTGCCTTCCGCCAACTTCTTTTCCTTCATCGGAGCGGCAGCGGCATAGCCTAAAGCGGCACAACCATATACGCGGTGGTTTTCGGGGATGCCCAGTTTCGTAAGGAAAGCACGCACATCAGGATCATCACAAGTTTGCCCCAACTGGTTTATCCAGCAAGAGCCTATACCAAGAGACTTGGCAGACAGGAAGATATTCTGCATGGCGCAGGCACAATCCATGCTTGCCCACCACTGTGTCGGTTCGTTGGAAACAATGACAAGTGTAGGCGCATGATAATAACAACAATACGTCCGGCTATGTCCGCGTTCCTGCAAACGGGGTTCATCGCTCTTGGCAAAAGCACCTTTAATCTTTTCGTTCAGTTCTTCCAGTATAGCGGCATCTTGAATGGCTGTGAAATGCCACGTCTGGTAATTCATACCGCTGGGAGCATAGGTTGCCGCTTCCAGAATAGTGCTTAAATCTTCCTGCGAAATCTGTTGCTCCGTATAAGCGCGCACACTGCGGCGCGACTTGATGGTCTTTAAAATCTCATTCATACTCATTATTTTTTTGTCAATCCAATCTTTACATTCAGTCTGAAATAATACACACCGTTCTCTTTTTCAAGGAAACCATACTTATCCTTATCTACCGAGCCTTTCTCGAAACGGGTGTTCAGGTAAAGAAAATCGGCAAACGTACGGCGCTCCGACTGATGATAGCAAAGCACCTCCCCTACCGCATTTACCAGCAGAATGCCTTCTACGGCAGAGTCCGTACCGTTATAAATTTTTGCCGGACGCATGCCCAAGGCAAGTGCCAACAAGAACTGTTTCATCTTAAACTCATAGAAACCATGTTTGTTTATCAGTTCATCTTTTATCTTTAGGGGATTTATCTCTTTAATGCGCTCCGTCAGTTCGCTAACACGGGAAATGCCGTCGAGGTGCATCATGCGCACCATCTCCGCCAACATACGGGGGAAGTGCAAATCAATCATCAGCAGGTTGCAACGGAACACACGGTCCGCCACATCCGAATATTTCAGCACTCCACCCAGACGCTCAATCATCAGCATACGCTCAGTCACTTCCGTCGGAGACTCCGGCAAGGCATTTATCTTGTTCACCGTAGGCGTAGCAAACTTGATGCCCGACTGTTCCAATTTCAGGTTTGCCGTACGTCCGCCATCCAGCAACGGGTTCATTGCACTGAGGCGGCAACGCACATTAAATCCAGTCAACGGTGCCTCAGCATGCCAGAAGGCAACAGAGAAATCCGTGCGGTCTTCCGTCTTCGCCTCCAAATCGTAGATATTGATGGCATCCAGAAAACCTTCCAAACTTTCAGGAACTTCAATAGTATCGGAACTGGCAGTCGTTTTCAGCAATTCAAGTATCAGCTCTGCCGCCCCGCCAAAGTCTTCGCGGGGAATGTTCTGTCCTTCTTTATCAGCCACAGTAAAAGTACTATCATTCTCCACCGTACCACTGACAATGCGAACATTTTCCTGTTCTATATAGTAACGACGCGTACCGTCATGTTCTTCTCTTTGTATCAGTGCCACGGGCCAACTTTCCGTTTCAACCTTCCGGGCTTGCGGTGTACCCAATGAAACTTTTCCGTCTGCCAACAGGCGAAAGAATGTGTAGAGTTCGCCCAACTCACGCTTTGTTGCTTCAAATGCCATATATCTATATTTTTTTTATAAATGTGCACAAAGATAAGGAAATCCATACAAAAAAAGTGAATGGACAAACTATATTCCATACGCAAACGTTCTATTTGAAATGTCGAACAGTTAAAATCCGATGATATGGAAAAAGAAGAAAAAACAGTAGCCATTACGGCTACCCCCAATGGACCTTTCATTGTAGAAGGCAATTTTAAGCTGATAAACCGAGAAGGGAAAGCAGAAATACGAACAGGCAGGATTGCCTTATGCCGATGCGGCAAGTCCTATAAACAACCCTTCTGCGACGGTACACACAGGAAAATCCACTATAACGATTTATCTCTGAAATAGACGTACCGGAGGAATTTTCTCCGGGGAGCTGAGACATTACGCATCCTCTTCAAAGCGCAATGTCTCGACTTTTTCCAGGCGTGCCTTCAGCTTCGGCATCATCGACTTACGGATGCGAAGCGCCATGCGGCAATCCATATCGTACGACTGTTCCAGTATTTCCGGCTCCTCCTCCTTGACAATGCGCATCACGTCATTCATAAAAGGGTATTCAAACAGGAAAGCCACCGTCTCATCCACCGTCTTTTCTATAATCTCAGCAGCAGCTATCGCTTCGGCGGCAGCAGCTTTATAAGCAACAATCAGTCCGCTCGTCCCCAACTTGATGCCACCGAAGTAGCGGACCACGATAATCAGTATATCGGTCAGTTCATTGGAGTTAATCTGTCCCAGGATAGGTTTTCCTGCCGTACCGGAAGGTTCTCCGTTATCATTGGCACGGAAATCCTTGCGCTCGGCTCCCAACATATAGGCGTAGCAGACGTGACGGGCATCGTAATATTTCTTCTGATAAGTTTCCAGATGCGATTTTACCTCATCGACAGTACGCACAGGCAAAGCGATAGCAATGAATTTGCTACGCTTCTCGGTATAAATCCCTTCGGCAGGGGCGTTTATGGTTTTGTAGGTATCTTCACTCATGCTGCAAAGATACGTATTCTTATCGTTATGAGAAAATAGTTTCTAATCCTCTCTCTTTTTCAGACGAAACGGACAGAGTTTAAGAGTTTTTTTTGTAAATTTGTCAAAACAGAACCGCATTCAATAGAAAAACTTCTGATTATAAGTATGTATCAGGGCCTCATACTTACAATCTTAGAATGCAAGGTCCTCCCATAAGTAACATTTATCACTATGAACAACAAGCTGTTTACCTTTCTCGACCCTCTGCTGGGTTACATCGACAACGGACGTTTCTTCCGTGAACCTTTCCGTTGGCTTTATGTCATCTTTGCTGTACTAAATCTGCTATTTCCTATTGCAATCCTGGTGAAAGTCATCGACACGGGGTTCTTCAAGTTCGCCGAGGGGAAAGCAATCTTTGCTTTTATTCTGATATTTATTATCCTTTGCGGTGGTGCATGGGGCAGCTATCTGCTCTGGATGAACCGGAAAAATAAACTGAAAGAAGTTATCCAGGAAGACAACGAATTCATTGCTATCCCTGTAGTATCCCATCTGACACAGACAGTGGGTGAATGGCTCGGACTTTATATCGGTGTTGTTGGCACACTTTGCTCACTGATTATCGCACTCTTGGCAGCAAACGAATTACAATACGTCATGCCGGTATCTACAGGCATTTTCTTCCTCATGCCGATATACGGTTTCCTGATTGTTGTATTTGCACGCCTGCTTGCCGAACTGTATCGCGCTTTGGCCGTCATTGCCAACAATACCAAGAAATTGACAAAGACGGAAGCTAAGACCGAAGCCAAACTGGAAGATATAGAAGATATAGAGGAAATCTAAATACATGAAGAAAGTAGTCATCGCCATCGACTCCTTCAAAGGATGTTTATCCTCGGCAGAAGCAGGAAAAGCTGCTGCTGAGGGTATTCGTTCTGTATTCCCGGAGTGTGAAATTCTGTCTCTACCTATAGCCGATGGCGGCGAAGGAATGCTGGATGTGCTGATTGCAGCAACCAACGGACGTGAAGTGCAGATTTCTGCCCACAACCCTCTCATGGAATGGCACGATACTTACTACGGCATTTCGGAAGACGGGAAAACGGCCTTTATAGAAATGGCAAGCATCAGCGGGTTGCCTCTGGTTCCGCCGGAGAAAAGGAATCCGATGCTGACCACCTCCTACGGAACGGGAGAACTGATTCGTGATGCGTTGGAACGTGGTTGCCGCAACTTCATCATCGGCATTGGCGGCAGTGCGACGAATGATGCCGGGCTGGGAATGTTACAGGCCTTAGGTTTCCGGTTTCTGGATAAAGAAGGGAAGATATTGGAAACTGGTAACGGAAAAATTTTAATGGAAGTTGTTTCCATAGATACAAGTTTCGTCCACCCTGATTTAAGAACTTCCCATTTTACCGTTGCCTGCGACGTACAAAATCCATTTTATGGTCTGGAAGGCGCCGCATATATCTTTGCTCCTCAGAAGGGAGCGGACCAGAAAATGGTAGAGGCGCTGGATGCAGGCATGAAAAACTTTGCAGAAGTCATTTTCCACACAACGGGGAAAGACATTTCCAATCACTCCGGAACAGGTGCGGCAGGTGGTATGGGTGGCAGTTTACTGGCTTTTCTGAATGCAAAATTGAAACCGGGTATACAGTTGATGCTGGAGACTCTTGATTTCAGCAATAAAATAAAAGGTGCTGATTTGATTATCACCGGCGAAGGAAAGGCCGACAAACAAACATTAATGGGGAAAGTTCCTTCCGGCATACTTGACAAAGCTCGCAAACAGAAAATTCCGGTTATACTGATAGCCGGTAGCGTAGAAAATGCAGACGACCTGTATCGGGCGGGATTTCGGGAAGTATATTCTATCAATCCACCATCTATAACGTTGGAGCAGGCCATGCAACCGGAAGTTGCACGCGCAAATATTTCAGAAACGGTGGTAGAGATTTGTCGTTCCTTCTAAAATTTATCTTTCAATGATTTCCTGATTACAGCTTACGTATCACTTTGCGGCAGCGTTTCATCTCTCGCTCCGTCAGTCCGGGATGTTGCTTCGTTCCGCCTTTCTCAATGGCAGAGATGACTTTGAATCCACTCCATTTCAGGATTTCCTTTAGTGCTTTCACCACTCCCCTTGACTGATTAAAAAGGATATTGAAAGGATACGGGGTGGTGCAAGTACTGACGATAACGGCCTTTTTTCCTTTATGCAGCCCTATAGGAATGCCTCGCGATGTCTCTCCCATCATTCCGTAAACGATGCGGTCGCACATTACTTTCAGTTGTCCGGGCAAATTCCCCCAATAGCAGGGAGCACCGATAATCAAGGCATGAGCTTCTTCTATCTGTTTCAGTACGCGCTGTGCATCATCTTCCGGCAGGCAACATTTCAGTTTCTCACGGCAACTCATGCAGCCGATGCAAGGACGGATTGCCAGGTCGGCAACTCTCACGACGGTTACTTCGTCGCCATTGTCTTTTGCTTCTGTTTCCATAAGTTGAAGCATCTTCGAGATATGGCCTTGCTTGCGGGGACTTCCGTTAATAATCAGAATTTTCATGATGACATGATTATGCGATTCCTAATAGCTGAACTTCAAACACCAAAGTGGAGAAAGCGGGAATAGGACCGCTGCTACGTGTTCCATATCCCATTGTGTAAGGGATATAGACTATCCAATGGTCACCTACATGCATTCGTTGCAGGGCTATCTGCCAACCTTCGATAACTTGGTTCAGACGAAATGCTTCAGGACAATTGCGCTTCCAGGAGTTGTCAAATTCACGACCGTTTATCAAGGTACCTTTATAGTGCACAGTCACAATGCTGTTTAAACGGGGAGTATTATCACCGTTGCCGCTTTCCAATACACGGTAGAAGATTCCGCAAGGTAGTTCTTTGATATCTTCTTCTGCACGCAACGCTTCCAAGTATTGCTCATTTTGCAGTTTGTATTCTTCTTTTCGTCCCATATACTCAAACTTCTTATTGCTTTTTCAATCACAAAAGTACAACATTTATATCGTCCCGCAAAAAATAGACGAAGCTCATAGCTGCATTTTGGAGTTTATACGAATAAGGAGTATCTTTGCCCCATGAAAAAATTAGTTATCGTCGGATGTGGACGACTCGCCGGAATAGTTTCGGATGCAGTTGTCAATGGCTTGTTGCCTGAATATGATTTAGTGGGTGTATACTCTCGTACAGCAGAAAAAGCTGAACGTATCGTTGCCAAAATGCAGCAACATGGAAAAACATGTATGGCTTGCACAACCATAGAAGATTTACTGGCATTGAAGCCCGATTACTTAGTGGAAGCAGCCTCTCCTGCCGCCATGAAAGAATTTGCCCTGCCTGCATTGAAGAACGGGACTTCTATCGTCACCCTTTCTATCGGCGCACTGGCAGACACAGCTTTTTATCAGGAAGTGATGAAGACAGCCCAAGCAAATGGCACACGTGTTTATATCGTCTCCGGGGCTACCGGCGGATTTGATGTGCTGCGCACAGCCTCTCTGATGGGAAATGCAACCGCCAAGTTTTTTAATGAAAAGGGTCCTAATGCCTTGAAAGGAACTGCCGTATATGATGAGGCTCTGCAAACCGAGCAACGGGTTGTCTTCTCAGGCAATGCAACCGAAGCCATCGCCATGTTCCCTACCAAAGTCAATGTAGCCGTTGCCGCCTCACTGGCTTCTGTCGGTCCCGAAAACATGCAAATGTCCATGCAGTCCACCCCCGGATTTGTGGGAGATACGCAAAGAGTAGAAATAAAGAATGAGCAGGTGCATGCCGTAATCGATGTGTACAGCGCCACGGCTGAAATAGCAGGGTGGTCTGTGGTGAACACCCTGCTCAATATCACATCACCGATTGTATTCTTTTGATTCGATTACCGGATATATTCCTTTATATTGGCAAGCACTTTCTCGCTCAGGCGGTCAAACGCCTGACGGGTGCGGCCAGTGGAAACTTGCATGCAACGGACATGGGGATGACTCAAAAGTTGCTCTCCACCCAAAGCTCCCACCGTATCACAAAAACAAAGATTGTCACCTTCCAGCCACTTGACAAATGCCGGTTCGTCCCATGCCGGGGATAATCCGGTGTTGAACAGAATCTTCTTGTTTCCCAGTTGTCCGAACTCCACCTCATGCAACAAAACCGTGTTCTTATTGAGGCAACAGAAAACAACCTCACTCTGAGCAAGAAGTTCGTTCAACGGCAGGAAACGATATCCTTTAGCTGCCGCCTCCTGCTTCTCGCTACGGGCAAAGTAGGCAATCTCCGCACCGAAAAACTTCAATGCATCCGCTATCATGCCACCGGACTTACCCAGCCCTACAACACCAACTTTCAGCCCGGTAATCTCGCGCGGCATATCTTCCCACGGTTCCTGACCAAATCCATGCAGACAACGCACTAACTCACTGATCACATATTCCACCACACCCTCATCGCCATAATCACGAATACCGGTTACGGTTATTCCCCGTTCATTGGCATAGCGGATATCCACGTTGGCGCTTTCGGGAGAGTACAGCGAACAGCACATCCCGATATATTTAATATCCGTACACTCTTCCAACACCGCACGGTTTATCCGGGAAGTATAACTCAGGAGCACAGCATCGGCATCTCCGATGCGGGCTATAATTTCCTCATCTCCTGCCGGAATATTAGGATACATCACAACTTCATCTGCATACGAGTGCAGTTCTTTTTCTGCTGATGGAATCAGACTTACAGGTTCTATTGCTACAAGTTTACGAAACATAGTTTTTTTGATTTTAGAAACGGCGAAGTTAACAAAAAGAGTGATATAAAACAAAAAGAGCTGCCATCGATGATACGTGACAACTCTTTCTTACTATCTTTACGACAATACTTCTTCTTGTTTTTATGCGGACGGTCTTTTGCAATCCAACGCCCGCCATTGCGTTCCAGCTCTATCGAGCGGTTCGCTTCCTTGAATGCCGATAGGACATCCCTGCGTTTCTTCGTTTTCATTGTTCTATAAACTTTAAATGCGTTGCAAAGATAGTCAATTAAAACGAAACTACCCTCTGCTGCCCAAGCTATTCTTATCCGGATTTATTTCAGAAACCATATTGCGCACTTCTTTCTTATCGACTTTGGAATATAACCCCAATTGTCGTCCTGGTAATGTTTCTTCAGCACTTTTCTGCATCTTGCTCTTATTTTCGAGAGCTTTTTCTTCTTTTTTATCCATATTCTTATTCTGGTTAGGTTATTTACTAATATAGTAACACACGGAGAATCCTTAAGGTTCTCTCTTAACGCAAAAAAGAGTTGCCAATGACTGACAACTCTTTTTTATCATAAGAAAATTCCTAAATTCCGGCCATTATTTCTTACTGAGCTTCAACTCTGCAATAAAGGCTGTGATAAGCCCAATACCTCCAAACGAAAGCACGCAAGCTCCATAAACCAAAGATACCGTCTCACGATAAACACGCCAGTTGTCCACATCCTTATCCAAGTATCCGGGAATTGCCGAAGTGCAAATTACAAAACCTATCAACAATCCCAATCCCATGCCCACCAGCAGGCATCCTAATTTCAATGCCGAGAAAGAAAAATTACCATAAAGTTTCGGCATACAAGCCACATCCGGGACATACTTATCCCCCATCTTCTCAATCAGCATCAGACGCTCCTTCTTACATACAAACAATTCAAACAGTTTGTAAATTCCTAAAGTAATGATTGCCATAATCGTAGGCACCATAATAAAATCCATCATATTCGTTTCGTTTTAAATTAGTATTTTTGTTCCTTTGTACACTTTAGACGCAGGCTTCTTTGTGAGGTTACACATTCTGTGAAAAAAAATATTTCTTTCCGGATTCTGTAACCTTATATATAGAGTTGCGTCTAAAGAGCAAAATGGAGAATAACGAAACACATATTATCCGACGAATATTGAAAGGAGAAACTGCTCTGTACGAAAACTTCCTGAATCAGTACGGTCAACAGGTATTTTCCCTGATTGCCCGCATCATCTGCAATCAGGAGGATGCCGAAGAGCTGACGCAAGACGTTTTTCTGAAAGCGTTCCAGCACCTCTCCTCTTTCAAAGCCGAAAGTTCTTTCTCCACATGGATATATTCCATTGCTTATAATACGGCTATTTCGGCAGCCCGTAAAAGGAAATTTGATACCTTTGCCATGGATGATACGTTACTCGCCAATATTTCGGAGCAACAGGTTGATGAAACGCTGAACGACGAAAGCGAGGAAATGATTATCAAACTAAACAGAGCCATAGAAAAACTGAACTCTGACGAACGTGCCTTGATTACTCTATTCTACTATGAAGAAAAGACGATGAATGAAACCGCCCTGATTCTGGGCCTGACAGAGAGCAATGCAAAAGTAAAATTGCATCGCATACGCAAAAAGATATATGTACTCATTAAACAAGAGGAAGTATGAACGAAGAACAAAAAGATAAAGGACTGAAAAGAGCCGTAAAAGCGGAAAATGAATTTCGCCTGCCTTCCAACTTTGCTTACCGCACCATGAGAAAGGTGGAAGAGGCTATGCGTCTGCGGGAAAAGAAATCGGAACGAAAGACTTTATTTGCTACGATAGCAGCTTCTGTATTCTTAGCAGGATGTTGCATTGCCGGATTAACCACTTACTTTGGTGATGTCATCAAGGAGGCCTTCACTCCTACGGAAAACTTGAAACCTGACCATATTCAGATACCGGCATTCTGGGTGCTGATACTTATTACAATTCCGTTGTTCGTCCTGTTCGACCGATGGATGAGAAAACGATATTACAAGCACCATTCTTAAAAAGAAACGAGGATGTCCGTTGAAAGGAACATCCTCGTTTTTCTTTTTCAAATAATAGTTTTAATCCAATTTGTGGATAACCAGTCCCGAACGTAATTTCGGTTCAAACCACGTTGTTTTGGGAGGCATGATGTTGCCTGTATCTGCAATGTCCATCAACTGCTTCATGCTGACCGGATAAAGTGCCAAAGCTACCTTCATCTCGCCACTATCCACCCGTTTCTTCAACTCGCCCAGACCACGGATACCACCGACGAAATCAATACGTTTGTCGGAACGAAGGTCTTTTATACCGAGTACTTCATCCAGAATAAGATTAGAAGAAATGGTCACATCCAGCACGCCAATCGGGTCATTATCATTATATGTGCCCGGTTTAGCTGTCAGACTATACCACTTGCCATCCAGATAAAGGGAGAAATTATGCAAACCGGAAGGTTTATAAATATCCGCACCCTTTTCTTCAACCGTGAAGTTCTTGCTGACAGCAGCCAGGAACTGTTCCGGTGTCAAACCGTTCAAGTCTTTGACAACACGGTTATAATCGATAATTGTCAGTTGGTTGGCGGGGAAGCAAACAGCCATGAAGTAGTTGTATTCTTCGTCACCGGAATGATTAGGATTCTGCTTCGCTTTTTCAGCTCCCACCAAAGCGGCGGCAGCACTACGATGATGTCCGTCGGCAATGTAGAGGGCAGGCATCTTAGCAAATTCATGGGTGATGGCATCAATATCTTCCTGTTTATCAATAATCCAGAAAGTATGTCCGAAACCATCGCCGGGAGCGATAAAGTCGTACACTGGCTTTCCGGCAGTATAATGAGCGATAATAGCATCCAGAGTAGCATTGTCAGGATATGCAAAGAATACCGGTTCGATATTGGCATTGTTCACGCGAACATGCTTCATGCGGTCTTCTTCCTTATCGCGGCGGGTCAATTCATGTTTTTTGATGACACCGTTCATATAGTCGGGAACATAAGCGCCAACTACCAGACCATACTGCGTCTTTCCATTCATGGTCTGCGCATAGACGTAATAGTTTTCTTTATCGTCCTGCACCAACCAGCCTTTATCCTGGAACATTTGGAAGTTTTCAGCAGCTTTCTGATAAACACATTCATCATGTTCGTCAGTGCCTACCGGAAAATCTATTTCGGGCTTAATGATATGATACAGGGATTTCTCGTTTCCTTTCGCTTCTTCGCGCGCTTCTGCTGAGTTCAGCACATCATACGGACGGGAAGCAACCTGTTCTACCAGGTTCTGCGGAGGACGAACGCCCTTAAAAGGTTTAATTATAGCCATAAGTCAAGGTGTGTTTTTAATGGATTATTGAGATTTCTTTTTCATGAAATGCACTATCAAATAGATGGCACTACCTACTATCAGCACAACAGATACGCCCTCGCAAAAGCCGAGGGCGAAATCTGAAAGTTCTTTTCTGAATATACTGCTCAATGCAAATATACCAGCACCTATCGTCAGATAGATTACTGCAAATTTATAGGCAGTCCTGCTATTCATCTCACTTTTTGTTTACGCGGAATTTCTCGCAACCGTCTTTCAGGAAGCCTACAATCTGCTGAGCAGCAGCAATACCTGCATTGATATTAGCTTCGGCAGTCTGTGCTCCCATCTTCTTCGGTGTAGAGAAGTAGCGTCCGACAAACTTTGCTGCAAATGTTTCGTTGGCAGCAGGCATGATGTCAGTCATGTATTTCAGGTCAGCACGTTCTTCCATCAACTGAATCAATTCTGTTTCGTTGATAACCTCTTTACGGGCTGTGTTTACCAATACACCACCCTTCGGCATCTTGTTTACCAGAGCATAGTTGATAGAATTCTTTGTTTCAGCAGTAGCCGGAATATGCAATGAAACTACATTGCAAGTAGAATAGAGCTCATCAGCAGAGTCAACAGCTGTCACACCATCTTTTTCAATTACTTCTTTTGGGCAGAAAGCATCGAAAGCGTAGATTTCCATTCCAAAACCTTTAGCAATACGGGCTACATTACGACCTACATTACCATATGCATGGATACCTAGTTTCTTACCTTTCAGTTCCGTACCGGAAGTACCATTATACATATTACGGGCAGCCATCACCATCATGCCGAAAGCAAGTTCAGCCACGGCATTTGAATTCTGTCCCGGAGTATTCATTACGCATACACCATGTGCAGTAGCTGCATCCAGGTCTACATTATCATAACCTGCACCTGCACGTACCACAATCTTCAGTTCTTTAGCTGCATCCAACACCTCGGCATCTATGATATCACTACGGATAA
Source organism: uncultured Phocaeicola sp. (assembly GCA_948566455.1). GTDB lineage: Bacteria > Bacteroidota > Bacteroidia > Bacteroidales > Bacteroidaceae > Phocaeicola. The sequence continues at coordinate 44,532 of CAOYQO010000016.1, forward strand.
TGATAGCATTGGCATCTTTCACAGCATCCAGTAACTGTGCTTTCTCTGTATATTTCTCCAGCAAAGCAAGTTCATAACCTGCTGCTTCAATTTCTTTGCGAATACCGTCTACAGCTACTTTAGCAAACGGTTTGTCTGTTGCAATTAATACTTTCATAATTCTATGATATTAAAAAAGACTCACCACAGAGTCTCACTGAGTAACACTGAGTTTTACAACTCTGTGAAACCTCAGCGTGACTCTGTGGTGAATAAATATTATTAATGAAGTTTCTCAAATTCCTGCATGCAGTCAATCAAAGCTTGTACGCTTTCTTTTGGCATAGCATTGTAGCAAGATGCACGGAATCCGCCTACTGAACGGTGTCCCTTGATACCCACCATACCTCTTTCTGTAGCAAACTTCATGAAGTCAGCTTCCAGTTCTTTGTATTCGGGAGCCATCACAAAACAGATGTTCATGCGTGAACGGTCTTCCTGTGCGGCAGTACCTACGAACATTTTGTTGCGGTCGATTTCAGCATACAGCATATCTGCCTTTTCTATGGCACGGCGTTCCATTTCTTTCACACCACCCTGTGCCTTGATCCAACGTAAAGTCTGCAATGCAGCATAGATAGGAACAACCGGAGGAGTATTAAACATGGAACCGCTGTCAACATGTGTCTGATAATTCAGCATTGTCGGGATATAACGGGAAACTTTACCCAAAGCGTCATTCTTCACGATAACAAATGTAACACCGGAAGGAGCCAGATTCTTCTGTGCACCGCCATAGATACAGATATATTTAGACACGTCGATAGGACGGGAGAAAATATCAGAAGACATATCAGCAATCATCGGAACGTTTACATTCAAATCTTCCTTAAGTTCAGTACCATAAATAGTGTTGTTGGTTGTGATGTGGAAATAATCAGCATCAGCAGGTACTGTATAGTCCTTCGGAATATAAGTATAAGTAGATTCAGCGGAAGAAGCGACTTCAACTACTTCACCGAATGCTTTGGCTTCTTTCATGGCTTTTTTGGCCCATACACCTGTATTCAGGTAAGCAGCTTTCTTTTCAAGGAAGTTGAAGGGTACCATGCAGAATTCCAAACTGGCACCACCGCCCAAGAACAGTACCGAATACCCTTCAGGGATATTAAGTAATTCTTTGAATAGTGCTACAGCTTCATCCACAACGGGTTGAAAATCCTTAGCACGGTGGCTGATTTCCATCAGTGAGAGGCCTGAACCATTGAAATCGAGAATAGCTTTTGCCGTATCCTCAATCACCTCACGAGGAAGAATAGAAGGTCCTGCATTGAAATTATGCTTTTTCATTTGAAGTTTGTTTTGGTTATACAATTTCGTTCATTAATGTCTTTAGACCTTGCGAAATTACGGAAATATTTCTTTAAAACAAACCTTTCATGATGAAATTCCATTTTTACACCGCATTTAGCTTACTTTTTTATGGTTTATACAGGATATATGCACCATTTTGTTATCCATACTTATCAAGAACAATACTTTTAGAGAAACTAAAAGTATTGAGGATTTATTACTTTACATTCAGAAGAATAAATGCAAATAAAATGAATATTTATAAGAGAGTTTACTTAGCCTCCTCTATTATCGTCTTTATTCCTTTGATTTTTTCACCACGTATCAGCGTAAGCAATTGCTTCATTTTGCTACGGCGCACAGCTACAAAAGCATAATGTTCTTTCACATCTACCTGCCCGACGTCTTCACGTGCCATTCCACCTTTTTTATATAGGAAACCTACAATATCGATTTTATTCAATTTATCTTTTTTTCCTTTACCTATATATAATGTAGCCCAACGAGGTTTAGCAGGCTTAGGAAGCACCTCTGGAAATTCATAAGTTTCAATATCATCAGAAATATATTCCGGTACAAATTCTTCTTCATGTAGAATCAAATAGGCGTTTCCCGATGCCTCCCAACGCGCTGTACGCCCATTACGATGAGTGTAGGCTTCCTCATTCACGGGAGGATGATAATGCACCACATTTTCGATGCCCGGAATGTCCAGTCCGCGGGCAGCAAGATCAGTAGAAATTAATACGGAACAACTACCATTGCGAAATTTATAGAGTGCCCGCTCACGGTCAGGCTGTTCCATACCCCCATGAAACATATCACACGGGAACTTCTTTGCTTGCAGGTATCCGGTGACGCGTTCCACACTATCACGATAGTTACAAAATACAAGAGTGGAATGATAACCAAGCGTACAAAGCAAATTGTAGAGTATTTCCAGCTTATCTTTTTCGGGAGAAACAACTTTATGTAACTTCAGACGAGGGGCAAGAGCATCGGGATCAAGAAAATTAAGCTTAACCAGTTGAGAACCGGAGACTGAAGATTGGGAATCTCCTCCCACTCCGGCAAATTGGGGAATTTCTTCGGTATCTGTAGCTGAAAGTAATATACGCTTTTTTAATGAAGGTAACTGTCCGATAACTTCCGCCATCTCGTCATGGAAACCAAATTCAAGACATTTATCAAACTCATCTATTACTAATGTAGTAACAGTACCCGCATCAAAATTTTCTTTTCTCAAATGATCGTTCATTCGCCCCGGTGTACCGATAATGACTGAAGGATTAACACCTTTCATCGTCCTATGTTCCTCCATAGCAGGACGGCCACCATAACAACTCATAGCCTTAAAGGGAGTTCCCATGGATTTAAATACAGTTTCAATTTGCAATGCCAGTTCCCGCGAAGGTACCAACACAACGGCCTGCACACCTTGCACATTCGTCTTTAATGATTGTACCAACGGAAGAAGAAAAGCCAGTGTTTTACCCGAACCCGTAGGTGAGAGTAGCACCAAATCTTTATTTTCATGATAAGCCTCCCGAGTAGCCTCCTGCATCGGGGTGAGTTGTTCTACTTGCAGATTACGCAGTATATCCTGAATTTCCATAACATTCTTTTTCGATAACGGGCCAAAGATAACAAAAAAACTCCTGCATAGCCGTAGCCTTGCAGGAGTTTCTACAAATATCGAAGTTTTTTATAAACCTTGCCTAATTTTATCCGCCGAAGTTATCGAACATCAAGTTCTGAGCCGGAACACCAAGATCGTCGAGCATCTTCTCAACAGCCTTCGACATCGGGCCAGGACCACACATGTAATATTCAATATCTTCAGGAGCTTCATGGTCTTTCAGGTATGTATTGTAAATTACCTGATGAACGAATCCCGGAGTATACTTCACGCCTGCTGCATCTGCTGCGGGATCCGGACGGTCCAATGCCAGATGGAACGTAAAGTTCGGGAAATCTTTCTCTATTTGCAGGAAGTCTTCCAGATAGAATACTTCGTTCAGGGCACGTGCACCATAGAAGTAAGTCATCTTACGGTCAGTAGTATGCAATGTCTTCGTTAAGTGCATGATCTGGGCACGCAACGGAGCCATACCGGCACCACCACCAATCCACATCATTTCCTTCTTAGAGTCGAATATCGGATGGAAGTCTCCGTAAGGACCACTCATGATAACCTTGTCACCTGGTTTCAGCGTAAAGATATAAGAAGAAGCGATACCCGGCATCACATCCATAAAGCCCGGACCTTGTTCTTTGGGCTTAAACGGCGGAGTTGCGATACGTACCGTCAACATGATACGGTCGCCCTCTGCCGGATAGTTAGCCATAGAGTATGCACGAATGGTTTCTTCGTCATTTCGACACTTCAGTGTAAACAGACCGAATTTTTCCCATGCCGGCAAATACTCATCACCAATCAGGCTCTTATCAATGTCTTTGTTATAGTCCATATCGAACTTAGGTATCTTGATCTGCGCATAAGACCCCGGAATAAAGTCCATGTGTTCACCCTTAGGCAACGCAACGATGAACTCTTTGATGAACGTAGCCACATTCTTGTTGGAGATAACTTCGCATTCCCACTCTTTTACACCAAGCACAGACTCATCAATCTTGATAGCCATATCGCTCTTTACCTTCACCTGGCAACCCAGACGCCAGTGATCCTGTACTTGTTTACGGCTAAAATGAGGAACCTCAGACGGCAGAATCTCGCCGCCACCATCCAGTACCTGGCATTTACACTGTCCGCAAGAACCCTTACCACCACAAGCGGAAGAAAGGAATACTCCATTCACAGACAATGTATTCAGCAACGTAGCACCAGACTCCACATCCAGTACCTTGTCACCGTTTATAGTCAGTTTTACATTACCTGAAGGCACCAAGAAATTCTTGGCAACCAGCAGGATAACGACAAGCAGCAGAATAACCACCAGGAATACTCCAATGCTCGCTAATATTAAATTCATATCCATTGTTCTATTCCTTTCTTTATTAGATGTTCAAACCAGAGAAACACATGAATGCCATTGCCATCAAGCCTACTGTAATGAACGTGATACCCAAGCCTTTCAGCGCATCAGGCACGTCAGAGTAAGCCATTTTTTCACGGATAGCTGCCAGACCGACAATAGCCAGTAACCAACCAATACCGGAACCCAGTGCGTAAGAGATGGCATCCCATATATCACCGATGTACTTCGGGTCACTCTCACCTACATTGATGCGCTGCTGCATGAACAGAGAAGCACCCATGATAGCACAGTTTACAGCAATCAACGGCAAGAAGATACCCAGTGAAGCGTAGAGAGAAGGACTAAAACGTTCCACAACCATCTCTACCAACTGTACGATACCGGCAATTACAGCAATAAAAAGGATAAAACTGAGGAAGCTGAGGTCAACGCCATCAATAATAGCATTGGCAGCCAGCACCTTGGTCTGCAATAAATAGTTGACTGGAAGCGTAACCACCAATACGAAAGTTACAGCGATACCCAGTCCTACAGCAGTCTTTACATTCTTAGATACAGCTAAGTAAGAGCACATACCCAGGAAGAATGCAAATATCATGTTGTCCACAAATATGGAGCGGACAAATAAACTTATTAAATGTTCCATAATTCTTTCTGTTTACTAGTGATTACTTTTCTTGCAATTCTTTGTGACGAGCACGTTGATACCAGATGATGCAAGCGCAGATGATCAAAGCCATCGGCGGCATCAGCATCAAACCGTTGTTCACATAACCCAGATTTGTCAGCCATTCATGGTTCAGGATATTGAAACCAAGCAATGTACCCGAGCCTAACAGTTCGCGGAAGAAAGCTACGATAATCAAAATCTTAGCATATCCCAAACCGTTACCTATACCATCCAAGCAAGATTCCCACGGACCGTTCTGCATGGCAAATGCTTCCAGACGTCCCATCAGGATACAGTTTGTAATAATCAAACCTACATACACAGAAAGCTGTACACTTACATCATAAGCAAAAGCTTTCAATATTTCACTCACAATGGTTACCAAAGCTGCTACCACAACCAACTGAACGATAATACGGATACGGTTGGGAATTGTCTTACGCAACAATGAAATAACCACATTGGCAAAAGCCGTAATCACTGTTACCGAAAGACCCATTACGATGGCGGGTTCCAGTTTGGCAGTTACAGCCAGTGCAGAACAGATACCCAGCACCTGTACGGTAACAGGATTGTTCATGCCCAGCGGAGCTGAGAATACTTCTCTATTTTTCTTTGAAAACAACTGTCCCATATCCTTATTCCTCATCATTATTGGTTAAAAAACTCTTGTAACTATTCAGACAAGCTTTCAGCATGGCATCTACACCTACAGAAGTAATCGTACCACCAGAGATACCGTCCACTTGATAATCAGGTTTCTCAACCTTGCCGTTCTTCACAACACCCAAGGCAATTTCACCGTTTTCCAGTGTCTTCTTACCCAAGAATTCATCTTGAAAGTGTTGTCCGGCAATTTCAGCACCCAGACCCGGAGTTTCACTGGCATGAGAGAAATAGACACCATAAACAGTATCTTTATCGCTATTCAGTGCAACATATCCCCAGATAGCACCCCAAAGACCGGCACCGTAAACAGGGAACACATATTTCTTTTCTCCATTCACTTCTGCTACGAATACGTGCAGACGTTGATGTTCTTTAGCTTCTTTTTCGTAGCCAGTAGCAAATGCTCCGGTATTCTCGGTCAAAGTACCGTCTACGTTCATCAGCATATCTCCTTTTACATATTTATTATATTCAGCCTCGGCATCTTTCACGTTCTTGATGTTCAATGCAGCGAGTATTTGCTTCTTCGTATCCAGTTCCACGTTTTTGTTCTGAATGGTTCTCAATGAGGAACTAACGAATGCCAGCAAGAATGCAACGATAACAACCATTACCGAAGCATAAATGATAGTATAACTATTACTATTGGTATTCATTTTCTTACGGTATTTTAATTGTTAGACTTAATTGCACGTTTCTCGCGACGGCTGATATTACCTTGTACTACACAGTAGTCAATCAACGGAGCGAAGATGTTCATCAGCAGGATGGCAAGCATCATACCTTCGGGATAACCGGGGTTCAGTACTCGGATTACGATTGCCATGACACCAATCAGGAAACCGAAGATATACTTACCCGTCTCGGTACGAGCCGAAGTTACAGGATCGGTAGCCATGAACACAGCACCGAAACAGAAACCACCCAGCACGAGATGTTCGTACCAAGGCATCTGAGCCATCGGAGTGTCGGGACCGACTGTATTGAACACCCAAGCCATGAATGCACCACCCACGAATACGGAGAACATCGTCTTCCAGCTTGCGATACCCGTTGCCAACAGCAAGATAGCACCAAGAGCAATGGCAATTACACTGGTCTCACCAATAGAACCCGGTATCACCCCCGTTACCATATCCCAAGAGAAAGGCGGAATGGCACCTGTAGTAGCAGCTTCACCCAGCGGAGTAGCTACGGTCAATCCGTCAACAGCCTGCCCCATACCGAAGATAGTATCTCCTGATACCCAAACAGCATCACCGGACATCTTCGTAGGATATGCGAAGAAAAGGAATGCACGAGTAATCAGGGCAACGTTGAATACGTTCATACCTGTACCACCGAATACTTCCTTTGCAAAAATTACGGAGAATGCAGTAGCCACTGCCAGAATCCACAGCGGGCAGTCTACCGGAACAATCATAGGGATAAGAATACCGGAAACAAGGAAACCTTCCTGGATTTCTTCTTTCTTCCATTGAGCCACAACGAACTCAATACCCAAACCTACTACATAAGAAACAATGATTTTAGGCAATACAGCCAGAAAACCGTAGGCAAACATTTCAATAAAACTACCCGTAGCACCGGTAGCATGGAAGTGCTGGTAACCTACGTTATACATACCGAACAGCAACGCCGGTACCAACGCAATGACCACCATCGACATAATGCGCTTGCTGTCGATAGCGTCGTGAATATGCGTTCCCGATTTCGAAGTCGTGCTGGGGACGAACAGGAATGTTTCGAATCCGTCGAACACAGACTGGAATGCGTGGAATTTGCCGCCCTCTTCAAAGTTCGGCTTTATCTTGTCGAGATAATTTCTTAACGCTTTCATCTTTAATTTTTAATTCTTGATTTTTAAATTGAATTAGGCCATTTCAGCACGGAGCATGTCAAGTCCTGCACGAACAATGCGTTGAACTTCTACTTTCGAAGAACATACGAATTCGCAAAGGGCAAAATCCTCAGGAGCTACCTCATAAATACCCAAAGCCTCCATACGGTCAATATCACCTGCTATGATAGCTTTTACCAGATATTCAGGGAAGATGTCCATCGGGAATACTTTATCATACTCATTAGACATGATCATGTGACGTTCACCACCCTTGATACGGGCATCAAGCACATATTCCTTATTATTACCCAGCAACCAGCTGAAATAAGAATGGTTCACACTGAACTGATTGAAACGCGGCATAATCCAACCCAGCATTTCGTGAATATCGTCACCTTCGGGAATCACTGTCAACTGGCTGTCAAAAGCGCCAAGAAAACCGTTCGGATTCACTTTTTTACCTGTAAGTACATTACCACTGATGTAGCGTAAATCTCTACCGGTAGTCACGTTTCCACTGAATACGTTTGTCAGCAGAGCACCGACTTTCAGTTTACAGTAAGCAGGTTTCAACACTTCGGAACCTGTTACGGCAACTTTGCGTGTCATGTCCACACGACCTGTATTGAACAGACGTCCGATGAATATAACAGCTTCCGCACCGATTGTCCATGCAGTTTCACCCTTCACAACAGGTGAAATATGGTTAATCTGTACGCCTACATTGCCGGCCGGATTCGGTCCGTCAAATGCGGTAATCGTTACATTCTTGGCTTGCGTCAACGCTGCTGCCTTTTGTTTTACACTAATACTTAAATACGTCTTTGCCATTTTGGAAAGAGCGTCCAATCCTGTTTGGAAGTTTGCTTCCTCGCCTTTCAGGGCGAATTCAAAATCAGGTGCCAGCGGGTTACTGTCGAAGGCCGAAACAAAGATAGCTTTCGGATACATCGTCGGATCAGCAATCACATCATAGGGACGCTGACGGATGAACGCAAACATACCGGCTTCCAACAATGCAGCTTTCACCGACTCGCCATTCAGGGCATTTACGTCTTTCTTACCGAATTCTTCATAGTCTTGCTCGGCTGCAGCTTCAACGACAATGTTCAGCACTTTACGGCGTGCGCCGCGCTCCACGCTTGTCACTACGCCGCTAACGGGCGAAACAAATTTCAATTCAGGATGATTCTTGTCGATAAACAAGGGTCCTCCGGCCATCACATATTCCTGTTCTTTGACTACCACTTTCGGAGTGATACCCGTAAAATCATCGGGAACCAATGCGTAGAATCCCGGTTCTTTCACAGACATAAACTCCTGAGAAGCTTTACCTTTCAGGTTGATGTCAAGGCCTTTACGTAACTTAATTACATTTGCCATGCGTTTATATAAAATAATGGTTTCATTAATTTGCCGCAAAAGTAGCAAAAAAGAACGTGAATAAAGAGCAAAAACAAAAGGAATTACGGATAAATTTCCGCAATTCCTTTCGTTAACGAGCACGATGACGACAAGATGAGTTATCGTGTTAATTTTCTTCCGCAAACATAGGATCCCAAGCGGGTAGACGAATAGGCTTCTGTTTGAACAGATCCATTACCTTAGCAGGCACATACTTAGTTTCCAAAACCAGACGGAACATATATTCATCGAACCATTCATCCGTCATGATCAAATGCCCCTGATAACCGCTTGCAGGTCCCCAACTATTTTCCACCATCCACTTCACAGGCTTTCCGTCCTTATTCAAATCTACTGCCATAAGCGTCATGGCATGAGAAGAACCGCTGGAAAAAGTCTGGATACGTTGTTTCTTATCCATATTGAAAGTAGTGCCCATAAGCGATTCGTAATCATAGTTCTTCACATCGAGCAAACCACGTTCGGAATTCAGGAACTTACCCACATCACAAGAGAAATACATCATGGTACTGTCTTTCAAAGAAGCAATAGCCATTTCTTTGATATCTTCTACAGGCAGGTTTACATAGGTCCAGTTTTTGCCATCGTAGCGGTGGCGGTCATAGTCTATCTCATAGCATTTGTAGTATTCACGGGAAGGGTCGTTCATTACCATCACATAATTGCCCAGCAGATTCTCATCACCATATTTCTTCAGGAAAGACATCGGAGTGTGATGTTCGGTCTCCGCAGGATTACCCTTGGCATCCTTACGTACATAATCGAACTCTGTAGGTGGAACACCCAAATTCAGTACCAACATACGATATATAGTACCGAGCATTGTTGTTTTCTCTTTTTCCAATGCCGCCGGTTTTGCCCCTTTAGAAGCAAGGTCGCGCAATTGCAGGCCGTATTCTTTCAATTTCAAAGAAACCAGATTTGCCATACGCGAAGTATTATCACTGCTATTGGTTTCCGGCATAGCTTCCTTAGGTACCAGACCGTATTTGCTGACAATATCAGCAACCCCCGTAAATGTTCCTCCATCACTCAAAGGATGTTGAAAAAGCCATTCCACTGTTTTGTCGCTCATAGGCTTTTCACGGGTGTCGATAATACCCTGCAGGAAAAGATTGGCTTTCTCCAGTTGATCCCAGAAGAAAGGGTAAATCTCCGAAAATTCAAAAGATTGAAAATCATATTTGGCAATAGTCTTGGCACGCATCACGTTCAGTCCGGTGAAGAGCCAGCAACGTCCGGACGACTTCTGATCTGTAATTCCTTTAGAGTTTACCTTCACAGAAAAATGAGTATCCATTCCTGTCAGATTCTCCTGATTCAGTGCAAGTTTACGAATGTCATTGTTTCCGATGGCATTACGAAGAGCCTTATCGGCAGTGGTGCCTTGATAGCCCTGTTTAATCTGGTTCAGCATCGTTTCGCTGATTCCCCCTTTTCCGTCTTGTGCCTGCATGGAAAATAAAGCGGCACTGAAAACAAAAACTGATAAAATTCGTTTATTCATAAAATATATGGTTTGTATAGTAATTGGTCTATTTTTCCTGTCTTCTACAGGTCTGCCCCCCATCAAGTCCGTACTTGCTCCGTGTCTAAGAGCTTGGACTTGGTACGGCTTTGGTATGGACCAGACACGGACCGGGTACGGGGATGGTCTTATATTAGTCTAAATGTCCGATACTTCGAAAAAAGACCATTGACAATTCCCACTGTCAGTTCTTTGATTAGATGCAAAATTAATGGCTTTTTTGAAACTTTTAGTAAAATCTTTAGATTTATTGTCTTTTGAATTGAAAACTAATTCAAATTTATTAGTTTTCTTTGCACCCTCATTCGTATGATATGAAAAGATATATAACAGGTATTATTACATTACTACTTTCAGTAACAGCACTTTCCGCTCAGGAAGGAATGAATTTGATGATTACTGGCAACGATACGACTCCTGCATTGACTAAGCGTGAATTGCGTAAACAAAAGGTAGCAAAACGAAACTTGCATTATAATATTTTGGGTGGTCCGAGTTATACTCCCGATTTTGGTGCAGTACTTGGTGGTAGCGCTCTGATGACTTTCCGCATGAATCCCAGTGACACTACACAGTTGCGTTCTGTAGTTCCTGTAGCCATCGCTTTCTTGTTCAATGGTGGCATCAACCTCTTTTCCAAGCCTCAACTCTTTTTTAAAGGTGACCGTTTCCGCATCTTCGGAAAATTTGCTTATAAAAACACGGAAGATAATTTCTACGGTCTGGGCTACAGTACAAACAAGAATTATGTTCGTAGCGACAGTACCAGCCAATACCGCTACAGTGGTATCCAGTTCAATCCCTGGTTCCTTTTCCGCTTAGGCAACAGCAATATATTTGCCGGACCACAGATAGACATCAACTATGACGATATAACAGAACCCGCCAAACATCTGGTAGACGAACCATCCTACAAGGCAGCCGGAGGTACAGAGAAAGGTTACAAAAATTTCAATTCCGGACTTGGTTTTCTGCTGACTTATGACAGCCGTGACATTCCCTCCAATGCCTACTCGGGCATGTACCTCGATTTCCGTGGAATGATGTATACCAAATTTCTCGGGAGCGATAAAAACTTTTATCGCTTGGAGATAGACTATCGTCAATATAAGACTGTCGGGAAACGTAAGGTCATTGCCTGGACAGCACAAACTAAAAACGTGTTTGGAGATGTACCTTTGACACAATACATGCTTACTGGAACTCCTTTTGACCTGCGTGGTTATTATATGGGACAATATCGTGACAAATCTTCCCATGTGGTTATGGCGGAGTATCGCCAGATGATAAACACTGATAAGAGTACCTGGCTGAAGCGTATGCTAAACCATGTAGGTTTCGTAGCTTGGACAGGTTGCGGATTCATGGGGCCCACTCCCGGCAAGATAGAAGGTGTACTTCCCAACTACGGTGTCGGACTACGTATTGAAGTACAGCCCCGTATGAATGTCCGTCTTGATTTGGGTAAAAATACAGTCAACAACCAAACACTGTTTTATTTCAATATGACAGAAGCGTTTTGATAAATCTTCCCCCTTTTCTTGCATCAGTAAAAGATTATCCATACTTTTGAGCATGATTACTTGTTTACCTTAAACAACTTTATAATGAGAACCCTCGAGATAGTATTCTGGATAAGCCTTTTTATCGTATTCTACACTTATATAGGATATGGAATTGTATTATATATTCTGGTTAAGATAAAGGAAACTTTCCGTAAGCCGATCCACTACCCCATACCTCCTGATGAAGAGTTGCCTGAACTCACACTCTTTATTGCAGCTTACAACGAAGAAGACGTTGTAGACGAAAAAATGCAAAACTGCCTGGACTTAGACTACCCTACAGAGAAACTGCAAATATTCTGGGTAACCGATGGCAGTAACGACCACACTAATGAACGCCTTTCACGCTGGCCTCAAGCCACCGTACTCCATCAGCCCCAACGGCAGGGAAAAACCGCTGCCCTCAACCGGGGAATGAAGTTTGTAAAAACGCCACTCGTCATATTCACTGATGCCAATACCCACTTGAACCGTGAAGCTCTGCGTGAAATCGTTCATGCTTTTGCCAATCCTAAAGTAGGGTGTGTTGCCGGAGAAAAACGTATTGCCGTACAAAGCAAAGATAATGCAGCATCAGGTGGAGAAGGCATCTATTGGAAATATGAGTCGACTTTGAAAGCACTCGATTCACGTCTTTACTCAGCTGTAGGAGCCGCCGGAGAATTGTTCGCTGTACGCCGCGAATTATTCGAAGACATGAGAACGGATACCCTACTCGATGATTTCATCCTCTCCCTCCGCATAGCCATGCACGGTTATACCATCGCTTACTGTGCTACAGCTTACGCCACCGAAAGTGGTTCTGCCGATATGCAGGAAGAAGAAAAACGTAAAGTACGCATCGCAGCCGGAGGACTACAGTCTATCTGGCGATTACGTCCGTTACTGAACCCGTTCCGCTATGGCTGGCTTAATTTCCAATATGTATCCCATCGTGTTCTGCGATGGTCTATCACCCCTATCCTCCTGTTCCTGTTGCTGCCCCTCAATGTTATATTACTCTTTACTGGTAACTGTCCTCTATTCTACGCTATCATTCTGGGATTACAGGTTCTATTTTACCTGATGGGTATCTGGGGATATATCCTTTCAAGAAGACATATTAAAAACAAAATTCTCTTCATACCTTATTACTTCCTTTTTATGAACGTCAATGTAATAAGGGGATTCCGCTACCTAAGTAAACGTAAAGGCAATAGCAGTGGAGCTTGGGAAAAATCACGAAGGGCGGGAAAATAAGATACCTGCCCAATTATAAATCTAAATACACAAGAAGACATGAAAAGCATCCTGAAAGACACAAACAACTCCGAAAAACTATTGAACATGGTATCAGACACACTAATACTCATGGACAAAGACGGTGTATGTGTAGATATAGCTATCCATAATGTAGATTTATGGTTCATAAAAGAAAAAAGGCTACTTGGAAAGAATTTACTATCCCTGTTACCCTCCAATACCTACCGTGAGTTTTATCCGGAATTCAAGAAAGTCTTACTCCAGAAAACAAAATCAATCCGCAATTATGAACTCACATTGCGGGGTAGAAATTATTTCTTCAAATGTATCATGCAGCCCTATGGCGACCTAATATTATGTCAATATCGTGACATTACGGAACGCAGCCAACGCAAACTGGAACTGGAAAGAAAAAATCGGGAACTGTTTGAAATACAAAAGGCCGCGCTCATTGGCAGGTGGATATATAATGCCAACGCCAAGGAATTCAGCTATTCAGGTCAGACAGGTATCATGTGTACGGAAGCAGAACAAAGTATTCTCCTATCCGACTACCTGAATTTTATTCTTCCTGAAGATAGAGACAGTTTCAGCAACTGGCTCGTCCAAAATCTCAAAGGGAATATGGAAGAAAGCATAGACTATCGTATTTCCTTAGACAAAAAAGTCTTTTATATCCGCCTGAAAGCATTCACCCGCGAACGATACAAGGACGGCAATGTTACCCTGGAAGGATATATACAAAATATCACCGACATCCAGCAGAGACGCAATGACATCAATCTGCTGACACATGCCATCAACAATTCCACAGAAGACATCTTTGCAGCCCATGAAGATGGTACGTTGATATTTGCCAACCGCCAGTTCAAGCTGCACCACAACCTGAACAATACAGATGACATCACCCAACTAAAAATTTATGAAATCGACTCATATGTCCGGAATGAAGAAGAATGGAAAAAACTGGCTGTTTCCATCAAGAATGGAGAAAAGAAACTGTGTGTCACTATGTATAACCCTCTGCCACTCTACCCCGAAATACTGGCATACGAAAGTAATGCCTATTGTATCATCAGTGATGAAGGTGAAGGAACTATCTGGGCATTCGGCCGGGATATTTCCCAACGCATCAAACACGAACAGCAAATCAAACGCTTCAGCCAGATATTAGACAAAACCATAGAGTATTTGCCCGCAGGTATCGTCGTGAAAGATATAAAAAACAATTTTAAGTACTTATACCGCAACCGTGAATCATATAACCGTGAAATCACTATGCAGGAAGCTCTGGGAAAAGACGATTTCGACTTCTATCCTCTGGAAATAGCACAAGAAAAACGTCGCCAAGACATTGAGATAGCTGCTACAGGACAAGAAATGCACTGGATTACGGAAGAACGTGATGGTAACGGACAATCTCTTTTCCTTGACAAACGGAAGATGAAAATAGAAAGTAACGACTTCTCTCCCATCTTATTGAATATAGAATGGGACATCACCGACATGGAACTGATGAAACGTGAATTAATGGTTGCCAAAGAAAAAGCGGAAACTTCCGATCAGCTCAAATCGGCTTTCCTTGCCAATATGAGCCATGAAATACGTACGCCACTCAATGCCATTATAGGTTTCTCACGCATCATCGCCGAAAGTGAAAATACAGAGGAACGCAAAGAATATTACAACATAGTGGAAGCTAACAACGAACGCCTGCTGCAACTCATCAACGAAATACTGGATTTATCAAAGATAGAAGCCGGTATTGTTGAATTCAGCATTGCTCCCGTCCGCCTATATCCGCTTTGTAAAGAGATTCATGATGCCCATGTATTCCGTTGTCCTTCCGATGTTGAGTTAATATTTGAACCTTCGGATGAAGATATTCGCATCGATTCGGACAAGAATCGTATTTTCCAGGTTATATCAAACCTGATAGGAAATGCATTCAAGTTCACAACTCATGGAAGTATCAGTTATGGATACCACCAAGAAGGGGAAAATATCATTTTCCATGTAACTGATACAGGAACAGGCATTGCTCCCGAAAAGATAGGAAAAGTTTTCGAACGGTTTGTGAAAGCAAACAATTTTGCACAAGGTACAGGATTAGGGTTAGCAATTTGCAAGACCATCATTGAACGTCTGGGCGGAACAATCTCTGTAACTTCCGAACTGGAGAAAGGTACAACTTTCACCTTTAACCTGCCTGCAAAGATTGCCAACGAGGAAGAAAAAGAAATGCCTGAAACTGTACTTGAAGAGAGTGGGTCGACAACCAATGAACAAAAAGCAACAACTGAAAAGAATCAAGCTACACCTGAAAGTTCTCGAATGAAAACGATCCTGATAGCCGAAGATACCGACAGTAATTATATCCTGATCAAAGCCATCTTAGGAAAAGAATATCACCTGGAACGTGCCAAAGATGGTATGGAAGCCGTCAATATGTTTGTGGAATTAAATCCGGATATCATCCTGATGGATATGAAAATGCCGAACCTCGGCGGACTGGATGCAACAAGAATCATCCGTGAACTATCACCCGATATCCCCATCATTGCCCTGACTGCTTTTGCCTATGATCATGACCGTAAAGCAGCACTTGAAGTGGGGTGCAACGATTTCCTGACTAAACCTTTCACACAGGAGGTGCTAAAGGAGACAATAAAAAAGTGGATAAGGGAGAATTAATGATTAACGGTCAGTGTATCACTAACCGTTAATCATTAATTTAACTATGCAAAAATATCACTCCTCTGAATATAAGCAATCACATCGCCTTTATTCACGGTATCACCTTGCTTGGCACATATCTCTACGACACGTCCGGTAAATCCGGTCGGTATTTTTTCGTATTCTCCCCACGGGGTGGAAAGATAGCAGAACACTTCATCATGCTGGTATTTACGCCCGATGAACGGAGCTACAGAAGGACCTTCAACTGATACCTCCCACAGTACCTGTCCTTTATCCGGAGCAATTATCGGGTCAGCCTTAGCACGTTTCAGTTTTTTTATTTCTTCTTCTGAATATCCATTTTTCACCATGGCAGCATCCTTAGCGCGTTGTAACTCATCCTCAAAACGCTTCTTAGCAGTACCTGACTTATAGTCACGATACTGACGGTCGTGCATGGCTAACTCAAAGAGTTCTTCATCATCGTCACCATATTCCCAGTTGTTATCATCCATTTCCTTCCGGAACTCATCCAGTGCATCCGGATAATTCAACTGCGGATCTGTATCTACAAACTCATAACCTTTGGACTTTGCGAGTTCTACAATCTCAGGATCCAGTTCACCTGGCAGGCGTCCGCTCTTACCCAAAATCATATCCCAGGTATGATTATCTATCATCGTCCAGCGCTCCTCGCCTTTCACCAGTTGCATAACGTTCATCAACGCAACATTCTTCACATACTGGCTGAAGGGTGTCACCAGTGGTGGATAACCTAATTTAGGCCATACATATTCCACTTCGTCGAAAAGCATCACCAGCAAATCATCGATACTAAGTTCAGGTTCGTTTTTCCCTCTCAGTATCATATTTATTCCTGAATGTACCCCCTTTAGATCCGCCATCATAGACCCCATCATACCACCGGGAAGTCCACATTTCAACAACAGAGAAGACATATGTTTATTCGTAGGATCCATGAAATACCCCAGGAAATCATCTATAAATTCCTGCGTCATGGCACGCGCTTTCATATAGGCTTTCATATTGATATCCGGTACCTGGAAACCCAGATCTTTCAACATAGCCTGCACCGAAATTACATCCGGATGTACTTTACCCCAGGACATCGGTTCCATAGCCACATCAATGATATCAGCTCCATTCTCACAGACTTCAAGAATAGATGCCATCGACAGGCCCGGCCCACTATGACCATGATATTGAATGATCACTTCCGGATGCCTCTCTTTAATTGTTTTCGTCAATCGCCCCAGCATACCCGGACGACCGATACCTGCCATGTCTTTCAGACAGATTTCGGGTGCTCCGGCTTCGATCAGCTGATCAGCAACATGAGCGTAATACTCCACTGTATGTACAGGCGAATGCGTGATACACAGCGTAGCTTGCGGTATCATACCTGCTTCCAATGCATATTTTATAGAAGGAATGATATTGCGTGTTTCATTCAATCCACAAAAAATACGAGTGATATCCACTCCCTGTGCATGCTTCACATGATACATCAAACGACGAACATCGGCAGGTACCGGATACATACGCAGAGCATTCAGACCACGATCCAGCATATGTGTCTGTATACCTGCTTCATTGAAAGGTTTAGTAAAAGCACGTACGGCCTTGTTGGGGTTTTCGCCATACAACAGATTCACTTGCTCAAAAGCCCCTCCGTTAGTTTCCACACGGGCAAAACACCCCATTTCGATAATCAAGGGGGCGATACGTACCAATTGGTCCACACGAGGTTGATATTTACCGGAAGATTGCCACATGTCACGGTAAACAAGACTGAATTTAATTTCTTTTTTCATCGCAGTCGGTAGTTAGCGGTTTAACATATATGGATTAGTAAGTTAACTTAATAAGTACAAATATAAGGGTTTATTCTAACATATAGTCAAAAATACACCTTAAATATTTGCTATAAAAGTTATGTTTTATATCATATTGTCATCAAAATTACGAGCTACAAGCTACGAGTGGCTGCGCTATGTTGGCAGGTAAATGATTGTTCACCCGGCCATCATACTGCAAGGCACTCGTAGCTCGTAATTTGTCACTCAGAGTTTATAGCTCGTAACTTCTTGTAGCTCGTAACTCCTCATAGCTTGTAGCTTTTAAACAAAGTCTTTCAATTCTTGTTGTAGCCGCTGGCGGGTAAAGAATATGCGGCTTTTGACAGTTCCTAAAGGCAATCCGAGCCGATCGGCTATTTCACGATACTTGAAACCGGAAACGTGCATGGAGAAGGGGACTTTATAATCACGAGGTAATGAATTGACAATGCGGTGCATCTCTTTCAAATCATAAGTTCCTTCAGCGCTTGCAAAACCGGAGTTTTGCGGCAGGTTTAAATGATAAAGGTTATCTGTCTGATCCACGAAAGTTTGTTCGCGAACAATTCTGCGGTAATTATTAATAAAGATATTCCGCATAATGGTGTACATCCACCCTTTGAAATTTGTATCGGGCATGTACTTGTCTTCGTTATCCAACGCTTTGAGTGAGGTTTCCTGCAATAAATCATTCGCCTCCTCTTTATCGGCTGTCAACTTATATGCAAAGCGAAGCAGTTCTTCTTGCACACTAATCAAATCCTTCCTAAAACTGTAGGTATTCATACTTTGCTCTTTTAAATAGTTAATAATTATTTTAAATTCACGATTGCAAGTATAGGGAAGTTTCAAGTTTCCGAGGGGTCGAGTTTTGTTTTTATTTAGGGCAAAAACTATCAAATGACAGTTTTCACCCCCATTTTGAGAGTTTTCTGGCGGTCTTTTTTAAAAAAAGCGTATCTTTTTCCGAAGATTTCGTAAAGTGTTTGTGATTTTTTTATAGTTTTGCCTACATATAGCAAAAACACTTTATTTAAAAACACTTTATTTTATGAGACGAATTATTAATTCCATTATTCTTCTGGCTATCATGGCTATCGCTCTGCCGTCATACGGTCAAGGGCTGAAAGCATTCAAGCTAAAGAATGGCCTTTCCGTATATATATGGGAAGACAACACCAAATCGGATGTATATGGTATTGTGGCCTGCCGAACAGGCTCAGTGAACGATCCGGCAGAATATACCGGACTGGCACACTACCTGGAGCACGTAATGTTTAAGGGTACCGACAAGATCGGAGCACTGGACTGGGCTACCGAAAAGCCTCTTTACGATAAAATCATTGCCAAATACGATGAAATGGCGGATGAAGCCGATCCCGTGAAGAAAGAAGCCCTCGCTAAAGAAATCAATGAACTGACAGTAGAAGCCGCTAAAGTAAGTGTATCTACCGAATTCATGAATCTGATAGAAAGTATGGGTGGAAAAGGATTGAATGCCGGAACAAGTTTCGATGTGACTTATTATCACAACTCATTCCCTCCTTACCAAATCAATAAATGGTTGGAAATCTACTCACAACGTATGATTAATCCAGTATTCCGTACTTTCCAGACCGAGCTGGAAAGTGTATATGAGGAATATAACATGTACCAAGACAATCCAAGCAGCGTACAGCAAGAGTTTATCTCAAGCAAGGCATACGAAGGACATCCCTACGCACGCCCTATTATCGGATTGCCGGAACACCTGAAAAACCCACGTTTGAGTAAGTTGATCGACTATTATAACGATTGGTACACTCCGGAAAACATGGTGCTCATCCTCGTTGGTAACGTAGATGCTAAACAAATCAGCGGACGTATCAACGCTACTTTCGGACGCCTGCAAGCTAAACCGACTCCCGAAC
This sequence comes from uncultured Phocaeicola sp., assembly GCA_948566455.1. Classification (GTDB taxonomy): domain Bacteria; phylum Bacteroidota; class Bacteroidia; order Bacteroidales; family Bacteroidaceae; genus Phocaeicola. The sequence continues at coordinate 64,253 of CAOYQO010000016.1, forward strand.
GTAAAACTTATCCCGACCTTGAAATCAAAGGCCGTAAGCAATATAATGCAAAGATCGGTTATTATCCCAATGTATGCCTCGTATATAAAGGTGTACCTTCCGGACATCCCGATGAAAAGCCTTTAGATATCGCTATGTCTCTGTTGAGCAATAACAGCAACACCGGTACACTGGACAAGCTGACCATTGACGGTGAATTGACACAAGGCTTTGCTTATTCAGACAGTCGTCGCGAACAAGGCCGTAATATCGTGCGTTGCATCCCTTTGTACGACGAAAACCAACGTCGCTTCGAATCAAATAAGAGTGCTGAAAAGAAAGCTCTGAAAGCTATTGAGAAAGTAGCTAACGGTGAATTTGAAGAATGGCAAATCAATTCTATTAAGAACAATATGTGTCGTGATTTCGACCGCAGAATGGAGTCTAACACTTACAAAGCACATATGTTGATGGATGCTTTCATCAGTGAAGAAGATCTGGGACAAGTTCTCAACTACAAAGATGAAGTAATGGCTATCACAACAGAAGATATCAAACGTGTTGCCAAGCAATACCTGACAAATGATTATCTTGCCATTTACATCGAAAAAGGAAAACTTGATAAGAGTACCAAAATTAAGAAACCGGGATATAAGCCTATCGAACCTCCTGTAGGCAAACAATCACTGTATGCTACGCAATTCAAGAACATGCCTATCGGACAGGTAGACGAGAAGTTCATCAACTTTGCCGACGTACAAAGCAAACAATTGAACGACCGTTCTAAGATGTACTATACACAGAATCCGGAAAATAATGTATTCAGCTTAACACTGCGTTACGGTGTTGGTGAACGCGAATTCCGTAAACTGGGTATTGCAGCAGACCTGATGAATAATGCAGGTATCATGGGTGCTTACGAGCCGCAACAATTGAAAGAAGAGCTTGGTAAACTGAATGCTACTTGTGAAGTAAGTGCTAACAGCAACTATCTCTACATCACCATGGAAGGTTATGAAGAAACTTTGCCGCAAGCTTGCCAGCTCCTCGCCCGTCAGATCCTGATGCCGAAACTGGACGAAAAACAGCTGAGCCGTATCAAAGGTTCCATGCTGGGTAGCCGTCAGCAACGCAAGGAAAACGTAAACGCTTTGTCCAGCGCACTTATGCAGTATATGATTTACCAGGATAAATCATCCTACATCGATGAACTGACAGACAAGGAAGTTTATGAATTGCAGATTTCCGAGTTGACAGGTGACATTAACCGCGCAGCAAACTATGAAGCAGAAATCTTCTATTGCGGAACAATGCCTTTCGACAAAGCTTACGAAGTTCTCAGCAAAAACTTGCCACTGGTTGCCAACGAAAAACCGACCACTTCACCACAGGACAAACCTATGGCTACCGTAACGGAGAACACCGTTTACTTCCTGCCGAACTCTGATGCCGAACAGGCTCAAATCTACTTCTTCATGCCAATGGAGAAATTCGACAAGAAAGACGACGTGATTCGCGATGCATTCAATCAATATTTCTCCGGTGGTTTCAACGGATTGGTATTGGATGAAATCCGTGGAAAACGTTCTATGGCTTATTCAGCCGGAGCATATATCGGTACACCTTCATTGCCTGGCAACCCGACTTATCTGTTCGGTAACATCGGTACACAGAATGATAAAGCCAACGATGCACTGGATGTATTCATGGGGCTGATTACAGACATGCCAAAGAACGCTGACCGTATAGACAACATCAAGAGCTATATGCGCCAGGAGATGCTGACTACACATCCTTCTTTCCGTAACAAAGCCGAGTATATGAGATCACTGCAACGTGTAGGCTATAACGATGATCCTACCAAAGAGAATCTGCCTAAGGTTGATGCGCTGACTTTCGATGATATCGTGAAGTACTACGAAGAAAATGTCAAAGGTAAACCATACTGTATCGGTATCATGGGTAACCCGAAAGATATCGACGTGAAGAAGCTGGAGAAATACGGCAAAGTAGTGAAACTGAATGAAAGAAAATTGTTCAACACGAAAGACGCAATGTTCTAACAAGAATCTCCTTTAATTAAAAAGGGTATCACCTCTTCTTCCGGTGATACCCTTTTCTTTTTCCATTCGCTTTTGCAATTATTCAGTTTGTCCTTGGAACAAAGTTTTTAATCCTTGTCTTTATCTTCTACTTCTGCTGCACTTCCCGAAAGAATCGGCAGACAGATATTATACTTCACAGCCAGAATACGCGTGACGAATACTGAAATACCACCTGCCACCTGACAGCCATATGAATGTACACCAACAAGATCGCACATCCAGTAAACCGTACCGCCTACCACACATGCCATAGCATAAATCTCCTTTCGGAAAATCAGTGGAATCTCATTGATGAACACATCACGAATCACACCACCTGCAGCACCTGTAATACTACCCATAATAATAGCTACCCAGAACGGATATCCCAGTACTATGCTTTTTCCCACACCGACTACTGTAAACAGTGCCAAACCAATGCTGTCGAATATAAAGAAAGTGTTATGCAAATGAATCAGATGTTTTCCAAAAAGAATCACCCACAGCAATGCCAATCCTGTACAAATCAAATAGATAGGATCTGTCATCCAGCCCGGAGTGACCCCCAACAGCACATCACGTATCGTACCGCCACCAATGGCAGTTACAAAACCTACCACGTACGCCCCGAACCAGTCGAACCGCTTTGCCGAAGCCAGCCTAATGCCACTGATGGCAAAAGCAAACGTACCTATAAAGTCGAGTATTTGAACAAATGTTGGCATAATAATCAATGATAAACGTTAAATGTTTAATGATTTATAATTGCTATTCATTAAATTTATTGGCAAAGTAACAAATAATTTCCCTAAGAAAACGTATTTTTGTCTCATCAATTTATATATAATGAAAATAACAATCGTATCGGGTGCACGCCCCAACTTCATGAAAATAGCTCCTATCACCCGGGCTATTAAAGCCGCACAGGAAGCTGGAAAGAAAATTTCATACCGTCTTATTTATACTGGACGGCAAGACGATACCAGTCTGGATGCCTCTCTGTTCTCCGATCTGGACATGAAGAAACCCGATGGTTATCTTGGAGTCAGCGGTCATGACCAATCGGAAGTAACAGCTGCCATCATGCTTGCCTTCGAAAAGGAATTGAACACACATCCCGCCCAGGTAGTTCTTGTTGTAGATGACCTTACAGCCACCATGAGTTGTTCTATCGTTGCCAAGAAGCGCGGACTGAAAGTCGCACACCTCATTGCCGGTACTCGTTCATTCGATATGAATATGCCTCGCGAAGTGAACCGTACCATTGTAGATGCCATTTCCGACTATCTGTTTACCGCAGGTATGGTGGCTAACCGCAACTTGAATCAGGAAGGCATGATTCCCGAATACATCCACTATGTAGGTAATATTCTGATAGATACTGTCCGTTATAACCGTCACCGCCTCTTGCAACCCGTATGGTTCTCTACCATGGGCTTGAAAGGACACGGCTATCTATTACTCACTCTCAATCGTCACGAGTTGCTGAACAAAAAGAATGTGCTCAAATCTTTAATACAAACATTAGTGGATAAATCCGAAGGTATGCCCATTATTGCTCCGTTGCACCCATACGTGCAGAAAGCCATCAAAGTGCTGGAAATACCTGCACCCAACCTACACATTCTACCGCCTCAAAGTTACCTGCACTTCGGATATCTTATTAACCATGCCAAAGGTATCATCACAGATTCCGGTAACATTGCAGAAGAAGCTACCTTCCTTGATGTTCCCTGCATCACGCTCAACTCTTATGCCGAACATCCCGAAACCTGGCGTGTAGGTACTAATGAATTAGTGAACGAAGACCCCGTTGCATTTGCCGCCGTACTTGAAACGTTGATGCATGGCGAATGGAAACACACCACGCTGCCCGACCGTTGGGACGGACGTACAGCGGAACGTATTGTGCAAACGTTGATTAATGGAGAATTAAAGTAACCTGATTGTTATATCCCATTTTCGTTAAAGCCTGTTGTCGCCATTGGAGCGCTTCAGGCATCAAAGGAGTATGATACAATTTACGGAGAGCTATAACTTGTGCTTCTTGTCCATCAGCAATTGTACACACTTCCTCAAAGCCTGGATCCGGAATCATCATCGAATTCACTAGACAATGTCCATGCCCTTTCATCAAAGAATATATCAACTTCAGTTTGATTCCTGTATTCTGGAAAGTCAGCAGTAAATGAATATGTGCAAAGACTATCAGAGAGTTCATTTCTTCCTGCAAAGGATTTGCGACAAGAGATACATTCGGAATTCTGGAAATTTTCTCCCGTAAATGCTTATCAGGATTTTTACCGGCAATAACCACCCGCATATTTATATCCAACTTAGGCAGCAAGTTGTCCAGAATATAATTAATCACTCGAACATTCTCAAGAACAGACAGATTTCCATGATATAGTATATACTTCTCATTCTCCGGACTTACATCCGTCACAGTTTCTACACTAATGTTATCAAAGAAACAAGGCAGACAATAAGTCGACACAAAAGGATATTTCTGAGTGAAATAAAGAGCATCCGTATTGGTAATAGCCAATATTTTATCAGCATACAGCAATACCCGTTCATAATGTTTCAATTTCCAAGCTTCCAAATAATAATAACATTTCTCGTACCAAGAAACACACGACTTCCCCAAAAAGTAATAATAATCATGCTCTACATTATGCATCCTCACCCATTTCTGTCTGTCTCTCAATAAAGGATTTGAGAGGAAATAACAGGTGTGCAGTCCTTCAAACAGAATTGGGGAATCATCCTCACACAAACGTTCCAGTAATAACTTACTTCTCCTACTGTAAACAATATAAGGACGAAAAGAAAACATAGAGCACCAACCTGTAAAGCGTTCATAATAATAGACGGCATCAACCACCTTAAGCAAATCAGGTTGCTCAGCCACCTCATACCTATATGTATGCAAAACAACCGAGCAGCCAGCTTCTTTCAGAGCCTTCAGTTTATAATACACATCTATCAACCCTCCATAATCAGGAGGGAACGGTACTTGAAAACTAACAACATGAAGTTTCATATATTACTCTTATAGTTAAGCTGTGACAAGATTTATTCATCCCTGCAAAGGTAACATAAAATCTAAAAAACAGCATCTTTTCCTTTACCTTGATATAAAAGAAGAGCGCATATAAACATTCCTCTTATTTCTTTAGATTATATTTACTTCTTATTTAATGGTAATTTGCTACCTTTGCAGCCTCATACTGACTTAAATATGAAACAACAATATACAACTATCATCCTTTTTCTGCTGTCACTATTTGTTGCACATAGTGCATCCGCACAGATAAAAGGTGTCGTTACCGACTCCCTAACCAACGAACCATTAATGTACATCACCGTTCAATACGAGGGGAAAGGTGTAGGTGCTATCACCAATGCCGAAGGAGAATATACAGTAGAAACCCGCAAAGGTTGGAATGAGCTTACATTCTCCGCCATCGGATATGTGACCAAGAAAGTCACACTAACTCCTAACACCAAAGTGCTGAACGTGAAGATGGCACCTGCCGACGTCATGCTCTCTGAAGTAGTGGTAAAACCTCAAAAAGAGAAATATTCCCGGAAAAACAACCCTGCCGTGGATTTCATGAGAAAAGTCATCGAAAATAAAAAAGGGCTGAAACTGGAAGCCAATGACTTCTATCAATACCAGAAATATGAAAAGATGAAGATGTCCATGAACGACGTCACTCCAGAGAAGATGGAGAAAGGTATCTATAAAAAATTCTCATTCTTCAAGGACCAGGTAGAAATATCGCCCAAGACCAACAAGATGATTCTCCCTATTTCCATCAAAGAGACGTCTTCAAAAACCATCTATCGTAAAAGTCCCAAAAGCGAAAAGACTATTATCGAAGGTATGAATTCCAGCGGTATTGAAGAGTTCTTCAACACTGGAGATATGCTGGGAACCATTCTGACCGATGTATTCTCTGACGTCAATATCTATGATGACGACATCCGCCTGTTGCAACGCCGTTTCGTCAGCCCTATCGGACGAGGCGCTATCAGTTTTTATAAGTTCTATCTTATGGATACTATTATGGTGGACCGCCAGGAGTGTGTACACCTTACTTTCGTTCCACAGAACTCGCAGGACTTTGGTTTTACAGGACATCTCTATGTCGTGAAAGACTCCACCTATGCAGTGAAGAAATGTACCATGAACCTCCCTAAAAAGACTGGAGTCAACTTCGTGGACAATCTTGATATTGTGCAGCAGTTTGAACAGATGCCGGATGGCAACTGGGTACTGACAGATGACGACATGACTGTAGAATTACAATTCGTGAAAGGTTTGCAAGGACTTGAAGTACAACGTACTACCAAGTACAGTAATTACAAATTTGAAGATATAGAGCCCCGTCTTTTCCGCCTGAAAGGTAATGTCATCAAGGAAGCCAACATGCTTAACAAGAGCGATGAATACTGGGCTTCAGTACGCCAGGTTCCCCTCACCAAAAAGGAGAGTAACATGGACGTATTCATGAATCGCATTGAACAGATTCCAGGCTTCAAGTATGTTATCTTCGGTGCAAAAGCCCTGATAGAGAACTTTGTAGAAACAGGAAGCAAAAAGCACCCCAGCAAGTTCGATTTCGGTCCTATCAATACCAGTATCACAAGTAATTATGTAAACGGTACACGTTTCCGCCTCAGTGGTATGACTACCGGTAACTTCGACCCACACTGGAGTTTCAGCGGATATGGTGCTTATGGTACAAAAGATAAGAAATGGTTCTATAAAGGTCAGGCAGCCTACTCATTTAATAAGCGTGAGTATGTGTTATGGGAATTCCCAAAACATTATATCGCTTTCGATTACAGCTACGATGTCATGTCTCCGATGGACAAATACCTCTCAACAGATAAGGACAATATGTTTGTAGGCTGGAAGTGGACAAAGGTAGACCAAATGTCATATATGCGTGATGCTACCCTGACGTATGAGTTGGAAACGAATGCCGGTTTCTCCATCAAAGCTATGGCACGTCACCGCAATGACGAACCTGCCGGCGGTGTATTGCAATATTGGAAGAACGACGGCAACATAGCTGGTTCATGGGATGACACAAATACATTCGTCAAAGATATCACTACAACCGAGCTTGGCGTTACCCTACGTTATGCTCCGGGGGAAACATTTGTCAATACGAAGCAACGTCGTGTTCCGGTGTCTCTGGATGCCCCGATCTTCTCTCTTTCCCATACCATTGGTCTGAAAGGTGTGCTGGGTGGCGAATATAACTTCAATCTTACTGAAGCCAGTATCCGCAAACGTTTCTGGTTTGGCTCCTGGGGTAAACTAGACATCACCGCCCGTGCCGGTGCCCAATGGAATACAGTACCGTTCCCTTTACTGAACCTGCCCATGGCAAACCTTTCATATATCACCCAGCACAATGAGTCTTTCAGCCTTATCAACAATATGGAATTCCTGAATGACCGTTATGCCTCTCTTGCCATCACTTATGATATGAACGGGAAGCTATTCAATCGTATTCCCCTCATTAAAAAGCTGAAATGGCGCGAAACTTTCCGTATCCGTGGCATGTACGGAACACTTACGGATAAGAATAACCCATATAAGAGCCACAATGACGAATTGTTCCTCTTCCCTATGCGCGACGGTATGCCTACCAGCCATGTAATGGGTAGTACTCCTTATCTGGAAGCCAGCGTAGGTATCTACAACATTTTCAAACTGTTGCATATCGAATATGTACGCCGCCTCACTTACACGGATATTCCAGGTGTAAAGAAAGGAGGCATACGCTTTATGATATTAATGATATTCTAAATAATGATGAATTATAAATTCATGAATTAGACTACGCTATAGTTACCGCATGATCATTCATAATTTATAATTCTTAATTCATAATTAAATCACATGACTCCCTTAGCAGAAAGGCTTCGTCCTAAAACTTTAGATGAGTACATCGGTCAGAAACATTTAGTAGGACCAGGTGCAATACTACGTAAGATGATTGATGCGGGACGTATCTCTTCATTTATTTTGTGGGGACCTCCGGGTGTAGGAAAAACCACACTGGCACAGATCATTGCCAATAAACTGGAAACTCCATTCTATACATTGAGTGCCGTTACCAGTGGTGTGAAAGATGTACGCGAAGTGATAGAACGCGCCAAGAGCAACCGCTTCTTCTCACAAGGCAGCCCCATACTGTTTATTGATGAAATCCACCGTTTCAGTAAATCGCAACAAGATTCTTTGCTTGGTGCAGTGGAACAAGGTACAGTGACATTGATAGGTGCCACTACAGAAAATCCTTCTTTTGAGGTAATCCGCCCACTGCTGTCACGATGCCAACTCTATGTACTGAAGTCTTTGGAGAAAGAAGACCTCATGGAATTACTGCAACGTGCCGTCACCACCGACCATATTCTGAAAGAGCGTAAAATCGAACTGAAAGAAACGACTGCCATGCTCCGCTATAGTGGTGGAGATGCGCGTAAACTGCTTAATATTCTGGACCTTGTAGTTTCTTCCGAAGCCAATGATCCGGTGGTCATTACTGATGAGATAGTTACCGAACGTCTGCAACAAAATCCTCTGGCTTACGATAAGGATGGAGAAATGCATTATGATATCATATCTGCTTTCATTAAGTCTATTCGTGGTAGTGATCCCGATGGTGCCGTATATTGGCTCGCCCGTATGGTAGAAGCCGGGGAAGATCCTGCCTTTATTGCCCGCCGACTCGTTATTTCCGCATCGGAAGACATCGGACTGGCAAATCCAAATGCTATGCTGATTGCCAATGCCTGTTTTGATGCTGTAATGAAAGTGGGCTGGCCCGAAGGACGTATTCCACTAGCAGAGGCTACTATTTATCTTGCTACAAGCCCGAAGAGTAATTCTGCCTACATGGCCATCAACAATGCATTGGAACTTGTACGGGAAACGGGCAATCTACCCGTTCCGTTGCATCTGCGTAATGCACCTACCAAATTAATGAAACAATTAGGTTACGGAGACAATTATAAGTATTCCCATGACTATCCAGGTCATTTCGTGAAACAGCAATTCATGCCCGATGAACTGAAAAAACGTCGCCTTTGGGAAGCACAAGACAATGCTGCCGAGCAGAAACATGCAGAACGCATGAAAGCATTATGGGGCGAGGATAAATTTAAGAAATAATCCTTACTTAATATATCCCATACTACTTCTTCCAACAAACACACCGACCACAACAAAATATACCATTATAAGCATAATCCTAAATCTTTTCCCTAAATTTGCGTACTCACTTTAAACATAAACAAAATGAGAACTGTAGTATTAGACGGTTACACCGCAAATCCCGGTGATCTTTGCTGGGATAAGTTGAAAGAGTTGGGCGAATGCGTAATTTATGACCGTACCGCCCCCGCTAAAGTACTGGAACGTGCTGCCGGTGCAGAAGCCCTCCTCACCAATAAAGTAGTGATCAACAGCGAAATGATGGCTGCCCTGCCCGATCTGAAATATATCGGCGTGCTGGCTACAGGCTACAACGTAGTAGACATAGCTGCCGCCCGTGAACGAGGTATCATTGTCACCAACATTCCTGCATATAGCACTCCCTCCGTAGGACAAATGGTATTTGCTCACATACTGAATATCACTCAGCAAGTACGCCATTACTCTGAAGAGGTCAGCAGAGGAGACTGGAGCAAGAGCCCCGATTTTTGTTTCTACAATACTCCACTCATTGAACTACTTGGCAAAAAAATAGGAATCGTCGGTCTGGGGCAAACTGGGTATAACACTGCTCGTATAGCCATCGGCTTCGGAATGAAGGTATGGGCCTATACTTCTAAATCGCGTCTGCAACTCCCACCCGAAATCAGAAAAGCAGATCTCGACCAATTATTTCACGAATGTGACATCGTCAGCCTGCACTGTCCGCTGAACGACAGTACTCGCGAAATGGTCAATGCCAGCCGTCTCTCTTTAATGAAACCTACCTCCATCATTATCAATACCGGGCGTGGGCCACTCATTAATGAACAAGATCTCGCCAATGCCTTGAACACCGGACAAATATATGCCGCCGGACTGGATGTTCTTTCCGAAGAACCACCTCGTCCGGACAACCCGCTATTGACTGCACGGAATTGCTTCATCACTCCACACATCGCCTGGGCCAACTTTGAAGCACGCCAAAGGCTGATACATATAGCAGTCAGTAACCTGAAAGCATATGCGGAAGGAAAACCGGTAAATATTATAAAATAACATTCCTTTCAATAAACATGGGAAAATCTGAAATTCACAGTCTCTTCCGCAGTATTCCGGTGATCCTGACAGTCATTCTGGCTACTGTTACTATTATCTCCGCCTTTTCCGGGAACTTTGATCCTGCTAATTCCAAATATATGCCTGTGTTGGGATTAGCTCTTCCAGTATTGCTGATATGCAATCTACTGGTTGCTATCTGTTGGGCATTAGCCCGCAGTCGCTGGATCCTCATCCCTTTTGCGGCATTGGCTTTCAACTACGGTTATATACTTTCCGTTTTTCAATTCAATTTCACAAAAAAAATCCCTGAAGGACATTACAGTAGTAACTATGCCGATGGATATTTGAAAGTAGCCACTTATAATGTCGGCAATTTTGGAACTGAGATTACTGGCTACTCCTGCAAAGAGATTGCCCGCTACATGAAACAGCAAGAAGTAGATGTACTCTGCTTCCAGGAATTCGGCGACAATCAGCACTTTCCGATGGACAGCATCCGCAATGTATTTTCCCACTGGCGATATGCCCTGATACCCACTGAAGACTCCATCAGCGGAGTGCTCCCTATCGCCATATTCAGCCGTTACCCACTCATCAATCCCCGGTTTATTTCTTATCCGCAAAGTGCCAACTGCAGCATGCAGTGCGACATCATATTAGGAAGAGACACTGTCCGTCTGCTCAACAACCACTTGCAGACTACCAGTGTCAATCAAAACCGTCGGAAATGGGAACGTGGTCTTAACAATACAAATGACACCCGTCGTGAAGTGGAAGTTGTACAAGGTGCTATCAACACTTTACACGACAACTTTGTGAAGCGTGCCGAACAGACTGACAGTATCCGCCAGTTGGCCCTTGCCAGTTCTTACTCCGTAGTGGTGTGCGGTGACTTCAACTCTTTGCCGTCTTCCTACACCTATGCGGAATTAAGTGATATACTTAAAGACGGGTTCCGCACCAGTGGACGGGGTTACATGTATACCTTCCGCTACTTCAAACGTTTGTTGCGTATCGACTATATTTTCCATTCACCCGCCATTCAGGGATACCGTTACTACTCGCCTGATCTGGACTTATGCAGTGACCACAACCCGGTACTGATGGAAATGAAAATAAAGAAATAAATCTAAATCATTCATCTAAAACATTTGCTTATGAAAAGACAACTACTCCTATTTATTCATTTATTACCTGCATTGCTGTTTGCACAGCAAGAAGTTATCTTCCCTGATGATTTTAAAACGAACGCTTTAGATGGGAAAGAAGTGACTATTACTAATACACTGACGCTGACAAACAATTACAGCTATGCCTACGGTTCAATCACTCTTTCTGACGGTCCGCTATGGACTCCCACAGAAAAGAATCTACCCGGTGTAGAGATGTTCAATCAAAAGAATAAAGAGAATCAAGATAATCAGATCACTGTAAAGCAAGGAGTTTATTCATTCACTGATGCAAATGGTACCTGTCGTATCGGACAGACCGTAGCAAAACTGACCGGAACCGCCAGTTACAGTAATGGAAAATACACCATTACGCTAACAAAAAAACCGGAATTTCAAGGCAATGAACGTCCCATAACCTGTGAGATTGAAGAAGATTATAATTTGAAAGTTGTCAGTTTTAATGTTGAGAACTACAAGGGAACTAATGACGTACAGCGAACCAAAATAGTAGCTGCACTGAAAGCCATGGATGCCGATATCTATGCCCTACTTGAAGTTTTCGGTAACTCTTCACTGAATGATCTTTGCACTGCATTGAACACTGCCTGTCAAACAGACCAATATAAGTACATTGAGAATTCAACAGCTAATCAAGGCATGGCCTGCTTCATTTATAACAGTAATACGGTAACTCCTTTCAGAGATCTCCAAAAAAACAAACTAGCTGACAACGGATATCTACCTGACCGAAAGATAGCACAGGCTTTTGATCTCAAGGCTAATAATGAGCGTTTTATCGTTTGCTTAAATCACTGGAAAGCAAAAGATAATAGCTATAATAAACCAGATGAATATGCCGATACAGGTGATGGTCAAGGTAGTCATGTTCTACGCCGTGTGCACGAAGCTGAAGCTACTCTTGAATTTATCAAAACTGTTACTGCCTATTTTGAAGATAAAGATGTCCTCATAGTTGGTGACTTAAACTCATACTCCAAAGAAGACCCCATCCGAGTACTGGAAGAAGGCGAATTGATAAATGAACTTCAAAAATATGCACCTAATGAATACAGCTATGCCTTTTTTAGCAACAATAGCTACGCAACCGGTTATTTAGACCATAGTTTTGCTACTGCTACATTGGATGCTCAAATACGTTATGCTCATCCTTTTCATATCAATGCCGATGAGCCTGATGCACTTAAAATTGGAGGTAAACCGCAAGAAGACAATATGTACCGCTGCTCCGACCATAATCCTATCGTTACTTTCATAAAGCTGGGTACTACTACAGGTATTGAATCCCCTACCCTTTCACGCCCTGATATTGAGTTGATTGGTGATCCACGCAGTGGTTACCTTACTTTGGTGAGTAATACCGACTTTGTACTCATCCGTGCCGAAATTGTCAATATTGGCGGACAAATCATTGCTGCATATGATACCAACAACACCGGAAATACGGAAAAGCACTTCACACTGCCTGTCAAAAACCTTGCGAGTGGCTTCTATCTAGTACGTGCCTACGATGCACAAAACAGATGCACGACATATAAGGTAGTACTTCCCTAAAACTTGACTAAGTGCCCGCAGCACAAACTTAGAAAGCGGTCATATCTTTTTATGCCATACTTTATCCTTCCATATGCCACAATTGTACATCTATGCCATTGATAGTAACGAGATGTGGCATATGGAAGGATAAAGCACAACATAAAAGATACCTATAACAACAACGATATCCACCGCAAATATGAGTATAAAAAATGGATTACCCTAAAACTCGAATGTAGGATGTCGATATTTGAATCCAGAGATCAAGTCGATAAAGCGAAGAAAAGAATACCCATACCTTGAAGTGAAGGGGAAAAGTAATAGAGGTAAGAGAAAAATATGAGGTTGTGTCAAAACTCTGGCACAACCTTTTTTATGCACAAAGCCCAGACTTTC
>CAOYQO010000017.1 GCA_948566455.1 uncultured Phocaeicola sp.
AAAGGTAGGAAGGAAAAGAGGGGGAAAAAACACGCACGAGGCCGAATGCTTACGGAAGCAACTGGATACATAACAAGGAAGATAAAGGATATGCTCCAAGAAAAGACAGCTAAGTATTTCTTAAAATACAGGCATGACGGACGCACCTCTCATCTAACAGGTAGGAACAAAAATATGGGCTGGAAGTAACTGACAGGAAGCTGAAGGTTCTCCTATCAGGATACTTCCCTATTTTACAAGCAGTTAGACCGGCTGAATGAACTGAAGAGACACTCCGGTTTTCATGTACCGAAGCCCCTTTTCAATCATTACAGCTGGTTCACCGCCGTCAAATACTTATCCATCGTTGTAGCCTTCTTTATCGCTTTCTTTATCTTCCGGTCCGCATCGGGCAGCAGGTATTCCCAATAAGGCTTCATTTTACTCAGCAATTGCGCCTCTCCCTGTAAATGGGCTTCATAATATTGAAGAAGGCGTGCGTGAAGCGCCTTCACCTTTTCATGCAGCTCATCGGGAGAAAAAACGGTTCCGTTTGCATATTCCCAAGCCAAAGCAGGATTGGCCAGCAACCCGCGTCCCAGCATGACGCCCTCCAGGCGGGGAAACTCCTCGTCCACCTTCCGGATATCTTCCACCGTCAGCAAGTCACCGTTATACACCAACGGATGGGCGCACTCCTCATAGAAAGCGGTGAACGCAGCCAAGTCCACCTCTCCTTTGTACTGTTGCTTCCCGATACGAGGATGCAGAACGATCCGCCGCAAGGGGGCAGCGTTCAACAAAGGCAACAACGGCCGCCATTCATCCGCACACTCCCATCCCAATCTCATCTTGACGGAGAAACCCAGTTCCGGATAGTGCACCAGCTCTTTCAATAAAGCTTCCACCTCGGCCGGATACGGCAAAATGCCCGAACCCTTATGTTTCCCTGTCATCAGGGGAAAAGGACAACCCATATTGATATCCGCTTCCTTGTACCCTTTCTCTATAAACAAACCGGCCAGCCGTTCCAGTTCGGCAGGAGTGGAAGCGATAAGCTGGGGAATCAGCCGGGACACAGTATTGTTTTCAGAAGCGATCTCCCGTACATCCTTGTTACGGAACTCTCCTTTCTCCATCCGCACAAAGGGGGTATAATAAGCATCTATCCCACCAAAAACTTCCTGATGAAGATTTCTCCAGGGGGCTTCCGTAAAACCTTGCAAAGGGGCAGCGTACAGTTTCATTTGTTTCTTTTTTTAAGTTTATCTGCAAAGTAACACATTTTTCTTATACCTTTGCCTTATGGAAAAGTATATTTATGAACTGAAGATGAAGGTACGCGATTATGAATGCGACCTGCAGGGTATTGTGAACAATGCCAACTATCAACATTATCTGGAACATACGCGCCATGAGTTTCTCACATCGGTGGGCATCAGTTTCGCACGCTTGCACGAAGAAGGAGTGGACCCGGTAGTGGCGAGGCTCACCATGGCGTTCAAAACTCCGCTGCGCAGCGGTGACGAATTCGTGTCCAAGCTCTATCTGAAAAAAGAAGGTATTAAATATGTGTTCTATCAGGACATTTTCCGTCTGCCCGACATGAAAGTGACTGTCAAGGCCACTGTAGAATCAGTATGCGTGGTAAACGGCAGATTAGGGGACAGCGCTCTATTTGACGAGACTTTCGCCCCCTATCTGAGCGAATGACACAAGACGAACAAATTTGCAGCCTGGCCCTGACCCGGATACCGGGATTGGGACCGACAGGCGCATTCAGACTGGTGAGCAGTCTGGGAAGCGCCACCCGTGTTTTCGAACACCGCAAAGAGCTGTCACAACTGGTCCCCGGAGTAAGCGAAAAGATCATTACTGCGTTGAATAACTCCGAAGCTTTCCGGCGTGCAGAGCAGGAACTTACTTTCTGTGAGAAAAATCATATCCGCTGCCTCACCTTAAATGATGAAGGTTATCCCGGCCGTTTGCGTGAATGTGATGATGCTCCGCTAGCTTTATTTTACCGGGGAAATGCCGATCTGAATGCACTGCATGTCATCAATATGGTAGGAACCCGTCATGCCACCCCCTACGGACAGGATATCTGCACCCGTTTCCTTGCCGACTTGTCGGTATTGTGCCCAAACGCCTTGATAGTGAGCGGGCTGGCTTATGGCATTGATATCCATGCGCATCGCGCCGCCCTGCAGAATCATTTCAAGACCATAGGCGTGCTGGCACACGGACTGGACCGTATTTATCCTGCCGAACATCGGAAGACAGCCGTCAGCATGTTGGAACAGGGAGGTTTGCTGACCGAATTTACAAGCGGAACCAATCCCGACAGGCAGAATTTCGTGAAACGAAACCGCATTGTGGCAGGTATGAGTGACGCCACCGTCGTTATCGAATCCGCCGCCAAAGGGGGAGCCCTCATCACCGCCGAACTGGCGGAAAGTTATCACCGGGACTGTTTTGCCTTTCCGGGACGATGCAACGACGAATATTCCATAGGCTGCAACAATCTGATAAGAAAAAACCAGGCAGTGCTTATCACATCGGCCGAAGATTTAGTGAAGGCCATGGGATGGGAAAGCAGCCCCAAAACCGAGAAAACAGTACAACGGGAATTGTTCCCTGATTTAAGCGAGGAAGAGGAACGAATAGTAAAACGACTCGGCAAAATGTCGGAAGGATTACAAATCAACACATTGGTGATAGACACCAACATACCTGTAAACCGAATGAGTGCATTATTGTTTGAATTAGAAATGAAAGGGGTGATACGAGCACTGGCAGGAGGAGTGTACCGGTTAATAATGTAACCATGTATCAAGATACTCATATACCCATTGACATACGGTAGCTGTACCGTGAACGGGTACATGAGTATATTGATGCATGGTTATTGCACTCCTAGTTCGGCAAAGCCCATCGGTCCGTCATTTTCCACCATCCGCACTGCTTTCAACAGCACATATCTGGCTGTTACCGGACTGAAGTAGACCGATTGGAGAATCGGATTGTTCTTGATGTTCGAGAATTCCCCGCTGCTCACCACCTGGTTCACCGCACCGGCTTCCGTGCCGACTGAAATCTCATAGGCAGCTATCAGTCCTTTGTTATACTCGCTCTGGTCGGGTAAATAATGGAAAGAAGAAACAGTCTGTTCCGTACCTAAATCCACCAGAAGCGTATTGCCATCCACAAAGCAAGTAGTGGCGGCATCTTTATCCGCACATTTTCCGGCTTCCGCTTCATCTACCTTCGGCAATGTAAACGGATATGTTTTCAGTTCCTCCGCTTTTGCTGTAAACACATCAAGGGTTTCTCCTGCATAATAAGCCTCTATATTATTGATACACAGGCAGGCGCGTGATTTCTCAAAGTTCACGCGAAGTTTGTCCGTAGTGACAGTCTCAAAACGAAGCAAACGTTTATAACCGATTGTAGTAGTCTCTTCATTCAGTTTCACAGGCAGCCACTCCCCTTCCTTATTATATTCCACCACAAAGGACTGTACACGCTGTCCCAACGGAATGTATTCCTGCAACAGCATACGGTTTACCTTCTGCGGGGCCGGCCATTCAAACTCGATAACAGCCGATGTGACGCTATCCTCCGTAGCCCAATATGTATCATACTCTCCATCCGTCACCGCCTTTGCCGTATATTTTCCACCCCGTTCATTGGAAACTACCGGAAGAACACCTTTCAACAGATTGTTTGCCAACTGTTTCTGTACATTCTTATAAAAATCAACAGCATTCGCCGAATCTGTAGGGTGAATCAATCCATCCCGGTTTACGGGGAAATTAAGCAATAAAGTCGCATTATGCCCCACACTGCGGTAATAAAGGTCTGTCAATTGCTCCACCGTCTTCACCCGGTCGTCCTCCTCCGGATGATAAAACCAGCCCGGACGGATAGACACATCACACTCGGCAGCCGTCCACTGATTGCCGTCCGCATGACCGTATTGCAGTTCCCTATACTTAGGATATCCCGGATAAACCTCTCCGGCACGCAAGAAAGACCAGTTTGTCGCTCCGGCAAATCCATTCTCGTTACCTACCCAGCGGCATCCGGGACCGCCATCCGAGAATACAACAGCCTGCGGCTGAAACTTGTCAATCATTTCATAGGCACGCGCATAGTCATAGTAAGTCTTCCGGTCTATGGTACGGGAATCTTTTGCTCCGCCATACCAGCCATCACCGCCATTGGCCCCGTCAAACCAGATTTCAAACACCGGGCCATAATTGGTCAGCAACTCGTACAACTGTCGATAGAAATAATCCACATATTCCGGAGTTCCATAATTGGCCTGATGCCTGTCCCACGGTGAGAGATAGACAGCGAATTTTATACCATACTTCTTGCAAGCTTCCGAAAGATCACGCACTATATCCCCTTTTCCGTCTTTATAAGGCGTGTTACGGATACAGTATTCGGTCAGCCCCGTAGGCCACAGGCAAAATCCGTCATGATGTTTTGCCGTAAGGATAACTCCTTTCATCCCTGCCGCCACAAAGGTTTTCACCCATTGTTCGCAGTCCAGTTTGACAGGATTGAATGTAGCAGGATCGGAATCTCCATATCCCCATTCACGATCATTGAACGTGTTCAGTCCGAAATGTACGAAAGCGTATGTCTCCATTTTCTGCCAATCCACCTGTTTCTTTTCAGGAATGGGGAAAACAGGTTCAGGAGCATTCACAGCCGGAGCGCAGGCATTCAGTAATGCAACAGCAGCTCCCAAGCATAAAAGGTTTGCGTGTCTTTTCATTTAGATTGTCAATTAATTACATTGACACAAAGATAACATAAAATCCGATGGATGAAAACAAGAAGCTGAATATTTTAAAAGACAGGAAACTTGACAGGCAGGAAAAGAACAAAAGCGAAGGGCTTAAAAAAGGAAAAGGAGCAACGCTTTGCTCCAACCTTTGTTAACCTTAAATCTAATACTATGAAAAAAATCACATGACAAATGTACAACTTACACTCATTTTCTCCAAATATTTAGTTCAATTTCGCTTTTCATTTAGTATTATTTCACAAATACAACCGTTTTCGCACACAACATTACAATTAGATTGAAAAACACGGATTAAAAAAGGAATATGAAACATTGCCCTATCCATATGATAAGACCGTTCATTTCTGTCCATTGGAAAGTAAAAAGCAAAAAGAAAGTATTCCTCTGATTATTCACTCCAAATAAAAGTAAGCTCCCCTGCCCTTCTCATTATCCGGCTGCCCAAACTTGCAAATTCTGTCCAATCGCTTCACTAACCCTTTCACGTCCGAAAATAGAACATTTAATACGTTTTTTTTCAGATTTTATCACCTATATTTGCTCCACACATAATGGTAATCCATGGAAAAACGCACTACTATATTCAGCATATTTGTGTTTTTGTGCCTACTGACCAATAGCACTTATGCCCGGACGACAGAGTACGAAAATCCAAGAGATACCATATTGGACATGATGCTCTATTTTGACCTGAAGGCCCGACAGGCGGACAAGGATTACCAAGGAAACGGTAAAACGCTGGCAACATTGGATTCCCTGCTTGCCCATCCTGCCCGCAGCAGACATCTTTATTCCATTATTCTGGTTTCACCGGATTCATATAACGGAAAAAAAGAACCGGACATAGCGCCGGGCCTAAAAAGAAGCGAGGAAGTAAAAGCGTTCTTATGTCGGAAATATCCGCAAGTCAATGCCGCCCAAATCTGTATCCGTACAGGAGAAGAATACGGGGATGCCTTACGGAAACTGATAACGGACGACAGGCTGGTCCCCGACCGGGAGGATGTATTGGCATTGATAGATTATCACCATGACAATCCTGTAAAAATGCAAGATTTCTTGCAACATCTGGATGCCGGCATACCTTATCAATATATTTCCAACCGGCTGCTACCGGAGCTCAGACGGACAAAAATAAGAGTCTGCCTGTCTTATCCGGAAGAAAAGGAAGGAAAAAACTCCTCCACGGAACAGGCGGCCATGATAGAAGAAACTGAATTCATTCCGATTGACAGGGAAACGACCATTGCGCCAATGGCGGTGCAAGCACTCCCACAAAAGGAAAGGAGACAAGTAATAACAGAAACAGAAAAAACAGTAACAAAGGCAGAAAAGGAAAAAGAGACAAAAGCAAAACGGGGAAAAAAGCCCAAAGAAAAGGCAGCAAGAAGAGACAAGACAGCCGGCAACACAGTGCTTGCACTGAAAAATAATTTATTGTACGACCTGGCACTGGCGCCTAATATAGAAATAGAAATTCCTGTAGGAAAGCGGTGGTCAGTGAACCTGGAATATAAAAGCCCCTGGTGGTCCAACAGTAGCAAAGAAATCTGCTACCAGCTGATTTCGGGAGGAATAGAAAGCCGCTACTGGCTGGGCAACCGTGAACTGCATCACCGGTTGAACGGACATTTCTTTGGATTGTATGCCGAAGGAGGTATCTACGACTTTCAGTTTAAAGGAGACGGCTACCAAGGTAAATATTACGGTGCGGCAGGATTCACTTATGGATATTCCACTTCAGTGTCACGGCATCTGGCATTGGAATTCAGCCTGGGCATAGGCTACCTGACCACGGAATATCAAAAGTACACTCCCTATGAAGGGTCACTAGTTTGGATGAGTAGCGGGAATTACACCTTTATAGGCCCTACGAAAGCAAAAATTTCGTTGGTATGGGTGATAACAAAGAAGAGAGGAAGAAAATGAAAAAGACAAGGTACGTAGCTCTTGTACTTTTATCTTCACTATTGACTTTAGTGGGATGCAGCCGACGCGAGATTCTGGACGATTATCCCGTAACAGGAATAAATATCCGTTTGGATTGGGAAGGAGTAACCGGCCGTCTGCCGGAAGGAATCCGGGTTATTTTCTATCCCAAGGACGCCCAAGGAAGAAAGATTGATACTTACTTGCCGGCAAAAGGCGGAGAAATGAAAGTGCCCCCGGGGCATTACTTGGCAGTGATTTACAATTATGACACCGAAGTAGTGCAAGTAAAAGGCGAAGACAGTTACGAAACGATAATGGCGTGTACAGGAAACTGCACGGGATTGGGCAACAGCGAAACAGAAAACATGGTATGGGGACCGGATAATTTTTATGTGGCAACCCTGGACGATGTAGAGATAGGAAAAGGAGAAGAGTTACCGACACTAGAGGTAAGACCAAAATCTGTGGTAACCACTTACATCTTTTCAATAAAGACAGAGGGGCTGAAAAATGTCTCATCGATCATTGGCAGTGTTTCCGGAATGGCTGAATGTTACCATTTAGGTAAAGGAGCCGGCTTATGCCGCTTCGCTCCCATTTATTGTGAAACCGGTAAAGGGAATGGGGTTATAAAAGGGAGTTTCACCTGTTTCGGACATCCCGAACTGACGCAGGCAAGAGCTGATATCACTCAGTTTCTGAATCTGATCATAGTAAGGGTGGATGGTTCCAGACAAGAAGCGAAAGTGGAAATAACGGAAGCGGTAAAACCTCCTGAAGACGAGCCGGGAGAAGGTGATGAAAAACCTCAAGAGTCCGAGATAGAGATTGAGCTTCCAGATGACGAGAAAATTGTAGTGGATGATGTAGAGGTTCCTCCAGATGAAAGTGGCGGTGGATTTGATGGGAGCGTTAGTGACTGGGACGATGAAACGAATGTGGAATTACCGGTTGGTTAAGATATAAAATAAAGAGTCATAGAATTATTAACTTAAAACACACAGAATATGAAGAAGATTTTATTTGCAGCTTTAGCTGCACTGGCAATCACAAGTTGCTCACAGAATGAAGAAATTGAAGCTCCGACACAAAAAACGGAAATTAATTTCCGAAGCGTAGTTGGGAAGTCATCCAGAGCTGCAGAAGCTACAACTGAAAACTTGGAATCCCAAGGTTTCATACTTTACGCCTATAATACTAAAACAATTACAATGGACAAAGTAACAGCAGGTAGCTTAACAACAACATTTATTAATGGGAAAAAAGCAACTTGTACTAACTCTAACTGGTCCGTAGCAGATGGTCCATATTATTGGCCAATAGCCGAAAATTTACAATTTTTTGCTTACTCACCTGAAGCCGGCGGTATTACAAATTATGCCACAACCGGTACTTACCCGAGTTTCACGTATACTCTTCAGACGATACAGACAGATTTACTAGCCGCCTGTGTAACAGATAAAGCAAAAACCAATAGTGCAACCTCTGTTGGAAGTGTAGATTTAACATTCAATCATATTTTAACTCAGATTAATTTCAAGCTCCAAGGTAAAGACACAGGATTCAAATACAATGTTACATCTATAAAATTATCAGGAGTTGCAAATAGCGGTACTTATACTTATAACGCAGATAAAGGTGCATGGAGCGCTCAAACTGGCAATGAAGAATATACATATAATGCTACCTACTCTGAAATTGACGGTACAGCAACAAGCGAAATTGCGACAAGCAGTAATGCATTAATGTTAATCCCTCAGAATGATCTATCGTCAGTCAAGATTACTGTTACTTATTCCACGACTAATGATAATGGCAAAGTATTTGAAGGAACAAAAGAAGCCACATTAACCGGAACATGGGATATAGGCAAAAAAATACTTTATACGTTAACATTACCTGCCGGTGCTGAAGAATTAACATTTACAGCCCAAGCGGATGGGTGGACAAATGAAGATCCCCAACCTAGCCCAATTGAGCCCAATAAATAAATCACATCCATTTGTCAGGCCAATTATAATTTCCTGATAAGAACATAACAATTTCCTGCTCCGCAATGAAACACCGTATCATCCCCACCATGATTTGCGATTTCATTTGCGGAGCATTTTTACCTGTTGTCAATCAACCGTCCTCAAAAAGTATATGCGATAGTTATGCAGCTCGCCAATGATACCGGAGAAATTGGAGGATGATACTACACATTCCATAATCTATGCTGTTTTAGCCGGTATACCTCCCCATGGATACACACAAAGATACTTTCTTTCTGCTACTTTCCCAACAATTGTAACTTCTTTGTGTTTGGCCACACAAATTTAGCCCTCTATGCTCACGCCCACAGGCTATCGTTTTCCGTAACGGCAGAAGACAAACAAGTGGAAACAGGATTCTTCGGTCTTTTTCCTGAAACTTATTGCAAATTATCCATATTTGACCTACATTTGTCAAATCAACCAAAAGAACACAAGCGTTTCTAACATCTATATATGTCTGGTCTGCCCTGTAATGAAAGGATGGATTGTACCCAATGCCCTAAAGCAGTGGAGAACAGCATCCATTACACACATAACAAAAAAGGTTTCCACTTACCCCCACATAAGTGTGAAACCAATATTTTATTTTTCTTACTCAAAGGTCAAATATTAATCAATAGTGAAGAATATGCCGGAACCATCATCAATTCCGGAGAATTTGTGCTGCAAGCTATCGCATCAAAAGTGGAAATACTGGCCATGACAGACTCGGAAGGTATTCTGTACACATTTGATGACCCTAAAGCCTTCTGCTATGACCGCTATACCTATATATTGAAAAACGTGCCTCCGCCACTCATCTCCGAGCCACTGAAAATAAAGCCCGAAATAAAGCTTTTCCTTGAAGGGGTTGCTTCCTATCTGAATGCAGACAAAATTTGTAAAGAGCTGCTCGAATTCAAGCGTAAAGAACTTTATTATCTGTTGGCGCACTATTACACAGACTATGAGCTATCTCCTGTTGTACACAGCCTATCCCAATACACCAGCAGTTTTGAATATTTCATATTAAAGCACCACAAACAAATAAAGTCCGTAGAGGAGTTCGCACAACTGGGCGGCTACAGCGTCACCACCTTCCGCCGCATTTTCAAAGCCATCTTCAACGAACCGGCCTATGAATGGATGATGAAACAGCGCAAAGAAAGTATCCTTTACCAATTGCGCTATACAGATGCTTCCATCTCCGAAATCTGCTTTGGACATGGATTTGAATCTCTCTCACATTTTTCCAACTTCTGTAAGAAGTCCTTTGGCGACTCTCCCAGAAACATCCGTAAAAAAGAAAAGGAAGAAACTTCACCCAATACATAATTATAAAAAAAATGCCCCGCCAAAAGGCAGGGCACTCTCAAATATCAAGTAAAACTAACCGTAATTAGTCTTTCAGCTTCGCAGCAATAAATTCACGGTTCAAACGAGCAATGTTGCTGATAGAAACCAGCTTCGGACATTCTGCCTCACAAGCACGAGTGTTTGTACAGTTACCAAAGCCCAATTCATCCATTTTGCTCAACATAGCTTTCGCACGGCGTGCAGCTTCCACTTTACCTTGAGGTAACAGTGCCAACTGGCTGACCTTTGCAGAAACAAACAACATAGCAGAACCATTCTTACATGCAGCAACACAAGCACCACAACCGATACATGCAGCAGCATCCATAGCCTCATCGGCAATAGGTTTTGCAATAGGAATTGCGTTAGCGTCAGGAATACCACCGGTATTGATTGACACGTAACCACCCGCCTGCATAATCTTGTCGTATGCGCTGCGGTCTACCATCAAGTCGCGAATTACCGGGAAACCGGCAGAACGCCAAGGCTCAACAGTAATGGTGTCACCGTCTTTGAAACGACGCATATAAATCTGGCAGGTAGTAGCACCTGTAGCAGGTCCGTGAGGATGTCCGTTGATATACATAGAGCACATACCGCAGATACCTTCACGACAGTCGTGGTCGAATACGATAGGTTCTTTACCTTCATTGATAAGCTGCTCGTTCAAGATATCCATCATTTCCAGGAATGAGGTATCACCCGGAATATCTTTCATTTGGAAGGTATCAAAATGTCCTTTATCCTTAGGACCTTTCTGACGCCAAACTTTCAGTGTGAAACTTATATTTTTATCCATGATTTCTATACAATTAATAATTAAGACTTATAGTTACGAGTTTGAACCTTAACGAACTGATAGTTCAAATCTTCCTTGATCAATTCGGGTTCTTTTCCTTCACCTGTGTATTTCCAGCAAGCTACATACGAGAACTTGTCATCGTGACGAAGCGCTTCACCCTCCGGAGTCTGGTGTTCTTCACGGAAGTGACCACCACAAGATTCCTCACGGTTCAATGCATCGTAAGCCATCAGCTCACCGATTTCGATGAAATCAGCCAGGCGGATTGCCTTTTCAAGTTCCACATTCAATTCATTAGCTTCACCCGGAATGCGAAGGTCGCTCCAGAAGGTCTTTCTTACTTCTTTCAGTTTAGCCAGAGCAGTAGTCAAAGATTCCTTGGTACGTCCCATACCTACGAAGTCCCACATGATGTGACCCAGTTCCTTGTGAATAGAGTCTACCGAACGATGACCCTTGATATTCATCAGTTTCTGGATCTTATCGTTTACAGCCTTTTCGGCAGCCACAAATTCAGGAAGGTCTGTCGAGAAACGGGGAACCTGAATCTGGTCTGACAAATAGTTCTGGATAGTATAAGGCAATACGAAGTAACCGTCAGCCAATCCCTGCATCAATGCAGATGCACCCAAACGGTTTGCACCGTGGTCAGAGAAGTTAGCTTCACCGATAGCATACAAGCCCTTGATAGAAGTCATCAGTTCATAGTCAACCCAGATACCACCCATCGTATAGTGGATAGCCGGGAATATCATCATCGGAGTCTTGTACGGATTTTCGTCAGTGATTTCTTCGTACATATCGAACAAGTTACCGTAACGGGCACGAACTACATCTTCACCCAGACGGTCGATAGCGTATTTAAAGTCAAGGAATACGGCCAGACCTGTGTTGTTCACACCGAAACCGGCGTCGCAACGTTCTTTCGCAGCACGTGAAGCAACGTCACGGGGAACCAGGTTACCGAATGCCGGATAACGGCGTTCCAAGTAGAAGTCACGGTCTGCATCAGGAATATCGGTCGGTTTCTTAGTTCCTGCCTGCAATGCCTTGGCATCTTCCAGCTTTTTCGGAACCCAGATACGTCCGTCATTACGCAATGACTCGGACATCAAAGTCAGTTTAGACTGCTTGTCACCGTGTACAGGGATACAGGTCGGGTGGATCTGTGCAAAGCAAGGATTGGCAAAGTAAGCACCTTTGCGGTAAACCTGCATAGCAGCCGAACCATTTGACGCCATAGCGTTGGTAGACAAGAAGTAAGTATTACCATAACCGCCGGTACCGATAACTACCGCATGGGCAGCGAAACGTTCAATCTTACCTGTAACCAAATTACGGGCGATGATACCACGGGCGCGTTCCACACCTTCGTTATCCTTAATCAGCACAACGTCCAACATCTCATAACGAGTGTACAACTTCACGTTACCACGCTGAACTTCACGGCTCAATGCAGAATAAGCACCCAGCAACAACTGCTGTCCGGTTTGACCGCGGGCATAGAATGTACGTGATACCTGAGCACCACCGAATGAACGGTTATCCAGCAAACCACCGTATTCGCGAGCGAAAGGAACACCTTGAGCTACGCACTGGTCGATGATAGCATTTGACACTTCGGCCAGACGATAAACGTTAGCTTCGCGTGCACGGTAGTCACCACCTTTGATTGTATCGTAGAAAAGACGGTAAACAGAGTCACCATCATTTTGATAATTCTTAGCAGCATTGATACCTCCCTGTGCAGCAATAGAGTGTGCACGACGGGGAGAGTCCTGGATACAGAAGTTTAATACCTTGAAACCCAGAGCACCCAGTGAAGCAGCAGCCGAAGCACCTGCCAAACCGGTACCTACCACAATAATGTCAAGACGACGTTTGTTGGCAGGGTTTACCAATTTTTGATGAGCTTTATAATTGGTCCATTTCTCGGCTAAAGCGCCTTCAGGAATTTTAGAATCTATAGTAGCCATATTCATTTACAATTTTATCATTTACAATTTACGATTAGCAAGCACCACAAGCGAGTGATTTCACGAAGTAGATAACGACTACTGCTGCAAAACCAAGAACTACCAAAGTAGAGTAGATGTTACCAATAGTCTTCCAACGCTCGAACCAGATTTTATTGCTCCAGCCCAAAGTCTGCAAAGCACTCCAGAATCCGTGAGTCAGGTGGAACCACAAAGCTGCTAACCAAATGAGGTAAAGCACTGTAAATACAGGGCATCCGAATGTTTCACGAATGTAAGCGGCACCGTCTGTAGGACCGAATGCGCCCAAATCATGAACACCGATAATTTCGGCAAACTGCATTTTGTACCAGAAATTGGCAAAATGAAGAGCCAATCCGGCAATGACAACAATACCCAGGACAAGCATGTTCTGAGATGCCCATTCCACAGTTTTAGGTTTAACGTTCACTGCATAACGTTCGCTACCGCGAGCTGCACGGTTCTGCATGGTCAACCAGAAAGCGTAGATGATGTGAATTACAAACAGAGCAGCCAGCCCGGCAGTTGCAACCAACGCGTACCAGTTAGCTCCCAAGAATTCACAAATCATGTTGTAAGCATCTTCCGAGAAGAGCGCAACAAGGTTCATCGCCATGTGAAACGTCAGAAACAGGACAAGGGCGATACCTGTGACACTCATCACCACTTTCCTTCCAATAGATGAATTACTTAACCACATAAATGATTGAATTTAAATTATTTAATTGTTAGAACTAAAAATTCTGTTAAAAGCTGTGTATTCACGATGCAAAAGTAAAGGAATTCTAGCGATAATACAAGGAATTATGGAAATTATTCTTTAATTCGGGGAAGGGTAAATGCGAATTACATTATTTTCCTATCTTTGCACTGAACAAATGCCAAACTAAATGAAACGCCAAAGGATTATTTTTCTTATACTGACAGCCTGTTTTACATTCAGCCTCAGCGCACAGAATATAGACATCAACACGTTGAAAACCATCAACCGATGGGATGTACACGGACTGAGCCGCGGATTGTCCGCTAGCGGAGTGATTCTACCCGTAGGAATACCTACAGCCATGGGACTCTATGCATTGATAAAAAAAGACCAGCCGATGCTGAAAGATGCCATTTACATAGGAACCAGTGTGATTGAAGCAGTGGGGATTACATACGCCGCCAAACATATAATAGGTCGTGACCGGCCTTTTGTAAAGTATCCGGATAAGATTCATGCATACGGAGCACCGGATGCCGATAGTCCGTCATTCCCTTCAGGACACACTGCGGCAGCTTTTTCTTTAGCCACCTCACTCTCCATCACTTATCCTAAGTGGTATGTTATCGCCCCTTCAGCCGTATGGGCTTGCGGAGTAGGGTTTGCCCGGATGAACCAAGGGGTGCACTATCCCAGTGATGTAGTGGCAGGAGCCGCTATCGGAGTAGGATGTGCTTTCGTGAACGTGTATGTGAACCGATGGCTGAATAAGGTGTTGTTCGGGAGACAGATAAAGTGATGGTTGGAAAATTATTCCACACCTAAAAGAAGACACAGCAGAAGTTTTTCAGACAACTGCAGGAGTGCAACTATGCGTCCCTGCTGTTAATATAAAGTCTTGACTATCGCTTTTTCAACAGCAGCCCCTCAAAGTCCGGTTGCTCCAACAGTTCCAGCGCTTTCCTGATACTTTCATTCGCGTCATTAATGACGTGATAATATTCATTCATATCCCATAAATCACGGGCTATCAATGCTTTCATCTGCAACCTCAGCAGAGGCAGGGCCTTTTGATACTCTTCTTCATTATATTCCACTCCCATCTCCTTGCCGGTAGCAACCAGTTGTGCCAACATATCCGGAGTCACTTCAAAACGTTTGTAGAACTCATTGAAAGTCTTGTATTTGCCCAGCCACTCTTTACGATGGGCATCAATAAAATGGAAATGAGCTTTCATCAACGCTCCTTTATCACGCAACTGACGATGGTATTTAGTATAGAGAGTCGTATCAATCGGCACAAAATAATCGGGCATGATCCCTCCGCCACCATATACCGTACGGGCCAACCTATGAGTCTTGAACTTCAGTGAATCCGGAAAGTGGATGCTGTCTTCACTCATCATTTCTCCTTTATTATAACGGTCTATCAGGTCTTCATTATACTTTTCAATGCTCTCGTAAGGTTTCTGGATACAACGTCCGGCAGGCGTATAATAGCGGGCCACCGTCAGACGGATCATCGAACCGTCCGGCAAATCAATGGGACGCTGCACCAAGCCTTTACCAAAACTGCGCCGGCCCACAACAACTCCTCTGTCCCAATCCTGAACAGCTCCGGTCACAATCTCACTGGCAGAAGCAGAAAATTCATCAACCAATACCATCAGACGACCGTTCTGAAACTCGCCCGTACCTTTGGCAAAAAACTCGCTACGAGGATTGCGACGGCCCTCCGTATAGACAATCAGTTCCTTTTTACCCAAAAATTCATTGGCAATATCGATAGCAGCATTCAAATACCCCCCGCCATTGCCCTGCAAATCAAGAATCAAGTCTTTCATTCCTTTCTTCTGCAACCCGGTCAGCGCTTTCTTGAACTCCTCATGGGTAGTGGCGGCAAAACGGTTGATACGAATATAACCGATCTTATCTTTAATCATATAGGAAGCATCCAGGCTGTAAACAGGTATTTTATCCCTTTTCACCGTAAAGGGGAGCAGTTCCTTCACCCCTCGGCGAAGTATTTTCAGATTCACTTTTGAATCTTTAGGACCACGGAGACGACGCATAATATCCTCGGTACTCATCTTTACACCGGCTATCAGCGTATCTTCCACCATGACGATACGATCACCGGCCAGAATACCGACTTTTTCGGACGGTCCGCCCGATACAGGTTGTATCACCAGCAAAGTGTCCTCCGCCATATTAAACTGTATACCGATACCTTCGAAGTTTCCCTGCAACGGCTCGTTCATTCTCTTCACTTCCTCCGGATCAGAATAGGTAGAATGAGGATCAAGCTGCTCCAGCATTTTTACGATAGCTTCTTCCACCAGCTTTCCCTCATTGACTTCGTCTACATAAAGATTGGCAATGGCAAATTCCGCCAGTTGCAACTTACGTGCCGGAGAATTCAGGAATTTACTCTCCTGAGCCTGTGCGGCTACGATAGAAAAAAAGCAGGCAATCAAGCCTGCAAAATACATAGTATATTTCATGGTCAGTCTATTTTCATTCCTTCAGGCAAGAATGGCGTCACATCTTTGCCAAACTGCAACAATTCTCTTACAATCGTAGAGCTGATAGAGGTTAGTTCCGGCTCCGTAAACAACAGAATCGTTTCTATTCCGGCCAGTTTCCGGTTGATATCGGCTATAGTTTCCTCATATTCAAAATCGTGTACGGTACGGATACCACGAACAATGAACTGCGCCTCCTTAGCTCGGGCAAAGTCAATGGTCAGACAATCATAAGCATCGACCTTTACCCGGGGATCATCCGCAAAAAGTTTCTCGATCATCTCCACTCGTTTCTCTGTAGGAAACCAAGTTTTCTTATTCTCATTGATACCGATGCCGATCACCACTTCGTCCATAAAAGTCAACGCTCTCTTCACGACCGAATAATGACCGATGGTAAAAGGATCAAAGGTTCCCGGAAATATCGCTCTTCTCATATTTTTTAGTGATTCACTCACGCAATATCTTCTTCTACAACAAGGTTATCTATAATAAAATTCTGACGTTCCATCGTGTTCTTACCCATGTAGAACTCCAGTAATTCCTTTACCAGATCAGTCTTGCGGAGGGAAACTTGCTCCAAACGCATATCTTTGCCGATAAAGTGCTTGAATTCATCGGGTGAAATCTCTCCCAAACCTTTGAACCGTGTGATTTCGGGATTGGGGCTTAACCGTTCGATTGCGGCAACCCGTTCTTCTTCCGAATAACAATATACCGTTTCATAAACTCCTTTCTTGCGGTTACGGACACGGAACAAAGGAGTCTGAAGGATATATACATGACCTTTCTTTATCAAATCGGGGAAGAATTGCAGGAAGAAGGTAATCAGCAACAAACGGATGTGCATACCGTCCACATCGGCATCTGTTGCCACAATCACTTTGTTATATCGTAATCCTTCCATACCGTCCTCTATGTTCAGAGCAGCCTGAAGCAAGTTAAACTCTTCATTCTCATATACAATCTTCTTGGTCAGCCCGTAAGAATTCAACGGCTTACCACGCAAACTGAATACTGCCTGAGTATTTACATCACGGCTCTTGGTGATAGAACCGCTCGCCGAGTCACCCTCGGTAATGAAAATGCAGCTTTCCTCCTTCTTGTCTCCTTTGGCATCATTCAGGTGAAAACGGCAGTCACGCAACTTACGGTTATGAAGATTTGCCTTTTTGGCACGTTCACGTGCCAGTTTGGTCACTCCGGCTATAGCCTTACGCTCTTTCTCCGATTCTTGAATCTTCTGCAACATCACATCGGCCACATCCGTATGTTTGTGCAGATAGTTATCGACCTCAGTCTTTACAAAATCACCTACAAACTTATTAACGGTAGGACCACCGGGAGCCATATTGGTAGAGCCCAGCTTGATTTTAGTCTGACTTTCGAACAACGGTTCCTCCACATTAACGGCAATGGCAGCTACCAATCCGTTACGGATATCGGCATAGTCCATATTCTTGTTGAAATATTCCTTGATGGTACGGGCCATATGCTCTTTGAAAGCACTTTGATGCGTACCTCCCTGCGTGGTGTGCTGTCCGTTGACAAAAGAGTAATACTCCTCACCATACTGGCCGGTATGCGTAAAAGCGATCTCGATATCTTCTCCTTTCAAGTGGATGATGGGATATAATCCCACAGCCGTCATGTTGTCGTTAAGCAAGTCCACCAACCCGTTACGGGACAGGATACGCTGACCGTTATAGATAATGGCCAGTCCTGTATTCAGATAGGTATAGTTGCGGAGCATGGTTTCCACGAACTCCGGACGGAAACTGTAGTTCTCAAACAACAGGTTATCCGGTTCAAAGAAAATATAAGTACCGTTCTCTTCTGTTGTATCTTGTGTGGTATCCGTCAACAAGTCTCCCTTGGCAAAGGTAGCGATACGCACCTTTCCATCACGATAGCTGCGCACCTCGAAACGTGAGCTCAATGCATTGACGGCTTTCACACCGACCCCATTCAGTCCGACGCTCTTCTTGAACGCCTTGCTGTCATATTTACCTCCCGTATTCAACACACTAACAGCTTCAATGAGTTTTCCCTGCGGAATACCCCGGCCATAATCACGCACGCTGACACGGAGATTTTCTTCAATAATAATCTCAATCTTTTTACCCGCCTGCATTTTAAATTCATCGATACTGTTATCGATAATTTCTTTCAAAAGAACGTAGATACCGTCCTCGGCATGTGATCCGTCACCCAACTTTCCAATATACATACCGGGACGGGTACGCACATGCTCCATGTCACTGAGGTGGCGGATATTATCGTCGGTATATTCTACGGCGGGATTGTTTATCAGTTCGTTGTTTTCTTCCATATTGACTTATCACATTTTTATATATCGTTGTTACAGAATACTCTTTTTATAAGCACGACGGCGTTTATGCTGCTCGGTCTTGAAATATTCCCACTGGGCCTGCACCTTTCCGTTCAGTTCCAGTTCCGGATTACTTTCGGCATACTTGAATCCCAGTTGCTGATATACGGGGATCAAGTCCGAGAATAACAAAGCATTGACACCTTTGTTCTGATACTCAGGTTTTACAGCAACCAGCAACAAATCCAACATAGGAGGATACTTATGCAGGAACAACACTTTCAACAGGTGATACCATCCCATAGGCAGCAAACGTCCCTTCGCTTTTTGTAACGCTTCGGACAGAGAAGGCATTGAAATCCCCACTGCCACCAGTTTATCTTCGGCATCGGTCACCAAGGTTACCATACGCAAATCTACAATAGGCAAATACATCTTTATATACTGGTTGATCTGTCCTTGCGACAAAGCCGAGAAACCATAAAGCGGAGCATAAGCCTCATTCATCAACTCGAATATAGCCTGTCCATATTCGGCCGCAATTTTCTTACCCGATGTATATTTCTTCACCTTCAGGTTAAACTTACGTTGAATCAAGTCACTGATACGCTTATGCTTATCAGGAATTGCATCCGGAATATAAATTTTATATTCCACCCAATCGGCATCCTTCTCGAATCCCAACTTCTCCATATGCTGTGGGTAATAAGGATAATTATAGATAGTCGCCATGGTGCTCAACTGGTCGAATCCTTCTACCAGCATACCCTCCGCATCAAAGTCGGTAAAGCCTAAAGGCCCCTGAATGGTATCCATACCTTTTGATTTACCCCATTGGGCTACTGCATCCAACAAGGCACGTGATATTTCGATATCATCCAGAAAATCGATCCATCCGAAACGAACTTCTTTTTTATTCCAAGTCTCGTTTGCGCGTTTATTTATAATCCCTGCAATACGTCCTACCACCTTGTTATCCTTATATGCCAGAAAATACTCCGCCTCACAAAACTCGAAAGCGGCATTCTTCTTCGGGCTGAACGTATTCAGCATATCATCGTACAAATCGGGTACGGAATAGGGATTCTCTTTGTATAACTCGTAGTTGAACCGTATAAACGTCTTTAGTTCTTTCTTTGAACTGACTTTTTTAATGGTAATAGCCATGCTGTATTTTTATAAAATTCGGGGTGTAAAGATAGAAGTTTTTTTGCAGAAAACTTATTCTTTTTATGGCTTTTTCACTGTTGGGCAATAAGATAGGCGGTATAAACGACATAACAGCCAACCATCAATGCGCCTTCAAGCCGGGTTATGGTACGTTTGCGGAAAAACCAGCCTACCAGCCACAACAACAGGGAGGAAGCAATCAGTACACTTAAATCGAGGTTATTTATATTCCCCATCGGAAGCGGTGACACCGTAGCGCTGCACCCCAGAACAAAGAATATATTGAACAGATTACTACCGATGACATTGCCGATAGCAATTCCCGGATTCTTCTTTAAAGCCGCCGTAACAGATGTGGCAAGCTCCGGCAAGGAAGTACCTCCGGCTACCAATGTCAGTCCGATTACCGATTCACTGACACCCCATGAACGGGCAAGCCCGCTTGCCCCGTCGACAAAAAGCTGTCCGCCGAATATGAGTCCGGCCAGCCCTCCTGCAATATACAACACCGATTTCCATACAGGCATTTCCTTTATCTTCTGCTCCTCTCCTGCCTCATCTGCCCCATTACGGGCGATGGCAAATGTATAACGCATAAATATAAGGAAGAAAGCCAGCAGAACAAACCCATCGGAACGGCTGATAACATTGACCGCTTCCCTGTCCAGCATCATGTCATTGGCACAGACAAAAAGTACCAACGAAGAAAGAATGACTAACGGAATCTCTTTACTCATCGTCCCCTCACCTACTTTTATGGGGAGTACCAAGGCAGTACAACCTATAATCATCAAAGCATTGAATATATTACTACCCACCACATTACCAATAGCCATTTCAGCACTGCCATTCAATGCAGAAAGCACACTGATAACCAATTCGGGAGCCGAAGTGCCGAAAGCTACAATGGTAAGCCCGATTACCAAATCAGAAATACGGAAACGTTTGGCAACCGCTGCAGAACCATCCGTCAAGCCATTCGCGCCAGCTAAAATGAGAGCCAGACCACCAATCAAAAGGAGTGTATTCAACATAACAAAAAGTACATTTACAGTTTTATACCGCAAATGTACTCTTTTTCCCTAAAATAACTATTCCTATTTGGTGCGTTTTACAGTATAGATTACTTTTCCTTTCTTATCAATCATGTGCATATCCAGTTCTTTCTTGTCTGCCGTAAAGATAGAAAAGCCCGGTTCGGGACTACAGAACAGAGTGCCTTCCACTGGTTTTACCTTACGGCTCAACGAACCAGCCGAATTTACCACATAGTCGATATCACTGCCCGGCACACGAAGGTGCTGGAAGTTATGAATGTGTCCGCATGCATAGATATCCACCTTATGTTTACGGAGGATAGGATCCAGACGCTTCTGCATATCGCTGCGTTCACTGTCGTCTTTCGACGTTTCAGCATAAATGGGATGATGTCCGATTACGACTACCCAATCTTCTTTGGCAACAGTCAGTACAGAATCTATCCATGCCAATTGCTGATCCATATCTTGTTTACAGGCATCCGGATAAGTTTCGCTCTCGTTACGGTATTTGTCAATCAGAGGAGCGGTATCTATCATCACAAAACGGATGGCAGTTCCTTTCTTCTCAAAGACTTTGGTATAATAACGACCAGGCATCGACCAGCGACGACTCACATTGGTATAATCCAACACAGCCTGCGTATTACCCCGGTATTCATGATTTCCCAAGATCGGAAACCAGTCTATCATCAACTCGGGATGACTGTAAATCAACTCGTAGTTGGTCATCCAGAGCGGATCGTTAACGCTGCGCACACCTTCAAAATGGTGCACGTCTCCGGCTGCAAATACACACTCGGGACCAATAACATCCGCCATTTCTCCCATCAACTCGGCTATGGGCTTCTGGTCATAATAACCGTTACGTCCCAAATCGTTGGCCATATAAAAATTCAGTTGTTTCTCCAGTCCTTTCCAATCTTGCGGAGTCTGGGCACACACATTCAGGCAGATAGCCGTACCAATGACGGCAATCCATACCCATGTCAATACTTCTTTCATTCTTCTAATCATCATCAACGTTTTCATATACTTATTTTTAGAAACTTATTTTTAAACCTGCATTCATTCTCACGCCATAATATTCTGCCTGCATAGTACGATCCTTCGTTCCCTGGTAATAACGGAGCGGCTGGTTCAGCAGATTGTTCGCCTCAGCATAAAAGGTCATTTTCACCTTCTTGCCAAAGGTATAACTGGCGTTCACATCCATATAGTTCACAGCATCATAATATCTGTCATAAAATGTACTTGGGCCCATTTCATCGATAAAATCAGATGCAAAGTTATAGCTCAGGCGCACATTCAAGCCTCCTTTTTCAAAGTAAAGAGAGGCATTCGCCGTATGCTCGGGAGACCCCGGCAAACTCAACCCGCTCTCGTTCTCACGTCCTTCGAAGTTAAAGTCCTCCACGCGTGAGTGCGTATAAGTATAGGTTCCATAGAAACCCACATACTTCAAGGCCGGAGCAATGAAGCCGAAATCACGCTGATAAGAAAATTCCAATCCCCACAGATTAGCATTTCCTGCATTCTTGGGCTGAGTGAAACGGGTATATTCTGTTCCTTGGTATTCATAGTTGGTCAGTACCTGATCTACGATGAAATCGTCTATTTTCTTATAGAAAAAACCTGCGCTCACTAAACCTACACTCTTGAAATAATAATCGGCACTCAAATCAAAGTTATAAGAAATAGTCGGTTTCAAGTCAGAATTACCAATCTTTATTTCATTATCACCACGGTTGATATTCACACTGGGAACCAAAGCTGAATATTTGGGCCGGCTCAAGGTCTGCGTGTAAGAACCGCGTATCTTGAAATCATCATTTACATCCCATTTCACCAAAATAGAAGGAAGGAAATTCACATAACTGTTGGTCATGCGGCCGGTCTTGGTGGTCTTATCTGTCTCATCATCATAGTTACGGCCGGTATAACGAAGGGAAGTATGTTCCATACGGAGTCCCGCCATCAGGTTTATATCGGAAGCGAATTTATGATCAAACCGCACATACCCGGAACTTACAGTTTCACGAGCCTCAAAGTTCTCAGCCAATTCGGCTTGTACCTGTTCTTTATCGAACTGGGAAGCATCATTTAAATTCAATCCACCCACATATTCTTTACTGGCAAATGTTCCTACCTGATATTTGTCGCTCGGCATAAACTTATCCGTACTCTGGTCTACCGTATTTTTCAGGCTGTTGGTCATGAAGGCATCCTCGTCTTTCGGAGTATATTCGTAGAAGTCTATTTCTTTCTCTTTTGTTTTACGTACTACCTTCGCACCGAACTTCAGTTTAGCTCCATTATTTAAACTGGCCTTGAAATTGGCCGAGAATTTCATATCTTCTTCTTTGATGTCCTCCTGTTGTTCCGTCAGTTCCTTCAAGCTGAACTTATCACTCAGTGTCAAAGTAGAACCTGTTCCAGGTGTTGCCAACGGCTGGCGTTCATCACTCAAGTCCATATCAAATTCCTGCTTTTTCAGTTGGAAGTCAAGATAACGTTCATTAGGGCGTTCTTCCGTAGCTTTTGCATAACTGGCATTCCAATCCATACCGATTGCCCCCCATAAGTGTTCTCCGCCCAAAGCGAAATCCATGGTACGCTGACGCTCCAGACGGGCATTGCGATTATCGGGAGTACCTGCTTTGGTCTGGATGCGGACTGTGCCTTTTCCGTTCTCATCCAAATCCTTGATATTGGTACGGTAACGGTTTTCCCAATCGTTACGGTTGTTGAAGATCCCTTTGAAAGTCAATTTATGGTTTTCATTGATATCAAAATCAAAAGCCGCCGAATAACTTTGACGTTCACGGGTGACAAAGTACTGGCGCATCTGATAATCGCTGACATATACTTTGCCATCTTCATTTTGTTCCCACATGAATTCAGTATCATAAGAACCGGAAGGAGCATTCTGATAAGAAGCGGAGAGCAGCATGCCCAGTCTGTCATTGAAGAAACGATCGCCGTAAGTGAAACCTAAGTTCAACTGGGCTTTCTCGCTGATCCAGTTGTAACCACTTCCCGCTGTAGCATTGATAGTGCGTTTATAAGGAGAATTTTTGGTTACCAGATTGATGGAACCACCGATAGCATCGCCGTCCATATCGGGTGTAACGACTTTGCTTACTTCGATGGTCTGAATCATATCGGCAGGAATCAAGTCCAACTGCACGTTACGGGTATCCCCTTCAGCAGATGGGACACGGTTGCCGTTAATGGTGACGGAGCTTAAATCGGCACTAGTGCCGCGGACCTGTCCGAAACGGGCCTCGCCTTGATCGTATTGCACATTGATGCCACTGATACGTTTCAATGCATCACCTATGTTTGAGTCGGGAAATTTCCCTACCTGGTCGGCAGATACAACATTAGTGATACCCAGATTATTCTTTTGTGTATTGATTGCTTTCTTCTGTCCTTGAAAAGCTCCCTTTACCTGCACTTCCTGCAGTTCCACCCCTTCATTCATCACTATATCTTTTTCTAAAGTCTTGCCTTCGGGGACGGTAACTTTCATTTCAATGGGGCTATAACCTACGTAGGTTACTTTAACTGTGTAAGTTCCGGGTTTCAGATTGGGCAGCGTATAAAAACCGTTCACATCACTGATTACTCCGGTTTTCAGATTTTCAACAAAGATGGAAGCACCCGGCAGAATTTGTTTTCCATTGTCTATCACACGTCCGCGGATAGCGCCTTGCCGGACAATGTTTTCATTTTCCTCGGCAAATGCATTTCCACAAACACCTGCCATCAGCAGCATAAGAGACACAGCTCTAACAACCTTTTTCATATACTTTTTTATGCGTTATAAATCTGCTGCAAAAGTAGATGGGTCAGGTTTCTTGAGAGTTACACTCTATTAAAGGTTTCGTGACAAAGGAGTTTCATTCCTGTTACAAGATATTCGGTGCAAGACGACGGATACAAAGCATGGACAAGGCTTACAAAACAGCAGAGTAAGATTTTTCTTACTCATGCGATCACTCTTTCGTAACTTTTGAAAAGGAACAGGTATAATATGATTAAGAAAGAAATACTTTCACAGATTATCGTAATGCTGTTATCCTTGCTATGGGTAAATGCACTGCTATCTGGATCCATAGGGAACTTACCGGACAGAAGAAATCTCTCCGGACACAAAAAAAGAAGCTGACAGTCCGGATTATCTGGTTGAACTGTCAACTTTTCGACTACAAGCCTGAGAAACCGTTCTCTTTTGACCCTGCTACAATTTATAACTATAATCTTTTGTATTGAAAATCACATAAATATCCTAAACAAACACCCCCTTCAATAATTTTTAAATGACACTTTTTCCCACGACTGCTTATATAAATCGATCATTAGCTAATTCATCATACAAAGCCGCCATCCACCCAAATAATTCATCAGCTTAAAATACCAACTACTAGTTGCAATAGGTGTTCCACTTTCTCCTTTCTGCATAACAATCGTGCACTTCACCTCGTTTTTAACAGGAGTATAGAACTTTATATAATCTATCTTATAACTTAATACAGGAAAAGATTCCATCATTTTTGCGACTTGATGCAATTCATTGTTATCCAATTGAATAGGTTCATTCCAAACATCTGCCGAATCGGCTTTATAAAGCATAGCTGCGGCAGATTCCAGCTGACCATTTTTCGCATATTCCATAAATTGATTTATTAGGTTTGTTATCAAAACCGTATCAACTTCCGTTAGATGAGCTACAAATTCATTAATACTCTTCTCTTCTTTGCTTTGCACCTTCTGTTTTCCTGATTGACAAGAAAAGGTTGTTAATAAAACAGTCAACAATAAAATAAATTTCAGTTTTTTCATTTCATTCTTTCCTCCTATTAAAAAAGGCCAGCCACTATGAATGGCCGGCCCTTATTTAAATTAAACTCAAAGTTATTACAATATTAGTTCTGAATAGTCTTATTGATATTCAAATCAACTTCGGTATAGATAGTACCCCACTTATAAGTAACTTCCAGCGGAACGCGGATTGTAAACTTACCTAAAGTAGTACCATTATTGTAATAATAGAATTTACCATTATCGCCAACCTTCAGAGCAGTAAATACATTGGTTGTAGATTTATCTTCACCGAAATACAATTTTACATTCTTCGTTACAGAAGATAATTTAGTAGAACCTAATGTTCCACCATTCAAAGTTGTTGTAGCGTTTTCAATATCAGCAGCAACTTTAGTTACGCCATAAAATCCATAGAAATTATATTTCTTACCATCATCACCAGTAGTATCTTCTGCTTTATCAAAATACTTGTCTCTCCAATCAATCAGATTCAAGGTCAAGCCTGCAATAGAAGCACCATTAGTAGCATCAATTAATTCATCTACATCTGACGGATCTACTGATACAGGACGCAAATATTTAGCATAGAATACGTTGTTACCCAAAGCATAATCTACATAATCGCAGTTAGCAGCATTAATTTGCAATTTAGCAGTAAATGTCTGGTCTTGTCCCAGCAAGTTGTGATCTGCATTGTTCAAAATATCTTTTGCAAAATCATTTTCTTGATATTCCATCACTGTTCCAGCAAGAACAACAACTGCTTTTGTTACAGCGTTATTAGTAGCTTGTAGAGTTTTTCCATCAGCAGATACAGTGATATCATATTGAGCACCAGAAGCACCATTCACGACATAAGCAGTTCCCTTCTTAGTCAAATGATCTTGAGGGTTAGCAAATACAACTTCCTTAGTCAACTTATCATTAGCAAATGCAGGATAAGTAGCGTCACTTGTCACGGTAATCACATTACCAGTGAAAGTATTCAAGATTTCGCTATCAAATGTACAATCATTAGAGTTATCGCTAACAACTTGATGAACATTAGCATGGATATCTGAATAACCAGAACCTGCTACAGCACCGTTCTTTTCATACCAATATTTATCAATCTTAGCAGAGTTTTCAATGGTACCATTAGGAGTAAAGTTCAAAGGACTAGGAGTCCAAGTGAAAGTAACATATACATATTGATATACACCTTCAGATACTTCATAGCTATAACGTACATTTACTGCAATACTCTTAGCACCAGCCTTAAAGATGTGATATGCCTGATTATTCTTAACTACCCAAGTCAAAACTTCAGTCATTTCATCCGCCGGATCCCAATTAGTCTGTGAAACCACACCAACCGGAGTAGTAACAGCCTTAGAATCAACAGTAATTCCATCATACTGAGTAGCATTTACCAAAGCTTGTTGCTCTACGTCTTCTACAGCACCATCCAATTTGAAATTCTTATGGAATTCATCCTTAGAAATACCAATTTCTTCCAATTGAGCCAGAATCTGTTCTTCAACTTGATGCCATGACAAACCAAGTTTAGTCTCTGTTTCTGTACAATCAACAGTATAACCATTGGCAAATGGGAAATTCGGGGTCAATACAACTTCATTCTGATTAGCAGTATCGGTAATCTTGAATTTTAAATAACCAACAGAAGCTATTTTTCCGCTAATAGTATCAGTCAAGATAACACGAACCAACGGTTCACGATCTTTTGTAGCTTTATTCTGAGTAAATCCCCAAGGTTGCTGCTTACCACCACTTGTCATCTGAGGACGAATAACAGAACCCTTCAATGCAGCATGAGCACTTTCTGAAGTTTCGTTATTACCTTTATGATAACCAACTAATTCGTAAGAATATTTGAAACCATATTTTTCTACAGTACCATCAGCAGCACGAACATCCCATTTTGAATGTGTACCTTCTTTATCTATATTAGTTCTGTGAGTATTGACCAAACGAGCAATATCGATACCATTGCTGTTCCAGACAATCTTGCAAACATGTTCATTATCAGCAATAGCTTCAGCAGCAGTTGTAAACAAGTGGCGGTCATTTGCATGAATACTATCTACAGCTGCCAATACCAAGTCCTTGTAATAAGCAGCCTTAACAGC
The DNA here is from genome assembly GCA_948566455.1 of uncultured Phocaeicola sp. Taxonomy (GTDB): domain Bacteria; phylum Bacteroidota; class Bacteroidia; order Bacteroidales; family Bacteroidaceae; genus Phocaeicola. The sequence continues at coordinate 27,630 of CAOYQO010000017.1, forward strand.
AGCATAATCAGAAGTAACAACGGTATCCCCCTTACTTACTTGCAAAGCTAATACAGTTACTTGCTCATCATTTTCAATGTTCTTAATATCAGCATCTGTAAAATGAGCATTTACAGTCAATATACCCTTGGGGGCCTTACCGTTTGTAACATTAGTTTTTACTACTTTCGGAGCTGTCGCAGCAGAACGAGTATAATTCTTGTCATAACGCAAGAAAGTATATGCTTTTACATCACCTGGAACTTTCGCTACGGTAGGATTTACATGATAATCAGCTACCAAGTCCGGAATCATTGTAGTTGCTTCACCTACAACAGGAGCATCCTTATCATAATTTCCATCTGCATCTACTTTAGCTACTGTCAAGGTTTTATAATTAAGACCAATAGCTTCCATTGCTTCAATACCCTGATAATAGAATGCAGGTTGGAATACTAACGCCTTCAAATCAGCAACCAAAGAGAATGTAGCAGATTTTCCATCTAGTTCAATGACATAGCCAATCACCTCACCAGTTTCTTCATCTTTCACTTCTGTAATAGAGCCAACGCTTTGAGGTTTCTCTACACCTGAGATTTTTACATCTCCATAATACAGATAGCCATTGTTCCACTTCAACAAAGTAGGATCAAATGCCGCAGGAGCATCAGTTGTAGGCAGGGGTGCTTCAGAAACGACCTTGTCACCATCTAACAACTGTATCTTACCATCTACAACTTTCAAAGAGTAAGTGGGAAGTTCAGCAGGCATCGGAAGTTGGAAAGTTTCACCGTTACCGCCGGTAACAGTCAACTTACCTGTTGCCGCATCATACTTGACAGCTGTGACATATTTTCCAGCTGCGGCCTGTAATTCAGACAAATCTTTAGTCAGCTTGTCCACTTTCTCGTTCAAGCTGTCGATGTCATCATCATAGTCCTTACAAGATACAAATGTTCCTGTCGAGGTAACCATCAAGGCACCAAACAGGATTGCACTTAAAAACTTTTTGTTCATAATAGAAAAACTTTAAATTTATAAATTTAAAAAACTAAAATTGATTATACATAAATCATTGATTCTAAGAGCGAATTATTCTGTTCTCGAGCTAGAAAGCGCAAAGGAGACATTCCGACTATTTTACTAAAAGAGGCATAAAAAGCACTTCTAGAGGCAAAGCCACATCGCTGTGGGAGTTCTTCTAATGAACATTTCCCAGCATGGAGTAACTCTTTGGCATATTCCACACGGTAAGTATTCAGCAACTCCTTCAAATTGCAGTTGAAATACTTGTTTACCACATTCGACAGGTAAGTTTGGTTGGTGTCTATCATAACGCTAAACTTTTTCAAAGAAAGCTCCGAATCCAAAAAAACTTGCTTTATTTCAAGGTTATACAATATACATTTATATAGGGCACAATCCACCTTTCTCCCTTCAGTCCCCTTATTGGCGAACTGTAGTTCCCACTGGCGTTCAGCAGCCTTAAGAAGCAGGCTTTTCTGCCTATTCGAAGTAGCAGTCCGTCTGTGTCGTCTCAAGAATAGATAGTCCATATTTTTATTTACTTTTAATCTTCGCTTTAACATCTTCACAACCATACATTATTATATGGCGTGTCATCAGTTATACGATAGATCTCTTATTAAGAGATATATAAGAGATCTATAACACATTATAAATCAACAAAATACATTCACACAAGAATACTTTGAAAGACTAAATCATGTATTCAGAAAACGTTTTTTTTGAATCAATTATTAAATTTCCTTGCTAAATTGTTCTAATTCTCAAAACTTTGCTTAAATTTGCGACAAAATATATATCTCTTAATAAGAGATATATAATATTCCAACTTAGTATTTTTTCTATAAAGTTCTTGTAATAAGAGGATTATCTCCAAAATCAAAGAATAAAACCCAAGTAAACTTTGCCTTTTCTTTTATTCAAGTTTGTCTATTAAAAAATAGTTGTATCAGCTATAATTCACATAAAAAAACAAACCTATGACAATTGTCATATTACGGAAAAATATTGAATATTTGGAAGCTGATATTTTTTTCATAACAAATAGGTGGACGAAAACAGCATAATGGTTTATGGCAATTGTTTCAAAATCTATCTGTAATCCGATTCTCCTTTACTATAAGGTATCTTCTGACAAAAGATAACAATAAAAAGAGATCATAGGCTGTGCCGACCTTGCAACAAACATATTCAACTCAGCCACATCAGAAAGTGCTATCATCTTTAGAGAGAACAAACACACATTTATTAAAAAAATACTAGACACACTGATCCCGTCAAATGGAGGATACCTTGTGATATGATATCCTCTTTTTGACAAGAAACAATATCTTTACCCTATTATCACAAGAATTCCCTCAGCACCACCATATTCGCTTTGTCTATCACGGTGGTATCCAATGCTGCCAGATAAATCAAAGTCGTTTTTTCCGAATCATGTCCCATCCCTTCACTTATCACAGAAAGAGGAATATGTTTGCCTCTGGCAACACTGGCCCATGAATGGCGCGCCACATACATAGTCAAAGGATGAACAAGCCCCAACTTTTTCCCTATTTCTTTTAGCCTTCTGTTCACCAAGCAAATTGAATTTTTATATTGCAATCTTTCATCTTTCCTGATATGAATTATAATAGGAAGCAGATAAGTCGAATAGTTTCCGGGATATTTATCCACTATATCCTGCATGCATTTCTCCCATCTGATGGAAAGCAACTGACCGGTTTTCTTTCTTCTATAAGTCAGCATACCATTATTTAAATCTGTTTTTTTAAGAAAAGCCATGTCCACAAATGACATTCCCCGGGTATAAAAGCTGAACATAAACATATCACGCGCAAACTCCATTGACTGAGAGTGACTTAAATCCATCTCCTTCAGTTGTCTGATTACTTTAAAAGAAATGGCCCGCTTCACCGTTTTTTCCACTCCCGTATAGACGTGCTTAAAAGGAAAACGCTGTCTGATCACCCCTTTATCTACTGCACGATTATACGTTGCACGCAAAATACGCATATAAAAAGAAACGGTGTTCATACTTGCTCCCTGCTCCTTTAAATAAGTTTCATACCCCATCATCAACTCGGCATCCATATTGCTCAACAGAACATCCTTGCCATCCATAAATTTCATAAAACTGTTCAGTGTAGCTCTATACGTCTCACTGGTACGCAATTTTCCCGATTGTCTCAGACTGGCAATATTCACTTGCATAAAGGAAGACAGTGTCTTCTTACCTGAAAAGGATAATCTTTTACTTCTTACTCTAGTTGATTCCACCATAATACTTGTTTTTAAGTTGATTCTTTTTTTCTGTAAAAACCTCAAGCCAAGATAAACGATTATTCCCAGCGGTCCTTTATAAGGTATGCAATAGGGGAGATTGTTCAAAGAAACAGGAATTTTTCACTGCATTTAAAAACAAAAACGCATGTTTATTCCTTTTAAAGAATTATATTTGTAGAAGAAAGCCACAAACCTGTGTCTATGATGAAAAGAATAGAATTCATATATTTATTGACCGGTTTCTGTACAATCTGCTCGTGTACCTCGAAAGCAAATAGCGAAATTAAGGAAGTGATAACAGAGGTACACAATACTGTGACAGAAGCCATCACCGAGATTGTAGAAAAAGATATCAAACCCGAAGACATCAGGCTTGACAAGGAACTGCTGTATGATAAACATACTTTGAAGGATACCTATCCTTATAAAGACACCACCCGCCATTTCCAATGGGAGAAAATAAAGGAGCGGCTAGCATTGTTGGAGAATATTCGAAAAAAGCCGGCACAATGGTGCATCTTACAGAATTATAAAAACCGGAACGGAGAAGCGCCTTTAGTGAAAAGTTTTAAAAGGGATGCATACAAACGGATAGCCGACACATTGGGAGTGGAACGCTATCAGGGAATTCCCCTTTTCCTAACAGATGACACCCTTACTGCCGAACGCTACGGACTGGATGGACTTCTTACCCGTCACCTAGGTGAGGAAGGAAAGTTCACCAAAGTAGAACCTGTCTTTATAGGTGGCGAATGGTATGCTCCGACAAAATATATAAAACTGATTCCCGACAGCGTAGTGTTCAACAAAGCTATTTTTATAGACCGCCATAATCAGAATATAACTACTTTGGAACGGAAAGAAAAGGGCTACTGGCTGATACGTAGCATGAATCCTGCTACAACAGGACAACATCGTCCTCCATACGCCCAAGAAACTCCATTGGGTATGTTCGTTCTGCAAGAGAAAAAGACCAAGATGATTTTTCTAAAAGACGGTTCTGCCGCCACCGGTGGTTTTGCACCTTACGCCAGCCGTTTCAATAATGGTGGTTATATTCACGGAGTACCCACCAATGCACCGGCAACAGGGATCATAGAATACAGTTATACGTTGGGTACCATCCCCCGCTCACATATGTGTGTAAGAAATGCCACCTCTCATGCCAAGTTTATTTTCGAATGGGCACCTGTTAATGAGACGATTATATTTGTTTTGGAATAGAAATGTGCGTAACTTTGCACCCGTTATCCAGTTTTTCCATACGTATGCAGAAAGCTTTTTTACTCCTGTTCCTATTCCTCTTTCCGTCGAGCAATGTATCGACCCGGACGGCTACACCCGAAAAGAAAGTTGCTACATCTGTCCCTGCACCTCAAAAAATGGACGGCGAACAATTATTCGAAGATATGCAATTGGGAGGGGTGGTCAATTTCCTGGCATTCCGACAGGCTGTGGCAGGATACAGCTTGATTAAACAAAAAAGCAAATCCATACTGACATTGATTGATTTCACCAAACCCTCTACCGAAAAACGTTTGTTTGTCTTTGACATGGAACAGAAAAAGATGCTATACTCATCAGTGGTCTCTCATGGGAAAAACAGCGGCGAGAACTATGCTACCTCTTTCTCCAACGAAGTCGGCTCTTATAAAAGTTCCCTCGGCTTCTATCTTACCGGAAACACTTATCAAGGCAGAAACGGATACTCCCTTTTATTGGACGGGCTGGAAAAAGGAATCAATGACCGGGCCCGTGAACGTGCCATCGTAGTTCATGGCGCCGCATACGCCAACCCTTCCGTCTGCAAATCAGGCAGACTGGGACGAAGCTTCGGTTGTCCGGCTTTACCACAGGCACTGACCAAACCTATTATCAATACGATAAAAGGGGGAAGCGTACTCTTTATCTATGCCAATAATAAAGAGTATATGGCTAAAAGCTCTATTTTGCCTAACCAGACATCACAAGAATTATTTACTGAAGCATGTGAAAGTGAGCAAACCGTTTCAGTTCATTTATAGTTTCTCCCAGACGGTTCCTTCATTATTTCTTAGTTATTTTCTTTTCTTCTGATTTCAAACGGCGTTCCACTTTCTTTAAATCTTCGCCTGCTGACAATTGTTCCGGATAGATTCCTCGGCTTAGCATCATATTCCGAACAGCCGTATTATTCTCAATATGTTCTTTTTCAATTGATGACTGTCCATAAAGATCTTTTTGTTGTACGTTAATAGAAGCCATCTCGGCAGCAAAATCTTTTGCCTTAATGCTGATGGTTGGTAAGAAATCGGCCAGCAGACGACTGTCGGGCGCACCAAGTTTACGTTTTAGCAACGCTGTGTCAAGACGAAACAAGGCTTTATCTCCTTTTGAACGGATAATGGCAAAACCTTTACTATCTACTCCGCGTTCATAAAGAACACCCGATAACAGCTTTTCCGTTTCAGCCAATTCTGTCCGTGCTTGAACCCGCTCATAATCCAACAGACGTTGTTCCACCAATTCTGCACGCCTTGTCTGAACAGCAAAGTAGTTTTGAGCAAAAGCTATAGCCGGTTTACGCGCATCACCGTTTTGAGCAGTCAAATAACAGGCATAACGGGTAAGATAGATATCATCTATCTCTCTTTCTACACCAGACCCCACAGAAACCATTTTGCTGACATCAGCAAAATGGTAGGCCACATCTTCACCTGCATTCGTGCAAGCAGCTTTCGCTTTATTGATGATGGTCTCAAAGTTTCTCCACTGGGTATAACCCAATAAGGAATACAACTCGCGTACACTCCAACACTTTACTCCATGATAATCACAAACGATACTTTCAAACTGCTTGAACTAATCTTTTATTTCCTCGGTTTTCATCATATATCCCCCCCTTATTACTTGTTATTACGTCAATGCCCTCCTTCTACTACAGAATTCACACTGCATATTTGCACAAATATAACCTTTTATTATCAGATCCGACCAACAAAACTCTTTTTCCTAACTATTTCGATTCTTATATTATCCGTTTCTTCTAGAACAGACTTATTCCAAGAGTTATTTTACATTTCATTAGTATCCATTTCAAAGCATATTTAAATCCATAAAAAACATTTTTCTTTATATACCCGACAAATAGCAAACTACCAAACGTCTTTTTTACTCTTTTTGATATTCTTTAAACTCGCGAGAATCGCTTAAACGCTTCCTTCTCGTCCCGTTCATCGAAATAATCAAATGAGAGAGTAGTTTGCCCTTAAAATCATTTCATACTATTTTGCTATCGTGTTCAAACAAAGATTGGAAATAAAAATAAGAGAATTGAATCTTTTCTAATTCAAAAACGAATAATTTGACTACTTTTGTCCGAGTTATTACTAATAAAACTAGCGATATGGTTTTGAACTACATTTGGATAGCCTTTTTTCTGATAGCCTTCGTGACAGCGTTGATGCGACTCGTTTTCCTAGGCGACACACAAGTGTTTCCCGAAATTATCAACTCTACTTTCAATTCCTCCAAAACCGCTTTTGAGATTTCATTGGGACTGACCGGTGTCCTTTCTCTTTGGCTGGGTATCATGAGAATAGGTGAACAGGGCGGAGTCATCACTCTGTTTTCCCGATTGCTGGGACCTCTGTTCAGCAAACTTTTTCCCGATATTCCCAAAGGACATCCAGTAACAGGCAGTATCTTTATGAACCTGGCGGCCAATATGCTGGGGCTGGATAATGCCGCCACTCCCTTAGGACTGAAAGCAATGGAGGGCCTGCAAGAATTGAACTCCAAGAAAGATACTGCCAGCAATCCCATGATCATGTTTCTGGTACTGAATACATCAGGGCTTACACTGATTCCTATCAGCATCATGGTATATCGTGCACAGCTGGGAGCAACCCAACCTACAGATATATTTGTACCCATCCTGCTGGCAACCTTCTTCTCCACTTTGGCAGGCATTGTAGCAGTAAGTATTTATCAGAGAATCAATCTGTTTAACCGCACTATCCTCCTCTTTTTAGGAGGAATGAGTTTGCTGGTAGCAGGAATTATTTATTTCTTCAATACCTTGTCACGAGATCAGATAGATATTTACTCCACTACCTTTGCCAATGTCTTTCTATTTCTTATCATCATCGGCTTTATTGTGGCAGGGTTCAGAAAAAGAATCAATGTCTACGACTCCTTTGTCGAAGGGGCCAAAGAAGGATTCAGCACCGCCGTGCGCATCATTCCTTATCTGGTAGCCATACTGGTAGGTATCGGAGTCTTCCGTGCATCGGGTGCGATGGACTATTTGATTGACGGTATCGGCAACGCCGTAAAGCTATGCGGTATCGACAGTGATTTCGTAGGAGCGCTCCCTACGGCGCTGATGAAACCTTTGAGCGGAAGCGGGGCACGAGGGTTGATGGTAGATGCCATGACCACATACGGTCCCGATTCCTTTGTAGGCAGACTGTCCTGTATCTTCCAAGGCTCCACAGACACCACCTTTTATATTCTGGCGGTATATTTCGGCAGCGTAGGAATAGTGAGGACACGCCACGCCGTTCCTTGCGGACTGCTAGCCGATGCGGCAGGGGTCATTGCAGCTATTCTTATCTGTTATCTTTTCTTCGGCTGAAATACTTTCCTTATCTTTGTACATTATAAAAAAATAATCAGCCTATGATAAGTTATCAAACCGAAGGGGTAAAAATGCCCGATATCAAAAAGAAAGAAACCACCGGATGGATTAAAGAAGTAGCCGCCTGCTATGGAAAAAGAGTGGGAGAAATCGCCTATATCTTCTGTTCGGACGATAAAATTCTGGAAGTGAACCGACAGTATCTGCAACATGATTATTACACGGATATCATCACTTTCGACTATTGTGAAGGCGACCGTATTTCCGGCGACTTATTCATCAGCTTGGATACTGTCCGCAGCAATGCAGAACAATTTGAGCAACCCTACGACCGCGAGCTTCACCGGGTGATTATTCATGGTATCCTGCACTTGTGCGGCATCAACGACAAAGGCCCCGGTGAACGGGAGATTATGGAAGCCGCCGAAAACAAAGCGCTGGCATTGATTTCCCTATAACAGGACATACAAGGCAGAACAACCTATAAAAGCTACGGGCATAGTTCGCAAGAATGATTGCCCGTAACCTTTTAAAGACATGCCCATAATTAGGAAAACTTTCCGCCGGACGGATAAAAAACATCGAAAGCTGTACATGCACAGCTACATTTCTTCCCTTATCTTCTTGCTTTTTCGGATTAATTGCTTTATTTTGTGAATTGAAAAACAGATAAACACAAAATATATGGAAGCTAACGTATATTTTTTCGCTGCATTAGTAAGTACGGGAATCTTTCTTCTGCAATTCATCTTATCCATCTTTTTCGGCAGTATGGACACCGACATAGACGTTAATGCCGATGGCAACGCCGATATAGACATGAGCAGCGTACTCTCCTTCAAAGGACTGATTCATTTCTGCATGGGTTTCGGTTGGTTCATGTATTTATGTCAGCCTCCCTACATTGTCTTACATTACCTGGGCGCCGTGATAAGCGGCAGCTTTTTTGTCTTCGTCCTGGCTTGGATTTATAAACTCTGCTATAAGCTGAAACAAGAAAACAAGCCCGAACAGGGAGAAGAATTAATAGGCAGGAAATGCGAAATATATACCCGCTGCCAAGAACAAGAACAGGCAGGAACAGACTATGTGGTCTATATCGCCATCAATGGCGCACAAAGAGAACTTACCGTGCGGAGCATACAGGGTAAAAGCTACCGGGAAGGCGATATCCTCACACTGAAGAATTACAAGGAAGGAATCTATTATATTGATTAAATAAACCCTAAAAACGCAATCATTTATGGATGAGCAGATTCTCATTTATGCAGCTATTCTGGTAGCTGTCATCGTCCTGACCATCGTCGGGATTTTAAGTCGTTACCGCAAGTGCAAGAGCGACGAGGTATTGGTAGTATATGGTAAGACCGGCGACAAGAAATCGGCTAAACTGTATCACGGAGGAGCCGCTTTTGTATGGCCCATTATCCAGGGATACTCTTTCCTGAACATGAAACCCATGCAGATTGACTGCAAACTGACTGGTGCCATTTCCAAACAAAACATCCGCGTAGATGTGCCCACTACCATCACTGTGGCCGTAAGCACAGAGCCCGAAGTTATGCAGAATGCAGCCGAACGCTTACTGGGACTGAATATCGAAGCACAACAGGAACTGATTAAAGACGTTGTTTACGGACAAATGCGTCTGGTCATTGCCGACATGACCATCGAACAACTGAACAGTGATCGTGATACATTCCTTGAGAACTGCCGCAAGAACATCGACTCCGAATTGAAGAAATTCGGTCTTTACCTAATGAACATCAACATCAGCGATATCCGCGATGAAGCCGATTATATCGTCAATCTGGGAAAAGAAGCCGAAGCGAAAGCCAAGAACGAAGCCTTGGCTAACATTGAAGAACAACAGAAACTGGGTGCCATCAAGATTGCGGAACAACAAAAAGAACGTGCCACCAAAGTAGCGGAAACCAACCGCGACAAGAACACTCAACTGGCCGATACGCAACGTGACGAGGAAATTAAAGTAGCCATAGCCGACAAGGAACGTGAATCGAAAGTAGCAGAAGAAAATGCCGAAAAAGAATCACGTATCGCCAAAGCCAGTGCCTCTATGGAGGTGAACAAGGAACAGGCGCGTACCGAACAGGAAAGCCGTACGGCAGAGCTCCAATCCGATATGGAAATAAAGCAGGCGGAAGCACAAAAGAAATCGGCCATCGGGCAAAATAACGCTGCCAAAGAGGTTGCCGAAAGTAATGCGGAACTGGAAGTTACCAAGGCGGAAGCCTCTAGAAAAGCCGGTGAAGCACAAGCCCGGACACAAGCTGCCGTCCTCACCGCACAGGAAAACGCACAGCGTGAAATAGAAGAAGCGAAAGCCCGCAAAGTAGAACAGGCCTTGAAAGCGGATAAGATTGTTCCTGCCGAAATAGCCAAACAGCAGGCCATCTTGGATGCGGACGCATTGGCCGAGCAAATAAAACGTAAGGCAAATGCAGAAGCGGAAGCTATCCTGGCCAAAGCACAGGCGGAAGCCAAGGCCATCCAGATGAAACTGGAAGCAGAAGCGGAAGGCAAGAAGAAGTCCTTGCTGGCCGAAGCGGAAGGTTTCGAGGCCATGGTGAAGGCTGCCGAGCGCAATCCCGAAATCGCCATCCAATACAAGATGGTTGACCAATGGAAGGAAATCGCTTCGGAACAGGTTAAGGCATTTGAACATATCCAACTGGGAAATGTTACTGTATTTGACGGTGGCAACGGCACAACGTCCAATTTCTTGCAGAATGTGGTCAGCAAAGTGGCTCCCGCACTGGGTATTCTAGACAAGCTTCCCATTCATGATACCTATCAGAACATTGTCAATCCTTCCTCGAAAGGAAATGCACAGAATAAACCGGAGAAAGAGGATTTTGAACCGGTAGACAAGGACGGAAAGAAACGCCCGACCGACACCCCTCCTGCTCCGGACAAGAAATAACAGGAAATAGTTTACTTTAAGAATAGCGTTTGTATGATGTGGCGGCAGAAACAGATTTCTGCCGCCACACATTCTTTTTAACCGTATTATCACCGCTTTACAGAGTAAAATTCGTAATTTTGCAATCGGTAAAAAGAAATAAATCAATGGATTTTAAGTACGACGTTATTGTAATAGGCGCCGGACACGCAGGCTGTGAAGCAGCCGCGGCCGCAGCCAACATGGGTTCGAAGACCTGCCTGATTACCATGGATATGAACAAAATCGGGCAAATGAGTTGTAACCCTGCCGTAGGTGGCATCGCCAAGGGACAAATCGTAAGAGAGATAGACGCATTAGGTGGCTACATGGGACTGGTTACAGACCGTACAGCCATACAGTTCCGTATGCTCAACCGCTCCAAAGGTCCCGCTATGTGGAGCCCCCGCGCCCAATGTGACCGCGGCAAGTTTATCTGGGCATGGCGCGAGATTCTGGAGAATACTCCCAATCTGCACATTTGGCAAGATACCGTAGAAGAACTAATCGTGGAAAACGGCGAAGCGACTGGAGTCATGACTTGCTGGGGAGTGACTTTCCATGCTAAATGTATCGTGCTCACCGCAGGAACCTTCCTGAACGGGCTGATGCACATCGGGCATAAACAACTGGCAGGAGGACGCATGGCTGAACCTGCCTCCTACCATCTGACCGAATCAATCACCCGCCACGGAATCACCGCCGGACGCATGAAGACCGGTACGCCTGTCCGCATAGACGGGCGCAGCGTACACTACGACCTGATGGAAACACAGGACGGAGAAAACGACTTCCATCGCTTTTCGTTCATGAGCGAACCGCGCAAACTGAAACAACTGCAATGCTGGACCTGCTTTACCAACGAAGAGGTACACGAGATACTACGGAAAGGTCTGCCCGACTCTCCCCTTTTCAACGGACAAATCCAAAGCATCGGACCGCGTTATTGTCCCAGTATAGAAACCAAAATCGTAACCTTCCCCGACAAGCCGCAACATCAGCTTTTCCTGGAACCCGAAGGAGAAACCACACAGGAACTTTACCTGAACGGGTTCTCTTCTTCACTGCCCATGGACATACAGTTGGCGGCATTAAAGAAAGTACCCGCATTTAAGGACTTGGTAGTCTATCGTCCGGGATACGCCATCGAATATGATTACTTCGACCCCACCCAACTGAAACATACGTTGGAATCGAAAATAATCAAGAACCTGTTCCTTGCCGGACAAGTAAACGGAACTACCGGTTACGAAGAAGCAGGCGGACAGGGAATCATTGCCGGCATCAACGCACACATCAATTGCCACGGTGGCGAACCGTTCACACTGGGACGGGACGAGGCCTACATCGGTGTCTTGATTGACGATCTGGTTACAAAAGGTGTGGACGAACCTTATCGTATGTTCACCTCCCGTGCCGAATACCGCATCCTGCTCCGACAAGACGATGCAGATATGCGCCTTACCGAACGCGCCTACAAGCTGGGACTGGTAAAACAAGACCGTTACGAACATCTTTGCAGCAAACGGGAAGCCGTGAACCAAATCATCGACTTTGCCAAAACCTTCTCCATCAAAGCCGCATTAATCAATGATGCTTTGGAAAGTTTGGGTACTGCCCGTCTGACACACGGCTGCAAACTAATCGACCTGCTGAACCGTCCGCAGATTACCATCGAAAATATAGCCGGCCACATTCCGGCTTTCAAAGCCATGCTGGACCAAATTACCGACCGTAAAGAAGAAGTGATTGAAGCTGCCGAAGTGCTGATCAAATACCAGGGATACATTGACCGCGAACGAATGATCGCCGACAAGATACATCGTCTGGAAGCCATCCGCATCAAAGGCAAGTTCGATTACAACTCATTGAATTCGCTCTCTACCGAAGCCCGGCAGAAACTGATGAAGATAGATCCCGAAACTTTGGCCCAAGCCAGCCGCATACCGGGTATCTCTCCTAGCGACATCAATGTCTTACTAGTCCTGCTGGGACGGTGAAACAAGGTATGTTTCACGTGAAACAAGTAATTTAATAGACTAACAATAAAATACTGGTTATGAGCAAAGAAACGCTTAAAGCAAACTTAAGAGAAATTCCAGATTTCCCCATTCCGGGAATTCTGTTTTACGATGTGACAACCCTGTTCAAAAACCCCGAATGCTTGCAGGAAATACTAGATACTCTATACGAGATGTACAAGGACAAAGGCATCACCAAAGTAGTAGGTATTGAATCGCGTGGCTTCATTATGGGTGGTGCGCTGGCGGCACGGTTAGGTGCCGGATTCGTGATGGCACGCAAGCCGGGCAAACTTCCCGCAGAAGTAGTAGAGGAAACATACGCAAAAGAGTATGGAACCGACACCATTCAGATACATAAAGACGCCATCGATGAGAACGACGTGGTTCTGCTGCACGATGATTTATTGGCTACCGGCGGAACCATGGCGGCCACTCATCGCTTGGTACAAAGATGTGGCGCCAAAAAGATTTTCATCAATTTCATTATCGAACTGGGAGGTCTGAACGGCAGAAAGGCATTCCCCGAAGATATCACGGTGGATACACTGCTTACTTTATAGTGTCACACAACATGTCCATCAAAACGGGCCCCATCATCGTTCACAATAAAAAGAGATCTATGGAATGAGATGGACGATGAAACCGAAAGATATATATCTTCAGGCTGTAAGATATATAATGTTACAGCTTGAAGATATATAATGTTACAGCTTGAAGATATATAATGTTACAACCGAAAGATATAGGATGTTGCGGCTGCAACATCAACTCAAGAAACAGTTCTGCCAACCGGCAATATTCAATAAGCATGTATGGAAAAAGAAGAGATTACAACCAATGATTATCTGAAAGGAATTGTACTAAACCTGCCCGACAGCCCCGGCATTTACCAATACTTGAACTCCGAAGGAACCATTATCTACGTTGGAAAGGCAAAAAACCTGAAGCGCAGAGTCTCTTCTTATTTTAATAGAGAACACCCCAACGGCAAGACACGATTACTGGTCAGCAAAATTGCAGATATCCGTTATATCGTGGTAAAAACAGAAGAAGACGCTCTTTTACTCGAAAACAACCTGATAAAGAAATACAAGCCACGTTACAATGTATTGCTGAAAGATGACAAGACTTACCCCTCTATTTGTGTAAGCAACGAATATTTCCCACGTATCTTCAAAACCCGGCAAGTCATCCGCAACGGGTCCTCTTATTATGGTCCGTACAGCCACATGCCCTCCATGCTTGCCGTGATGGACTTGATCAAAAAGCTCTACCCCATCCGTACCTGCAAACTCAATCTAAGTCCCGAAAACATTCGCGCCGGCAAGTTCAACGTATGTCTGGAATATCACATAAAGAACTGCAAAGGGCCCTGCATCGGGCAGCAGTCACACGAGGAATACATGAAGAATATCGGTGAAATCAAAAATATTCTGAAAGGAGATACCCAGATTGTAAGTGACCTGCTGATGGAAGAGATGCAAGCGCTTGCTGCCGAAATGAAATTTGAGGAAGCACAGAAAATAAAAGAGAAATATGACTTGATAGAAAACTATCGTTCCAAGAGCGAAGTCGTTAATTCCATCATTCATAATGTGGATGTGTTCTCCATTGAAATGGAAGAAAATTCAGCCTATATCAACTATCTGCATATCACAAACGGATGCATCAACCAAGCCTTCACCTTCGAATACAAGAAACGTCTGAACGAAACGAAAGAAGAACTTCTACAATTGGGCATTATTGAGATGCGTGAACGATATAAGAGCACTTCCCGCGAAATCATCGTACCTTTTGAACTGGATATGGAGATGAACAATGTATCCTTTACCGTTCCCCAACGAGGAGAAAAGAAGCATTTGCTGGATCTTTCCGTAATGAACGTGAAACAGTATAAAGTGGACCGCTTGAAACAGGCGGAAAAGTTGAATCCTGAACAAAGAAGCGTCCGTCTGATGAAAGAAATCCAGGAGCAGCTGCACATGAAAAAACTACCGAACCACATCGAATGTTTCGATAATTCCAATATTCAAGGCTCGGACGCGGTGGCCGCCTGCGTCGTTTTCAAAAAGGCGAAACCAAGCAAGAAGGAGTACCGGAAATACATCATCAAGACTGTGACCGGACCCGACGATTACGCCTCGATGAAAGAGGTGGTACGCCGCCGGTATAGCCGTGCCATAGAGGAAGGTTCCCCCTTGCCCGACCTCATCATTACCGACGGTGGAAAGGGGCAAATGGAAGTGGTGAGAGAAGTGATAGAGGACGAACTTCATCTGGATATCCCCATAGCCGGACTGGCCAAAGACCGCAAGCACCGTACCTCGGAATTGTTATACGGATTCCCTCCGCTGACCATCGGTGTGAAGCAAAGCACTCCCTTGTTCCATCTGTTGGAAAACATACAGAACGAGGTACACCGCTTCGCCATCACCTTCCACCGGGACAAACGAAGCAAGAGTCAGGTGGCGTCCGCTTTGGACAATATCAAGGGAATAGGCGAAAAAAGAAAGACCGCCCTGCTGAAAACATTCAAAAGCGTCAGCCGCATCAGGCAAGCCTCACTGGAAGAGATTGCAGCCGTGGTAGGTGAAGCAGCCGCTAAAAATATCAAAGAAAATCTCACAGAATAAAAGGGATTTCCTACCTTTGCATACATCTACTACAGGGACATGCTCTGCCTCGTATCGGTCCAGGCAAGAAGCCGGCAACATATTGTCCATTGTAGAAGCGGAAACATTACCGATAAACAACTAGAATTTTTCTAACAAGAAATTAAAGAATATAAATATGAGAGTAGTTATTCAACGAGTAAGCCACGCCTCTGTTACCATAGAAGGCGTATGCAAATCGGCGATAAAAGAAGGATTCATGATATTGGTTGGCATTGAAGAAGCTGATACACAAGAAGATGCCGACTGGTTATGCAAAAAAATAATAGGATTGAGAGTCTTCGACGATGAAAATGGAGTCATGAATAAATCTATCCTAGAGGTAGGAGGCAACATATTGGTGATCAGCCAATTCACACTACACGCATCTACAAAAAAAGGCAACCGTCCCTCCTATATCCGTGCTGCAAAGCACGATGTAGCCATCCCCCTCTACAATTATTTCTGCCAAGAACTGAGCATCGGTCTGGGCAAAGAAGTAGGAACCGGAGAATTCGGAGCAGACATGAAAGTTGAACTTCTGAACAACGGTCCTGTTACTATATGTATGGACACCAAAAACAAGGAATAATGACACTGGAAGAAGCACAAAAAGAAGTGGACCGCTGGATTAAAACGTATGGTGTACGTTACTTCAGCGAACTGACCAATATGGTCGTTCTGACCGAGGAAGTAGGCGAACTGGCACGTGTGATGGCACGCAAATACGGAGATCAGTCTTTCAAGCAAGGAGAGAAAGACAACCTTGCCGATGAAATGGCAGATGTACTGTGGGTCCTTATCTGTCTGGCCAACCAGACCGGAGTAAACCTGACCGAAGCCTTCCGTCAAAACTTGGAGAAGAAAACAAATAGAGATAAAGACAGACATAAAAACAATCCCAAATTATAAAGAATTATGGAACATAATCACGAATTCGAAGGTGGACATGAACATCGTCATGACCACGATCATGGACCTGAGCACAGCAAGTACGAAGAAGCACTTGCCAAGTATAACATCCGTTTGCACGATGAGGATGTAAAAGCGAAAACTGCCCTACTCATCGAAAAACATGTAGCAGAAAACAATACACCGGATGTAAAGAAATTCCTGTTCCATTGCATTGACCTAACCACTTTAAAGTGTACTGATTCAGATGAAAGTGTAATGAAATTCACCGGAAAAGTAAATGAATTTGTTGACAAGTACCCCGATCTGGACAATGTAGCCGCAATCTGTGTATATCCTAATATGGCAGAAGTAGTCAACGACACCTTGGAAGCAGATCATGTAAACATAGCCTGTGTATCGGGCGGTTTTCCCTCCTCGCAAACCTTTACCGAAGTAAAGGTAGCCGAAACAGCCATGGCTCTCCATACCGGAGCCGATGAGATAGATATCGTTATCCCGGTAGGCAAGTTCCTGAGTGGGGATTACGAAGGAATGTGTGATGAAATAGAAGAATTAAAAGCTGTATGTGGTGAGCATCACCTGAAAGTGATCTTGGAAACCGGAGCACTGGGAAGCGCATCCAACATCAAAAAAGCGTCCATTCTATCGATGTATTCCGGAGCCGATTTCATCAAAACCTCTACCGGAAAGGAAAACCCCGCCGCTACTCCTGAAGCTGCCTTGGTGATGTGCGAGGCTATCAAAGAATACTATATGACAACAGGCCGCAAAGTAGGATTCAAACCCGCCGGAGGAATTAATACCG
This sequence comes from uncultured Phocaeicola sp., assembly GCA_948566455.1. Classification (GTDB taxonomy): domain Bacteria; phylum Bacteroidota; class Bacteroidia; order Bacteroidales; family Bacteroidaceae; genus Phocaeicola. The sequence goes on from CAOYQO010000017.1 coordinate 44,899, forward strand.
TACACGATGCTTTGGTTTACTATACCATTGTAAAAGAAGTGTTAGGTGAAGAATGGCTGACAAACGAGTTATTCCGCTTAGGAACAAGCCGCCTGGCCAATCTGCTTCTCTCAGAAATTGTAGGCCAAGAAACCAAGTTCTTCTAAACAAAGAACTGTTTCACTATTTAAATAACAACCACATTTAAAGTGACCGGAATGAGCCTTATCTATTCCGGTTATTTTAAACTACCAAAGAAAGGCGTACCTCAAAAAGTTCGGGCGTGGTCCTTATTGTATAAAGGACCACGCCCGAACTTTTTGAGGTACATATCTTCAACAATCGTACTATTTATCTCTTTCAATCACATAATCAATATAAGCAGTCAAAGCATCTTTTACAGCTTGACCGGCTGATTGTGGAAGTAAAGCCAACGCTTTATTACGATAATCCACCATTGCCTGCCTGGCATACTCTATCCCTCCCTTCACCTTAGTATATTCGATGAAACGGGCAATATCTTCATCCGAAGCGTCTAATGCCCGGATGCGTAGCGCCAGTTTCCGCATCTCCTCATCATCAAACATATTCAACACATACAAAGCCGGCAATGTCAGCTTCCCTTCACGCATATCGTTCCCGGTAGGTTTACCTATCTCATCAGAAGAATAATAGTCGAAAATATCATCCTTTATCTGGAAAGCAATACCAATCATTTCGCCAAACAGACGAGCATTTTTCACCATTTCATCGGATGCATGCACCGAAATAGCCCCCGCTTCCGCACTGGCAGTAAACAATGCAGCCGTCTTTTTACGAATGACATCATAATACACTTCTTCCGAGAACTCAGAAGCATTAATATTCGCCAATTGAATAATCTCGCCTTCAGATAAGTTCTGTCCCAAACAAGCCACCAAATCTACAATTGTAATCTCGCGGGTCATGGCAGAATGCTTCAGGCTGGTTGCCAGCATATAGTCGCCTACCAGAACCGACACCTTATTATTATAGATAGCATTTACCGAAGACTGCCCACGGCGCTTGTCACTCTCATCCACCACATCATCGTGCACCAGGCTGGCCGTATGGAGCAACTCCAATGAAAGAGCCGCATGAAGCGTAGAATCATTGATTTCACCGAATAATTTAGCAATCAACAACGCCAATATGGGACGCATCATCTTGCCATTTCTCTGCTTAATATAGGATAACACCTCACTAAGTAAAGAATTGGAACTTTGGAGCGAAGAGTCAAACAACCTTCTAAATTCCTCAAACTCCTTGTCAATAGGCAATTTGATTTGCTGTAATTTGTCCATGCAGGTTAATTTGTGCACAAAAGTAGTAATAAAAGACGGAATACGGTATTTTTTTGTACTTTTACAATGAAAAAACTAAAGATTTTTAAGAATGGACAAACTTTTTCTATTAGATGCTTATGCATTAATATACCGTGCGTATTACGCTTTCATCAAAAGCCCGCGTATTAACTCCAAGGGTTTCAACACTTCAGCCGTACTGGGATTTGTCAATACACTGGAAGAGGTCTTGAAGAAAGAAAATCCTACGCACATCGGTGTGGCATTTGATCCCGCCGGTCCCACCTTCCGGCACGAAGCCTATGAACAGTATAAGGCACAACGTGAAGAAACACCCGAAGTAATCCGTTTGTCCGTACCCATTATAAAGGATATTATACGGGCCTACCGTATTCCTATTCTGGAAGTACCGGGATACGAGGCCGACGACGTGATCGGTACACTGGCCACCGAAGCCGGCAAACGGGGGATCACTACTTATATGATGACACCGGACAAAGACTATGGCCAACTGGTGGGCGGAAATGTTTTCATGTACCGTCCCAAGCATACAGGCGGTTTTGAAGTGATGGGAATAGAAGAGGTAAAGGCAAAGTTCGATATCCAGTCACCCGCACAAGTCATTGATATGCTGGGACTGATGGGCGATAGTTCCGACAACATTCCCGGTTGTCCGGGCGTGGGCGAGAAAACAGCACAAAAGTTAATCGCGCAATATGGCAGCATCGAGAACCTCCTCTCCCACTCTGCCGAACTGAAAGGAGCCTTGAAGACCAAAGTGGAAACTAACCGGAAAATGATTGAGTTCTCCAAGTTTCTGGCAACTATCAAGATTGATGTCCCCATCGCTTTGAACATGGACGAACTGAAAAGAGAAGAACCGAATGAAGAGGAACTACGGAAGATTTTTGAAGAGATGGAGTTCCGTACCCTCATCGACCGCGTTTTCAACCGAAACAAGAAATCCGCCTTCGCCGGAACATACCCCGATGCGACCGGAAACGACCCGCAAGGACGAAACCGTACACTGGGAGGAAGCGCCCGGCAGGGAAATACGCCGAACGGTTCGGGACAACTCTCCCTTTTCGGCGAACCAGCTTCGAACGGTGAATCACCCGCTTCCCCGTCTTCTCCTCAAGGCAATCTCTTTGCAGAATTTACCGACGGAGGGACGGAAAGTGAGAAATATTCGAATCTAGCATGTTTAGATAATTTAAAATACGACTATCAACTCGTTGATACAGAAGAGAAAAGAACTGAATTATTACAAAACTTACTTACAAAAGAAATTTTCAGTCTAGACACAGAAACAACAGGAACCGATCCCATCACCGCAGAACTCGTGGGAATGAGCTTCAGCTATGCCGAAAATCAAGCATTTTATGTTCCTGTACCTGCCGATCGGGCTGAAGCGCAAAAAATAGTTAATGAGTTCCGGCTGGCTTTCGAAAAAGAAGGAGTATTGAAAGTAGGGCAAAATATAAAATACGATATGCTGGTACTGGGCAACTACGGAACCGAAGTGCGCGGTCCCCTGTTCGATACCATGGTGGCACATTATGTACTACAACCGGAATTGCGTCACAACATGGACTACCTTGCCGAAATCTACCTGCATTATCAGACTATCCACATCGAAGAACTGATTGGTCCTAAAGGCAAAGGTCAAAAGAATATGCGCGACCTCTCCCCCGAAGCTATCTATAAGTACGCATGCGAGGATGCTGATGTCACACTGAAATTGAAAAACATCTTGGAACAGGAATTGAAAACCAACGATGCGGAAAAACTCTTCTACGAAATAGAAATGCCCCTGGTACCCGTACTTACTTATATGGAACGCAACGGTGTACGTGTAGACACTGAAGCCTTAAAACAGACCTCGGAACATTTCACCGCCCGCATGAACCAAATAGAAGAAGAAGTGCACCAACTGGCAGGTACGGATTTCAACATAGCTTCACCCAAACAGGTAGGTGAAGTGCTTTTTGACAAACTGCGCATCGTGGAGAAGGCCAAGAAAACCAAAACCGGACAATATGTCACCAGTGAAGAAGTATTGGAAAGTCTGCGAGGAAAACACGAAATAGTAGGCAAGATATTGGAACACCGCGGTCTGAAGAAGCTTCTCGGTACTTATATTGATGCTCTGCCCCTATTGATTAATAAAGAAACAGGTAAAATTCATACTTCGTTCAATCAAACGGTCACTGCTACCGGCCGGCTCAGTTCCAGCAACCCGAACCTTCAGAACATCCCTATCCGCAACGAAGACGGCAAGGAAATCCGTAAGGCTTTCATCCCCGATGATGGCTGCGAATTTTTCTCCGCCGACTATTCACAGATTGAGCTACGCATTATGGCACACCTTAGCGGAGATACCAATATGATAGAGGCTTTCAAGGAAGGAGATGACATTCATGCCGCCACCGCAGCAAAAGTATATAAGATAAGTATAGACAAAGTTACCCGCGAACAACGCAGTAAAGCAAAAACAGCTAATTTCGGTATCATCTACGGCATCAGCGTATTCGGACTGGCAGAACGTATGAATGTAGACCGCAAAGAGGCAAAAGAACTAATAGACGGCTACTTCGAAACTTATCCCCAAATAAAGGAATATATGGACAAAAGCATTGACCTTGCCCGCGGACAAGGATATATTGAAACCATATTCGGCCGTAAACGATATCTTCCGGATATCAATTCCAGAAATTCGGTTGTGCGCGGATATGCCGAACGGAATGCCATCAATGCTCCTATCCAAGGAAGTGCAGCCGATATTATCAAGGTAGCTATGGTACGCATATACCAGCGCTTTCAATCTGAAAGTATAAAGTCCAAAATGATACTTCAGGTACATGATGAGTTAAATTTCAGCGTTCTACCCGAAGAAAAGGAAAAAGTACAGAAGATTGTGATTGAAGAGATGGAAAATGCCTACCGTATGCAAGTACCTTTACGCGCAGACTGCGGTTGGGGAAGCAACTGGCTTGAAGCACATTAAAGCATACATAAACCAACTATTAGCAAAATAGATAGTACTATATGTAAAGTATTTATATCATAAAAGCTCAATGGTATTTTCCAATCCATTGAGCTTTTCATTTGCCATCCCAGACATAAGTGGAAAACACAAAGACAAGACAATTATAACAAATAGCCATTATACAATTCTTAATATTTGTTTAATCAGTGACATTTTGCAAAAATATCATCATTTTCTAGCAGAAATGTTAGGATATTCAATTTTCTTTCGTACATTTGCACCGCTTTTAAAAACAATATGAAAGTAACAATCTAATATATCAATATCATGAAAAAGATCAATTTTTTGAAAGGAATGCTCGTTGTAGCAATTTTATTTATTGCTAACCTTACAGTTTTTGCAGGAAATCCGGGTGACAACCTGATTTACAATGCAGAAGAAGTAAATGGAGTAGTTGTTTCGGAAACGATTTTTAAAATGGAAGGCACCATGCTTACTAATTATATGAAGCACAATTACAAGTATGACGCCAACAACCAACGTACTGAGGACGAGGCGCAAAAATGGAACAGTAACAAAAACCGCTGGGAAAATAACCTCTGCATTCGTTATACTTATGGCAATAAAAGTATGACTACTGAATATTACAAATGGAACTCTAAAAAGAAAGAATATATATTAGTACCCGAAATGACCGTAACTATGGACAAATAAATCTATTCTAACAATCTAACACTTTTCATAAAAACTCGACGAAAGGGCAGCCGTGACGGTTGCCCTTTCTGTTTCGTAACAAGCCCCCCCTTTTCGCATATAAAAAAGCCAAATCTGACTTCAATATGAAGTCTGATACAAAAAGAATGGTTATCTTTGCAAACAAATAGATAGATAATAATCAAAAAAACAAATAGATAATGGCTTTACAATGTGGTATTGTCGGTCTTCCAAACGTAGGAAAGTCGACACTTTTTAATTGTTTATCGAATGCAAAGGCTCAAGCAGCCAACTTCCCTTTCTGTACCATCGAACCGAATGTAGGTGTCATCACCGTTCCTGATGAACGCCTGACCAAACTTGCCGAACTGGTTCATCCGGGACGTATCGTTCCCACTACTGTAGAAATTGTTGACATTGCAGGACTTGTAAAAGGGGCTAGCAAAGGTGAAGGGCTGGGAAACAAGTTTCTGGCAAATATCCGTGAAACAGATGCTATCCTGCACGTACTCCGTTGTTTTGACGATGAAAATGTAACTCATGTAGACGGTAGTGTAGATCCGGTACGTGACAAAGAAATCATTGACACCGAACTCCAGCTGAAAGATTTGGAAACCATTGAAAGCCGTATTCAAAAAGTACAAAAACAGGCACAGACGGGCGGTGACAAACAAGCAAAACAAATGTACGACATCCTTGTTAAATATAAAGACGCATTGGAACAAGGCAAATCTGCGCGTACCGTACAATTTGACAGCAAAGACGAACAAAAAATCGCAAAAGAACTGTTCTTGCTGACCAGCAAACCAGTGATGTACGTATGCAACGTGGACGAAGCAAGTGCTGCTACCGGCAATAAATATGTAGAACAAGTACGCGAAGCCGTAAAAGAAGAAAATGCAGAAATTCTGGTCGTAGCCGCCAAAACCGAAGCCGATATCGCAGAACTTGAAACCTATGAAGACCGCCAGATGTTCCTTCAGGAAGTCGGTCTGAAAGAATCAGGTGTAAACCGTCTGATCAAATCGGCTTATCACCTGCTGGAACTGGAAACCTTCATCACCGCCGGAGAAATGGAAGTAAAAGCCTGGACCTATCGTAAAGGATGGAAAGCCCCCCAATGTGCAGGAGTCATCCACACCGATTTCGAGAAAGGATTTATCCGTGCCGAGGTAATCAAGTACGAAGACTACATTAAATATGGTTCGGAAGCCGCCGTGAAAGAGGCTGGAAAAATGGGCGTGGAAGGTAAAGAATACGTAGTACAGGACGGTGACATCATGCACTTCCGTTTCAATGTATAAGGTAAATCAAAACGCAAAAGACTTGTCATGCAATGCATGAAAAAACATCAGGAAACCAGCAAAACTGATGGCAGACCGATAAGTCAGTGTTTTGTTTCCTAAAACAAAATACAACTAACATGGAAAAATATTTAATCGTGGGAACCGGCGGCGTTGGAGGAAGCATCGCCGGTTTCCTTGCTTTAGCAGGAAAAGACGTAACATGCATTGCCCGTGGCAAGCATCTGGAAGCCATTCGTGAAAAAGGGCTTCACCTAAGATCAGACTTAAAAGGTAATCACTTTCTACCTATACAAGCCTGCACAGCCGAGGAATACAACGAGAAGGCCAACGTAATTTTTGTATGCGTGAAGGGCTATTCCCTGGATTCCATCAAAGATCTGTTGGAAAAAGCCTCGGATAAAGATACCTTGATTATCCCCATCCTGAATGTTTACGGTACAGGTCCCCGCATCGGGCAACTCGTTCCACATGTAACAGTATTGGACGGATGCATCTACATCGTAGGTTTCGTTTCCGGACCGGGTGAAATCACACAAATGGGCAAAATATTCCGGCTGGTTTTCGGTGCACGTCCCCAACAGGGTGTGGCTCCGGAACGTCTGGAAACCATTGCCGATGTACTAAGAAAAGCAGGGATCAAAGCCGATATTTCGGATGATATCAATCGCGACACCTTCATCAAATGGTCATTCATCTCGGCTATGGCCTGCACAGGTGCCTACCATGATGTCCCGATGGGTCCTCTGCAACATCCCGGAGCAGAACGCGACTCTTTCATCGGTCTGTCCAAGGAAAGTTCTGAAATAGGCCGCAAAATGGGAATTACCTATGCGGAAGACCCGATAGGATACAACTTAAAAGTGATTGACAAATTAGACCCGGACAGTACCGCATCCATGCAAAAAGATATAGCCAAAGGACACGAGTCCGAAATACAAGGACTATTGTTTGATATGATCGCACTGGGCGAAAAGATGGATGTGGATATGCCCACTTACCGCAAAGTTGCACAAAAATTCAAGATATGAATACACTGTCAGCCATTCTTTGGAATCCCGATATAGAAATCTTTTCCATTTTCGGCATTTCCATCCGTTATTACTCCGTATTGTTCGTTACAGGGCTTTCATTGGCCTACTGGGTGATATACAAACTCTACCAAGACCAAAAAATTCCTTACGAAAAATTTGATTCCCTGTTCGTTTACTGCCTGCTGGGTATTGTTATCGGTGCTCGCCTGGGACATTGTCTGTTCTATGAGCCAGGCTATTGGCTCTCTCACCCTGTAGAAATGCTGTTGCCCGTCAAGATTACCGATTCTGGGATAAAATGGACCGGTTATCAAGGTCTTGCCAGCCATGGAGGAACCATCGGACTAATGCTCGCCTTATGGATCTATTCACGCCGTGTAAAATTGAAGTTCCTGACTGTACTAGACAATATAGCCATCGCCACCCCGCTGGCAGGTTGTTTTATCCGTTTAGGTAACCTGATGAATGGTGAAATAGTAGGTACGGTAACTCATGTTCCTTGGGCGTTCATTTTTCCGCACGAAGATATGCAACCCCGCCACCCGGCACAACTCTACGAAGCCATCGCCTATCTTCTGATTTTTATCATAGGCTTGCGGTTGTATAAAAAGTACAAAACCACGCTATACCCCGGTTTCTATTTCGGCTACTGCCTCACTACCATATTCACCTTCCGCTTCCTTGTGGAGTTTATAAAAGCCAGCCAGGAAGCCTTTGAAGACAGTATGATTCTGAACATGGGGCAATGGCTCAGCATTCCGTTCATACTGCTGGGAGCGCACTTCATGTACCATTCTTTTAAACCCGTAAAATAAATGAAACATATAATAGATATTGAAACCTGGGAACGCCGGGACAATTATAATTTTTTCCGCAACTTCCATAATTCATGGATATCCATTACCAGTGAAGTGGATTGCACTGAAGCATTTCCAGCTGCAAAAGCCGCCAAGCGCTCTTTTTTCCTGTATTACCTGTATGCTGTGCTACGTGCTGCCAATGAAGTGAAAGAATTCCGTTTCCGTACAGATAAAAACGGACAGGTGGTCTATCACGATCAGGTGGACATCATATCACCTATCGCTGTACCCGGCAAGACTTTCTACACAGTCCGCATCCCTTACCATGCAGATTTTGAACGGTTTTATGCCGAAGCATATCACATCGTCCATAACATCCCCGAAGAGGGTGACCCGTATGGAGCCGAAAAAGTCATTAAAGAACAGGGAGATTTTGATATTATCCAACTGAGTGCCACGCCTCAGCTTTATTTCACTTCACTCACCTATACACAAATGGCTCCCGACCATCCATTAGACTATCCGCTGATGAATGCCGGCAAAGTAGTGCCACGCGAAGGAAGACTGGTAATGCCCATCGCTTTCACTGTAAACCATGCTTTTGTGGACGGAGCGCACATAGGACAACTCTTTCAGAAAATAGAGGAGATATTGAAAGAGCTGGCTCAATAAATAGAGGGATCTCAAAAGGCATAAAGATCCCTGTCGGACACGTATGTATGCATTTCCCTACATATACGTTCACATATATCCATAAAAGAATAAATAACCAGAAAAAGAAGACAATCTGTCAAAATGCCGATGCACGAGAATACGATGAAAATACACAAACTGTATCCTTTAAAACAGGACACCCTCATACACCGGCATTATCATTTTGACAGATTGCCAGTTTAATTAAATCAGTTTAGAAACGATAGCCTACGGAGAACTGGAAAGTTGAATTCCGCAAACCATTTTGTGCCTGTATCTTTTTTATTCCGACCCTATAATCAAAACTTATCGTATAATGATCGGCAATAACAGCCTTCATTCCAACAATGCCCCCATAATCCCAACGGCGGAAAGCCTGAAGATTACCACTATTATTGGGCTCCCCGGCTTTATAGGAAAAACCATCCAAGGGCTTCCATTTTGCAGGCTCGGTAGTTATATTATCCCCCTCTTGGTGAATAACATCCAAAGAACAGTTTCCAGCACCAAATCCGTAAGAAGCATAAACTCCAACCGACAGAATGAGGCTGAGTTTATCCGAAACCCGAATATTATATCCCATTTTTAACGGCAAAATCAGATTATTCATCTTTATCTCTGTCTTAGGAAAATAAGTAACCATGTGATCCATCATTTTCATGGTACTTCTATTCTGCAACCAAGACAAACCGGACATTAACATCCAATGCTTTCCTATCTCGTAGTCCACAGTCACCCCCAATTGAAAGCCGGGCTTCATTCCACCTACCTGCTCGGCTTTATATCCGTCAGAACCGGAAACCAGATAATGAGACAGGTTCATTCCACCTTCCACACCAACTTTTACCTGTGCAGACAAAGGCAATACACACATCGCAGCCAAAACCACCACTACAATCATTTTAGTCTTCATACTTATTTTTTTATTTGATGTTGCAAAATTAGAAAGAAGATATAAGCATAAAGCTCTATCCATATAACATCCACTCACCTATACAACACTAAAAATCAACCATATAACATATTTTATCATAACATGAGCAATAAAATAAGATTCAGATATGAACTTCACATTATCAATAACCTTAGATTATCAACTAAAATATTATCATACAGCCTTAATTGGAATTACTTAAAAACTTAAATTTATCTGAGTCGAGTAAGCACTTCCTTTATCACACTTAGGAAGTACAGCTGTTTTTTCAAATGCGTTATCCATAACTACACCTTTTCATTACCATCCTTATCTAGCATAGTAATGTCAGCATCATCTAATGAAAATTGAAATGTGAGATACAAGCAGTCATTTATATCCTCGGTTTGTACTGAAAAAATAAAAGGAATTCTAGTAGCCACCTTTTCATAAACTTTGCAAACTGCATGAGGCTTCTTTTGGTGATGCTCCGAAGCAAAAACTCCCAAACTCAAGGAAACTAAAAATAACATCAATAATAACTTTGCTTTCATACTTCTTTTTGTTTAAAAATGATGCCGCAAAGTTAGAGGGAAAGGAAAGAACGTACAACTATTTGCTGTGACATAATATTTCTATAAAACACTGATAAACAATATATTTCAGTTTATCACTCTGACATTTTCTTTTTTAGACGCGATTTCCTTTGATTGAGGGCTACCGTATCCGTATGTCCGAAACATAAAGAAATGGCCAACGGAGAAATACCCGCTTCTTGCAGGCAAAGGACCAACAAGTCATCCTCCGTCAGTTGGGAGTATTGTGCTTGCAAAGGAGAAATATAATCAGCATAGATCTCAAATACTGTTTTCTTTAGTTTTTCACGTTCTACATCTGTCATTACTTTTCGTGCCTTTTTATCCACTTCCTTTTGTTCGGATAAGGACATCACTTTTTTATATATAGGAGTCTGCCAAAACGTCCATGTGCGAAGTTCCAGCTTTTCTTGCTTCAACTGAGCAATCAATCGTTCTTTTTTATCGATTTCATCAAGATTTTGGTTCTCTCTGTCTTGCAACAGTGCAAGAGTTAATTCATTTTCCTCTATACGTTGTTGCATCATATCCTGCTTCTCATGGGCATATTGCAATGACTGCCGATAGAGTGCCTGCTGGTTATTTTTCTTATTTATCCAACGTTGGTAAATCAAAGCAACGACAAAGCAAATAATAACGGATACAAAGACAATCCATCTTATAATCCTTTTGGATTTTATCTGTTCATCCTTTACTCTTAATTCCGTCTGATGTTTATAGACTAAATGTTGCACTTCCGTCAATAGCTCACTGTTATCTAATGAGTCCTGAACCATAACAAACGTATCCAGATAGTGATAGGCAGACTTAAAATTTCCTAGTTCAGCCTCCATTACGGCAAGTGACCAGTAGGGTATAGAGCGAGATGGAGAAAGAAACAAACTCTTTTCTAAATAATGGCGTGCTGAATCATATTGTTCCAAATCAACATATAAATCCCCCATATTATAATAAGCATCTGCTTTTCCATTCCCATAAGATAAATGCTGTAAAACCTTATGCGCATAAACAACAGCCGAATCGACATTTTCAAAGTGTCTATAACAAATGCTCAAATTATGCCAAGAAGTAAGTATCATGCTTCTATCTTTAGAACGCATGGCATACTTCACAGCTTTGCGCTGATAGGTTATGGCAGAATCCTGCATATTTCTCATGCCATAAATATATCCTATATTAATATAAGCAATGGCAGTATCTTTAGCATCAAAAGAATAATGAAGAGATTGGTGCAACACCTCCAATGCCTTGTCATTCAATTCACAATTCCCATACCACAATCCCAGCGCACTATAAATTAATCTTCTATATTTTGTATCTACCGGATAATCCTGCAATATTTCCAATGCCTTCAAATTCATCTCTATCGCTGCCTTTTCATCATCCATCTCTGCCAGCAGCCTTCCCTTATACATCAATGCCACAGCCTTCTCCCTATCATCATCTCCATAATAATCCAAGGCGAAATTCAATAAGGAATCGCAAGGCAATAAGGGTAGTTTGTTCTTGTCCGTAGCCTCAGCCAGCAACAAAGCATAGTATGCCTTGTCTACTTCCGGCAAATCCTCTAAAACAGATATATTTTTTAAAATAGTCAATGCACTGTCCGGCTTCATTTCCAACAAAGAATCTACTTGCTGTAACATCGGATTGGAAGAATGGTGGTTACAGGCAAACAAACAGACAGCCAGCAAACTGACGAAATTTAAATATATAATAAATGAACGCATAGTGATTTTGTCTTTTAGCTTTCTACGCACAAAGATAGCAAAATGCCTTTATAACCTGATATACAAACATCTATTAAAAAAACATTATGCAAATTCTGTAACACACAGTTATTCCATCTTACTTTTCATACGATATTTGCGTTGCGCTACAATCTGTGCATCATTATTACCAAAGCATAAAGCGATGGCAAAAGGAGATAAATCCGCCAATTGCAGACATAGCAAAAGGACATCATCTTCGTTCAACTTGGGATACCGGGTATGCAGTTGCTCTATGTAATCAGCATAAATCTGTCCTATAATCACTCTGAGTTGGCGTTGCTCAGCATTGGTGAGCACTGCAATACGCTCTTTGTGATGCTTTTGCTGGTTGGCCAGTTTGTCTATTTTCGTATAGAGGGCACTTTGCCGGAACAACCAGTTGCGCAATTTCTCCTTCTCCATCTTCATGGCCTCTATAGCCCGTTCCTTCTCTTCTATTTCCTCGACACGGCTTTCTTGTTTCTGTTTCAATTCGGCTATCACCTCTTCATGTTGAGCAATATTCTGCTGCATATCCATCAGGTTCTGTTTCAGCTTCTGCAACAGATATTTATAATTGGATTGCTGTATCTTCTTGTTCTTCAGTATCTGTTGATAAATAATCACAATGACCAGCAGCAACACCACAGCTATCATCGCAATGGTGTATATCCTCCGTTTAGCCTTGAACTGTTCTTTCCTTACTTGCGCGTCGGCATTCCAACGATAGGTCTTCTTCTCCAGTTCCGTAGCCACATTGGTGGAATAGATAGAATCTTCCAACTGGGTGCTGATTTCCAGATATTCCAAAGCTTTCTCCACATTTCCCTGCTGCTTGGCTATGGCATACAAGTCAAAGAAAGAGAGATACCGGATATGAATATCGACAGCTTCCTTGCTTCGGTTCAAATAATAAAGAGCCGAATCAAGCTGCCCGTTATTATAATAAAATTCCCCTAGATTCCAAAGACACTGCAAGCTGTCTTCTCTAAGACGACAGGCATCGTATGCCCTTTTCAGACAAATAATAGCTATACTGTTCCGTCCTGTACGTCCGCATAAATCCCCTATATTTCCATAAAGAGAATGCAAAAGGAAACTATCAGTAGAAAGAGAAAGCTGCAAAGCGCGTTGCTGACAGATAAAAGCGGAGTCTATATTTCCATACCCGATGTAAGCTACCCCCAGGTTGCTGAGTGAACTGATGAAATGACGGTTATGCCGTGCCAGCGAATCATTATAACAAGCCTTGACATACATATCTTTGGCCTGTGCGTACAAGTTCTGTTTGCCATACAGCCCACCCAACATATTATATACAAACCCTTTCCAATAGAATTCGCATGGATAGGCGGAAAGAATTTCAAGCGCCATACGGTAACTTTTCAAGGCATCGGCATAGTTTTCCATTTCCTGTTGCACTTTACCCTTATACAGAAGAGCTATGGCATGTTCTTTGGCTTCTTCATGATATACATGGAGAGCAAAATTCAATAATGAGTCACAAGGAAGCAGTGAATAACCATTTTTATCCGCAGCCTCAGCCAGCAGCAAAGCGTAACCGGCCTTGTCTTCCGGGCTCATACCGGTTAGGGAAGAGATGGATTTCAATAATGAAAACGCACTGTCGGAATGTTCTTCCATCAAGTATCCGGCTTGCCGCAAAGCAGGATGTTCCGTGCGCTGCAAAGTACAGGAAAGACCAAGCCAACATAGAAGGCAAACAATACCCAACTGTTTTATATAAACATACATGCAACTCTATTTTTATTCTCCGGTGACAAAGATACAGAAAACTCAGAACTTATATCCTACACCGGCCGATAAACTGACACTTCGCCCGAAAGGTCTCTTACGAAGAGAACACTTACCATCGATAGTGTAAATGAAATGCTCGGATTCCAATGAAACCCCGGCCCTTCCGCCGTAAGTAAAATGATCTGGAAAATCCTGATGCCACCAGCCCAAACTAGAATGCATTCCGTTGCCATAGGCGTAATCAATGGATTTATCCCTGCCAAACATAGCATAGGACAGATACGGTCCCGCATTGATGCGCAAATTCCATTTGTTATTCAAAGCAACATTATAAGAAGCAAGGATAGGAAGCTCCAAATTGAATTTACTAAAAAAAGAATCGGTACCAAGTCTTGTCTTGGATCTGAATTCTTCATAAGTAAATAATAATTGTGGTTGTACATACCATGAGTTTTTAACATGAACGTCATACATTCCTCCGGCATAACCGCCCAGGCTGAAGCGTGCATCCCTGGACAGAGATTTAGAAAAAAGTCCGCCTCCTACAATACCCCAGCTATTCTGTGCGGAAGCGGGAAGAATAAAGCAGGCTAAAAGCATGCAAAGTAGAATTTGTTTTATTTTCATCGGGTTTGTTGCTTAAGTTTAATAATGCAAAGTAAGGTATAAAGCCCTTTTCATGAAAATAAAACAGATAACATTTACCGCATATAAAACTTTGATAATAAACAATATAACACTATTAAAGATAACATTCGGAGAAATTTCACTCCTATTGGGCATAGGGACAGGTCTAAAACCTGCCCCTACACAGCAAGAGAAAGAAATATCTTTTATTGCGTGCAATTTATATTCCGCAACTTCCCTCTGAACCCATTCTGCACATCCCCAATCTGCCGCATGGGAAACACCAAAGTTTCCTGCATATACATCTTGTCCTTGCGTTTATGAGTATAGTTGTAAAACTGCTTGACACGTCCTTCCAAACGTTCCGCTTTCTCACCGTTTATGTAAAGAGTAGTACCTTTGTGGTTTCCCTCTATGCGTACCTTCGTCCATGCTCCGGCAGGCAGTGTGGCAGCGTGGAATACAAACGTATAGCCGTCACGGCTGAAAGCCAATTTTCCCTTATTTTCCCAATTAGCATATACGGTGGAATGAGGACCTTTAAACAAAATACCGTTGATATTTTGGTCTTTGTCCGGATTTATTTCAAATTCTACCACGTATGGATAGCCTACCTCCGGCAACATAGTGGCAATGCTGTCCGTACCGTTCAAAGACAGTTCTTCATTCTGCCCCGGAAGGAGTACCTCACCCTGCACACGCCCCAGCAGGTTGACACCGGGAGCTTCAGGCATCTGTTTGCACAATTCCTCAAATTCCTCGTAAGAAACCATTTCATTCTTCCCTCTCCACATCTTCTCGGCCAGTACCTGAGCGGCCGGGAATGTACGGAAATGCACATCCTGTTGTGACACACCGTTACCACAATGGTCATTCCATACGGCAAACATACCTCCCAACAGTCCCGGAGTTCCTTCAGGCAACTCTTCCTTAGGATTCACTTTACCCACACGCCATTGCTCATACAGCCATTTCGTGTCCAGGAAATCACGATAATATCCGGCAGCCGGAACAATATAAAGATAAGCATCACACGTATTGATAATCTTATATCCGTCTTTCAAAGAAGCATTAGGATCAATCCAATCGTATGACCAGGCATTAATAGTTACATTATCCGCTTTCACCGGAGTGCTTCCTTTCAACCAGCGCAGTGCTCCCCACATACGGACATTCTTCCTGTATTTCTCTACATACTTCAGATACCGGTCTGTAAAATAGCGGAATTTCTCAGCTTCCTTGACATTGTACTCGTCTGTACCGATATGTACATCGGGACCTATGAAAACCGGTTTCTCACCAGAAAGATACTCATCCAGCAAAGAATCTACAAAACGATAGGTTTCCTCCTTGTACAAATCCAAATGATCCATTCCATATTTATCACTGCCTATCTCGGGTTTATAATGTGTAAAGGCCAATGAATGAGCCGGAATATCAATCTCCGGAATCACATTCACACCATATTCCATGCCCAGACGTTGCAGGTCGGTGAATTCTTTCTTGGTATAAGAACCATCCTTGGCGGTCAGCCCCGGAAAACGCTCACTCTCCAGGCGGAAAGCAGCATAGGTCTTGTTCCAGTCGTTATCAAAGAACTGTACAAAACCATTGTCATTGAGATGAATCTGGAATTCATTCAGTTTATAGAACGATAGTATTTTGACATATTGCCGCAGGAAATCCATTGTGAAGAACTTACGGCCCACATCCAGCATGAAGCCACGACTGGGATATTGCGGCCAGTCACGGGCAACTCCTTTGGGCAACTGTCCTTTTTCATTATAAAGAATCTGCAACAAACTCCGGGTTCCCCAAAAGACTCCCTGACGAGCCGGTGCTTCAATACCGGCATAGCGTCCGGCAGTCAGCACATACCCTTCCTTTCCCAATTGTTTGTCGGGTTTCATCAATGAAAGATAAATATCATTCTTTCCCGGTTTCCCGGTCCTAATGGTGTAGTTCCAATCCAACAGATCTTTCAAGTCCTGTGCCAGCACAGTCGCCACACTTTTCAGTGCCGCCTCATCGGCAGGAGCTACAACAATACTGCCTTCAGCAGGCAATACGAGTTTTCCACTTCCCCCCTTCCACTCTTGCAGGGCGGGAATTACTTTCGGACATGTTTCCTTGGCCGAAACACACAGACACAAGGCCAACATCCATAAGGTTAGTAAGTGTTTCATGATAATGATTAATGGTTAGTAATTAACGGTTAATGAAAAATGAAGGCATTTATTTGCCTTTTACTATCTTCTTGATATCATTCAGTTTATTCAATGCTTCAAGAGGGGTCAGATTATTGACATCCAAATTCAGAATCTCATCCCGTATCTGACTCAATACCGGATCATCCAACTGGAAGAAGCTGAGCTGCATTCCGCTCCGGCCGGACGCTATCTCAGCCGTAGGCTTGGCAATGCCCTGCTGGCGGTTGTCCGTTTCCAGTTGATGCAGAATATCATTGGCACGCTTCACGATGCTTTTCGGCATACCTGCCATCTTTGCCACATGAATACCGAAAGAATGTTCGCTGCCGCCACGTTCCAGTTTGCGCAGAAAAATCACTTTATTATCTATCTCCTTCACAGATACATTGTAATTCTTGATGCGCTTGAAAGATTTCTCCATCTCGTTCAACTCATGATAATGGGTGGCAAACAACGTACGTGCCTTGGCTTTAGGATGCTCGTGAATATGCTCCACAATAGCCCAAGCAATGGAAATACCATCATAAGTGGAGGTTCCCCGTCCCAACTCATCAAACAGCACCAAACTGCGGCTAGAGAGGTTGTTCAAAATATTTGCCGCCTCATTCATTTCAACCATAAAGGTAGATTCGCCCACAGAAATGTTATCGCTGGCTCCCACACGGGTGAATATTTTATCCACCATACCGATCCGCGCACTTTCGGCAGGAACAAAACTACCCATCTGCGCCAACAAGGTAATCAGCGCAGTCTGGCGTAGCAAAGCCGACTTACCCGCCATATTGGGACCGGTAATGATAATGATTTGCTGGGTTTCCGAGTCCAGAAAGACATCATTGGCAATATACTTCTCCCCTACCGGAAGCTGCTTCTCGATGACAGGATGACGGCCTTGCCTGATGTCAATCACCTCACTGTCCTCCACAACAGGACGGATATAATTGTTCTCTTTCGCCACATTGGCAAAAGCCAGCAGACAATCCAATCGGGCAATCTGACTGGCATTAATCTGAATGGCTGGAATAAACTCTGCCAAAGCGACCACCAATTCGTTATAGAGCTTTGTTTCAAGCACTAAAATCTTATCTTCGGCCCCCAAGATCTTTTCTTCGTATTCTTTCAGTTCCTGAGTAATATAGCGTTCCGCATTCACCAGCGTCTGTTTACGGATCCAGTCGGCAGGTACCTTATCCTTATGCGTGTTACGCACCTCAATATAGTAACCGAACACATTGTTATAAGCAATTTTCAAGCTGGGAATGCCGGTCAGCTCACTTTCACGTTGCTGTACTTTGAGCAGATAATCCTTGCCGGAAAAAGCTATCTGCCGCAGTTCGTCCAGTT
Source organism: uncultured Phocaeicola sp. (assembly GCA_948566455.1). GTDB lineage: Bacteria > Bacteroidota > Bacteroidia > Bacteroidales > Bacteroidaceae > Phocaeicola. The sequence goes on from CAOYQO010000017.1 coordinate 62,933, forward strand.
CCGCATTCACCCCGTCTGCTATCACACCGCCTTTATTCACCAGCAAAGGAGGATCATTCTTAACCTCTTTCGCTATTTTTTCACGGATAGACAGACATAAATTCAGTTGTTCCCCAATACGGCGGAGACTCCTGTTATCCGCATTCAAACAGGCATTCTTAATCGGCTCTATGGCTTGCAAAGCTACTTTAAGTTGCACCACCTCGCGTGGAGAGATTCGTCCTACGGCAGCTTTCGAAACAATACGTTCCAAATCTCCTATCAGATGTAATTTCTCTTCTATGAACTCTTTGAAATCCGGCTCGCGGAAGAAGTATTCCACTACATCCAGACGCTCATTGACAGGCTTCTCATCTTTCAACGGAAAGACTACCCAGCGTTTTAGCAGACGGGCTCCCATAGGGCTGATAGTGCGGTCGATCACATCCAGCAGACTGGTTCCGCCCTCATTCATGCTACCTATGAGTTCCAAGCTCCGTACCGTGAATTTATCCAGCCGCACATAACGGTCTTCCTCTATACGGGAAAGAGAAGTTATATGGCCGATCTGATAATGCTGCGTCATATTGAGGTATTGCAAAATAGCTCCCGAAGCTACAATACCATTCTTAAGGTGCTCCACCCCGAAACCTTTTAAGTTCTTGGTCTCAAAGTGCTTCAACAGCTTCTCGCGTGAGGAACTTTCATTAAACACCCAGTCATCCAACTCAAAAGTAAAGAACTTGCTTCCGAAATTTCCTTCAAACATTCCCCGTTTACCACGTTCGAAAAGCACCTCTTTGGGGGCGAAATTATTTAACAACTTGTCTATATAGTCAAAAGGCCCCTCTGCGGTAAGGAACTCACCGGTAGAGATATCAAGGAAGGCCACACCACAACTGGCTTTCCCAAAATGAACGGCAGCCAGAAAATTATTTTCTTTGTAAGAAAGAACATTGTCATTGATGGCTACACCCGGAGTCACCAATTCGGTGATACCGCGCTTTACCAGTTTCTTGGTCATCTTGGGATCTTCCAATTGGTCACAAATGGCCACCCGCTTGCCGGCACGTACCAGTTTGGGCAAATACGTGTCCAATGCATGGAAAGGAAAGCCGGCCATTTCTACGCTCTTTGCCTGTCCATTGGCCCGCTTGGTCAGCGTAATACCCAAAATCTCTGAGGCAACAATAGCGTCTTCTGAATAAGTTTCATAAAAATCCCCGCACCTGAATAGCATAATCGCATCGGGATGCTTTGCCTTCAACTCAAAAAACTGCTTCATCATCGGGGTTAAAACTACATCATTTGCCACTGTATCGTCCTTTCTTTTTTTAATTAATATTTCTCGCAAAGATAATAATTAGCAAATTTAATCTGAAACAGTAAAAGAAAAAAATTATATCTTTGTACTAGCTAAAAATACGGAAACAATGAAAAAAATAAAAGTAAACGAACTGACTGACAATCTGTTTGAGACAATCAGCAAGGAATGGATGTTGGTAACCGCCGGTACCAAAGACAAATTCAACACCATGACGGCAAACTGGGGAGGCACAGGGTTTCTGTGGAACCGTCCGGTAGCTTTTATCTTTATCCGCCCCGAACGTTATACCTTCGACTTTATAGAGCAGAACGATTATCTCACCCTCTCTTTTCTAGGCGAGGAGCATAAAGAAGTGCATAAAATATGCGGTTCTAAGTCGGGGCGTGACATGGACAAAGTAAAAGCGACAGGATTATCGCCCTTGTTCACCGAGAACGGAAGCATCACTTTTGAGCAGGCGCGGCTGACTTTTGAATGCAAGAAACTGTATGCCGATCTGATCAAGCCCGAAAACTTTATCGACAAGAGCATTACAGACAGATGGTACAGAGAATCGTACGGTGGTTTTCACAAGATGTATGTGGTGGAAATTGTAAATGTGCTGCCACCCTCTTTCGCAAACGCCCATGAATAGGGCGTTTCATTCCTCCTTTTTTCCCTTCTTTTTCCAACAGAATTCCCCTTAGAGAATCTTCTTCAGAAACAGTTTTCCATCCTACTACCACCCTCAAAAATACCTGGCTGTCATCTCAATGGACATACCGTCTTCCTTCATTTTGCACGCATTCATCCATTGCATTTCACGACGGCCTTTTTCGAGTCCTTCCTTGCGGCCTTCTTCCCTGCCTTTCTTTAGCTGGGTTGTCATCACACTGTACCAATCACGGAAATTCTTCAAACTTTCCCAATATTCACTCAATTCCTTGCGAGAGAATTTGGCTATCTCGGCAGCTTCAAACAAACGGTTGAACACCCGTTCCTGCAAGGCGCGAGGGCGCTCGAGCAGCGAAGAAAGGTTACGGAGCACGAAAAGCCACTTGTCGAACATCGTCTCCAGCTCCTCCTCCGGTTTGCTGAACTTCGGCATTTCCAGATAGATGAAGGCAAGCTTGTCATAAAACACCTTATGCGTATGGAGATCCACCAGTTTCACTTCATGGTGGAAATGTTCATTGTCCGTTTCGTCAAAAGAAAAATTCAGGATGCCCACCACATAGACGGCCTTCAGCTCATAATCCCAAGGGCCGCGCTTGCCCTGCTCGCGGATGGGGAAAGAGGAGTAGTACAGGCTACGGTCCTTAAAAAACTGCTGCTCGCCGCGCTGCATCTCCACCAGGAACTTCTCTCCCTTCTCGTTCTCGCAATACACATCGAATATAGCACGACGATCATATTCCTGCGTACCCAGATGCTCCACATTCAGATAGGTGACATCCTTCACCGTCTCCTCACCAAACAGCAACGCATTGAGGAAACTGAGGAGCAGTTCCTTGTTCATTACAGTACCCAAAAGCAGCTTGAAGCCGAAATCGGTATAGGGATTCACGTATTTGTCTTGTATGCCTCCTGTTCCCATGGCGCAGTCTTTTAACGGGTTGATTGGAACAAAGATACAATTATTATGGATGGAATGAAAATTTAAAGGGGTTTTCTGAGGAGAACTTGTGACCTCCGCAAAAGTATGACGGGTATGGTGATGGTTTGCACAAGTGCTCGTATGTTTATATAAACAGTTTAAACGGCACCAAAGCAATTCTCTTCTTATATAGAAAGAAGCTGTATCGCAAGTTTACATTACGATACAGCCTCTATAAGTGATTGTGCCAACCGACTCTTTCAAATAAAGAATAGATCTATACTTATCTTACATGATAAAAGACACTAATTAGAACCAGAATCCTCCACACAACGAATGAAGCAGGCATCACTTTCGTCGCTATCAAAAACATTAGCCTGATATATTCTGTTAAAGTCAAATGTAAAATAATTAATATCCCAACCTACAGTCGTTCCCCATGCCCCTGTTCCAGTAACATCTTCTGTCCAATAAACAGCACCGGGTCGCATGTAAAGGTCATAAAACAACGGAGCCAAAGCCAAATTACTAAAGATACCAGTTTGTCCACATGAATAACGCAAGCATCCATTTTCTTTAGTTCTTCTATGACCATATCCAGAAGCTCCCACCGGAAAAAAGATATGATTACCATTGTTCCTATTGTAAACAAAACATCCACGCATTCCACGATTCTTCTTAGGAGGATTTCCGGGGTGACTATACTCATTATGCTCTTGATATCCATACGCATCTACAATATTTGTTTCAGGTTCAGTAGATTCATCACCATAAAGCACGCCATAACTTTGAGCAATTATATTACTTTCAAACAAAGATTCATAATCATCTAATTTAGCAATACGAGTTTTCTCTAAGTTAAGACCCCAGCTTTCTGTACTCTCAGCCTGCTGATTCGTTATATTTCCCCACGTAACCTTCTCTGTGGTCCCCTCCAATTCATATTGACCTGTTTGTGATACAGGATCAGGGAAATAGTCAGGTTTAACATTTATCATAATCTGCTTATTATACTGATTCTTTGCAGTAATAGGCTGAGTAAGATTTTTATATCTAAATAAAGAACCTTCATCCAACGGATTAAGAGCTTCCTTATTTTGGCTAACCAAATTCGATACATGCCATGCAGGCTTGCCAGATAACAACTCCTGTGGCTGGCTTCCTTGGTGCACGAAAATAAGATGTTCACATGTGTAATTATGATATTCCACACGTACTACCGCATTTTTATTGGAAGCACCCTTAGCTATTGTTTCATTAAAGTTAATCTTAAATTTAATATCCGAACCAGTAACACCATATATAACGCCATCCTCCAAACGTGTATTTTTGTTATCTAAAACAGAAAGAGTGATAAATCCGGGATTAGGATCTACATAAGAGGGTTCTCCTCTGTTCGCCTCTGTTTGTGCACTTACAACATACGCTTTCCAAGGTCCTTCAGATGAAAAAGGAATAAAATCCTCCGCATTCTCCTTTGGCAGCCGCAATAAAGTTACATCAAAAGGCCGATTATTATTATTGCTTCTATAAATTCCTTTGGGGTTTACAATTCTTCGCACTTGATATATATCGACAGTTTCATCAAGTGAATGATCTTTTCCATTCACCTGTACCACAGCGATTATTTTAACCTTCGCATGCCGCTGATAAGCCACATAAGGATTATTTCCTGTATAACCCGATTTAATATGCATCTGTTTAGCGCGAGTATATAAAGGAATAGAAGCAAGCAAATGATCATTGTCGCCTTTTATTTCGTAATTACCGTCCTTATCTTCGTGGAGTTGCTTCGCCACATTATATGTACGAAGTCCTTTCTCAGAAGTTTCATAATAGTCCTTATTACTCGTGATCTTCACTGTTCCGGGTATAGTAAGATCAACCGGTACCTGATCCTTATCAGGGTCATTTTCTTTTATCAGAATTCTGGCAGTAGTTTTACGAAGTGAAAGAAATCCATTCCATGGTTGATTTAGCGATTCGTCATTTGGATTTTCAGCATAATCATATGCTCTAGCATAATCCAACCCACCTTCCGCCAAAGAAAGTGTTCCATGCGGAGCCCAATTGTTCGTAAGAATCTCAGCCTTTAAAGAGATAAGCGTACCTCCTCCCGTATTAATCTTTACCGGAAGATTCATCGTACGGTTATAAAGATAAGAGATATAGTAAGGATTAGGCACTTCGATACCTGGCTCCGGTTCTTCATATTCTATATGCCAGTCTGCATCGTTGGCATATCCCTTGAACTTCAAAGTCAGTTTGTAGTGATGGTTACGCTCCGCATTGTAATCGGTTATCACATCTTTTCCTAACATAAAGCGGTACTTGATAGGACCTCTACCCACTTTCTTTTCATTGATAGAAACATAAAAAGCATCCACTTCTATATAGGTTCCGTATGGCTTGGCATCTTTCCACGCCTCGTTCTCCTCTGCACCTCCGTCAGGATAAGTCGGTTTGGTTGGATCTTGATCACCTTTAACCACTTGACGCTTATCACTAGTAGTACCTTCCTTACCCATGCCCTGCATATTCTCATAAAAATAAAGAGCGTTGGTAAATTCGGTATGCACATCCGCCAAGTTTTCGGGGTGATATGCGTCTTCCTCATATCTCTTACTGCCGAATAGAGGTTTCCCTTTTGTAATACGGGCTTCGTATGTTTCATTAAAATCACTCGGGGATAGTTCACCATCGCCCTTATAATATTTTATGGTTTCACCTTCCGGTATCAAATCAAGCTTTACTCCTTCATCCCCATCTTTCAGATCTTCCGGAGCAGCAGGATTATTTTTCCCTAGATAACACTTCTGCGGAATGTCTTTTATGGTCACCGATTTCAAATAGATGAAAACACCATCTTCCAATCCACTACCATCGTATGCAATAGTTACCTTAGATGCCGCACGGCGTATCCACGAATGCAACTCCATTTTCTTTTTATTAATGGTAAGCAATTCACTCTTATTCTCTTGCCCCACTATAGTGAAATGACCGAACATCTGGTTGTTCCGGGCCACATCATCAGCATTCCAAGTAAGAGAAATGCTTTTTAATCCTTCTACTGTCTTAATTGCTTCCTTATACTTATTAACCGCCTCTGACGAACCAGTACCATCACTCTTAACTTCTTCGTTAAACTCCGTTCCCATATTGGCCACTGCATAGATATAGTAACGTCCGTATGGAATTTTCAAGCTTAGCTTAGCACGAGGTGTTTCCGTTTCAGCAATATTCCCGTTCGGGTCGACTGCATCTTCTTTTTTACGTTCAATATCACTTACTCTATATTCTCCTTCCCCCGGTTCACCAGTTACAAGTGTCAAAGAATGCGCTTCTGCCAAATTACCATCCACATCATACAACAACACACACAAGGCATTAATAGACTTGATAGTATCGCCCGCTGAGCGCGATTTGTCCGCAAGTCCCTCCACCAAAGGTTTGAAGTCCACCTGTGCCGTCACTATACTCTCACCTTCGGGAATAGGCCCCCCGTCCGTGTACAGCAGGTCGTCCTTACACGAAGTGGCGGCAACCATCAGTAGACCGCATATAAATAAGAAATAACTTATCGTTTTCTTCATTGTTTTCTTCTCCTTCTTTTTTTCATTTCATCTCTATTCCAAAACCAGGTTCAAGTATCACTTCACCGTATGGGCGCAGATCCACCTGCCATGATATGCTATCCGCTTCATTGACTGTCATCCTCACCACCACATGAGTACCACGAGGTAAAACAGGAAGGTTCGGAAAGAAACTTTCCAAAGTGAACTTTCCGGAGGGAGTGCTTTCAGAATTGCCTCCCAAGTCTACACCACTATTATCCTTTGTATCCAGCGTAATAGCGGTCTTGTAGGAAGTCTTATAATCTTTATTAACGTCCTCAGCATTCTCATACTTTCCTTCCGGCAGGTAAAACGAAGGCAGTATAACCGGATTCGTCGAATTCGCTTCCAACTTTACATTCTCCTTATATTTTTGATCAAAGGACTCATAGCTGGCCAATTCCGGCACTTGGAAATCTTTTACTTCCTTTTCCGTATTATCATACACCATGCCATTGGGCAGAAGGTATTCATGGGAAGCTGACTTATCTATTCTGATTTCACTCAGATAATAAATCTGGCTGCTCTTGTTCGTTATCTCGTATGTGAACTTTACAGCAGCACGGGTGATCTTCAGTGTGACTTCCTTTTTCAGTATCACTTCCGCTTGCTCACCATCCTGTCCCTGGTTTTCAGTATCAGGCTCCAGACCTTTGTTATCCAGCGTCACCGTATGACATTCGCTCATAAGCAATGGTTTTTCTTTACTGAAAGCCACGCTATCGAACGATAACACAAGCCCCGCCATCTGCTCCTTGGTCAGGAATTTTTTTCCGGGTTTAAAGTCATTCCATGTTTTGGGTGCCCGAGACGTTTTATCCTCCTCCACATCAGGAATCTCCACCGGAACGGACTCTTCATTAGCAAGTAAGTAAATGGTTTTTTCCTCATTGCCTTGCACCTTCAGGCGGATTTTTCCATACCGGTCATCCACAGGATTGTTCTTCAAATCAAGATGGACATTATGTTCCACCTTGCCATCCGGACGGACTAGAATGACACGCAGCGTGCGCATCTTCTCAGCGTCCGTCACTTTATCATACGAAGGATCCTCATCCGCACGTCCGGAAACAGAACGTCCGGACACGGGAGCATCTCTCAGAGCGACATTAATATCCAGATAGACCGCATCGGGTCCATTCGATGAAGGAAGCCCCTCATCACTTCTGCCGTCACATCCGCACATTAAGAGGAAGCAGACGCCCAGTACAGACACGATATGTCCCCAATCCTTTATTCTCATAATTCTGTATCATTAATTCTTACTATCCAGTCATTGACAACAATATGGGTGCGTATCCATGTGTGATTATCATCCAAAAAGAATATCAATGACCAGTTACTTTCACGGTCCAGAAACTCTTGGTCACCCATCTTGTCGAAATGGTCACTTTTCAGCAACAACAGATACTCATTCAACGGAATACTTAATACCTGTGCACCGTCGCTGTTACGGGTGATGGTCAGACGCGGATGATTGCCGGCAACCAATCTAGAAGTAGACAGTTCGGCATATGCCACAGTCACTTTCTTGTCACCTTCCTCCGTCACTCCCACAGTGCGCTGTCCCTGTGCCCAAGGAGCATAGACTTGCCCACTATTACTTATCAGGCTGTTGTCGGAAGCAAACAGCGTGTTGTCATCTGTAATACGGAAAGTAAAATCCTTGTCATTCACCTCTCCACCGTTCATCTGCTGAAGCACCACACGGATGTTGTTAGTGTTCTTCATCAGGTACACAGTGGCTTCTTCGTAAGTGTCATTGTCCACATTTATATCCAGCGAACCATAAAACAAAGGATGCAGATCAGTCTCCGAAATGCGTCCGGCATTATGCATCTCTACACGCAAGTCCTGCATGGTTGAACCAGTGCCGGGAACCACCTTGAATGAAAAAGAGGTTTGCGGACAAGTCAGTCCGCCGTATGCAACAAAATGATAACTCCCTTTCTCCAAATCGAGAGTCATGCGGTAATTCTCATCCTTCAGCTCATCACCTGCCCCAGTATAGGTAGCCAGATAGTTGCCCTGTTCGTCATAGACCAACAGAGCCAGACAGTCCACCTGCGAATGGAATGCATTGGCATACTCCATATTATAATCATAGACAAAACGCAGACGGACACCTCGCGTACAGGGTTCCAGGTCATTGTATATGCCATGGCAGGAGGACAACAATGCGGCTACCGCCAGCATGGCGCAAAGCACCATGCCCGGCAGTCTCAATGTATGTATGAATCTTGTTGTCTTATTCATTGTTTAATACACTTGTTTAGAACTCGATGTCATTTATACGGACCACCCAAGGACGTACCTCAACGGTTACTTCGATGTAGAGGTCGTTTCGCTCATCCGGATTGTTCGGATCGAACGGATCGGGATCCTCTTTAGGATCCGATGAAGTAGGATGGCCATAACCATTGATTTTGTTTACCATCAGTTTGTACACATTGTTGCGTACCACTGCAAATTCCATCATACCCATCTTGTTAGGATCACCATTGTCATTATGACGATTCCAATAGCAATAATACATTTCATAATCGCCGGCTGTATTCGGTTTAAAAACGGTGAACCCTGCCTGGGCAAAATCAGTACCAGCAACGGGGTTTGCCCCTATTTGATCAAAAGCAGCTTTCAGGCTCTTATCCGCATTGGGGTCATTAGCCGCCGCCATCACTTTCTCCCAAGTGCCATACAACACATTATTATATACGAAAATAGGCTGATTACTAGTTACACCATAGGTTGATTTATTAAAATCCAATTTCCCTTTGAAGATTACACCGGTAGAGATACCGTTTTTCTGATTGCTAATAGGAGCAGGAATGGTATTTTCAGTTGCATAACGCCATATTTTGTATCCGTTGCGATTGCCTCCTGTATTCCAAGAATTGTCATTATCTTCTTCGGTTAGAGAAGAGATTGGTGTGAATTTATCTTTCCACTCATCTGACGACTTAGAAAGAAAATTATTATAAAAATAGTTACTTTTATAAGTTTCTTCAGCAATGCCGTTCTTTTCCTTTGCATCTGTATCCACTACATAGTTGTTTGAAGTTTCCTGTCCACACAAGTCTATATTATTCGCAAGCCCGTCAGCAGACACCCGACGTAGATGATAGAAACTCTTGCTGATATTAACCATTACCATATCAGTCAGCAGAACTTTAACCTTATTGGTGCTCTCCAATACATAGGTGTTAGCAGCCTCTGTAGTGGGATAGCTGCTCGCTTTGAAGTCAAAACGTGCGCAAGCACGTTCTACCGAAATGGTACCCAAAAACAGACGATTGGTCTCAGTATATTGTTCCCAGTTCCAGGTAGTGGTTGGAGTGGAGTTGGCCACTTTGACCAGATTGTGGTTAGACATCAGGAAAGCACCTTTTTTCCAAATTTCATCGTTGTCTGTTAATTCAGGTTCCTCCGACAGCGTATGAATACTGTTCTTCAGATCACTGGCATTGATAGAAGAAGTGGGATTACAGAAAGCATAAGCATAAATTTCTCCCGTTCTGTATGCCTCTAATGCACTTCTGTCCAAAGTTGCCACAAGTTTGGGATATTTTCCATCATTCTTAGGTTCCACATCCAGACGCTGACTGACAATGAGAGAACCATCAGCCTTTGTCAGCACCAGTAATATCTCCTTGACACTGTTCTCATAGTCCTTACCCACTTCAGCACCGTCAGAAGAATTGCTTCCGTTTCCATCCTCCTCATCTGTTGTCTCGCTTCTTGAACCGCTTCCTTGCATCAGTTGCACTCCAAATTCCACATATACGTCACTCTCAGCATCGACCGGCTGAGACACATTTGCCTCATCTGAGCATGCCCACAAACAGAATGCTGCAAGCCCGGACATCAAAATTTTACTAAACTTTTTCATATTGATTCCTTATTTTTTTATGATTACTTCTTATCTATTTTGTTAATCTGCTCCAATGCATCGGCAGCTTCTTTCACACCCATATCTTGTGCACGAGATAGCAACCTGCGCGCCTGCGCATAGTCTTTATCCAATCCGGCAAGCACACCGCGTGCATATACCGCCTCGGGCGTGTCGCCGGCTTTTGCCACATACTTACGCGCTGAAACAAGGTCACCGCGTGACATCGCCACATTAGAGGCATTCAGGTTAGCCGTAGCATCATCCGGATAGAGGCGGACCATGGTTTCGAACACCTCATTATACTCGTCACTGCCTGCCTGATAGCTCTCCGCCACACGGTAGAACTCGTTCAGACTCAGCTTACCCGGAGCGGTGCGCCAGATGCGGCGTGCCTCCTCCACATCGGTATAGGCACGGACCACATACTCTACCGTGTAATCCGAGTGGCGAAGACCGGGATAGACCTCACGAAGCAGGAACTGGTAGTCCTGAGGATAACGCGCCTTGATTTTCTGTTCGCGTGCGTCCGGATCGCCACCGCTGCGCGCCAGTTCCAACATGCCATAACGGCTCGGAAGCGTACAGGTTTCCAGATAGCGTTCCAGCCCCGCCCAATCCTCAGGCTCGTAATCCATTGACATGATACCAAACGGGAAATTATACAAACACTGTACATAGTTCCTCAATGTTTCCGTACGTCCTTGGGCAAGACGGGTATTGTTGGCATAACTGCCCTCCGGAGAGGCATATCCTTTAATACGGATAGAAGTGATGCGGGTATCGGCATCATTGCGCACGGTGTCTATCGTGGCACGGATTTTAGCCAGTTCCACCGGATTACGGCGGTAATCCTCATAAATCTCCGTGCGGTTCACCGGGAAATCAATGTAAGCGGAACCTTTCAATTCGCGCGTCTTCACCTCCTCGGCTTTCGGAGCGCGATAAACAAAAACCGGAGAGAAAACCTTCGGACCGAAATCCAGCGTGGTCAGCGGCGAACGGTCTGCATACAACACTTCACACAGGCAGCCGCACACCTCATCGCCCAGCTCCAAGGTGGCATCGGCCATCCATTCGGCGTATGGCACCGTGGCACTGTAATGAATCACACGATCACGACCGGCACGGAACAGCGAAGTGCCCTCACCGGAAACGACATCATTGCGTAAATGGAGATAGTAACGGTTGCGGCCTGCCAGCACCACAGGAGAAAGAGACAGTTCATTGTTCTCCGCACGAAGCACAGGGGCAAAGGAAACTTCACGGGAAGACGGCATATCAATACCCGCCACATCAATATCCATTGACACAAGCAGGTTCTCACCGCTGCGAGCAACATTTAGACCGTCCACTTTCACACGGCCCAGCGTCAGAATAGTCTGGCTGTTTACACCTGTTATACAAAACAACAGGAGAAGTATACATAGTAATTTCTTCATGAGCGGTATTTTTTAAAATACGTAGATCAGATTCAGTGCAGCCTTTGTAGGGCCTACATAGTGATGGGACTTGCCATCAATCAGTTTGGTACCGCAATCGGCACAAGGATAAGCATCGAAACGGGTATAGGCATAACCCAAGCCTATTTCTGCCTCTACATTCCAATGGCGGGAAAGAATCCACGAATAACCGTAAGCTACACCGGCGCCTACAAACCATCCTTGATAACGACGGTCGGAAAGTTTGGACAAATCACTGCCCAAAAATGAAATGTCATTCTTCAGATTACCCACATTGTATTGTCCACCGTGGGCATGGATGCCTATAAAATGACCAGCAAAACGATCACAAAACCAGTAACGTGCCTCAGGTTGCAACATCCAGTGCTTCCATGTACGGCCATGCGAACGAACCCACCCATTGTAGTTGCCTGACACATCAAGCGTCCATTTGGGGGCAAGACCAACCTCGGCTCCAAGATTAACAGTGCCGGAGGCGTCATAAAGAATATTGCTCTTCAATGCAACATTCTGAGCCTTCACAAATGCACTTCCACAAAACAGGAAGGAAAGCAAGATTGCATAATTTTTTATCTTCATTGTATCTATAGTTTATATCAATTCATGCTATTTTGGGGCATATCTCTTATTAAGAGATATACATAGTGCTTTGCAAAATTACGTAAAGTGCTGGTAATAAGCAATAAAAAATAACAGAAAAATTATATTTAATAAACAAGAAGTTAATCTAATCTAAGTTTATTCCGTTGTTTTAGGCCCGTTATAACCCTATAATTCATTGTAAATCTATAACTTACATTTTTTATAGATCTCTTAATAAGAGATCTACATAGCGCGTCACTTTTTTATGTTATAATACTATTACGACGCAATGTCAGGTATTATGAATGATTATAATGCGATAGTTGGGGGAATCTGAATCCCGATTTGCTCCCGAATTGGCTCAGTTGTAATTCTTGGGGGATTACCCTTTGCAACTTCCCCTTTATGCA
>CAOYQO010000018.1 GCA_948566455.1 uncultured Phocaeicola sp.
CCGCAACGGATAGCTGCGTGGGCGATGGCTTCGTTTCCTTTCATTAATACAACTTCTTCTGCCATATTCTACTGATTTACAGATTTATTCAACTTTTACTTTATAAACAGAGATACATCCGTCCGGGCAAACCTGGGCGCACGACGCACAGCCGTTGCAGGTATCTTCCAGTATTTGGTGGGCATAGTTATACCCTTTTACGTTCACCTCTTTGGTGAGGGCTATTACATGCAGAGGACAGGCTACCACGCATAGATTGCAGCCTTTGCACCGTTCGGTGTCCACTACGATTGCTCCTTTAATCTTTGCCATAATTTACGTTACTTTTATATGTTATTGATTGTACATATCCTTATTGAAGAAATTCAGGATATCCATTGCCATACGATAGGCTTCGCGGGCAGGGCTGTCGGGATTAAGGTCGATAGCATACTGGTAGTTGTTCAAAGCCAGCTGCCAGTTACCTTGTTTGCGATAGGCATTTCCCAGGAGATAAAAAGCTTCGTCCCGGTCGGTAGAGTCGGTGATCAGATATTCATCGAGCTGCCGGATAGCTTCTGCTACATCTCCTTGATTGATAAGCTCTTTGATAGTTTTCAGTTGCTCCATATCGTATTGAGTTCCGGATTATTGGAATACAAAGATAGTTTTTATTTAGAGACAACGAATAAGTATTCTGTGAAAAATAAGAAAAATGGGGAAATAAAAAGCCCGAAGTTGAATGAAATTCTGTCAGAATGTCACAACTTCGGGCGCGTATGATATAAAATATGGTTTTGTTACTTTACAAGTTTTCCATTTATATAGAGATTTTTGAACGTAACGTCTTTAGCTCCTTTTATGTCATTTCCATCTTTGGCAACATTATTAAAGTGGGAGTCTTCAACACTGATATTGTATACATGATCATCGTTGTCGAGGCCGATAATAAGGACACCAAGTTTGCTCTTTTCGCAGGTTACATTCTTTAGGTGAACGTTGCGGACAGTAGGAGTAAAACCGCGGTTGCAGTTCTCACGGTTTTCGTATTGCAGGTTGATGCGCAGCACGGCTTCGCGACACTGTCCTACGGTGACGTTACGCACGAACACATTTTCAATCAGTCCGCCACGGCAGGTGCTGGTCTTGATACGGATCACCCGGTCGAGGTCTGGGCTATCCATCTTACAGTTTTCTACATACAGGTTGCGGTATCCGCCGGAGATTTCGCTACCGATGACTACACCTCCATGTCCTTTCTTCATATAGCAACCGCGTACAATGATGTTCTCGCTGGGAACACCCCATTTACGTCCGTCCTGGTTACGTCCGGACTTGATAGCAATACAGTCATCTCCGGTATCGAAGGTACAGTTCTCTATCAATACATTTTTGCAAGATTCGGGGTCGCAGCCATCGCCATTGGGACCGCGATTATAAACGTATACACCACGTACTGTGAGACTTTCGCAGAATAGCGGGTGAATAACCCAGAAAGGGGAATTCAATAAAGTTACATCTTCTATCAGCACTGTATTACATGAGTACAGGTTGATAAGTTGTGGACGTAATCCGTCTTCAGGTGTCATTACACGCTTATAAATAGGAGTGGAGGTTTCACCGTACATCAGCAGGCGTTCCCGTCCTCCGTTGCGTTGTGCCACCATGCCCTCTTTCCAGCCATAACGGGGAGCGCCACACATAGGCCACCAAGTTTCGTTGGAGCCTTGTCCGTCGATAGTCCCTTTACCGGTGATGGCGATATTTGTTTCACCGTATGCATAAATCAACGGGCGGGCATTATAGCAGTCTATTCCTTCCCAACGGGTGATAACTCCGGGAAAGTAGAGACTCTGATCGGTTGAAAATTTCAATACGGCTCCTTCTTCTACATGAAAGTTTACGTTGCTTTTCAGGGTGATGGGACCTGTGTAGAATGTACCTTTGGGCACTACAACCGTACCACCACCATTCAGGCAACATGTTACGATAGCCTGGTTGATTGCCTCATGACAGGGAGCATCCGGGATGTCGGGCTTGGCACCGAAGTCCGTAATGAGATACGTCTGCTTGGGGAAAGATGTTTTCTTGATTTGCTTTTCAATCTTTGTACTCTCCTTGAAAGCCTTATCGAAATCTATCGAGTTGGCAGTTGCCAATGTGGCCGAGAGAAGCAGGGAAATAATTCCGAGTACTTTTTTCATGCGTTTCCAGTTTTACTTTAAATGGTTATTAGATATGCAGGCAAAAGTACGGAAAGTGACTCTATTATAGGGAAGAGTTTTTGGCATAAAAGGTGTAAAAATTGATGTGTTTATACTTCTTAGCTCTGAGGAAGGTGTATAAACTAAAAAACACTTGCAAGTATCGGTTCCCGCACCTGCAAGTGTAATTTCAAATTGGGATGATTATCTAACCGGTATCTTCTCAATACGCTTCTGATGGCGTCCACCCTCAAACTGTGCGCTGAAGAATTCTCTCATAATCATATCAGCTTCTTCTGTGCTGATAAAACGTCCCGGCATGACGAGTACGTTGGCATCATTATGCTGGCGAGCCAGATGAGCAATTTCCGCAGTCCAGCAAAGTGCAGCACGAATACCCTGATGTTTGTTCAGTGTCATGCTGATACCTTCACCACTTCCGCAGATGGCAATACCCGGGTAACACTCTCCGGCTTCAACGGCCAATGCCAGGGGATGAGCAAAATCTGCATAGTCGCAGCTCTCCGTTGTATAGGTTCCGAAGTCTTTGTATTCCCATCCTTTAGTTTCCAACCACCCCTTGACGTATTGTTTCAATTCAAATCCGGCGTGGTCGGAACAAATTCCAATTGTTTTCATTTTCTGTTGTAGTATGATTGATTTAGAGGCTCTATAATGGGATATCAGGTGAAAAATATTTCGCCCCTACAAGCCTGTTACAACCTGTAGGGGCGAATAATCATTCGCCCGGTATGCACCAGGGCTTTTTATAACATTGCTTTTACTTGCTTATAAACGTTATCAGCAGTAAAACCTAACTTCTGATCCAGTACTTTGTAAGGAGCTGAGAAACCGAAAGATTCCAATCCCCAAATTTTACCGTGAGCACCTACCAAACCTTGCAGGTTTACAGGCAGACCGGCTGTCAGACCGAAGACTTTTGCGTCAGCAGGGATAACACCTTCCTGATATCCCGGAGCCTGGCTGCGGAACAACCCTTCGGAAGGAGCAGATACGATACGTACTTTCACGCCATCTTTGCGCAATAATTCGGTTCCTGCCACCAGTGTAGATACTTCTGAGCCCGAAGCTACCAATATTACATCCGGGTTTTCATCAGAACCTGCTACAATGTAAGCACCCTTGGCTGCCTGAGAGTAGTCGTTTCCAGCGGGCAACATAGCGATATCTTGGCGAGAAAAGATCAAACCGGTCGGAGTGGTAGTATTCTCCATAGCCAGTTTCCATGCAATTGTTGTTTCTTCTGCATCTGCCGGACGGAGAACCAACATAGAGTTGTGTCCTTTGTGGTTTTTCAGTTTTTCCATCAGACGGATCTGAGCTTCTTGTTCTACCGGTTCATGAGTAGGACCGTCTTCACCTACACGGAATGCATCGTGTGTCCAAATGAACTTCACGGGAACTTCCATCAGTGCAGCCATACGTACGGCAGGTTTCATATAGTCAGAGAATACGAAGAATGTTCCGCAAGCTGGGATTACACCACCATGCAGTGCCATACCGATACAGCAGCAAGCCATAGTCAGTTCGGCAACACCAGCCTGGAAGAATGCACCGCTGAAATCACCTTTCTTGAAAGCATGCGTCTTTTTCAGGAAGCCGTCTGTCTTATCAGAGTTTGAAAGGTCAGCGGAAGCAACGATCATATTTTCTACCTGAGTAGCAAGAGCGCCCAGTACGGTAGCTGATGCAGCACGTGTGGCAGCACCTGCTTTTTGCTCGATAGCTGCCCAGTTTACTTCAGGAGCTTTACCAGAGAAGAACAGGTCGAGTTTGGCAGCCTTTTCAGGATTAGCCTTTGCCCATTCTGATTTTGCAGCATATTTCTTAGCCATAATTTCCTTCAGTTCGGCAGCACGCTTTGCGTACAGTTCCCTCACTTCGGGGAAGATTACGAATGGATTCGTCGGATCACCACCCAGGTTCTTGATGGTATTTACATAAGCGTCACCACCCAGAGGAGCACCGTGAGTCGCACAGTTAGCTTCGTAGCTGCTACCATCTGCCTTGCGTGCACCCTTACCCATTACGGTATGACCGATAATCAGGGTCGGACGTTCGTTTTCTGCTTTCGCTTCGTTCAAAGCGCCACGGATAGCGTCGGGATCATTACCGTTGATCTTGATCACCTTCCAGCCCCAAGCTTCGTATTTCTTGGCAGTATCTTCGATAGTTACGTCTTTGGTTTCAGTAGAAAGCTGGATGTCATTGGCATCATAGAACATGATGAGGTTATCCAGTCCCAGTGCACCTGCGATACGGCCTGCACCCTGAGAAATTTCTTCCTGTACACCACCGTCCGAAATATAAGCGTAGATGGTTTGCTGCATCACTTCTTCGAAACGGGCTTTCATGAATTTAGCTGCGATAGCTGCACCCACTGCGAAAGTATGACCTTGGCCGAGCGGGCCGGAAGTATTTTCAATACCACGCATGATGTCGCGTTCAGGGTGTCCCGGAGTGGGGCTGTCCCATTGGCGGAATTCCTTCAGTTCATCCAGTGTGAATTTACCTGCCAATGCCAACTGAGAGTAGAGCATCGGTGACATGTGACCCGGGTCCAGGAAGAAGCGGTCACGACCTTCCCATGCTGGATTTTCGGGATCATACACCAGAAACTCAGAGAAGAGTACGTTCACAAAATCGGCACCACCCATGGCACCGCCCGGGTGACCAGAATTAGCTTTCTCAACCATAGAAGCAGCGAGGATACGGATGTTATCCGCTGCACGGTTCATAAGTTTGTTGTCGTTCATATTGATATTTATTTGATTTGAATACTATAATAAAGCAGGTTGAAGTGTCACTTGTTAATTTTAACAGCGACAAAGATAACTCTTTATGCGTAATTCGCAACATAGAAAGAGCCTCTTTTTTTGCGGTACTTCCACCTGCTTCTTGTTTAAAATACAATAAGTCTTTTCGACTGATTTACTGTAACTCTATAGTAACAATAGACTTGGCTGGTAGTTTTATCTTCAGTACGCCTTTATTGATTTTTACCTCTTTGAACGGAGCTAATTTTATATTATTAGGGTTCTCAAAAGAGTTGTAATCCGTCAGGTTGGCAGAAGTTAAGATTTCACCAACGGCTTTCTTAGCCTTTACATCCGGCAGGTTGATAGTAATTTCCTGTGCATTGTCGGCATCGATATTAGACATTGAGATGTGAATCTTGCCGTCCTTGTCTTTAGAAGCTGTGGCACTTATCATAGGCACTTTGCGATTATCGCGTACATCCATGACTTCGCAGTTCAGGTCGAGTGGGAGGTAAGTGGCATCCTGGTGTACATTGTACATCTTGAATACATAATAAGTGGGAGTCAGCACCATATCTTTACCTTTGGTTAGGATCATGGATTGCAATACATTTACTATCTGGGCAATATTTGCCATTTTCAGACGGTCGGTGTATTTGTGGAAGATGTCGAAACTAAGAGAGGCAACGAAAGCGTCACGCAATGTATTTTGCTGGTAAAGGTGTCCTGGGATAGTGCCGGGTTCTTCATCCCACCAGGTACCCCACTCATCGAGCATGAGGGCTACGTGCTTTTTAGGATCATATTCGTCCATGATGGCGCAGTGCTTTTTGATAACGTCTTCTATCTCACGGCATTTACCCATTGTCCAGTAATAATCGTCTTTGTCGAACTTAGTGGCTGCTCCCTTACTTCCGCTCCAGCCGGTTACGGTGTAATAATGGAGAGAGAGTCCGTTCATACGTCCACCTACGCGGTCCATCAGGACTTTAGTCCAGTTATAATCGTAATCGCTGGCACCACTGGCAATCTTAAATAGATGGTTGCCGTCGTAGTTGCGGCAGTAAGTGGAGTAGCGGCGATATAAATCAGCATAATATTCAGGACGCATGCTTCCGCCGCAGCCCCAGCTTTCGTTACCTACACCGAGGTATTTCACTTTCCATGCTTTGTCACGACCGTTCTGGCGGCGAAGTCTTGCCATCGGAGAGTCTCCTTCGGAAGTCATGTATTCTACCCATTTTGCCAGTTCTTCTACAGTGCCACTACCCACGTTTCCACTGATATAAGGTTCAGTACCCAGCATTTCGCAGAGGTTGAGGAACTCATGTGTACCGAAACTGTTGTCTTCAATTGTGCCTCCCCAGTTATTGTTTACCATTTTGGGTCGGTTCTCTTTCGGACCGATACCGTCCATCCAGTGATATTCATCGGCAAAACAGCCACCCGGCCAACGAAGTACGGGAACCTGAAGTTCTTTCAGTGCATTGAATACATCGGTACGATAACCTTTGATATTGGGGATATCCGAATTTTCTCCTACCCAAAGTCCACCATAGATGCAAGTACCGAGATGTTCGGCAAACTGGCCGTAGATTTCTTTGGGAATAACTTGTGTGCCTTGGTCGGCATGAAGCGTGATCGTTGCACTCTTTTGTGCGGACAGCGATACGGATGCAGCTAAAAGAACGCTGCTGAATAATAGTTTGTTTCTCATAATGGTTATTAGTTATATGATGTTCGTAATGTTATTTAGTATAAATCATGGCTCCACCCATCGGTTGCATTTCGATGGTAAGGATACCTTTTTTGTTGACGGCTCCTTGTGAAAGACCGGTAGTGCGGGCTTCGTTATCATGGATGATGGAAACTTGCTGATTCGTTAGCCACGGTAAAGATAAATTCAGTTTCATGGGTTGCTTAGTGGCATTGGTGGCGGCAATGTACCATTGATTACCGTATCGACGAGCTACAACGCAATATTTGCCGGGATAGCCGTCAATGAAGCGCGTTTCATCCCACACGGTAGGTACTTTCTTCATGAAATCGAGAATAAACTCCGGTTGCTCCGTCAGGTTATTGGGAGTGATGCCGAAGTGCTGGATACCTGACTGGTAGAGAACAGATGTAGCAATCTGGAAGGCATCGGTTGTTTTACGAAGTGTACCGCTGACTCCATCTTTGGAGAAATGTTTGTTGAAAAATACACCGCCGAAGTCCATAGCTGAAACTGCATTGCGGATGAAAGGGTACAATGTGCTTCGTTGAGCTTCTTTGTCGGCATGATATTGCCCGAATACCAGATTCTCAGATACTAATGCCGCTTCACTGCTCATATGATTCGGATACATGCGTTCCCAGCCGCGCGGCAAGGTACAACCGTGGAATACAACAGCGATTCCATATTGGTTGGCATCGGTCAGTATGTCTTCGTAGAGTTTCATGGTGGTTTGTTTATCACCGCCAAAGAAATCTACCTTAATGCCTTTTACACCCAGGGTTTTCATCCAGGCCATTTCTTTCTGGCGGGCTGGTGCACTGTCTAAACGATGTTTTGGACCTTGCGGAGCGTCATTCCAGTTTCCGTTGGAGTTGTACCAGAGAAGAACATCCACTCCCTTTGACTGGGCGTAGGCAATGAGCGAGGGCATATTCTCATAACCGATTTGTTTGTCCCATAACGCATCGATAAGGATATATTCGTATCCCATGGCAGCTGCAAGATCAATAAAAGTCTGCTGATCCTTATAATTACAACTGGCATCTTGCCAGAGTATCCAGCTCCAGGTAGAGCGACCGGGTTGATAAACCTGTGTCGGTTCGTAGAGTGGGCGTACATTGTCGTAGGCAGAGGTCGTCTCAACAATTGGTTTCAGGGTCTCACCTACGGTAATGGTTTTCCAGGATGTCAGGGAGGGGATAGATGCTGCAATGGTTGCATCACCTACACCGCCATTCTCTGCTTTTTCCGGAAAAGCAATGGTGTACAAACCGTCTTGAGTTCCTTCGCTGAGCTTTGTTCCTGCATAATGGCTGCTTACACCAGTCTCGGAAACTAACACCCATCCATCATTACCTACATGAAAGAGAGCCGGGAATGTATAGCCCAGTTTGTAACGTGAAGGCGTACCAATAGCCTCATCTAGTGTATATTCTTCTTCATAGCTTGGCTTAGTACCCATCCATCCGTCTCCCGCAGGAGCTTGGGGAGTAATGAAAGTTGTGGTGTATGAAGGAAAGTCGAATCCGGTTGCTTCTTTCTCAATGATGCAGTGTGTATGCTTGGGAGAGGCAACCCGATAGGCTTGTGCAATATCATTGTTGCTTACCCGGAAGATAACTTGTAAAGTATCCCCCTTTTCATTCAGATAGTTGCACACCAACTCATTGGCTTGATAGTGTACACGGCTTACTTTTGCATGCGGCATTGTGTAAGTCTCATCAATCGTACGTACCTGATGTCCCAACTGTTTCAGTCCTGTGGAGAAATCTCCGATGCTGGTTTTCAATCCCAGCGGAGAAGGCTCCAAGAATATTTTATTGTTATAATGAACGGAATAAACGGGACTTCCGTCCTTTAACTCCACATTTACTTTTAATGCACCGTCCGGTCCTTGCACTTCCTGTGCTGTTAGGGCACTTGAAATTGCCAGGAGGGCGGAGAGTAAAACAATCTTCTTCATGTTCTTTTGCTTTATGATATGTTTCTGACTGAGCTTATTTTATTTGAGTAAGCGGACTTCATAAATAGCAGGTGTCCACTCTGTTCCGTCGGGGCTGAAGCGTATCGGATAGCTGCCTGCACTTAACTTTTGGGGTAAAGAATAGCAGAGCGTTATAAAACCCTCTTTATCAGGTTTGCTGATCGTAGGACTAACGGTCAGTTTTTCATTGTTAAGAAGGATCGCTACCTTGTTATGATCCTCTTTCCGTACAGTGATCATAAGCTGGGCGGCTTCCTCTTTTACTTTGAGGTTATAGCTAAACCAACCTTTGGCACGCCGGAAGTGACGGTCTTTATTGATTCCAGTTTCTGCCTGTTCATATAGAATACCATGATCCGATTCAGGCTGTTGTTCCCCGGGGAAAATGAGATCTACAGTCTGGTTGGCAAGTTCCATTGCTTTACGCTCGCTCAATGCCACTTCTTTGCGGATACTTTCTACTTCAGCTTCGGTTACCTGATGGAAATAAACGGCATAACGGGAATCGTGAAGACGGAAGAAGGGAATCAATTTCAGCGCTTCTTTCTGTGCCGGATAGACACTACTGGTATAAGTAAATGCAACCAGGTCATCGTTTATCCTGCGGAGTGATTGAGGCAGAGATGCGGCGGAACCTATCAGCATCGGTATTTCTTGCAAGGAAATCTGTTTGCCATGGGCAATGTGTCCGCCACGGCTGTCATCTGCATAAAGCCCGTCCATATTCTCTGTCCCTGTGGGGCTGGCAAGTACGATGGGACCATACATGAATGCATAGAAATTCTCCCGATCCGGTATTTGTTCCAAGGCAATCTGCATGGGCATATTTAGTGTGATTTCATCTCCGGCTTTCCATTTACGGTGGATGGTCAGGTACTCTCCCGGTTGGGCATTCGTTTCCTGTACTTTACCATTGACGGATACGCTGGCTCCTTTAGCCCAGGAGGGGTAACGGAGTTTGATGCTGAATGCTTTCTTCTTGCTCTTTTCCACGCGGAATCTGATTTGCTCTTCGTCGGGGAAACGGGTTTCCTGTACCAAGGTTATCTTTTTCTCTTTCCAGGTCAGACGGGAGGGGATGAAGAGGTTTACATACAGCGTATCCTTTGCATGGGCGTAAATAAACTCTCCGTATTTGGTGTGATTCTCCAATCCGGAACCGACGCAACACCACATGGATGTTTCCGGCTGCGAATAAACGCGGTAGTGTCCCGGACGCATAGGGGTGAAGTAAACAAATCCACCCTTTTCGGGCTGTTGCGAGGCAAGAATATGGTTATATAAGGCACGTTCGTAATAATCGGCAAAACGAATGTCGGGAGAAGTCTGGTAAAGCATCTTCGTTAGGCGAAGCATGTTGTAGGTATTGCAGGTCTCCGGACCTTGCACATCATTGAGCATGGATGTGAAGTTGTCTGCCGGATGAAAGTGCTCACGTACACTGTTGCCGCCGATGCAGACGGAACGATGGTTTACCACGGTGTTCCAGAAGAAGCGGGCGGCGTGATCCCATTCGGAAGCATGATTCCAGTCTTTATCATCTTGTGCGAGGTCGGCGATACGCTTGTAGCCGATAACCTTTGGTATCTGTGTATTGGCATGCATGCCTGTCAGGCGATCTTCATCCTTCACAAGAGGGTCCAAAATCACTTTATGGGAGAAGCGGCGTGCCAGTTCCAGGTATTTCTTGTCACCTGTGATTTCGGCAACATCAGCAAAAGTTTCGTTCAGTCCGCCGTGTTCGCTGCGGAGCATGTCTTGCATTTGCTGGTCGGTGAGTCCGGCGGTGATGTCTATCATCCAGTCGGTGAGGGCCACTAACATCTGGCGGGCAAGGTCGCTTCCGGCGTAGAGGTAAGCGTCGCGCAGTCCGGCATAAGTCTTGTGTATATTGTATAGGGGCACCCATTTGCCGTTGAGGTCGAAACCTCCGGCACGGATATTCCCGGCTTTAATTTCTTTCCAAAGTTGCAGGCTTCCGGGAGTTCCTCCGATAAATCCGGTGCCTACGGCTTGCTGTGCACGATGTAGTTCGTTCAGCATATAGTTCAGCCGATTGTATATGGCAGTGTCTCCGGTAGCGGCATACATCATGGAGAGTGCGGAAATGTAATGTCCGCCGATGTGTCCGTCCAGTCCGGTGTTTTCCCAGTTGGTATAACTTGGCGCTTTGGGCGTCAGTCCGGCTTCGCGCAGGAAAGGGGCGATCAGGCGGTCGGGTTCCATGGCCATGATGTAATGCAGGTCAGTCTGTTGAGCTTGCAGGAAGGGGCTTTCCAGCAGCTTAACGTCTTGCAAAGGGAAATAGGAAACTTCTTGTTGGGTTTGAGCTTTCCCGGTCAGGAGAAAACAAAAAAGGAACAGGTAAGTAATAAG
The DNA here is from genome assembly GCA_948566455.1 of uncultured Phocaeicola sp. Lineage (GTDB taxonomy): Bacteria > Bacteroidota > Bacteroidia > Bacteroidales > Bacteroidaceae > Phocaeicola. The sequence continues at coordinate 11,044 of CAOYQO010000018.1, forward strand.
GATTGATTTCATATTATATTATATTTGAGGTATAGGGATTATTTGCTTACTGACGAAGGTGTTTCGTCAGAGCTGACGACGATGCTTCGTTAGGACGGGCAACGATGCCTTGCCTGAGCGGGCAACGGTGTTTTGCCTGATTCAATGCATTGTCCGAGCTTGTAGAACGAATGTATGGGGAGTTGCTTCGGTGCCAACAGCACCCACGTGGCAGCCGAAGCTTCTCCCTCTATTATTACATTCGTTTATTCCTTGAAGCAGGAATTACTTTTTGAATCTTACCGCCGCTTCTTCGATGGGCAGTGCTGCCTTGTAGTTTTCGATGTATGCGTTAAAGCCTGCTACATCTTCGGCTGTAGGCGCTATCTCAACACCTGCATCCCCTCCAAACACCTGTTCGTCCAGGAAAGCGTCAAGAGGCTGCTTCTTCTCGTTGTTCACAAGGAATGAGCCCAGCAATGCAATACCCCATGCACCACCTTCACCGGCCGTTTCCATTACGGAAATGGGTGAGTTCAGTGCTGCTGCAAGTACTCTCTGGCCCACATTTTTAGTCTTGAACAAACCTCCGTGTCCTGTGATTCTGTCAACTTTCACCTTTTCTTCTTTGAAAAGAATGTCATTACCAATCTTGAGGACACCGACAGAAGCGTACAAGTGCGTCCGCATGAAGTTCGCAAGGCTGAACTTGTCATTGGCCGAACGTACAAACATCGGTCTTCCATCTGCAAATCCTGTTACAGGTTCGCCTGAAATGTAATTGAATGAAATGAGACCGCCACAATCCGCATTGCCTGTCAGGGCATGGTTGTAGAGTTTTCCATATATTTCGTTCATATCTACAGGTATACCCAGCAGTTCCTGGTATTCCTTGAACAGGTTGATCCATGCATTGAGGTCGGACGTACAGTTGTTGCAATGTACCATGGCTACGGGACTTCCATCGGGAGTAGTAACCATATCGATCATTTCGTAGGGCTTTGACAGATCTTTCTCCAATACAATCATGGAGAACGAAGAGGTACCTGCCGATACGTTTCCTGTACGCTGCTTCACGGCATTGGTTGCCACCATACCGGTACCGGCATCTCCTTCGGGCGGGCAAACCGGTATTTCGGCTTTCAAATGACCGGACACGTCGAGCATCTTAGCGCCTTCCGGTGTCAAAAAACCTGCATTTTCACCGGCCGGCAATGCTTTAGGAAGAATATCCAGCAACTTCCAGCCGTATCCCTTCGGAGCGATTAACTCGTCGAACTTAGCCACCATTTCAGCGGAGTAGTTCTTGGTAACCGGATCTATAGGGAGCATACCCGATGCATCGCCGATGCCCAATACTTTTTGACCTGTTATCTGCCAATGGATAAAACCTGCAAGTGTTGTCAGATAATCGATATCTTTCACATGTTCTTCGTTGTCCAGAATAGCCTGATACAAGTGAGAAATGCTCCAACGCAGAGGAATATTATAAACGAACAGTTCTGATAAAGCAGCTGCAGCCGCACCCGTATTGGTGTTTCTCCAAGTACGGAAGGGTACGAGAATCTCTTCTTTATCATTGAATGCCATATAGCCATGCATCATGGCGCTGACACCGATTGCTGACAAAGCTTCTATCTCTATGTCATACAGGCTCTTCACGTTTGAACGAAGGTCGGCGTAACAATCTTGCAGTCCATACCAGATGGCCTCAACGCTATATGTCCAAAGTCCGTCCACCAACTGGTTCTCCCAGGTGTGACTTCCTTGAGCGATGGGCTTGTTTTCCTGGTCAATCAAAACAGCCTTGATTCGAGTGGAACCGAATTCTATGCCAAGAATGGCCTTGCCTGCTTCGATGGTTGATTTTGCGTCTAGTTTCATAATTAACAAAGCGCTTTGTTCAACATGTAATATACTTCATTCATGCGCAGTTCTTTCTTGAACTCGCTGATAGTCGTATTTTCATCGATAACTACCATTTCGATACCTGCCATTTCTGCATAATCTTCCCAATATTCTACTGTCAAGTCGTAAGAGAAGCTGGTGTGGTGAGTACCACCTGCCAGAATCCATGCAGCAGCACCTGCTTCGAGGTTCGGCATCGGAATCCACAATGCGCTGGCAACGGGAAGTTTGGGCAGCGGTTTGCTCTTGATACATTCCACCTTGTTCACGATGAGGCGGAAACGGTTGCCCAAGTCAACGATAGTAGCGGCTACCCCTTCACCTTGCTTGCTGGTGAATACAAGACGTGCGGTTTCGCTATCGATACCAATGGCAAGACGGTGTACTTCCAGTTTCGGTTTTGCTTCGGCAATCAGCGGGCAAACTTCCAGCATGTGTGCCTGGAGGATAGCGCTCTTTTCACCGTCGAAGTGCAGTGTGTAATCTTCCAGGAAGGAGCATCCTTTCGGCATACCTTGGCTCATAAACCAAGTGGTACGATACAAAGCGGCAGTTTTCCAGTCACCTTCCGCACCGAAACCATACCCTTCTTCCATCAGACGTTGAGAAGCCAATCCCGGAATCTGATCAAAGTCACCAAGGTCGTTGAAGTTGGTAGTAAATGCTTTTGCACCTGTGTCTTTCAGGATACGACGGAGAGCGATTTCTGCTTTTGCAGAGTTCCAAACTTTGGTATAAGCTTCAGTTCCGGTCTTTTCCAGTTCAGGAGCATGGTCGTATTCTTTGAAGTAAGTATCTACCATTGCCTGTACATCTTTGTCTTCCACTGCATTGTAGTACTTCATCAGATCGTTTACCGGACAGTAGTCTACGTGGTAACCCAAAACTTGTTCAGCGGATACCTTGTCACCATCAGTAACAGCAACGTTGTTCATCTGGTCACCGAAACGGATAATCAGCATATCCTGTGCATCAGCCCATCCGGCGCAAACGCGCATCCATGTCGCGATCTGGCCCTGTGCTTTTTCATCTTGCCAGTGCCCTACCACTACCTTACGGTTTTTACGCATACGGGTTACAATGTGGCCGAATTCACGGTCACCGTGGGCAGACTGGTTCAAGTTCATGAAGTCCATATCCATGGTATCCCAAGGAATTTCTTTGTTGAACTGAGTATGGAAGTGCAGCAACGGCTTCTTCAATTCCTGCAAACCGTGAATCCACATCTTGGCAGGAGAGAAAGTGTGCATCCAGGTGATAACACCGATACATTTCTCATCATTGTTAGCAGCTTTGAAAGCTTCAGTTACTTCTTTAGAAGAGTTTACCGTACCTTTATAAACCACCTTTACCGGCAATTTGCCGCTGGCGTTCAATCCGGCTACCATTTCATTACTGTGTGCGTCTACTGCGATAACTGCGTCACCTCCGTACAGGAGCTGTGCTCCGGTTACGAACCATACTTCATATTGATCAAATGCGTTCATAATTCTTTAATTTTTAGTTGTTAATTTTTAATTGTCGATTGTTTACTGTCCATAGTAAGCGTTAGGCCCATGCTTGCGGTTGAAATGCTTTTCTACCAACAGCGGATTCATGGTCAGTTTCGGATTGACGGCATAAGCAATGCTTGCCATCTTAGCCACTTGTTCCATTACCACTGCGTTGTGTACAGCATCGTGCGCATCTTTTCCCCAAGAGAAGGGACCGTGATTCTTTACCAGTACTCCCGGGGTGTGTACAGGGTTCAGCCCTTCAAAGCGCTTCACGATTACATTTCCGGTTTCCATTTCATACGCTCCTTCCACTTCTTCCTTTGTCATATCTGCCGTGCAAGGTATGGCATCGTGGAAGTAATCTGCGTGTGTCGTTCCGATATTCGGAATGTCACATCCGGCTTGCGCCCAGGCAGTAGCGTAAGTAGAGTGGGTGTGTACCACACCGCCGATTTCAGGGAAAGCCTTGTAGAGTACCACGTGGGTCGGAGTGTCTGAAGACGGTTTCAATCGCCCTTCCACTACCTTGCCATCGAGGTCAACCACCACCATGTCTTCCGCCTTCATATCGTCATAACTTACACCACTGGGTTTGATGACTACCAGCCCCGTTTCACGGTCGATAGCCGATACATTTCCCCAGGTGAAGATAACCAGTCCATGCTTCACCAGTTCAAGGTTGGCATGGAATACCTTTTCTTTCAGTTCTTCCAGCATAATTTATAATTTAAAATTCGGTGCCTTGCGGTATGCCTTCTCATTGAATTTGAATAAGGCAGCTCCGCGTTTGGAACCTGTTTTATCAATTTTATCTGTTTTTTCAATGTAGTCCATTTCGGCTATCCGTTTACGGAAGTTACGCTTGTCTATCTGTTCGCCGTAAATAGCTTCGTAGAGGCTTTGCAGTTGAGACAGTGTGAATAACTTCGGTAACAGGTTGAAGCCGATAGGCTCTGTGGATGCTTTCTGTTGCATCAATTCCCGTGCCTGTTTCACCATTTGCGGATGGTCGAAGATCAAAGGCGGTAATTCATTGATGTTTACCCAGTAGGCATTATGCTGGTGCACCAGTTCGCGGTCGTACTCGTTGATGTTGATCAGTGCATAATAAGCAATGGAGATAACCCGTTCTCCCGGGTCACGTTCCACTTCACCGAACGACCCAACTTGCTCCATATATACATTTTCCAAGCCGGTGAGTTCCGCTAGTACACGTTTGGCAGCATCATCCACACTTTCACCTTGTTGTACGAATCCACCCATCAGAGACCATTCACCCATTGCCGGCTGAAAGTTTCGTTTCAGTAACAGCAGGTTCAGTTCTCCTTCGTTGAAACCGAAGATGATGCAGTCGATACCAACGTAAAAGGTCGGATTTGAACTATAATAGTTGTTTGTCATATATCTTTGAGCTACGAGCTACAAGCTACAAGTGGGCTGCGCTATCATGCCGGATGGCACTCGTAGCCCGTAGCTTGTAACTATTTTACCAGAAATAGATATAGAAAGCGGCAGTGATACCCAGGATAATAACCGTATGGATAATATCCCAATGGTTCCAGCTGGCGCGTGTCTCTGCCAATTGTGCCGGAGTAGAGGTACCGAATACCAATCCCCGTATTTTTTCTTCAGTCGGTGCTTCTGTTGCCAAGCTTACTACAATCACTACAATGATGCAGAACAGGAACATCCATCCGCAGAAGAACAACCAGTTCATATCATAGAACAGATATTTGAATGTACCGCCAGCTACATCTCCTGCATTACTGTAATATACTTTTGCTCCCAGACGTGTCAAACCGATTACCATACCGGCGATCAATCCCCACATACCACCTTGTGCAGAAGTACGTTTCCAGCAGATACCCAACAGGAAGGCTGCGGCGATACCCGGTGCCAATACAGACTGTACGTCTTGCAAGTAAGTATAAAGCACATCACCTACGCTACGCATGATAGGTATCCACAAAATACCCAGAATCACAATTACAACAGTTGCTGCCTGACCGATACCTACCAGCTTCTTTTCTGATGTATTAGGTTTGAAGCGTTTGTAGAAGTCAATTGTAAACAGCATGGCAGATGAGTTGAACAAAGATGCCAACGAACTCATCAAAGCTGCAAGGATACCGCAAACCACCAAACCTTTCACACCAGCCGGCAACAACTTGGCTACCAGTGTCGGGAAAGCTGCATCGGCATTGGCGCTACCATTGGCCAACATCGGCAAGAAACCTTCACCACCTGCACCGAGGTACTTCTGATGAAGTGCAAAAGCAATCATACCCGGAATCAAAAACAAGAATACAGGTAACAATTTCAGATAAGCTCCGAAGATAGTACCGCGGCGTGCTTCTTTCTGGTTCTTACCTGAAAGCACACGTTGTACGATGAACTGGTCAGTACACCAGTACCAGAAACCGATGATAGCTGATCCGATTAGTGCTCCCAACCAAGGGAAGTTCGGATCACTGTTACTACGGATTAATTCCGTCATGGTGTTGCCCTGATCATTAACTGTTACCGCACCACAAATTCTCATCATTTCATCCCATCCACCCAGTTCTTTGAAACCGAGCACAAGGATAATCAGCGAACCTAACAATAAAATCGGTGTCTGCAATACAGAAGTATAAAGTACCGACTTCATACCACCGAAGATCGTATATAATGCAGTGATCAAAACCAGACCGATAGCTGCAATCCAGAAGAAGTCGATTCCCCAGAGTTCTTCAATGCCGAATACCTGTTGGAATACCAAACCACCGGCATATACTGTAACTGCTACCTTAGTCAATACATAACTGATCAAGGAGATTACGGATAATATAGTACGGGATTGCGGGTTATAACGACGTTCCAAGAATTCCGGCATCGTATATACCATACTTCTTGAATAAAAAGGTACGAATACCCATCCTAAAATAAGAATCATCCATCCCTGAATTTCCCAGTGTGCCATAGCCATACCACTGGATGCACCGGCGCCTGCCAGTCCGATCAAGTGTTCCGAACCGATGTTTGATGCAAAAATAGATGCACCAATCGCAATCCATGTAGCGTCACGTCCACCCAGAAAATAATCCGCTGAGTCATTTTGTTTCTGTTTGACAACCCAAACAATAATACCAATCAGAGCTAAAGCAAAGGCTCCAATTACGATCCAATCTAATGCTTCCACAATTCTAATATTTAAAAGTTAACTATTATTTCTCTACTGAGAATTTGAAAATACATTCGCTGTTGTATGTCTGTCCCGGTTCCAATACCACGCTGGGCCATTCCGGCTTATTAGGACTGTCGGGATAGTGTTGTGTTTCCAAGCATACGGAAGCACGTTGGTTGTAAGTGATGCCTTTTTTACCTGTTACAGTTCCATCAAGGAAGTTACCGGTATAAACTTGTATACCCGGTTCGTTGGTATATACTTCCAGAGTAATACCGCTTTCAGGTGAAGTCAGTTTTGCTGCTAATTGAGCAATGTCTCCATTTGTGTTCAGCACCCAGTTGTGGTCATAGCCATTTCCGTTTTTCAACTGAACAAAGTCGAAGTTAGTAATGTCTTGTCCTATCGTTTTAGGAGTAGTGAAGTCCATCGGAGTATCTTTCACCGTTACAATTTCTCCGGTAGTCATGAAAGTGCTGTCCACTGGAGTGTAGTTGTCTGCATTTACATATAAGATATGATCTGTTGCAGCTTTTGAAGGATTACCGGATAAGTTGAAGTAAGAGTGGTTGGTCATGTTGATGACTGTCTTCTTATCTGTAGTAGCGCTATACTTTATATCTATAGCGTTGTCATCTGTTAGTTTGAAAAGAACTTTGGCTGTTACATTACCGGGGAAGTTTTCATCTCCGTCCGGTGAAATACGGGTCAGTTCCAGTGTAGTTTCATCAATCGGGTTGGCTTCATATACTTGGTATTGCCAGCCTTTAGGACCGCCATGCAAGCAATGTCCGAAGTTGTTTTGCGGTAATTGGATAGTGTCTCCGTCCAGTACGATTCTTCCCTGGTTGATGCGGTTTGCATAACGACCGATGGAAGCGCCGAAGTCACTTGGGATATTTACATAATCGGCAATGCTGTCGAAGCCCAGGACAACGTCCTGCATATTCCCGTTTTTGTCGGGAACCATAATAGAAACGATACGTCCTCCGAAGTTAGTGATGCATACTTCCATGCCCGACTTGTTCTTCAAGGTGTAAAGATCTGTTTTGGCATTGTTCACTTCTGTTTGAAAAATCACCGGATTCAGACCGGACAAAGTCAACTCCTGAGCTGGCTTGTTATTGCACGCAGATAACATCAGTGCGGCAATTCCTGCAAGTAGAAAACTGTTTTTCATGGTTCTATTTTTAATGTAAATGAGATAATTATCTGATTTTGGGTGTAAAAGTAACACTTTATTTGAGTGTGTTAGCTACACTTGTATATGTTATGTAACATAAAAGTAAAAAAACAGCCTCAAATGTCGGGTTGTTGAGGCTGTTTTTAGAGTCCAGATTTACCAATTCCCTACCAAGTCCGTATCAGCTCCTTACCAACTCCCTATCAAGTCCAAATGTATAGACACGAAGCAGATACGGACCAGATACGGTTCATATACTATCCGGATATGGACGGAATCTTATTTTATTTCTTCTTTTTACCCCAATACGTCTTGCTGTTGGTATACCCTGCATAAACAATTGTATGAGTTCTCGGGCTGGCTTCCCAATCCACTTCCCGTTGCAGACATACTTCCACTCCATTGCTGAATGTGATGCGCTGGTTGTCGGCATCATAGTTCCACGTTGCGCCTTTCCAAGAACCATCGGTTACTTTATGATCGGCAGAAAGTGTCATTGTATTGGATGTTTTCTGCTTTCCGTAAGAGTAGGAGAGGTCTATATGTTCCCAACTCCCTGTCAGTTCATCTTCTGTTATAGGCAGTTGGGGCACGGCGCCATAACGTTCCGGCATTACTACCGGCCATCCCGTACTGGTCCATTTGATGGAACGTACATGCCCCATCATCACGGCATTGCTCGCATTGATACCCGGTATATCTTTGGGCAGACGTCCTTGCGAGGCATAATACCAATTCCCATTTCCATCGTTAAAAATAGCACAGTGAGCGATACCTACCCATCCGTTGCTGTTGCTGAACTTGTAGGGGTGTGTAACGATGGGGAGCATTTCGCCGCCGAATCTGGTGAGATCTGTTCCGTCAATGCCTAAGTAAGGACCCAGAATGCTTTGAGAACGACACACGCGTGTGTTATAAGGTACATCCAATGCATCATAAGCCATGAACAGGTAATAATATCCAGTGTTTGGATTATAAATGATTTCCGGTCCTTCGGATGCCTGCCAGCGATTCCCAATTTGGCGGGTGACGAGTAGTTGCCCGTAAGGAGCTATATCTTCTTCCGTTCCCCAAGGCTTGGGCAATGTATTCAGTGGCTTTCCGGTGGCTGCATCTACTTCCAGCGCCGCTATGCCGCTATGCCATGAGCCGTAAACCAGATAGTGCTTGCCATCTTTGTCGATAATATAACTGGGGTCGATTGCATTCCATTTATAATAGCAATTTGTCCAGTCATCGGGCTTGACGTTGAAATTTAATTCTTTATCAGAGGCATTTGTGATGACGTATCCTTTGTCTTCCCAACCTCCATTATTGGCAGGGTCGGTGTTTTCCATCATGCCGATAAAGGCACGTTCGCCCCAAGTGTTCTCACCGTTGAGCAAGCCCGGGCATACGATGGAATAGTACATGCGGTAAAGCCCGTTTCTGACTTTCCGGACACAAGGTGCCCAATAACCAAAGGTATTTATGGCAGGCTGAACTTCATTCAACCCCATGGCTTTGCGTATTTCGTTCAATTTAGGAATCACCCAGCCGGGTAGTGAGTTCATGGTACCTCCCATGTATTCCCAATTCACGAGGTCTTTGGATCGACGGCAGTGAAAATGTCCGCCGTATTCATGCGCATTGCCATACGAGGCATCCGTCTGATACATATAATAATAACCGTCTTCAGCTAGTACTATACTGGGGTCATGTACATTGGCTAAATTCCATTGGCTTCTGTTGCTCCAGTCTGCAATGCTGGTATAATCATCAGGATAGGAAGGAGCTATGTATTTATCCAATTCGGAAGTAATGCTGCGGGCTGCTGTTGTGAATGAAATTTCTGTTGAATAGACTGGATTTCCATTGGCTACAGTAGCAAAAGCCTTGGCATAGTATTTAGTTTCAGGCTCAAGTTCCGTTATGGTCAGGTTGAGTGACAGATCTGCGCTGCTCATTTCAACAGTCCGGTTGGAAATGGTCGGATTAGACTGGGTATCATAACAAATACCTTTCTTTAAGATAGCGGATGGGGTATTTGTTGTGATAGTCGCAATTATAGTTGCTCTATCTTCCGTAACATTTGACACAGATGGTGCCGAAATGGAAATAGTTGTCTCGTCTATGTCAGGCTCATTGCTTTCGCTGCTGCACGCTCCTGATAAAACTGAATAACTGAAGAGTAATAGGGTCCACTTGAAGAACTTCATAAGTAAATTGTTATTGGTAAATTAGTACTATAGAGAAACAAATTACGAGTTACAATTTAAAAGCATTGCTTTTATAATTGTAACTCGTAATTAATATAGTTTTATTCAGTAGGTGTCTCTTCAGAAGGTGTTTCCGGTTCTGTTACTCCTACAGTCATTTCCACTTCAGGCGAATAAACTACTCCATTAGGGTAAAGAGTAGCAAAAGCCCGTACATAATATACAGTATTGTCTGCCAACTCAGTCAGAGTTGCTTCCATCTTTCCATTCTCAGGAAGAGTTTTCACTGTGGCACTGTAGATGGTAGGATTCTTGGAGGTATCATAGCAGAAACCATAGGCCATTACTCTGATAGTGCCTTCATCCAAATCTTTTTGACTGACCATTACATCAGAAGTTGCTATGGCAGTAGGGGCTGCAATCTCGGTCAGTACGGGAGTACCGAGTGAGAGTTCACCGTAATCGTTATCATCGTCGTCACAAGCGGTAAAACCGATTAGCAGTGAGCAACTCACCACTAGTATACTTAACCATTTATTAAGTTTCATATTTTCGGAGTTTTAATGAGTTTATTTTTTTATTGCATTTCCCAGCCGGGATTTTGTCCTAAGTTAGGCAATCTCTTGATTTCGGCATCCGGTATAGGGAAGTAGTAGTTTTTCGGACTGTTGAAAGCACGTGATTGGTGCATTTCCGCCGGACCGTAATTGAACACCGTACTTTGCCCCGGAGTTACAGCTACACCGTAAAGGTTATAAACCTGCTGGTAGTAGGGCAGATTCTTTTCGCTGGCGGCACTTTTGCTTTCGAATAACTTCCAGCGGCGCTCGTCGAAGAAACGATGGTCCTCGAAGCAAAGTTCGATGCGGCGTTCGTTGCGGATACGTTCGCGAAGCTGCGACTGGCTCATTCCACTGTAGGGTGGCATGCCTACACGGGCACGCACTTCGTTCACATATTGATAAGCATTGTCCGGACCTTCAGCTTCGTTGATGGCTTCGGCAGCATTCAGCAATACTTCGGCATAGCGGAAGATAGGACAGGCGTGTGTATAAGTAGTCGGACTCTTGAACGACATATTATTCAGGAACTTCTTAGTATAGTATCCGGTGAGTGTTCCACCGTGCAGTTCATGATAATCTTTGCCGGAACCATAAGTAACATCTACTTCACGTTCTTCATCTTGTTTTGCATCTCCCCAGATAGAACCGTGGTGCAGAATGGTTTGCTCCAAACGTGGGCCACGGTTGGCGTACGGATTCTGCGGATCGTAAGACGGATCTTTATCTATAGGAAGACCATTTTTAGTTTCATAGCTATCCACCAAGTTCTGTGTCGGATTGGTACGTCCGGTTGAGTTTACACTACCACTGAATCCGCAGGGAGCCAGGAACAGTTCAATTTCACGGGTTTGCCATTCTGAACGGCTCAAGATATACTCGTTGTTCAGGTGAGGCGTGGAAACGAAACATTCATAATAGTTCTTGTCCGTATCATTATCTGCCGTAGTATACAGTCTGTACGGATTGCTCTGGGTTCTGTTTTTCGTGATGAAGTCTGTTGCAGCCGTTGCAGCTTCCCTCCATAGGGAAGCGTCATTGTTAGGATTGTGCAAAGGTGATGCTCTGTACAACAATGCTCTTGCTTTCAATGCATACGCTGCAGCACCGTTCACACGTCCCCAGTTCAGCTCTTCCTGTGCATACCGGAAAGGCAACACGTCTTTTATCTTATCACATTCGTCAGCAATCCATTTCAGTGCATCGGCGCAATTGGTGCGTGCCATGTTCATTTGTTCCGGATTGGTGTATTCGAAAATGATGGGCTCGCCGTTCTCATCTTCACCTACGATGGGGATATCGCCGAACCAACTGGCCTGGTCGAAGTGGAAGATGGCACGGAGCAGTCGGGCTTCAGCCATGTAACGGTCGTACAAACGGTTGTCGTCACCCTCCATTTCAGTATTCTTCACAACGCTTTCGCGGGCATACTTCAGAAAGTTGTTGGCGGCACGGATGCCTTTGAAGTTCTTTGGCCAGAAATCTTCTGCAAACGAATGTTTGGTTGCGGAATAAGCGTCTGTCAATACACTGTGATAGTAATGTACACTCCAGAAAGAGAGTGCATTATCTGTCATACAGTCGCGTGATGCACCACGGAACTGGCCATCTGTATAACCTACGAACGCATCCGGTAGGTAGGTATATATATTTGCCAGATAGCCGCGGGTATTCTCAAATTTCTGGAACACCTGTTCCGCATCCAAGGTCAAGTCTACCTCTTTGTCTAAGAAGTCGCTGCAAGAGGTGAAATTTACAGCCAGCAGTGCGGCTGCCATATATTTGAATATCTTTTTCATATTTCTCTGTTTTTCATATTAGAAACCAATGTTTATACCGAATGTAAATGTCCGGGTTTTTGGATACCACCATACGTAGCTCATCGGTTTTTCCGGGTCACAACCATCGGGTACGCTGCTCCATGTGCAGAGGTTATATCCGCTGAAGTAGAGACGGCACTTGGTCAGGTTGGCCTTTGCAATCAACCGTTTGGGTAATGAATAACCTACTTCGACGTTGCGGAGTGACAAGAAGTTGCCGTTTACAATCCAAATGTCATTCTGATAAGTTCCCGTATCGCGGTCACTGTCGATGGCATTATAACTACCGTAAGTAGGACGAGGATAGGTTGCATTCACGTTGCGCGGATCAAGCGGATCGTCTGTATAGTAACCCCATGTTTTTACCACTTCGTGGGTACCTTGATTACCCCATCCTGACCAGGCAACAGCCGGAGACAAGAATACATCACGGTTCAGATAAGCGGTGAATACGGCACGGGCATCGAAACCTTTCCATTCGAAACCGAAGTTAAGGGTCGGAATCAACTCGGGGATAATGGTGTATGTATCCGGTATCATGTCGTTAGAGTCAATCTGGCGGTCGCCATTTAAATCTTTGAATACGGCTGTACCGAGTTTCTGTGCACCATTGGAGGCTGCATTATACGGATATTTTTCCGGATGGTCAATAGCATCCTGCTGGCTGGTTGCAATCAGGTTGGCGTCGCTGGCCCATTGAATGAATTTGTAACGGTTCCAACCGCCGACACCGTTGTTGAATGAACTTTCGTACAAACCGGCTACAGAAGTGTAGTCATAGATACGATTGCCTGTTTTACGTTGCCATTCCACGTTAGGTTCTGTTTCGTCCATTTCAGTAATCTTATTCGTATTGTAGGTTAACATACCTTCAATATAGTAGTTGAAATCACCAATATGATGACGATGTCCGAGTGTAACTTCAAAACCTTTCGTTTCAGCTTTTCCGTATGAGTCTTTTGCTACGGAGATTCCTAAAAGAGAAGGTACACTGGTGCGAGTAACCAGAATGTTAGAACGCCATTCTTGGAAAGCATCTACCGAACCATAGATCTTTTTATTCCAGAAGTCGAAGTCCAACCCGATATTCAGCATGTCCGAGATTTCCCATTTGTTATTGGCGTTACCAGCCATTGTTTCCGCAAATCCGTTGATGTAAGAACCGGAATATCCAAAACCGTAACCGGTAGCGGAACCATACGTATTTTGATAAGCGTAACGACCTCCACCTGTGGTGGATTGTCCGGCACGACCGTAAGAAGCGCGAAGTTTCAAGAGGTTGATATTTTTATTTTTCAGCCAAGGCTCTTCGGAAGCTACCCAACCTGCGGATGCACCGTAGAAAGTTCCCCAACGTTGGTCTTCCCTGAAATTATCACAACCCATGCGTGAGATGTTTCCAGAGAAGATATAACGGTTGGCGTAGTCGTAAGTTACTTGTCCGTTGTATGAAAGATAACGGTTGGAAGATGCATATCCGTTCGATTGGTTACGGTAAGCGCGAGCGAATGCGCGGGCTTCAACGGTGTGTTGACCGAATTTGTTGCTGTAACCTAAACCTCCCATTAGGTTCAGATTGTAGTAGAACTCACGCTGGTTAGGAGTCGGATCACTCAATGCGGAATACGTAGTGTACTGCGTATATTTGAATTGTGACGGATCGGTTACGTCCATATTCATATAATCATAGTTATATGAATTAACACTGTTCCTTTGAGTGGATTCGAACGTTTCATAGGAATCAAAACTAATGGTTGCATTCACTTTCAGACCTTTCAATATGGGGCTTAAGTCACCGTTGACGTTCAGTGTAGAATACAAATTACGACGACGGTTCTTTTCCTGACTCGAAGCGGCGAGGTAGCGACCTGCATTGTTAGCGGTACTGGAGGCGTAGATCTGACCATTCGGTGTGTATACCGGTTCCATAGGGTTGGCTTCAACTACTCCGAATGTAGCCAGATTGAATACACTTTCTGTGGGTTGTGTAATGTTGTCGATACGTCCACCTAAGTCAAGAGATACGTTGAGGTGCTTGGTTACATCAATGTCGATGTTCGAACGTAAGTTCCAGCGGTTCAGCGTATGGCCGGTATTATAATTCTTATTATAATTAGTCCACTTGTCATTCCACATGCCTTCCTGACGGAGGTAAGAGAATGAAACATAATAGCGGGCACGTTCGTTACCACCACTGATTTGCAGGTTAGTCTTGTACATAGGAGCTGTTTCGCGATAAAGTTCGTCGGCCCAACTGGTATTGAAGTATCTGTATTGGTCGATACCTTCCAGTGTTTCTCCGTTGCATACGCGGCGGTACATTTCAATCTGTTCGTCGGTGTACATGGGATCCTGACCATCCAAATATTTCACCCGGTTGCGTGTCAGAGCCATGTTATAGGAATTCTGGTTTTCCATCTTGTTGCTCAACATTTGGAAACCTACCTCTTGCGTGAAGTCGATATTCGTCTTTCCGGCACTACCGCGTTTGGTAGTTACCAAGATTGCACCATTGGCACCACGCATGCCGTAAATAGCAGTAGCAGCAGCATCTTTCAGGATGGTGATGTTCTCAATAGGGAACGCATCGAGGAAAGAAAGGTCACGTTCCATATTATCCACTATAACCAGCGGAGCACGTGCGCCGGTGTTCATGGTACGGATACCACGGATATACATGGCTGTTTCCGTCCATCCCGGTTCACTGGACCATTCGTAAGTTTCCATACCGGTAACGGTAGAGGTGAATGCATTCTGAAGCACTGTGATAGGATGCTTTTGCAATTCTTCACCGGTTACTACAGAGGTTGATTCGGTAACCAGCTTTTTGGCTTTACGTCCAAATGCAATAGGAGTAGTGTGGAGGTATTCGTCAAGGTCTGATTCCAGTTCAATCTTGAAACCTTCATTAAAGTCTACCGCTACTTGTGCATTCTTATATCCCACGCTGCTGATGCATATTTCATCCGACGCTCTTACATTCTTCAAACTGAAGTACCCGTTCTCGTCGGAGAGGACGATGCGGCTTTCTTCGGCTACATTCACCACGGCTCCGGCAATAGGATTGCCTTCCGTGTCCACAATACGGCCTTTCAACGTCTGTGTGTTCTGTGCCCAGACAGCGCCGGTGGCAAGGAGTAAAGTTACCAGCAGCAAGGCTTTGCCTGCTCCGGTTATTTTCTTTATGATATGATTCAAATTATACATATTCTATATTTGATTTAAGGATTACCATTCCGGATTGTTTTCAATTCCTGTTTTCCAGTATTCACCTTCAGGGATAGGATAGAGGTACATCTTCTTTTGGAACACGCGTTCTTGGGCCACTTTGCGGGTGATGGTTCCATTGGCAGCTACATCGATGCCGATGATATTGCGTCCCAATGCCTCTTCTGCTACATTCCAGCGGCGTACGTCCCATGCGCGATGTTCTTCGAATGCCAATTCTACCGTGCGTTCTTTGCGGATGAAGTTGCGCATTTTCTCTTTGGTGTTCAGATCTGCACGGTTGGCAACATTACCGGTGATGCCTGCGCGATGACGAATTAGGTCGAGTTGGTCGTATACTTCCTTACAAGGACCTTGTACTTCATTCAGCGCTTCGGCATAATTCAGTAGAATTTCCGCATAACGGATAATTGTCCAGAGGCGACGTGAATTACCGCTATGGTTTGCACTCAGGATGGTTTCCGGCATGTATTTGCGTACATAATAGCCGGTCGGGGTAGCGTTAGCATTTCCTACAGGATTATCACGTTGTCCTTTGACAACATTGATTACTCCATTTCCCCAGGATACACCATTATAAAGAATGGAAGCTGCCAGACGTCCGTCACGATTGGCCCACATATTGGCATCGCTGTAACCACTTGCGGCGTTGACGCTCGGATTAACCCCGTTATAAACCGGAGCGCCGGTTTCGTCGTACTCCTGAAAAGGAGAATTACCGTCAATCATGTCATACATGTCTATTAGGTTTTGGGACGGGCAGAGACCGCCATTACCTCCTTCACCTACCGGGACATCATAGCGAATGTTATTCCATGAGATGGTTCCATCGTTACGATAGAAGATCATTTCTTTGTTGCTTTCTTCGTATGGAGTCAACAACCAGGCATTGGTTAATGCTGTCTTTGAGTCCGTACCTTGCATCAACGAGTAGTTACCGCCGTAGGTTTCGATGAAACCTTTTGCTGCATCGGCTGCCTGTTGCCACGTGATGCTTGATTCGTTACTGTAGCGCGGGCTTGCCATATACAGCATAATACGGCTATAAAGCGCGCGAGCCATAGGTTGTCCGATACGTCCTGCAACATCTTTGTCTGAAGCATCTTCATAAATCATTAGACCTTTTTCACATTCGCTCAGTTCTTTTAGAATAAAGTCAACAACATATTCCTTTATACTTGGACGGCTTGTATAATTACTCAATAAATCACCATTAGGGTCGAGTACTTCTGTTACTATAGGAATAGGACCGTAACGTAGGAAGAGTTCCCAATAGAACCAAGCACGCAAGAAACGCGCTTCAGAGATGATATAAGTTTTGTGTTTGATATACTCATCTTCTTTCAGGTCTATACTTTTGGGGACGCTTTCTATGCGTGTAAGTATCATGTTGCATTTGCGAATACCACGGTAATAATGTTCCCAAGTACCGCTTAGTTCGGATGCTCCGCCGTTGCCGTAATAATTACCTATATTGAATGTTGTACGCACACCACCGGTCGCGTAACTGGTTTCTGCCAGGTCTGTAGCAGCATCCAGCCATGAATTATTGATGCGGCAAGCACCGTGGCGCAGAAAGTTGTAGGTATCGTAATGGAACTGTAACATTAGGTTCCAGTCGCTGAATACTTCTTCGCCCGTCAACTCATTACTGGGCTGCTTGTCGAGGAAGTCTCCAAACATATCTTCGCAGGAAGTAAGTGTGGCAGAGGCGATGCTCAGGGCAAATATGCCATATAATAATGTCTTCTTCATTTTATCAGAATTTAATGTTTACACCAAAGTTCACAGTCTTCATAATCGGATAGCGGTTGGAACCGTTACTTTCCGGGTCACACAGATCATCCAAATGATCCCAAGTGATGAGGTTGTTACCGTTTACATAGAGGCGGCAGTCACTCATGCCTACTTTTTCTATCCATTTGGTAGGCAATGTATAGCTCAACTCAATGTTCTTTAGACGCATGAAAGCACCGTTCTTCAGGAAGAAGGAGTTTTGGCGTTGGTTGTGGTCACCGTAACTATCGTAGTGCAGCAATGGATATTTGGCACTTGCCAAATTCTCGGATTCCGATTTAGTAGGATTCCAACGATCCAGATGGTGTTCTTTCACTTTACCGCCACTGACGAAGGCATACATAGCTTCTGCATCATAATAACGACTTACGTGATCAACACCTTGGAACATCACACTGAAACCAATGCCTTTGTAATTGCATCCCAAGGTAAGTGCATACGTATTTTCAGGTACATCGCTATAACCAATGAATGTTTCGTCTCGTTCGTCAATAAAACCATCATTATTCATATCGCGATATTTCAAATCGCCTACCTGTACATTACCAAAGGTTGATGTCGGGAAATTAGGATCAGCCACGTCGGCAGCAGTTACGAAGCCGTCGCATACCAGTCCGTAGTACTGACCGATAGGATGACCTTCGCGCTTGCGATAGTCTGTTTTTAGTGCTGGCTCATCCATATTCTTAATTTCATTCTTGGCATGAGAGAAAGTCAGACCAACGTTGTATTGAAACTCCTTTCCGATATGATTATTGTGCTTTAACTCAATCTCGAAACCGCTGTTTACGGTTTCACCCAAGTTACCGGCAGCCATTGTTACGCCTACCCATTCAGGACGTGTCAGGTAGTTGGTTAGGATGTCGTTACGCTTTTCATGGAAAAGATCGATATTACCATTCAGTAATCTGTTCCATAATCCGAACTCTAAACCGACATTGTACTTGTGAGCACGTTCCCAAGTAACGCCATAGTTAGGGTATTGTGTTTCGTAGATGCCGGACTTGCCACTGGTGCCGAACATATAGTCATTGCTGATCTGGCTCCATTTCTCTTCATAGAGGAAGCGTTGTGCCACTCCGCCTACGGTATATACATCGTTACCTACCTGACCGTAAGAAGCACGCAACTTCAGGTTGTTCAACCACTCCTTAGTGTTCTCCATGAAAGATTCATTACTGATGCGCCAACCTAAAGAGAAAGCGGGGAAGAAACCAAAACGTTTGCCTTTCATGAAGTTTTCCGAACCGTTGTAACCGAAGTTAACCTCTGCCAGATAACGATCGTCGTAGCCATAAGTGGCACGACCTACCAGACCTTGATAACGCTTGGCAAGATCAGCTCTATAGCGATAGTCATTTTGATTGTAGAGCACCATAGCTGTTACATCATGTCTGCCGAATTTGCGGGCATAGTTGATTTGCGCTTCCATGTAAAGCTTATAGATTGTGTAAGAATCTTTGCTACCTGCTAATTCACCATCAGCATCGAAGCGATTGTAAGCATCGATATTTCCGAAATCATCGCGGTTGTTCAGCTCGTAAGTGGCGAAAGTGGCCTGGTAAAGGGTTTTGTCGTAGGAGTTATAGTCGAATGAAGCCATACCCTTTACGCTTAATCCTTCAGTCAGCCAGTCCATCTTGTAATCAAGGATAAAGTTGGTTTCATTGATGGTATTTGTAGCTTTGTAATATCCGCCTTTGGTCAGGGATGCTACGATATTTTTCTGATACTGTGAGCTACCACCATAGATAGTTTCCTGTTTTTCACCGTTTTGTACTACTGTAGATACAGGGAAAAGCCATCCGGGGGTGTGGTTCATTTCATAGAATATC
Source organism: uncultured Phocaeicola sp. (assembly GCA_948566455.1). Taxonomy (GTDB): domain Bacteria; phylum Bacteroidota; class Bacteroidia; order Bacteroidales; family Bacteroidaceae; genus Phocaeicola. The sequence goes on from CAOYQO010000018.1 coordinate 30,214, forward strand.
TGGCTATAATCAGATCTTTCAGTCGTATTGGAACCTTTACGTTCTTCAAAACGAGTACCGAAGTTGACAGAGAAAGTCAAATCTTTCGTCAGGAACAAGTCCATATTAGCGCGGAATGCATAACGACGGAAGCTTGGGCTTGAAGAATTGCCATATTTGTCATTACTCAAATTCTTAATCAACCCTTTTTGGTCGTATAGTTCACCGGAAGCATAATAGCGCATACGTTTTGTACCGCCACGTACACTGACGTTATAACGTTGTGCGGGAGAAGAACTCTTCAATACCTCATCATACCAGTCTACATTGGGATATAGCATTGCCTCTAAGCCGCTCAATTCGCCGGCAACCGATCTGCGATACATTTCCAGGTCGTTGGCAGAGAACTGTGAAGGAAGTCCGTCGTTGGCGAGGGCTTCTTCCAGCAGGTTGACAGACTGGTAAGAGTTCAGGTAAGTATCCGTGCGCGTTGGACTTTGTATCTGCCAGTTGGCGGTCAGGCTTACTTCCGGTTTCTGTTCTCTACCACGTTTGGTCGTAATCAACATAACGCCGTTTGCGCCACGTACACCATAAACGGCTGTTGCCGAAGCATCTTTCAATACTGAAATCGTCTCAATATCGTCCGGGGCTATCTGTGAGAATTCGCGTTCCACGCCATCTACCAATACAAGTGGTTGGGCATCACCGGCAAATGTAGCACGACCACGGATATAGATTTGTGTATCATCCGAACCGGGAGCACCGGAAGTCTGTGATGTGATGACACCTGATATCTTACCGGCAATGGCTTGGGATACGTTGGCGGCAGGAGATTGGAGCAACTCCTTGGAAGATACTTGCGAGATAGCTCCCACAACACTTTCCTTTTTCTGTGCACCATAACCCACTACCACAACTTCTTCCAGCATTTCTGAGTCTTCTTTCAGTGTCACGACAAAAGAAGTCTTGCCTACTGTGTTGATTTCTTGCGTCTGATAACCGACGAAAGAGATTTGCAACACGGCTTTGTCGCCTACTGTTAATTTGAAGTTTCCGTCAAAATCTGTTATAGTACCATTGGTAGTACCTTTTTCAACTACGCTGGCACCTATGACAGTTTCTCCGGTGACGTCTTTTACGACACCTGTAACTTGCTTTGACTGGGCGAACAACATTTGTCCTGCCAGTAGGAAGACGAATGCCAGCAGCATACCCGCCAAACGTGGGGCTGTTGATATTGTGATTGTTTTATTGTCCATAATATATTCTTGTTTATAGAGGTTATTACTTGAATAACGGAGTGTACAGATAGCAATTTGAATTATCCATCTTGAGATGAGCTCCATCCACAATAAGGAATGCCCGTACTGTCTGGTTTCCATCACCGCAGTCTGTCACAAAAGCTTCTTTATACACATTGCCATTTTTGCTGGTAGCTACCGCAATGGCTGTTACCGTAGTACCATTACGCTGGATGTCGATGACTACTGTGGCTCCTTCCATGTCGGCACGGAAAGCATCCCAGTCACCGTAACCCTCGCTGGTCCATGTACCCGAGGCATAACTGTCACCCCATCCGTAAAGATCGGAACGGATGACGAAGTATTCGGCATAACCATTGCCATTCCGCTCGGCATCGGTACAGAGGCAGAGATTCCAGTTGTTCCAGTTGCCGGTGCCATTGGTATGGTTCTCGAATTCGAGATGCAGATTCTGTCCGACGGGGATCTGGAAATAGTCTGAGAATTCTGTCCACCAGGCAGCCGAACAGTCTTCGGCACCAATAGTAGTCTTTGTCAGTGGCACTGTGGTCAACGCTGCGGTTTCTTCAGTGTCGAATACTATGTGTGACCCATCCATTATAAAGAAGCCGCGAACTACTTGTGTACCGTCACCGCAAGTGGTGGTAAAAGTTTCTTTGTATACGTTGCCGTTGATGGCTTTGGCTATTGCCTCTACAATTGCCGTTGCTCCGTTGCGTTGGACAGTCACAGTCACTTCTGCACCTTCCATGTCAGCACGGAATGCATCCCAGTCACCGTAGCCCTCATTAGTCCATGTACCTGAGGCATAACTGTCGCCCCATCCGTAAAGGTCGGAGCGGATAACAAAGTATTCGGCATAACCATTGCCATCCCGCTCGGCATCGGTACAGAGACAGAAGCACCAGTTGTTCCAGTTGCCAGCACCGCTGGTGTAGTTGGTGAATTTGAATTTCATGTTACCGTCGGCGGGCATCCTGAAATAATTGGAGAATACTGTCCACCAAGCTGCTGAATTATCTTCTGCACCTACAGTGATGATGGGGTCACCCACAAGATATTCGAATGCTCCCTCTCCTATGTTCGGCATCTGGCATTGGCTGTCGGTAATTTGGTTGCGGTAAATTGAGATATCGTCTATCCACATCTCTTGTGTGGGAGAATCTGAACCATAACCTATATATATATAAGGTGTACCGGCCATGAACTGTACAATTTTTCCGAAGTCAAAGTTTGATTTTTGTACAGTCTTGTCAATGCGTTGTTTGCCATCCACGTGGATGCTATAACCGTCATTGCGGACAGTGATGGCCATGTAGTGCCATTCTCCGGCCGGTAACAGCAATGGATTTTTGGATACTTTGTTCGTTTCGGGGTTGTTGACCTCGTATTCGCCGTCCACACCTTCATACTTCAGCCAGCCGTTGGCGGTGAGGAACATGCGCTGTGTACCGTTGCTGTTTTGGAAAGAGAAGAGGGCACCGACCAAGTCCGGCTCCAACTCTTCTTCCGTTTCTTCGTCAATGCGGAGTGCCTGCTTCACCCAGAATGTCAGTGACACGCCATTTTGTACTTCCACGCTATTCAGTGGATTGAACATACGGGCATAGCCATCAGGTAGGTGAAGTGCTTTACCGTGTACATTGTCGTCTTCAATCTCAGCTATGTCTCCACCTTCGTAGGCATAATAGTTGAGGCTTTGAGGATCAAAATCTTTATCCTCAAAAGTAATCTTCGCGACTTGCTCTAATTTGGGATTTTTCTGATTTCCTGCCGGAGGATCCATTTGCCCCCAATCTTCGCAGGCCCAAAATGAAAGGACTGTAAATGCCGCCAGAATGGGTACCGGCCATTTTCTTGTCTTCATAATACAGATATTAATGGTTTAACAATATTAGTTATACTACATTCATATTTTAAGTAGTGATGCAAAAGTAAGCTCAAAAGGTGTTTTGGAGGTGGACAAATGAATATTTGAGGTGGACAAATGAATATTAAGTGTGAAAATTACAATTATAATTCGGTTTCAGTATATATTACGATACTTCAGGCTTATTGTACTGTAAATAAAAAGAAAACAGGAGAAAACGTAGGTAAGGAAGACGCCAAAAGGGTGTAGCCCTAACCACCAAAGGGTGTAGCCATATAGGGGAAAGGGTGTAGCCATCCCGACCTTAAGGCTACACCCTTTTTAATCATGTTCACAGGTACTTCTCAATGGGATAATGGTATGTTTGACAACAAGGGTTATATATGTTTTTATTCTAATAGTGTCAATATCTTTGTCCCGTTCCGGCGGATTTGTAATCCGCCGACCTTACTCTTCTTCATTCAGCAATGCGCTTGGTGTCGTATTAAACTGCTTGCTGAAACAGCGGGCGAAATACTTGGGGTCATTAAAGCCTACTTCATACGCTATTTCAGCAATATTCATCTGTTTTGTTTCCCGGTTTTTGAGGAGTAGTTCCCGGGCGGTGTTTAATCTGTAGTTACGTATGAATTGTCCCGCAGATTGCCCGATGAGGCTTTGAAGCTTTTTATTCAGCAGACTTTTGCTGACTCCAACGGCCTCACTGAAATCACTTACTTCAAAGTAAGGGTTTTTATAGTGTTCTTTTATGGCTTCCATCACTTGGTTGATGAATTTCTTGTCACCGGATTCCTCCTCTATATTCAGTGCTTCCACATCCATGTTCGTCTTGAACTTCCGTTGGTAGCGTCTGCGATTATCCAGGATGTTTTCGATACGGGTCAGTAACAGAGTTTCATCGAAAGGTTTTAGCAAATATTCGTCTACGCCCGTGCGGTAACTTTCCAGCCGGGTTTCCGGTGAGGTCTTTGCGGTCAGCATCAGGAAGGGGATATGTGAGATGGTAAATGTTTCTTTGACCCGGCGCGATAGCTCTATACCATCCATTACAGGCATCATCAGGTCGCTGATGATAAAATCTACAGACTGGTTGTTCAATACATCAAGGGCTTCTGCCCCGTTGGTAGCTTCGAGTACATTATAATAATCACGGAGAATGGAACGGATGTATCCTCTCATGTCTGCATTATCTTCCACTACAAGAATGGTCAGGGCCAGCCGTTCTTTGGGTAATTCATTCTTTTCCGTTGTTGCTGCCGGTGGTATATTGTTCTCAACGATCAGTTGGTCGTTTATGTTTTCTTCTTTTGGAAGTGGGAGTAGGATGCGGAAGGAGCAGCCGGTAGTATGGTTATTACGAACGAGGATGTCTCCATTGTGCATCGCCACGATGCGTTTGCAAAGATATAGACCGATTCCTGTACCCGTTTGACCGTATACAGGATATTTCGCTTGCTTCTTGGATTGATAGAAACGGTTGAATATTTGTGCGGTGTCTTGCTCCTGAATACCTGTTCCCGTGTCACTGACGCAGAGATAAAGTTTTTCTTCTTTATCGACTTTAGCCGGAAGGGTGGCTATATATATGGATATGCTTCCGCCATCCGGTGTAAATTTAATGGCATTGCTTAGCAGATTGGTAATAACCTTGTGCATCGCTTCTTCATCAAAGAAGATTTCGGAACTTTTCATGTGGAAATAGTGTTTTATTGAAATATTCCGTTCTCCGGCAAATACTTCAAAAGGAGTAAGCAATGAATGTATAAAACTCACAAAGTCACCTTTTGTCGCAGCGATATTAAGCTTATCGGATTCTATTTTCCGGAAATCCATCAGTTGGTTGACAAGGGATAGCAGATATTTGGAGTTACGTTCCACGAAGTTTAACTGTTCTATTACCTGCGGATTATAACTTAGTTTTAGTGCACGCTCGATAGGACCGATAATTAAAGTTATCGGTGTCCGGAATTCATGCGTTATGTTAGTGAAGAAAGCTATCTTGTCTAATGTCAATTCTTGTACTTTGCGTGCCATACGGCTCAATTGTGCTTTTTGCCGGGTGATTTTCTCGTTTTGCAGTGTCAGCATCCTGTTCTGTCGGGAGAGTTCTTCTGTCTGGTTCTCTAATAATTGTTTTTGTTGTTCCAGTTGGTAGGTGCGTTCTTCCACGGTGCGGTGCAATAACTCCCGCTGGCGTTTGAAATTTCGTATACGCCATTGGTAAGTTTGCCAAGTGGCAAGTAGTGCCAAAACTACAAGAAGCAATATGAACCAAGTTGTTTTATAAAAATAGGGTAGGATGGTGACCTTTAGCTCTGCCATGTTCTCTGTCCCGTCTCCTCCATCCGGTGTATATTTCACTTGCAGGGTATAGCTACCCGGACGCAAGTTGGTGTAGCTTGCAAACCGTCTGTTTCCGGGTGCCTGTACCCATTTGTCTTCAAAACCAAGTAGGCGGTAGCTATAAGTGGCTGTATTATCCGGTTCAAAATTCAAGGCGGAGAATTCCAACGAGAAGGACTTCTCTTTCTCATGGAGTTTTATTTCCTGAGTTACGGCAATGTCTTTGGGGAGATATTTATTGCCGGGCAGGATATTTTCATTTCCGATTCTCAACCGCGTGAAGCGTATGTTGGCAGGTTGAACAGTAACAACAGGCAGATTGCTATCGATGGCTGTCAGTCCTGCTACGCTGCCGAAATAGAGTGTACCGTCCGAAGAACGGTATGAGGCATTCCAATAGAATTGTGCATCCGGAAAGCCATCTTGTTTGGTGTAATTGGTGAAACGGTTCTCGTTTGGGTGGAAACAGGAAAGTCCGTTATTAGTTCCTATCCAGATACTTCCATTGATATCTTCTTCCAGACTTCGTACATTGTTGTTGATTAAACCTTGGTCCGTATTATAAGATATGAATTTTTCTTTGCCTTGCTTATCAATTATCCGTTTATATATGCCATATCCATTACTGCCCAGCCATAATGTACCATCTTTAGCTTCGCAAAAACAACTGATTTTCTCTATCAGTCCCGATTGGGGATTATCGAGCTTATAGTTTAAGTGACGATGCTGGAATTCTCCTTCCTTTGACTGGGGAGACCGGGAATTAAGATCTATGATGTAGACTCCTTCCGTAGAACCTACCCACAGCTTATTTTCTTTGTCGATAATGGCGCCGAGGCAACCGCGGATGTTTTCTGCCATACGGTTAGCAAAAGGGGAAATGAACTTTTGAGTTGCCATATCATAGAAAAAGAGCCCTCGATTGGCGCCTATCCACATTCCATTATTGGTAGGGTCATAAACGAGTACTGCTATGAAGAATAATGGAAATCCTGTTTCCGGGTGGGTATATATCACTTGAAGGGGACGATTCGGTGCTTTAGGATTCATTATGTTGATTCCGCCACCCCAAGTACCTACCCATAGCCGGCCTTGGTTGTCATTGACCAGACTGCTGACTGAGTTATGGCTTATCTCACCACGTTCCCATCTGTAATGGATAAACTGCTCGGTTCCTTGTTTTTTCAGATTCAGTCCTCCCTCTACTGTGCCTACCCACAAACTGCCTTCTTTATCTTCATAAATGACATTTACCGGGTTGTCGGACAAGCTTGCGGGATTTTCTTTATCATGTTGGTAATTGTGTATCACCAAGCGCTTCGGTGTCAGTTTATTGATTCCACCACTTTCAGTGCCGAACCAGATGTGCTGCCCGTCTACTCTTATACAATTAATAAAGTTGCTGTTCAACAGGCTGTTACTGGTTGAACTATGAGTAAGGCGTTCGAAGTTATCGGTGATAGGATTGTAGATGTTGGCTCCGCGTAAAGTTCCTGCAATCAACTGTTTATCATCGGTGATGGCAAGATTGGTCAGATAGTTTTGCGATAAAGAATGAGGGTCATTCTGATTATTCTCATACAGTTTTCTTGTATTGTTGCTTTTGTTGTAACGGAACAATCCTATGTGTGTAGCTATCCAGACTTCATTTTCTTTGGCTATCATGTCTTTGAAATATATGCCAGGCCAAAAAGTCAGTTGCTCTGATATAGAACTTTTTTCTAACTGTCCCTGTGGTGTCGGGGTTATTTTATAGATAGTACCATTGATACCGGTCCATATCTTGCCATCTTCGTCGATATCTTTTAATATAAGGTCCGGTTCATCCTGCTCAGGTAAATCTAATGTGGATAATGTATCTATGCCACCTTCGGCATCGAAAGTTATCCGGTGAAGTGCATTGTCGCATTGCAGCCAGATGCAACCTTGCGAATCAAGAATGACGATATAGGTGGGGTGATTTATAAACCGGGGCAAAAGTCCTTTAGGGTCATTGGGTATTACAGATTGTAGAGTAGATAAGTCGATAATATCTGTGCCTCCTTCGGATACGATCCAAAGACGGTGGAATCTGTCTTCATATACATTGTGGATAAAATTACTCTTGAGCTTGCTGTGAGGAGTGTTGGGATTGAAATGAATGAATTCATAGCCATCATAACGTGACAGTCCGCCTCCGGCAGTGGATATCCACAGAAAGCCACGGGTGTCTTTATAAATGTCATCGATGAAATTGTGAGGTAATCCGTCATCCATGGTGATATAAGAAACGTTGTATCGATCTGCAAAATGTTCTTGTGCCTGTAAGGATACGGACATTATAAAACAACTATATATAATAAGGTATATAAAGGAGTGGGCTTTCATATTGTTTCGTATTATTAAAACAAAGTTAGGAGATTATCCGGTTATTTTAAAATTTAGTGTGTTCTTTTAATCAGAATTGTTGGATTGTCCACCTTAAATATCCATTTGTCCACCTTCCGGTATTCAGCAGGGCGTATTTTTGCAGCAGAATTTATTATTTGCTGATATTATGAGAAACTTACTACACGTAGCTGTACTGCTGATGGGCAGCCTGTTTGCTGGTTGCACCTCTTCTGTTTTTGCCCCTATTGATTCACCTAATCCGTGGGCAGATGATTACTCTCCATTATCTTCCATGGAGAATTACCAATTATGGGGAACCTACAACGTGCATGACCCGTCTTGCCATAAGATAGGCGATTATTACTATATGTATTCCACGGATGCTATCTTCCGGGAAAATCGTAAAGAAGCAAAAGAAAAGGGTGTGCCTTTGGGCTTTATTCAGATGCGTCGTTCCAAAGATCTGGTGAATTGGGAATTTCTGGGTTGGGCATTGCCCGAGATTCCGCAGGAAGCGGTAGAGTGGGTACGCTCTCATGCAGGAGGGCATGGGGCGACAAATATCTGGGCACCTTATATCATTCCTTATAATAATAAGTATAGATTGTATTACTGTGTTTCAGCGTTTGGACGAAAGACTTCCTATATCGGATTGGCAGAATCAGATTCGCCCGAAGGTCCTTGGACGTTGGCCGGGTGTGCTGCTAAGACAGATGATACGACAGCCATGAATGCTATTGATCCCACTATTACTGTAGATCCTTCAAATGGTAAGTGGTGGATGCATTACGGTTCATTCTTCGGTGGTCTGTATTGTGTGGAACTGAATCCGGAAACCGGTCTTCCTATGCTGGATGGTGACAGAGGGCATCTGGTAGCCCGTCGCGCCAATTATAAAAAAGATAATCTGGAAGCTCCGGAAATTATCTATAATCCGGATTTGAAAGAATACTATCTGTTTGTATCCTATGATCCGTTGATGACAACCTACAATGTACGTGTAGGACGTTCAGACAAAGCGGAAGGACCGTTCATTGATTACTTCGGAAAAGAGCTGAAAGATACGACGAATAACTTTCCTATCCTGACAGCTCCTTACCGTTTCAAGAACCATTCGGGTTGGGCGGGCACAGCGCATTGTGCTGTATTCACTTCAGATGACGGACAATATTTCATGGCTCATCAGGGACGCTTGTCACCGCAAAACCAGATGATGGATCTCCATGTGCGACAAGTCTTTTTTACTAAAGACGGATGGCCTGTCGTATCGCCTGAACGTTATGCTGGTAGTAATCCCCGGGAGTTCTCTGCGGCAGATTTAGTGGGCGAGTGGGAAATTATCCGTGTACAGGAACCTCTGTATGAACGCAAACTGGAAGCCGGACAGATATTGTGGGGTGAAGGTGAACTACAAGATGAAGAATGGAACATGTCCCACCTCTTATATCTGGAGAAAGATGGAAAGTTAGGAGAAGATCAAGGAACCTGGGATTTTGCCAAAGAAGACCAATCCTTACAACTGACACTCAATGGAGAAGTGGTGAGGAACCTGATTGTGTTTGCAGGGCACGACTGGGAGAATGAAACGGAAACTGTCCTCTTTACAGGGCTGGATAGCCGTGGGCGCTCCGTATGGGGAAAAAGAACTAAATAACCAATTATAATTTTATTTTAAAATCATGAAAAGATACACTGGATTATTAGCGGCGCTGATACTTACCACAGGTATGGCGCTTCAGGCACAAACCAATGAGTTTGTGATACAAACCAAGAAACTGGGCGCAGAGATTCAGCCTACTATGTATGGGTTGTTCTTTGAGGATATCAACTATGCCGCTGACGGCGGACTTTATGCCGAGTTAGTGAAGAACCGTTCGTTTGAGTTCCCACAACATCTGATGGGATGGAAAACCTTTGGTAATGTAACGCTTCAAGATGACGGTCCTTTTGAAAGGAATCCGCACTATGTCCGTTTGGCTGACCCGGGACATCCGCATAAGCATACGGGATTGGATAATGAAGGTTTCTTCGGTATCGGTGTAAAAGCAGGAGAGGAGTATCGCTTCTCTGTTTGGGCACGTTTGCCCCAAGGCGGAACATCCGAAAAAATCCGTATTGAACTTGTAGATACTAAATCTATGGGTGAGCACCATGCTTTTGCTACTGAGACATTGACGATTGATTCAAAAGAATGGAAAAAGTATCAGGTTATCCTAAAACCGGGTGTAACTGATCCGAAGGCGACTCTTCGTATTTTCCTTGCATCAAAGGGTACGGTTGATTTGGAGCATGTCTCTCTTTTCCCGGTCGATACCTGGAAGGGCCATGAGAATGGTTTGCGTAAAGACCTTGCGCAAGCATTGGCTGATATCAAGCCGGGTGTGTTCCGCTTTCCCGGTGGATGTATTGTAGAAGGGACAGATTTAGCTACACGCTATGACTGGAAGAAGTCTGTAGGTCCGGTAGAGAACCGCCCGTTGAATGAGAACCGTTGGGAATATACTTTCCCGCATCGTTTCTATCCCGATTATTTCCAAAGCTACGGATTGGGATTCTTTGAATTCTTCCAGCTTTCGGAGGAAATAGGAGCAGAGCCGCTTCCTGTGTTGAGTTGTGGTCTGTCTTGCCAGTTCCAGAATTCTGATGCAGAGGCACATGTGGCTGTTTGCGATTTGGATAGCTATGTGCAGGATGCTCTTGATCTGATTGAATTTGCCAATGGTGATGTGACAACAAAGTGGGGAAAACTTCGTGCAGATATGGGACACCCTGCACCGTTCAACCTGAAGTTCATTGGTATTGGTAACGAACAATGGGGACCGGAATATCCTGAACATCTCGAACCATTTATTAAAGCTATCCGTAAAGTTTATCCCGATATCAAGATTATCGGAAGTTCGGGGCCTGATTCTGAAGGAAAGCAGTTTGAATATTTGTGGCCGGAAATGAAGCGTTTGAAAGTGGATCTGGTGGATGAACATTTCTATCGTCCTGAGAACTGGTTCCTGAATCAGGGAACACGTTATGATAACTATGACCGTAAAGGTCCGAAAGTATTCGCCGGTGAATATGCTTGTCATGGTAAAGGTAAGAAGTGGAACCATTTCAATGCTGCCTTGCTTGAAGCTGCTTTTATGACGGGATTGGAACGTAATGCCGATATTGTACACATGGCTACTTATGCTCCTCTGTTTGCTCATGTAGAAGGATGGCAATGGCGTCCAGATATGATCTGGTTTGATAATTTGAACTCGGTACGTACTGTAAGTTACTATGTTCAGCAACTCTACGGGCACCATAAAGGCACCAACGTACTTTCCCTTACTATGGATAAAAAGCCTGTAGCAGGTACTGAGGGACAGAATGGCTTGTTTGCAAGTGCTGTTTATGATAAGGATAAAAAAGAGATTATAGTGAAAGTGGCCAATACTTCCGATAAAGCTCAGCCCTTATCATTGAAGTTTGAAGGATTGAAGAAGCAAGATGTATTGTCTGACGGTCGTTGTATAAAGCTTCGTTCAACTGATTCCAATAAAGATAATACGATTGAACAGCCATCTGCTATTCAGCCCCAGGAAATTCCGGTTTCTATTGACGGACAGGTGCTGGAGGTAGAGCTCGAACCCAATACATTTGCTGTCTACATTTTTAAGAAAGGATGAAATTAATGAATAAAGTAAGGTTAGATAAGGTTAGATTTTTGGTTGTTTCTTTTGTACTGGTAGCCTCACAAGGGCTATCAGCACAAAAAGACACCACTTTTGTAGCGAAAGGAAATCCGATTGTCAAGTATAAATATACGGCTGATCCGGGTGCGATGGTATATGACGGCAGAGTGTATATTTATGCTGGACACGATGAATGTCCTCCACCTGCTGAGCATTATCTCCTGAATGAATGGTGTGTCTTTTCTTCATCCGACATGAAGACATGGACAGAACATCCAGTACCCTTGAAAGCAAAAGATTTCTCTTGGGCGAAGGGGGAAGCATGGGCAAGCCAGGTAATCGAACGTGACGGTAAGTTCTATTGGTATGTTACCGTGGAGCATAAGGATATTCCCGGAAAGTCTATCGGCGTGGCTGTTGCCGATTCTCCGTTAGGCCCTTTTGTCGATGCACGTGGTTCTGCTCTGATTACCAATAATATGACGGTGGAACGTACTAAAATCTACTGGGATGATATTGATCCGACCGTCTTTATAGACGATGACGGACAAGCTTATCTGTATTGGGGCAATACCCAGTGCTATTATGCCAAACTGAAAAGTAATATGATTGAGTTGGATGGTCCGATTGTTCATGTGGATCTACCTCGTTTTACGGAGGCTCCTTGGATACACAAGCGTGGTGATTGGTATTATCTCTCTTATGCATCTGAATTTCCCGAGAAGATTTGCTATGCAATGAGCCGTAGTATTACCGGGCCTTGGGAATATAAAGGAATATTGAATGAAATAGCCGGTAATTCCAATACCAACCATCAGGCGATCATTGAGTTCAAAGGTGATTGGTACTTTGTCTATCACAATGGAGGAATTAATCCGACGGGAGGAAGCTATAGACGTTCTGTATGTATAGATCGTTTGTATTACAATGAAGACGGAACCATGAAGCGGATTCAGATGACAACAGAAGGAGTGCAATAGGTTTAGATATTAGAATATACTGAAGGTTAGATTAGGTTAGTTAATTAGCTTATTTGAAAAAGGCTGAAAAGAGAAGGGCGTCTCCCCGTAATGGGAAGACGCCCTTTTAAATTGAGTTGGATGTTTTTAAACTAATCTGCGAGCACCATCGCTGATGACTACATCATAAACTTTAGGGCTTCTGCCGAATTTTTCTTTAAACTTATCCTTGGCATTCTGGATGAATGTATCATACAACTCCTCTTTCACCAGGTTGATAGTACAACCACCGAAGCCACCGCCCATAACGCGTGAACCTGTTACACCACAGTCGAATGCAAGATCATTCAGGAAGTCGAGCTCTTCGCAGCTAACTTCGTAAAGTTTGCTCATACCATGATGTGTCTCATACATTTTCTGACCTACCGTTTCGTAATCACCTTTTTCCAAAGCATCACAAACATCGAGTACGCGTTGGATTTCTTCGATTACATACTCTGCACGCATGAAGTCTTCTTCGCTGATTTCAGCTTTTGACTCTTGCAACATCTCCATTGTACAGTCGCGCAGGAATTCTACGTGCGGATGTTTTTTCTGGATAGCAGCAACGGCAGCTTCGCAACTCTGACGACGCTTGTTGTATGCAGAAGAAGCCAATTCGTGTTTAACTACAGAGTCTACCAATACCAAACGATAGCCTTTCGGATCGAATGGGAAGTATTGATACTCCAGTGAACGGCAGTCCAGACGGATAAGGCTGCCTTGCTTGCCAAATACGGAAGCGAACTGGTCCATAATACCACAGTTTACACCGCAATAGTTATGCTCAGTTGCCTGACCTACTTTAGCTAGTTCAAACTTGTCTATCTTGTTGTCACCGAACAGATCATTTAATGCATATGCATATGTACTTTCCAAAGCGGCAGAGGAAGACATACCTGCACCCAAAGGCACATCACCGGAGAAAGCTGTATTGAAGCCCTTTACATCAACGCCACGCTTAATCATCTCACGACATACGCCGAAGATATATCTTGCCCAGCTTGCACGGGGAGCGTCTTCTTCTTTCAAACCGAATTCCACATAATCCTTCAGATCGATGGAATAAGCTTTTACAATGTCTGTGCCATTCGGTTTAATTTCAGCAATCATGCCTTTATCGATTGCTCCGGGGAATACAAAACCACCGTTATAGTCTGTATGCTCACCAATGAGGTTGATGCGTCCCGGAGAAGCATAAACTGCTCCTGTTGTTCCGTCAAAATGCTTGATGAAACGGCTTCTTACGTGTTCTATATCCATAATCTTTTCAAATTTATGAGTGAATAAATTAATTACCTATACCTTTTAATTGCGTTAATCCTCTACTGGGATATCTTTATTTACATTTTTGCAACCTACCAAGCCGTAGAACAGCAGATAAGCAAGAGCTGCGATAATCAACCAGTAGCTGGCCATATAACCTACAGAGTCAGAGATGCTTTGTTGGATCAAAGGCAATACACCACCGCCAACAACCATCATCATAAAGATACCGGATGCTTGTGCTGTATATTTTCCTAATCCTTCTACTGCAAGGTTGAAGATACCACCCCACATTACAGAAGTACAAAGACCACAAAGTACAAGGAACAATGCGCTGACAGGTACTTGTGCCATCATAAATCCTTCACCTACAGTGTAACCGGGCATTGAAACTGTTACATCTTTCGGAGTGAAGATAGCAATCAATACAAAAACAATAGCGGTAGCAGATACAACGATTAACTGTGTACGGCTGGAAACTTTACCACTGATGGCGCTACTTGCAGTACGTCCTACAAGCATTAACAACCAGTAAATGGCAGCAATAGCACCACCGATAGCGGCACCGTTCGTCAGAATTCCGGCACCCTTATCACTTGCATCGGCAAGATAGAAGTTCAGTGTACCTGGGATACCGATTTCGATACCTACATAAATGAAGATACCAACTACACCCAGTACAGTGTGGCGGAAGCTCCATGGACTGTGAGAGAATTTTTCTTTCTTAGCTCCACCTTTCTGAAGGTGTGGTTCGGGGATAGCAACAAAAGAGATGATGATAAATGCAGCTACGAAAACACCCATGGCAACGAAGAGGAGAGGAGCAACATCGGACATGGCTGTCTTGGAAGTTACCGTACCAATCAAAGCACCAACGAAAAGAGGAGTCAATGTACCGGACAGAGAATTAAGAGCTCCGCCTGTTTGAATCAACTGGTTACCTTTGTTACCGCCACCACCAAGAAGGTTCAGCATCGGGTTCACCACTGTGTTAAGCATACAAACGCAGAAACCGCAGATGAATGCACCCAGCAGATAGATGACGAAGTTTAACTTGATGACATATTCACCGAAGGCGAATACTTCGACATTTGCTCCGAATAAACTGGAAAGGTATTGTGTGAACAAACCGAGGAATCCCACTGCCATTGCAATCAATGCAGTCTTTTTGTAACCGATCTTAACGAGCATGTTACCGGCAGGAATTCCCATAAACAGATATGCCAGGAAGTTCATCATATTTCCCATCATACCTAAAGTGTTAGAACCTGCATACTCATTTCTCCATATTGTACCGAATGGCGCAGCAAGGTTCGTAACAAAGGAAATCATCGCAAAAATAAAGAACATGGTAATGATAGCGACAAGATTACCGTTCTGTTTTTGTTGTGTCATGGTTTTTAATAAATTATTAGTTTATAAAATTAGGTTAGTTATATTCATTCTTGTACACCGAACTTGTAAATAGTTACTTGTTGGTATTCGTCGCCCGGAAGCAATACTGCCGACGGGAAATGTGGTTTGTTAGGAGTATCGGGGAAACATTGTGCTTCAAAGCAAACGGCACTTCGTGCAGGGAAAGTAGCTCCATGTGCGCCGGTAAAGCCGCCCAGCCAGTTTCCTGTGTAGAGTTGCACACCGTTTTCTGTGGTGTATACCTCCATGGTACGTCCGCTCTCCGGTTCTGTATAAGTAGCGGCAAGGCTCAATTCGCCACTCTCAGTTTTATTCAGTACATAGCAATGGTCATAACCTGCACCATTCACTAATTGCTGGAATTTGTCATCAATACGCTCACCTATTGTATGCGGTGTGCGGAAATCCATAGGAGTACCTTCTACCTTCAGGATTTCTCCTGTCGGAATGGACACTTCATCAATGGGAATATAATGATCAGCGTTGATAGTTATGGTGTGGTTCAGAACCGTAGGGGTGGGATTGGCAATACCTGCCAGATTGAAGAAGCCGTGGTTGGTGAGGTTGACAACAGTTGCCTTGTCTGTGGTAGCTCGGTATTCAATAACCAGTGCATTGGTTTCATCTTCCAGACGATAGGTCATTTCTACTTCCAGATTACCGGGAAAACCCTCTTCGCCATCTGCGGATGTATAGTTGAATACAACAGTCGTCGGATCCGGTTGGACTGCATCCCACACTCTGGCGTGGAAACCTGTAGGTCCACCATGTAGAGAATTCGGTCCATTGTTGATTGTCAGATTGTGCTCTTCACCATAAAGAGTGAATTTTCCTTTGGCTATACGGTTTCCGTAGCGTCCAATAGTAGTGTTGAGGAAAGGTTCGGGGCTGTTGACTACATGGTCTATACTGTCATGTCCCAGAATTACGTTAGCATACTTCCCGTTTTTGTCGGGGACCATAATGGAAAGGATAGCGCATCCGTAGTTAGTTACTGCAACTTCCATTCCCTGAGCATTTTTAAGAATAAATAAATCAGTCTTCTTGTTATTTATATCTTTTTGAAAGTCTTCCTTGTTCAAACCAGACAAGTTACTTTCCGTTGACACGGTGTTTATCATATCCATGGTATAAAATTAAATTTCTTGCAAATAAAAAGAAATTCTTTCGTACTCCCAAGGGTTTATCTTGAAATGTGAAGAACATTTTAGGAAAGTTTAGCGTTTAACATTTACGAGGCGAATTGATATTTTTTGTAAGTTTGTCGCGTTAATCTAAAAAAATGTAACATTTTTATTTAAAGCTCTAACAAAAACTACGAATGTATCCTTTGAAATTTGAGCCTATTCTGAAGCAAACGCTTTGGGGAGGCGACAAGATTATTGCTTTTAAGCAATTGAATGAAACGCTATCCGGAGTAGGCGAAAGCTGGGAAATCTCAGCTGTAGAAGACAATGAGTCTGTTGTTGCCAATGGCCCTGACAAAGGCCTTACACTCCCGGAGATGGTAGGAAAATACCGTCATGAACTTGTCGGTGAAGTGAATTACTCTCGTTTTGGCACAAAGTTTCCCTTGTTAATAAAGTTCATAGATGCCAGATTGGACTTGTCTATTCAGGTACATCCGGGAGATGAACTGGCTAGAAAACGCCATAATTCTTTTGGTAAGAATGAAATGTGGTATGTGGTGTCTGCAGATAAGGGGGCAAAGTTGATTTCCGGTTTCTCTGAGCAGATAACTCCGAAAGAATACAAGGAAAGAGTTTATAATGGAACTTTTGCTGAAGTGCTGCAAACGTGTGATGTAAAACCAGGGGATGTATTCTATGTGCCTGCCGGTCGTGTACATGGTATTGGTGCTGGTGCTTTCGTGGCTGAAATTCAGCAGACTTCGGATATCACTTATCGTATTTTCGATTATAACCGGAAAGACGCAGAAGGTAAATCTCGTGAGTTACACACTACTCAGGCTATCGAAGCCATTAATTTTTCCGATGTACAAGATGATTTCCGTACTGAATACGATCACTTGAAGAACGAACCGGTAGAATTGGTTGCCAGTCCTTACTTCACTACTTCCATCTATGATATGACGGAGGAAATTACGTGTGACTATTCTGAATTGGATTCATTTGTGATTTTCATTTGTGTAGAAGGTGCATGCCACATCACAGACGACAGCCAGAATGAAATTGCTGTTCGTGCAGGTGAAACGGTGTTACTGCCTGCTGTTGTACAGGAAGTGACAATTGTTCCGGAAGAAGGTGGCGTGAAGTTGCTTGAAACGTATCTGTAATCTTAGAATTGAATTAAAACAAAAAAGCTGCACTTTGTAAAGTGCAGCTTTTTTGTTTTAATATCTGTTTATCTTTTGGCAGAGAACATCCTCCTGGCTTTTCTCATTAGTTTTACTCCTAGCATCAATCCGTCGAAAACAGCCATGCCTGTATTAAAGGCACGCATGATAGCATTACCTTTATCAGCGGCGGGTGCAAGCGGAGCAAATAATTCTCTTGCCGTATCCGTCATGATTTCTTTCTGTGCATGTATTTTCTTCCGTAATTCTTTTTTCTGTAATGCAATACTTTCCAGAGTCATGGAAGAAGTATCAGGCATATTATTCATGATGGTATCATTTTTCATTATCATTATCAAAAAACAATCCGGCAATAAAATTCACCATCGGGTTGATGATGAGTTTTTTGCGGAAGGTAATTACTAATAAAACCAGTAGAAGATGGAAACAGGCGATGATGCTGAAGCTTACCATGAGTCCGCCTACGAGTGGATCTAAAATATAAGCCAGCGCAAACGACAAATAAAACAGTGCCACCATGCCTAAAATAATAACCACTGATAATAATATCAGGGCAGAAAGCAGGATTGAGAGTTTCTCAGTTATTTCCAGTTTAGTATATTCTTTTTGTAGGTTCAGATATTTCTTGAACTCAATGAATAGCTGCTGGAGGTTGTCAATACTTCTATCGTCTGCAAACATCATAGTGGCTCTGTTTTTTTGTAGATTTTGTTTTATTCGGCTGCTTCGCCTTTAATTTCTGCTGCAATCTCGTCTACCAGATTTTCCATTTCGCTACGGTTCAGGCGAATTCCCTTTTTACGGAGGATTTCTGCAATTTTGTGACGAGTGTCTTCTCCTTTTTCGGGAGCAAATAAAATACCGACGGCTGCGCCTACTGCTGCACCGCCCAGAAAAGCTACAAGTACATTTAATCCTTTCATAATGTTCTCCTTTCTATTTTAAAGAGGTTAATACTACAAAACTAACACTTTTCTTTGAATAGTTGTTCACGTAACTTCTTTTTTTTCACCAATCATAAAAAAAACTCCGTCAATTCATATTGGTAGAGCTTTCATTTATTTTATTCCTCATTCTTTTTCCATTCACCCGATAATTCCGGGGTATATAGTTGACGCGAAAGCGGAAAGCGGATTGAAAATCCTGCTACTCGGGAGACGGCGGATGACACATCCGCGTTCGGTATTAAAGTTGAAGAAGGACGATGCGGATTAAACGGCAACCGCGTACTTTCTTGCAAACTTGCAGGGGGCTCTCACACCCACACACACGTATATGCGTACTTATATAAATACGCGCGATTTTATTGTACGTGCGTACGTGTGTGGGTGTGAGAGCCCCTGCAAGTTTGCAAGTTTTGCAAGTTTTGAGAGCCCCTGTTTTTTTTCCCTATTGGGAAAAAATATTTTTCCAATAGGGAAGTTATTTTCTGTCTTCTGACGAGCGTTACCAGCGTTTAATCTAATTTAACTATAAGAGTAATGTTCGGATTGATTGTTCCGCGTACATTTGTCCTGTTATTCGGAATATTGGCTACATGAAGATACGGAAAAGAAAGATGTTTCTGGCTGTCGGGCTGGTGATGCTTGTACTGGCAGCTTGCAGTAACGTTGACGGTGATTTGGATGCTAAGTGGCAACTTAGGCAATATCAATATGCCGATGGTTCCATGAAACGGCAGGATAGCATTTTCTATAATTTTCAGAAAGGCAGCTTTTCTGCCATCTGTTTGTTGAAAAATGGTAGCTATCAAACGTTTTTTGGGAATTATTCTTTGAAAGGAGATAAAATTTCTATTATTTTGCTGCCTGAAAGTATGGATGACGAAAATTATGCGTTCTATATAGGGTGGGAAAATGGAGAACGGACGTTTACAATGGAAGAACTGACTTCTTCATCTCTGTGCTTGGAATGTGGGGGCACTCGTTATTTATTCCGTAAATATTGAATATAATTTAAGATATTGAGATGGAAATTATTAATAAAAACAATATGATTATGAAAAAATTAGCAATTTTAGGAATGGGATTGTGTATTGCATTGGCATTCTCTTCTTGTAAATCGAGTGAAAGCGCTTATAAAAAAGCATATGAAAAGGCAAAACAACAGGAACTGGCAGAAACCCAGACTACTGAACCTGTGGAAGTCGCTCC
This sequence comes from uncultured Phocaeicola sp., assembly GCA_948566455.1. GTDB lineage: Bacteria > Bacteroidota > Bacteroidia > Bacteroidales > Bacteroidaceae > Phocaeicola. The sequence goes on from CAOYQO010000018.1 coordinate 49,859, forward strand.
GACAGTTACTGCTCCGGTAGAAGCAAGAGTAGTGGAAAGTACTCCGGTTGCAACTGCAGGTGTACGTCAGGAAAAAGTAGAAGTAATATCCGGTGTAGGTGGTTTGAAAGATTACAGTGTGGTTTGTGGTAGTTTTGGTGTGAAAGCTAATGCTGAAAACCTGAAAAACTTCCTGGATAATGAAGGTTACAATGCTGTTGTTGCCTTTAATCCTGATGCAGCTATGTATCGTGTAATTGTCAGTACTTTTAATGACAGAGCTTCTGCTGCCGATGCACGTGATGCTTTCAAGGCTAAATACTCAAACCGTAAGGATTTCCAAAGTTCCTGGTTGTTGTATCGCCTTAAATAATTTGAATTCTTTTTGGTAATTAATAGAAAGGGAAACTCCTCTTTCGAAAACGGGGCAGCAACTGTGAAGTTACTGCCCCTGTTTATTCGTGTCGATTGTGAAAAGTGCTTATAAATATATCATGTAGTTTAAAAGAAGTTATAAAACAGTTAATGGAAACTTTTTAAGATGGAAAAGTTTTTAATTTTGCATCTTACATCTAAGTATAGATACCATATATGGAACAACGATATATTTTAAGTGCGATAGATGCAGCTTTGCAGGCCGGGGCGGACATACTTTCCATCTATAACGATCCGGCATCTGACTTTAAAATAGAGAGAAAAGCGGATAACTCTCCTTTAACAATAGCCGACCGTAAGGCGCATGAGACCATTATCGGTTTTCTATGTCATACTCCTTTTCCTGTTCTGAGTGAAGAAGGCAAACATTTGCCTTATGCGGAACGTTCCGCATGGGATGCTTTGTGGATTGTAGACCCGCTGGACGGTACTAAGGAGTTTATCAAGCGGAACGGGGAGTTTACTGTGAATATAGCATGGGTTCATCATTCTGTACCTGTAGCGGGGGTTATCTATCTCCCGGTGAAACAGGAACTTTATTTTGCGGAAGAACGGCTCGGTGCATATAAGTTGTCCGGTATAACTTCACGTGAAGGCGCTCCGTTGGATGAATTGATGTCAGCTGCCACCCGTCTGCCGGTGATGTCTGAAAGAGACCGGTTTGTGATGGTTGCTTCACGTTCTCATCTGACACCGGAAACAGAAGCTTACATTGAAGAAATGAAACGCTTGCATTCGGATGTGGAACTCGTGTCCAGTGGCAGTTCCATCAAAATCTGCCTTGTTGCCGAGGGGAAAGCTGATGTGTATCCCCGGTTTGCACCTACAATGGAATGGGATACGGCAGCAGGACATGCCATTGCACGTGCCGCCGGAATGGAAATTTATCAGGCAGGAAAAGAAGAACCGCTGCGTTATAATAAAGAAGATTTATTGAATCCTTGGTTTGTGGTTGAACACAGACGAATGAAAATTTAATAAAATACAGTACAATATATGACATTTGAGATAATATTCGTGCTTTTAGGACTTTTGGGCATGGTTGTTGCATTAGTGTTGGACAAAATGCGTCCAGGAATGGTATTGTTTTCCGTTGTAGTCTTGTTCTTATGTGCAGGTATTCTGAGCCCTAAAGAAATGTTGGAGGGGTTCAGTAATAAAGGAATGATTACCGTAGCCATGTTGTTTTTGGTTAGCGAAGGTATTCGTCAGTCGGGAGCATTGGGACAAGTAATCAAGAAGCTACTTCCTATGGGAAAAACAACTGTATTTAAGGCCCAGTTGCGCATGCTCCCCACTATCTCTTTTATATCTGCTTTTCTTAATAATACTCCAGTTGTTGTCATATTTGCCCCGATTATAAAACGTTGGGCTGAATCGGTAAAATTACCGGCTACTAAGTTTCTGATACCTCTTTCGTATGTGACAATTTTGGGTGGTATCTGTACTTTAATTGGAACTTCTACCAATCTAGTGGTACATGGCATGATATTAGAGGCTGGCTATGAAGGATTCACCATGTTTGAGTTGGGCAAAGTCGGTATTTTCATTGCTATTGCAGGTATTATTTATTTGTTTCTGTTCTCTTCCAAACTTTTGCCTGATGTTCGTACGGATGCGGTAAAACTGGATGACGACCAGGAGGAGGATAGTAGTTTGCATCGGGTTGAAGCAGTGCTTGGTCCCCGTTTTCCGGGTATCAACAAGAAACTGGGTGAGTTTAATTTTAAACGTCACTATGGTGCTGCTGTTAAGGAAATCAAGCGAAGCGGACAGAGCATTACGGAGAATTTGGATAATGAAGTCTTGCGCGATGGCGATACGCTGGTGGTGATGGCAGATGATTCTTTCGTTCAGACTTGGGGAGAATCCTCAGTGTTCGTTCTGTTGGCTAATGGTAAAGACAACGAGCCGGTTCCCGGAAAAGGAAAACGTTGGTTTGCTCTTATCTTGCTGATATTAATGATTGCCGGAGCTACAGTAGGGGAGTTACCGGTTGTGAAAGAAGCATTCCCGGATATTAAGCTGGATATGTTTTTCTTTGTTTCCGTGACTACTATTATTATGGCATGGACAAAAATCTTCCCGGCGCGTAAATATACCAAATACATTTCTTGGGATATTCTGATAACCATTGCCTGTGCTTTTGCCATTAGTAAAGCGATGGTGAATTCTGGTGTGGCAGATGTGGTGGCAAGTTATATCATCGGTCTGACTGAACATTACGGACCGCAGGTGTTATTGGCTGCCGTGTTTATTATCACGAACTTATTTACTGAGTTAATCACAAATAATGCTGCTGCAGCATTGGCTTTCCCGTTGGCACTTTCCATTTCTTCGCAGATGGGCGTTAGTCCTATGCCTTTCTTTGTGGTAATTTGTATGGCTGCATCTGCCAGTTTCTCCACACCGATCGGATACCAGACAAATCTGATCGTGCAAGGTATAGGAAACTATAAGTTTACTGATTTCGTTCGCATTGGTTTGCCGTTGAATATTATAGCATTCTTGATATCCATATTCCTGATTCCATTAATTTGGCCCTTTTAATTTAGATTATGACAGATAATAATATATATCCGATTTTTGATCGGATGTTGTCGAGACAAGATAAAGAAGAGCTCCTTGGACAACATAGTATGATGATATGGTTTACCGGATTGAGCGGTTCCGGTAAGAGTACAATAGCTATTGCTTTGGAACGTGAATTGCACAAACGCGGTTTGCTGTGCCGTATTCTAGACGGAGATAATATCCGTAGCGGCATTAATAATAATTTGGGCTTTACCGAAGCCGACCGTGTGGAAAATATCCGTCGTATAGCGGAAGTCTCTAAACTTTTTATTGATACAGGTATTATTACTATTGCTGCATTTATAAGTCCTAACAATGACATTCGCGAAATGGCTGCCAATATCATTGGTCAGGAAAATTTTCTTGAAGTCTACGTTAGTACTCCTCTGGCCGAGTGTGAGCGCAGGGACGTGAAAGGCTTGTACGCCAAGGCACGCCGGGGAGAGATTCAGAATTTTACCGGTATTTCTGCTCCGTTTGAGGCTCCTGCCCACCCGGCTTTGACTTTAGACACTTCAGTGCTCAGTCTGGAAGAGTCAGTCAACAAGTTGCTTGACCTTGTTTTATCAAAGATACAGATTAAAAAGTGATTATATAAAAATGGAAGAATATAAATTAAGCCATCTGAAAGAGCTCGAAGCAGAGTCTATTCATATTATCCGTGAAGTGGCTGCAGAATTTGAAAACCCAGTGATGCTTTATAGTATCGGAAAAGACTCTTCGGTGATGGTTCGCCTTGCTGAAAAGGCCTTTTATCCTGGCAAAGTCCCTTTTCCGTTGATGCATATCGATTCAAAATGGAAATTTAAAGAAATGATTCAGTTCCGTGACGAATATGCTAAGAAGTATGGGTGGAATCTGATTGTAGAGAGCAATATGGAAGCTTTCCATGCAGGAGTGGGACCATTTACGCATGGCAGTAAGGTACATACGGACCTGATGAAGACAAAAGCTCTGCTGAGTGCTTTGGATAAGTATAAGTTTGATGCAGCTTTTGGCGGTGCACGCCGTGATGAAGAGAAGTCACGTGCAAAGGAACGTATCTTCTCTTTCCGTGATAAGTTCCACCAGTGGGACCCAAAAAATCAACGTCCTGAATTGTGGGATATTTATAACGCCCGGGTACATAAGGGAGAAAGTATTCGTGTGTTCCCTTTGAGCAATTGGACTGAGCTGGACATCTGGCAATATATCCGTTTGGAAAATATTCCTATTGTTCCGTTGTATTATGCGAAGGAACGTCCTTGTGTTACGATTGATGGTAATCTGATTATGGCGGATGATGATCGTTTGCCTGAAAAGTATCGGGATCAGATAGAAATGAAAATGGTCCGTTTCCGTACGTTAGGCTGTTGGCCGCTGACAGGTGCAGTGGAAAGCAATGCCGATACAATTGAAACGATTGTAGAAGAGATGATGACCACTACCAAGAGCGAACGTACTACCCGTGTAATCGACTTCGATCAGGAGGCCAGCATGGAGCAGAAAAAACGCGAGGGATACTTTTAGGAATTAAAAATTAAGAATTAAAAATTAAAACCTGAGGATTGGAATCTTAAACCTGACCTTTAAAACTTTAATGCTTAGGTTTACGAAGATAAAGGTGATAATTAAAAAATAGAAGTGATGGAGAATAACTCTAAACTAAATATCAAGGAGTTTCTGGATAAGGATGAACAGAAAGACTTGCTCCGTTTTCTGACTGCCGGTTCGGTAGATGATGGAAAATCAACGCTGATCGGACGTTTGTTGTTTGATAGTAAGAAATTGTACGAGGACCAGTTGGATGCATTGGAACGCGATAGCAAACGAATGGGAAATGCCGGCGATCATATTGACTATGCGCTGTTGCTGGATGGCCTGAAAGCAGAACGCGAACAGGGTATTACGATTGATGTGGCTTATCGTTATTTCTCTACCAACAACCGTAAATTTATCATTGCCGATACTCCGGGACATGAACAATATACACGTAATATGATTACGGGCGGTTCCACGGCTAATCTGGCTATTATTTTGGTAGATGCCCGTACAGGGGTGATTACACAAACACGTCGTCACTCTTTCCTGGTTTCTTTGTTAGGTATCAAGCATGTGGTGCTTGCTGTCAACAAGATGGACCTGGTAGATTTTTCAGAGGACCGCTTCAATGAAATAGTTAAGGAATATAAGGAATTTATTGCTCCGTTGAACATTCCGGATGTAACTTGTATTCCGCTATCAGCCTTGGATGGTGATAATGTAGTCGTTAAGTCTGAGCGTACTCCGTGGTATGCCGGTATATCCTTGCTCGATTTTCTTGAAACAGTCCATATTGATAATGATCATAATCTGGCAGATTTCCGCTTCCCGGTACAATATGTGTTGCGGCCTAACCTCGATTTTCGTGGCTTCTGTGGTAAAGTAGCTTCAGGAATTGTGCGTAAAGGTGATGAAGTAGTTGCATTGCCTTCCGGTAAGAAATCACGTATTAAGAGCATTGTTACTTATGATGGTGAACTGGATTATGCTTTTCCGCCTCAGTCTGTGACTTTGACGCTGGAAGATGAGATAGACGTATCAAGAGGAGAAATGCTGGTACATCCTGATAACTTGCCGGTTGTCGATCGTAATTTCGAGGCTATGTTGGTATGGATGGATGAAGAACCGATGGATCTTAATAAATCATTTTTTATTAAACAAACCACTAATCTGAGCCGTTCACGTATCAGTAATATCAAGTATAAGGTAGATGTCAATACGATGGAACAACTGTCGGTCGAGAATGGACAATTAACTACTGATAGCTTGCCCATGCAGTTGAATCAGATAGCGCGTGTTGTGCTGACTACGGCAAAAGAATTATTCTTTGACCCTTATCAAAAGAATAAAGCAACAGGAGCCTTCATTCTGATTGATCCGATAACTAACAATACCAGTGCTGTCGGTATGATTATCGATAGGGTAGAGGATAAAGACATGCATATTTCGGAAGATCTTCCTGTCTTGAATTTACCGAAGCTTGGCATTGCCCCCGAACACTATGAAATCATAGAGAAAGCAGTGAAAGACTTGGAGCGTCAGGGTATTGAAGTGAAAATCATTAAATAATTTACCATTTGTATCGTAAATTGTAAAATTGTAAATGATATGGGTTTACTCGAATTTAATAAACTTCCTATAAATACATTGGTTGGAGCCGATTGGAAGACATTTAATGCTATTACGAAAGGACGTGAGATAGATGCAGCATACAAAGGCAAGTACCGCTTGACTAAAGCCGTATGCCGCTTGCTTTCTACTCTGGCTCCTTTACAGAATGGACGTTATGAGAAGCGACTGGCATCTCAACCTTTGGAACATGATCCGGTATTCATCCTTGGCCATTGGCGTAGTGGAACAACCTTTGTGCATAATGTCTTTTCATGTGATAAACATTTTGGTTATAATACTACTTATCAGACCGTATTTCCGCATTTGATGATGTGGGGGCAGCCTTTCTTTAAGAAGAATATGAGTTGGTTGATGCCCGATAAGCGTCCTACGGATAATATGGAACTTGCTGTAGACCTGCCGCAGGAGGAAGAGTTTGCACTGGCAAATATGATGCCTTATACTTATTATAATTTCTGGTTCCTTCCTAAATATCAGCAGGAATATGCAGATAAATATCTGTTGTTTAATGATATCACGGAGAAAGAACTGAAAGTGTTTGAAGAGGTATTTGTCAAGTTGATTAGGATATCATTGTGGAATACACATGGAACGCAGTTCTTGAGTAAGAACCCGCCGCATACGGGGCGTGTGAAGGAACTTGTTAAGATGTTCCCCAATGCGAAGTTTGTTTATCTGATGCGTAATCCTTATACGGTATTTGAGAGTACCCGTAGTTTCTTCACGAATACGATTCAGCCGTTAAAGTTGCAAGACATCAGTAACGAGGAACTGGAAAATAATATCCTTTCTATTTATGCTAAGTTATACCATAAATATGAGGCGGATAAATCGTGCATCCCTGCCGGGAATCTGATTGAAGTTAAATTCGAAGATTTTGAGGCTGATGCTATGGGAATGACCGAAAAGATTTATCATGATTTGTCTATTCCCGGATTTGCAGAGGCACGCGGTGACATCGAGAAGTATGTAGGTGGAAAGAAAGGATATAAGAAGAATAAATATAAATATGATGATCGTACTGTGCAATTGGTACAGGATAACTGGAATTTTGCACTGGATCAGTGGAACTATGAACTTTAATTGAAAGGCTAATGAGATGATGCAGAAGAAAATTCGTATGTATGGTATGCTATCCGCTTTTTTATATTGCGGGATGGCATCTGCACAGCAGCAACAACAACAGCATACTGTGGAGATGATTCCATTCGGCAATATGGACCAGTGGGTAGACCGCCAGATTAAAGAGTCGGGTATTATCGGTGGCGCATTGAAGAATGTGTATGCTATCGGGCCGACTGCAACTATTCGTGAGAATAAGGCTTATAAGAATATGGGTGGATCACCGTGGGCGACTTCCAATGTGATGGCACGTGTGGCTGGTATTACTAAAACAAATACCTCTGTGTTTCCCGAAAAACGTGATGAAGGTTACTGCGCACGTATGGATACCCGTATGGAGAGTGTAAAGGTATTAGGAATCGTAGATATTACGGTGCTGGCTGCAGGTTCTATGTTTTTGGGTGAAGTACATGAGCCGATTAAGGGAACGAAGAATCCGCAGAAGATGTTGAATTCCGGTATTCCTTTCACGAAGAAACCGATCGCTGTTCAGTTTGACTATAAAGTTAAGATGTCTGATAGAGAGAAGCGTATCCGCGCTACAGGTTTCAGCCGTATTACGGATGTAGACGGTAAAGACTTTCCGGAAGTGAATTTATTCCTGCAGAAACGTTGGGAAGACAAGGATGGAAATATTTTTGCGAAGCGCATAGGTACAATGGTGGTACGTTATTATAATACAACTGATGACTGGCGTAACAATGTTACTTATTCAATCATGTACGGAGATATAACAGGTGATCCTGCCTATAAACCTCATATGATGCGTTTGCAAGTAGAAGAGCGTTATGCCATCAACAGTAAGGGAGAGAGTGTTCCCGTTAAAGAAGTGGCATGGGGAACGGAAGAAGATGTTCCTACTCATCTATTACTGCAATTTACTTCCAGTCATGGAGGTGCTTATATTGGTTCTCCTGGTAATTCACTTTGGGTTGATAATGTAAAGCTGGTATATTAATACCGTATGATGTAATAAAAGTGAACAATATCTGGCCTTTTGTCAATGCCTTTTATGTATTCTGTATAAACAATCCCGAGCTTCTCTAAGGACTTTTAGAGGAAAAGCTGTATTATTTTATATTTTCTAAAAAAAAACTTTGATATTATTAAAAATGTGTCTATTTTTGCAGCATATTTTGTATCGCGTAGATGCAAAAAAGGTTGAAAATGATGAGGTGTAAAAACTCTAACATAAGGAAGTGTCTAACTACTAAAACAATAGCACAATGTGCGGCGCTCTTTTTATTCTGTTTGATTCCTTTAAGGGGATTTTGTCAAACGGGGGAAAGTACTGTAAATGTTTTAGTAGAAATGGGATTTGAAAATGTGGGGTGGACGGAAGATGACAACGAACGTGTTTATGTTTTGCAGAATTCTGCATATCGTTTGCAGGGTGTCGGTATAAGCAAAGCGGTGGATGTTATTCAAAAGATAGGATTGCCGGAACAAAAAAAATGTCGGATAATCGTTTTAGATAATAATATACCTCAAATTTCTCTTTATTATCATCCTGTAAAGGGGGATACTGTGACTCAAGTCGAACGCAATGATTGGAAAGTTACCTATGAATTGGGTGAAGCGTGGCGGGAGGCACGGAAAATAAAGGTGAAAAATAGCTCTTTGTTTAAGGTGGATGTGTTGGTGTATCCTCAGTTAGCTCTCAGGAACTTGCTTCTTACGCAGATTTACCAGGTGTTGTTTGATCTTAGTCCGGCAGTGGAAGTGTCGTTGTGGAAAGGGATGAAGCTGACAGGGCAGTTAAAGATACCTGTTTATAATGATGGGTATGGAAGTTATGAGGATAAGATTCATCCGGGGCATTTGACGATATCCCAACGTTTTCGCTTGCCATACAATGTGTTTGGTAAAGTGACAGTGGGCTATTTTAATGCCGACCGGTATGGCGTGGATGCTGAATTCTTTCGTCCCTTTGCAGATGAAAGGTTTTCTGTCATGGCGCGGATGGGATGTACAGCTATTGGCTATTGGGACGGCTTTCGGTTTCATTATGATCCGAAAATGGGATTGACTTGGACGATAGGTGGAAGTTTTTATTGGCCACAGTATAACACATCGTTCAACTTGAAGGTTGAGCAATACTTGAAAGAGGACCGGGGAGTTAAGTTTGAAATGATTCGTCATTTCCGATATTGCTCCATTGGCTTTTATGCAATGAAAGCGAAATGGGCGAAGGCTAACGGGGGGTTCCGGTTTCAAGTGGCATTGCCGCCTTACAAGTATAAACGTTACAAAAAATGGCCAAGGATAAACACTTCTGCTAATATGGGACTTGTTTATAATGCTGGTAATGAACGGTATTATTATAAGGAATATAAAGCGGAAGCCAGTGACAACATAATGGAGAAAAATAGTTTTAACCCATATTTTATTAAGTCAGAATTGTTAAATTTTTAATTTATTATTGAGATGAAAAAGATTAAATTCTTAAACGGCATTGGTAGCATGTTTGCTTTTGCCGTAGTCGCTTTAGTAGGCTCTCTTCTTTTTACGTCGTGTGAAAAGGAAGATTTGAATGCGACATTTACAACAGAACCAGCAAAAGCTACCATTAATGTGAATGTAGTAGAATTTCCAAGTGGAGCAGCTGTGTCTGGTGTAACTATTAGTGCAGATAAAGGAGAGGTAAGTGGAATGGCAGTTACATTGAAAGCCGGTGCTGATGGTAGTATCGCTGCTCAGGATGTGGTGATTAGTGCTACTGCTCCTGCCGGTTATGAGGCTATCCAGTCTGTTACGGTTCATGTTAATGCTGTGAAAGCTGGTGGTGTGGCTACATACAATGCTACGCTGGTAGCTGTGAAGACTGCTACACCGGAAGAACCAGACCAAGTTGTGATTAAAGGTGTGAGAGAAGAAGGCCCTGCTCGCGTAAGCGAATTGCTTAATCCTACTCACAATCATGCAGGTAAGTCTTGGTGGGAAAATGCAAACGATTATATTTTGATTACTAAGGTAAGCTATAAACTGTATAACCAGCAGACAGCTGCAAAAGAAGGCGAAGTGAAAGATGTTGATGTTACAGATTTCATTGAAAGTTTGAAGTACAACTATACAAAAGATTCTGTGCTTGAAATGAAGATTTCTGCATGGAGCATTTATCGTGCTTGGTTTGAGGTTTACCCGGTTACCACTACTTATACAATTTCTTATAAGAACAGCGGAGAGATCTTAGGCATAATCAAAGCTGATGCTTTGAATGGTACTGCTGCACAGTATGAAGAAATGGCTCATCCTAGCCATTCACACGCTTACCAGCATGGTCATGGACATGGTGCAAGTGAAAATGCCGGTGGTGGTATTGTTTTGCCCGATTAATAGAGTGTTGTAGGTACGTTTAAATAAGAACAATAAAAAATATATAAAAATGAAAGCTAAATTCTTAACCTTGTCCATCTTATTGGCTGGTTCTTGTGTATTGGCTAATGCGCAAGAAAAGAAAAATTATTATACGAAGAAGGCTTCAGACAACATCTTTGTGGGTGTTGGTATTGGAGGCATGTCTGTTCTGAATGGCGGCTTGAATACTCCGACCATGAACTTCAATCTCCAGATTGGTAAATACATTACTCCGACTTGGGGGGTACGTGGTGAAGTGAGCGGTTTGTGGCAGAGTCTTGACAATCAAGACAATTCCTACTTCGATAAAGGCACAAATAGTGAGTATCACAAATATTGTAAAAAGTTTGGTGAAATCAACTTGGATGCTATGCTGAACCTGACAACTCTGTTTGGTGGTTACAACCCCAATCGTGTAGTCGATTTCTATCTGTTTGCGGGTCCTACAATGAACCTTTCTTCTAAAGGCACAGAATTTACAGGCGGTATGGTAGGCGATGCTTATCAACTGGCTGCAAACGATGATGTCAAGGCTCGTTTCGGTGCTACTGCAGGTTTGGGCTTGGGCTTCAACTTGAATCAGAAGCTGGCTTTGAATGTAGAAGGTCGTTTTGGGGTGACTCCCTCTATCTTTGGCGATGCAAGCGACTGTCGTAAGGCTGAGGCCACTGCCCGCGTAAATGTAGGTTTGACTTATACATTTGGTGGTAAGAAATTTGCGAAAGTTTCTGATATTGACGAAGATGCCATCAATGCTGAAATCAACCGCTACAGAAGTGAATTGGCTCAAGCTCAGGCTGATTTGGCAAACTGCAAGAACTCATTGGCTAACATGAAACCGGAAGTTAAGGAAGTTATCAAGGAAATCCAGACAGCTGGTCCTCGTGCTATCTTCTTTAAAATCGGTAGTGCTCGTTTGGATGATTATGGTAAGGTCAATATTCAGTTGGCTGCTAAGATTCTGAAGGCTAATCCGGATAAGAAATACAAGGTTGCAGGTTACTGTGATAAGGCTACAGGTAGCGCAGCATACAACCAGAAACTTTCAGAAAAACGTGCTCAGGTTGTTTACGATGCCTTGATTGCTGAAGGTGTAGACAAAGATCAACTTGAATTCGTAGGATTTGGTGGTACTGAAAATATGTTCAGCAAGAACTATCTGAACCGCGTAGTGATTCTTGAATAATATACTCTGTTAAAAACAGAAATACTAAAGAAGGCGCCTGATTTTCCAGACGCCTTCTTTTTAATCTCTGATTGAATTTATCTGCAATGGTGAAATTTAAGTTGTGCTTTGTTGCTCTGCTTTGTTGTTTGTCTTTTCCTGTTTCTGCTCAACTTACGTATGGCACGACAGGATTGTTGCATGCACCTTCTGCTGAAATGCAGCGTGACAAGACGCTTATGATTGGCGGTAATTTTTTGAACAAAGAATTAACTCCTCCCACTTGGTATTATCATACGTACAATTATTTTCTGAATGTTACGATATTCCCCTGGATGGAGGTGGCCTACACCTGTACGCTTTTCAAGGCGGAAGCATTGGGCTTGGCTCCTTACGGATATTCTGGGTTTACCAATCAGGACAGGTATTTCTCGCTTCGATTGAGAGCGTTGAAGGAAGGGCAGTTCTGGAAATATATGCCTGCAGTGGTGTTTGGTACTTCCGACCCCTTTACTTCCACAAACAGTCAAATGGCTTCCACGGAAGGAAACGGTTATTACAGTCGTTTTTATGTTGCAGCGACAACACATATTCCCTTGGGAAGGGAAGAAATAGGAGTGCATCTTTCTTATCTTTACAACAAGCGTAAGGAGTATAAGTTAAACGGAATGGCAGCGGGCATTACCTACAATCCCTCTTTTCATCCTCAATTACGACTGATTGTGGAATACGACTCAAAAGATTTTGCTTTTGGCGCCACTTATTGTTTGTTTAAGTACCTGCACTTTCAAGTGGAAATGCAGAAAATGCAATATTTCAGTGGTGGATTGACAGTTAATATTCATTTGAAATGATCAGTGTATAAAAAACGTGAAAGGGATGTTTGATGTTGTCAAACATCCCTTTTTCTGTATTGTGTAATCATTTAAAAATAATAGTATAAATAGGTGTTTTGTTTTTCCAGTAGGAGAATTTTTTTCCCAATAGGAGAAAAAAATAGTAATTGCTGATAATAAAATGGGAGAAAAATAATCATTTATGTGCCAAGTTGTTTTTTTAAGCATTACTATATATAAGATTAACGGTAGATTTCAAATTTTAATCGTAATTTTGTAGCCCATTATGAGTAGAATATTAGCTATTGATTACGGTAAAAAGCGTACGGGAATAGCTGTCAGCGATACATTGCAAATGATTGCTAACGGACTGACCACTGTGCCTACGCATGAGCTGCTGGCATTCATCCTTGATTATGTAGGAAAAGAACCGGTGGAACGTATTCTTGTAGGCTTGCCTAAACAGATGAATAATGAGGCTTCGGAAAACATGAAACGTATAGAACCTTTTGTCCGTTTGTTGAAGAAAAAGTTACCGGAAATGCCTGTTGAGTATGTTGACGAGCGCTTTACCTCAGTTTTGGCACATCGCACTATGCGGGAAGCCGGGCTGAAGAAGAAAGATCGCCAGAATAAGGCTTTGGTGGATGAGATCAGTGCAACTATTATTCTGCAAAGCTATTTGGAAAATAAACGTTTTATATTATAATAAAGGTATATATACTTATATATATTGATTTAGTAATTTGTAACTTAGAGAAAGAATGATTTTACCCATTTATGTATACGGTCAGCCCGTATTGAGAAAAGTGGCGGAAGATATTGCTCCCGACTATCCAAATTTGAAAGAGTTAATTGCGAATATGTTCGAAACGATGGATAATGCCGAAGGTGTAGGGCTTGCAGCACCGCAAGTAGGATTGCCTGTTCGTGTTGTAGTCGTTGATCTGGATGTATTATCAGAAGATTATCCTGAATATAAAGGTTTCCGGAAAGCATATATCAACCCCCATATCCTGGAAGTATCAGGTGAAGAAGTGTCTATGGAAGAAGGATGCCTGAGTCTTCCGGGTATTCATGAAGCTGTGAAGCGTGGTAATAAAATCCATGTAACGTATATGGATGAGGATATGGTAGAGCATGACGAAATTGTTGAGGGCTATCTGGCACGTGTGATGCAACATGAATTTGACCATTTAGAAGGAAAGATGTTTATTGATCATTTGTCTCCCTTGCGTAAGCAAATGATTAAGGGAAGACTGAATGCGATGCTAAAGGGAAAAGCTCATTGCACGTATAAAGTCAAGACTGTGAAATAAGCTAATCTTATAATAAGGTATAAAAGGCTCAAAAAATATAAAAAGTCTTCCGTTAATCCCGCCAAGTAAATGAAAAGCATTAAATTTGTTTCGTTTACAAGCATTTATAAGACAAGATGATAAAAAAGATACTGACGGCTTTCCTGTTGCTTCCTACGTTGCTGTGTGCGCAGATCAATACGGAGCGAGTGATGACAATCGCACGCAACGCGTTGTATTTTGAAGACTATGTGCTTTCTATCCAGTATTTCAACCAGGTAATTAACGCTAAGCCTTATTTATATGAGCCTTACTTCTTTCGCGGTTTGGCAAAAATCAATTTGGATGATTTCCAAGGTGCGGAAGCGGATTGCGATGCGGCTATCGATCGTAATCCTTTTGTTGTAGGTGCCTATCAGATACGTGGGTTGGCCCGTATCCGGCAGAATAATTATAACGGTGCTATTGAAGACTATCAGACGGCTCTGAAATATGATCCGGAGAATCTTGTTCTGTGGCATAATCTTTCTCTTTGCCATATGCAGAAAGAGGACTATGATGCGGCCAAAGAGGATTTGGGGAAACTGCTGAAGATAGCTCCCAGGTACACGCGTGCTTATCTGATGCGTGGCGAAGTGTCGTTGAAGCAAAAGGATACTATACAGGCTCTGAATGACTTTGAAACGGCAATTGATATGGACCGTTATGATCCTGATGGATGGAGCGCACGTGCTATTGTCCGTTTGCAACAGGGAAAGTATACAGATGCCGAAAGTGACTTGGATCAGGCCATTCATCTGAGTGCGAAGAATGCCGGTAATTATATCAATCGTGCATTGGCGCGTTTCCATCAGAATAATCTGAGAGGTGCTATGAGTGATTATGACCTGGCATTGGACATTGATCCGAATAACTTCCTGGGGCATTATAACCGTGGTTTACTTCGTGCACAGGTAGGTGACGATAACCGGGCACTTGAAGACTTTGATTTTGTTCTGAAGGTAGAACCGGATAATATGATGGCAACTTTCAACCGTGGTTTGCTCCGTGCACAGACGGGTGATTATCGTGGTGCTATCAGTGACTATTCGAAGGTGATTGACGAATATCCTAATTTTATGGCTGGGTACTATCAGCGTGCCGAAGCCCGTAAGAAGATCGGTGATCGTAAAGGCGCCGAAGAGGATGAATTCAAAATCATGAAGATGCAGATAGATAAGCGTAACGGGGTTACGACAAGCGATAAGGACGTTGCAGACAATAATCAGGATAATGAGGATACGAGCAAAACGCGTAAGAAATCCGATAAGAATATGGAGAATTACCGGAAAATCGTGATTGCTGATGACTCGGAAGAAGACCAGAAATATAAGAGCGACTACCGCGGTCGTGTTCAAGACCGGAACGTAGCCGTTAAGATGGAACCGATGTATGCATTGACATATTATGAGAAATCGAGTGAGGTGAAGCGCATTGTTCATTTCCATAAATATATTGAGGAGTTGAATCATGAGAAAATATTCCCGAAACCGTTGCGTATTACTAATATGGAAGCTCCGTTGACGGAAGAACAGGTGAAATTCCATTTTGCTCTGATCGATACCCATACTTCGGATATCGTATCCAATGATAAGGATGCCAAGAAACGCTTTCTGCGCGGACTTGATTTCTATCTGGTTCAGGACTTTGCTAGTTCTATAGATGACTTTACGCAGTCCATTTTGCTGGATGATAAATTCTTCCCGGCTTACTTTATGCGCTCGTTGGTGCGTTATAAGCAATTGGAATATAAGAAGGCGGAAGCCGGTTTGACCGAAGGTGTTCCCGGAGCTTCTGTTGATAGCAAGAATCAAGCGGAAGTAACCGCCTTGGATTATGATATTGTGAGAAAAGATTTGGATCATGTCATCCAATTGGCACCTGATTTTGTTTACGGATATTATAATCGTGCCAATGTGCTGTCCCTGTTGAAGGATTACCGTGGAGCATTGGTAGATTATGACAAGGCAATCGAACTGAATAAAGACTTTGCCGAAGCTTATTTCAATCGTGGTCTGACTCATATCTTCCTGGGTAATAACAAGCAGGGTATTACAGACCTGAGTAAAGCAGGAGAATTGGGTATTGTTTCTGCTTACAATATTATTAAGCGGTTTACCAATACTCGTGAATAACATTTTTTTGCTGAAAAATAAAATATCAAAAAGAATTAGCTATTTTTGCGTTCTGAAAATTGAAATATACACAACATTATGATAAAGATTACATTTCCAGACGGCTCCGTACGCGAGTATAATGACGGAGTAACGGGACTGCAAATTGCAGAAAGTATCAGCTCTCGCCTGGCACAGGAAGTGCTGGCATGTGGCGTGAACGGTGAGATTTATGATTTGGGGCGTCCTATCAACGAGGATGCTGAGTTTGTTCTCTATAAATGGGAAGACGAGCAAGGTAAGCATGCATTCTGGCATACCAGTGCTCACTTGTTGGCTGAAGCCTTACAGGAATTATATCCGGGTATTCAGTTCGGTATTGGTCCTGCCATTGAAAACGGTTTCTACTATGATGTGGATCCGGGTGAGGCTACTATTAAAGAATCTGACCTTCCGGTGATTGAGGCTAAAATGGCAGAACTGGTAGCAAAGAAAGAAGCTGTTGTGAGAGAAAGTATTTCGAAAGCGGATGCATTGACAAAATTCGGTGATCGTGGAGAAACTTATAAATGTGAATTGATCTCTGAATTGGAGGATGGTCACATTACTACTTATACGCAAGGTGCTTTTACCGATTTGTGCCGTGGTCCGCACTTGATGACTACTGCGCCGATTAAGGCTATCAAATTGATGTCGGTAGCCGGTGCTTACTGGCGTGGACATGAAGACCGCAAGATGATGACGCGTATTTACGGTATTACTTTCCCGAAGAAAAAGATGCTGGATGAATATTTGGTTGTTTTGGAAGAAGCCAAGAAACGTGACCATCGCAAAATCGGTAAGGAAATGGATTTGTTCATGTTCTCTGATACGGTAGGTAAAGGCTTGCCTATGTGGTTGCCGAAAGGTACTGCATTGCGTCTGCGTCTGCAGGAATTCCTGCGCCGTATTCAGGCACGTTACGATTATCAGGAGGTTATTACTCCGCCGATTGGTAACAAGCTGCTGTATATAACTTCCGGTCACTATGCTAAGTATGGTAAGGATTCATTCCAACCTATTCATACACCCGAAGAAGGAGAGGAGTACTTCCTGAAACCGATGAACTGTCCTCACCACTGTATGATTTATAAGAATTCCCCGCGTTCATATAAGGATCTGCCTTTGCGCTTGGCTGAATTCGGTACGGTTTGCCGTTATGAGCAAAGTGGTGAATTGCACGGATTGACACGTGTACGTAGCTTTACACAGGATGATGCACATATTTTCTGCCGTCCTGACCAGGTGAAAGATGAATTCCTGCGCGTGATGGACATTATTTCTATTGTGTTCCGTTCTATGGAATTTGCCAATGTGGAAGCGCAGATTTCCTTGCGTGACAAAGTGAATCGTGAGAAATACATCGGTAGCGATGAAAACTGGGAAAGAGCTGAGCAGGCTATCATCGAGGCTTGTGAGGAAAAAGGATTGACTGCCAGAATTGAATATGGTGAGGCGGCTTTCTATGGCCCGAAGTTGGACTTCATGGTAAAAGATGCTATCGGTCGCCGTTGGCAGTTGGGCACCATTCAGGTGGATTATAACTTGCCGGAACGATTTGAGCTGGAATATACCGGTGCTGATAACCAAAAGCATCGTCCGGTGATGATACACCGTGCACCATTCGGTTCAATGGAGCGTTTCGTTGCTGTGCTTATCGAGCATACGGCAGGTAAGTTCCCGTTGTGGTTGACACCTGAGCAGGTAGCTATTTTGCCTATCAGTGAGAAATTTAATGATTATGCACAGGAAGTGAAAAAGTTCCTGAAGCAATATGAAATCCGTGCAATTGTGGATGAACGTAATGAGAAGATAGGACGTAAGATTCGTGATAATGAATTGAAGCGTATTCCTTACATGCTGATTGTGGGTGAAAAAGAAGCAGAAAACAGAGAAGTTTCTGTCCGCAAGCAAGGGGAAGGCGATAAAGGCACTATGAAATTTGAAGAATTTGCTAAAATTTTGAACGAAGAAGTTCAGAATATGATAA
>CAOYQO010000019.1 GCA_948566455.1 uncultured Phocaeicola sp.
TCAATGCTAAAATCAAAGCTTTTCGAAGCCAGTTAAGAGGGGTGGCTGATCTGAAGTTCTTCATGTTCAGACTGGCTAGGCTATACGCTTAAAAGAAAGCTTACCAACCCGGAAAATCCGCTGACCCCATTTTCCTTATATTACTCTCAGAAACAAGATTTCCACTCAAATGTTTTGGAACTATCTTACTATTATTTACATTTGTTGGGAAACAATTACTGATATGAAAACGCACATTATAGCACTTCTTCTACTTATAGGAGGAGTATTGAACTTATTTGGAGAAAACTTACATAACTTTTTCAACCGATATAATTTCAGCTTCATTACAGAAGATACTGGGTTACCCCATAATTTCATCAATGATATTTACAAAGACACTCAAGGATATATTTGGGTAGCTACTAATAATGGAATAGGACGGTATAATGGCTATCAATTCATTCATTATAATTCCCAATCCCACTCCATTCGCTTGAAAAACGACTACGTGCATAAAGTCTGTGAGGATAAGTTTCAACGACTCTGGATAGGGTCGGAAGAAGGAATAGACCTCATTGACTTGAAACATTATACACAGATAGACACGGACAAAGAACTGCCTGCCGAATTGAAATCTCTAGCAAGTAACTACATTGCATCCATCTATCGGGACAAGCAGGACAATCTGTGGATATCGACAGACAAGAATCTATGGTATCTGGAACTAGGCGTAGACGGGCAAATAAAAGATTACTATAAACTGAAAAAAGATACAGAATCCCCCATCCACGCTGTTATTGACCTGCAAGAATACATCTGTGCAGGCATAGATAATCATGTATGCCGTATTGAAAAAGGAAGCAACCACTTACTGAAAACCACCATGGTATCGGAGCTGCTGAAACCCTTTTCAGAAGACTGGAGAATTCTCTGCATGGAAACTGACGGGGAATTGTTATGGATAGGAACCAATCGCGGACTCTTCAAGTATAACCATACCCGGCAGAGTTTGAACCGGTACCGTTACTCCAATCATCGCCCCGGAATGCTAAGTCAAGCCTATATAACCGGAGTTAAACTGACTAGCAAAGGAGATGTCATCGTTTCTACTCTGAACGGACTCAATGTATACAATCGGGATATCGATACTTTTACTTATATCCGCCAAAACAATGAAATGCCTGACAAGTCGTTGAACTGTAATTTCATCAACTGCCTGCTGACCGACAATGAGAATATCTGGGTAGGGACCGAGATAGGAGGAATCAATTTATTGACTCCCAATTGTCTGCAAACGTATGTGTGGCAATATAACTATCTTCGAGAAACCTCTCTTTCCCCCAATCCGGTCAATGCCATCAGCGAAGACAAAGACGGAAATCTATGGGTAGGAACAGTAGAGGGAGGACTCAACAAAAAGAGCAAAGGCAGCGATGAGTTCATTCATTATACTTTTGACCAGAACAATCCCACTTCCATCAGTAACAACTCTATCCGTGGCATTCTCATTGATTCCGAAAATCATTTATGGGCATATACTTGGGGAGTCGGAATCAATGAACTAAATCTGAACATCCCCCATAACCAAACTTTCCAACGCCATATCCGGGAAGACTCCATAGGACTGGAAGGAGATTTCCTGAGCAGCGCCTGTGAAGACACCATGAACAATGGTTTATGGTTTGGTACTACCAGAGGGCTTCATTTCTACCATAAAAAGACCAAGCGTTTCACCCGGATCTTGTTTGACCGTTCCGACAATGAATTCGATGCGGTAGGGTCCATCATTATCGACCGCAAGAAACGCCTTTGGATGGGAACATCTGAAGGAGTTTTCATTATGGATTTACACTCGTTCTCCATTTCCTCCACACAATTCAGCTATACCTATTTAAAACATAAACTGACGGAACCCACTTCATTGCAATTAGAAAAAATAAACTGTATCATAGAAGATCATAATGGTACCATCTGGCTGGGGGCAAATGGGAACGGACTATATCAACTAGCGGAAGAAAACGGAACACAGTTCACATTTCATAACTACACCCGCAAGGACGGGTTACCCAATAATACCATTATAGGTATTGTGGAAGATAAAACGGGACATCTGTGGATGTCCACCAACCACGGCATCGCCCAACTGGATACACAAACCATGACTTTCACCAATTATACAAAAGAAGACGGACTGCCCAATAATCAGTTTTATTGGAACGCATCTTATTATTCTCCCCAAAATAACCTGTTATATTTCGGTACTATAAACGGATTAGTCGCTTTCACCCCCGATATAGCCAAGACCAAAAAACAGGATGCCAAAGTCAAACTGACCTCAATCAGTGTCGCCGGTACCATGGTCTATCCTCCAGCAGACGGAAAAACTCCCTGCGCGGTAACAAATTTACATACCATCCGTCTGCACGAAAAAGATCATGGTTTTTCCATCGAGTTTTCCACCTTAAACTATGGAAACTGTAACCGAGTGAAATATGCCTACCGCTTGAAAAATTATGAGAATGAATGGACAGAAACCCTTCCTGGCGAACATACTGCTAGATACAATTTCATTCCCTCCGGAAAATATGTGTTCCAAGTCCGTGCCACAGACGAGAAAGGACATTGGTCCGATAAAATAACGGAAGTCAAAGTAACCATCACTCCTTATTTCTATAAATCCTGGTGGTTCTATTTATTGCTTGCCATTCTGATCACCGTAGGCAGCTATTATTTTTATCAATGGAAAATAAGTCTGTACCGTCAACAGAAAAAACAACTGGAAAAAGAAGTAGCCCAACGCACCCATGAGCTAGAGTTACAAAATAAACAACTAGAAATAATGGCACGACACGTCGAGGAGGTAACGGAAGAAAAAATTGCTTTCTTCACCAATATCACTCATGAATTCCGGACACCAGTCACTTTAATCAACGGTCCCATCCAACGCGCCCTTGACAAAAGCCATGAGCCGGAAGTAAAGAAACAGCTACAAATAGCTGAACGGAATTCCAATTATCTGCTATCACTAGTCAATGAATTAATGGACTTCAGAAAGTTAGATGCAGACAAAGTTGTATTAAATAAGACAAACGAAAACTTTATCCGCCTTATACAAAATATATTAATGCCTTTCGAAGTATTTGCCCATGAACGGAACATAAACATCATCACCTACTTCCGGCTCTGTACCCCGTTTTGGATATTTGATGTTGAATATATGCGCAAAGCCATTATTAATCTGATATCCAATGCTGTTAAATTCACTCCCGATTATGGAAAAATAAGTTTGTATGTGGCTTCCCTTACCGACAAAGACAACCATACCTGGCTGTTCATAGATATAAAAGATACAGGTAATGGTATCGTACCCGAAGATATAGAACGTATTTTCGAACGCTTCTACCAATCCAAAAAGAGCATCAAATATCCCGTTTATGGACAAAGCAGCACAGGAATCGGACTATTCTTATGTAAGAAAATCATTTCTCTGCACGGAGGCAACATCTATGCAGGAAACAATCCCAAGCAAGGAGCTTTCTTCAGAATACTATTACCTTTGGAAAAAGGTATCCCCCAAGCCAAATCAGAAAAAGAAAAATATGAGCAGAATGAACATCCACTTTCCATTCCTGCCAATGGAAACGAGAAAAAGGAAACCATCCTCATTGTTGAAGATAATGCAGATATGCGTACTTATATTTGTTCCATTCTCAAAAACAATTATCAATTAAAAGAAGCACAGAACGGTGCAGAAGCTCTTTACTTGATTCAAAGAGAAACGATTGATTTGATTGTCAGCGACCTGATGATGCCCGTCATGGACGGGAATGAATTATCCCGCCGGGTAAAAGCTAATCTGGCTACTTCCCACATCCCCTTTCTCATGCTCACTGCCCTCCGGTCTGAAGCCCAAGAAAGAATCAGCTATGAAATAGGAGTAGATGAATATCTGTGCAAACCATTTGATGAGGTTATTCTAAGATTACGTATCCGAAATATACTTGCCTTACGCCAGAAATACAAATCCATGTTCTCCACTAGTATGAATTGTGAAACATTGAATATAAACGCTAGTTCCAAAGACAACACATTTATGACATCGGCAATCAATTTAATGAAAGAACATTATGCCGACTCGGATTATAACTTAGAGCGCTTTATCCGCGATATGGGATACAGCAAAACCTTAGTCAATCAGAAATTACAATCTTTGACAGGGCAATCCATTGGTCAATTCATGAGAAACTACCGATTAAATGTGGCAAAAGACACTTTAACCAAAGTAGAATGTGACATTTCTGTTGCAGAAATCGCATATGCCGTAGGTTTTAACGACCCTAAATATTTCACAAAATGCTTCAAAGAACTGTTTGGAGTACTTCCAAGCGAATATTTTGGAAAAAAATAGTTCACTTTACTATTTTACTCCATTTGTGCACCATATTCTCCTATAAAAAGCTTTGTTTCCCTTACATTTGTAAAAAACAAAAATGCAAATGTATATGAAAAACACATTCTTATTATTGAGCTGGCTGATATTACTCTCCTCCGGTATACTGGCAAACCCCATCAAGGGAATGCTGGAAAGGATAGACAAGGGAGCATCGGACAAGTTCGTAGTCGAACTACACAAAAGCCCAAATGACTTTTTCGAGTTGGACCAAAAAGGCGACAAGGTAGTGATACGAGGCAATACCTATATTAATATAGCAACCGGAATCAACTGGTACTTAAAGTATCATGCCGGAATCCACCTGTCATGGAACGGTATGCATGCCTCACTACCCAATGTTCTTCCTCCCGTCTTCCGTAAAGAACGCCACGAAACAAATCTGGCCCTGCGTTACGATTTCAATTACTGCACCTACTCCTACTCCATGGCATTTTGGGATTGGAAACGTTGGGAAGAGGAACTGGATTGGATGGCACTGCATGGCATCAACCTGCCACTTGCTGCCGTAGGACATGAATGTGTGTGGCGTAACCTATTACTCCGCTTAGGATTTTCCAAACAGCAAATCAATGATTTTATTGCCGGACCAGCATTCCTTGCCTGGTGGGAAATGAACAATTTGGAAGGCTGGGGAGGCCCTAACCCCGATAGTTGGTATAAACAGCAAGAAGACTTGCAGAAAAAAATATTGAAACGAATGAAAGAATGGGGAATGCACCCCGTACTGCCCGGTTACTCGGGTATGATCCCCTCCAAACTGGATTTGGGAAAACGTATTGATGGTGGAAAAGAAGAGAAAACATTAAGCAACACTTCCTCGGAATCCGCCCAAAGCACTCTCAACAAATGGAACGGATTTGACCGGCCGGGAATCTTACTGCCCGACGATCCCAAGTTTACCCAGATTGCCAGCCTTTTTTACGAAGAAACCGAAAAGCTGTATGGAACAAGTGACTACTACTCCATCGATCCTTTTCATGAAGCCAAAAGCTTGCCTGCCGGACTAGACTTCGGCAAAGCCGGCAGGGCTATTATGGACGCAATGAAGAAGGCTAATCCAAAAGCTGTGTGGGTGGTGCAGGGATGGACAGAAAATCCACGCCCGGAAATGATGAAAGCGCTGAATCCCGGCGATCTGCTCATCCTTGATTTATTTAGCGAATGTCGTCCCATGTGGGGCATTCCCTCTATATGGAAACGAGACAAAGGATACGAAGAACACAACTGGTTGTTCTGCCTGTTGGAAAATTTCGGTGGGAACGTGGGTTTGCATGGAAGGATGGACCAACTTCTTCATAATTTTTACCTGACCAAAGACAACCCACTGGCCGCTCAGCTAAAAGGCATCGGTCTGACAATGGAAGGCATTGAAAATAATCCCATTATGTTCGAACTGATGTGCGAACTACCTTGGCGTGCAGAAAAGTTTACCAAAGAAGAATGGATAAAACAATACATCCGCGCACGCTATGGCACAGACGATGAATCTATCTGGCAAGCTTGGCAAATCTTGGCAAACGGCATCTACAACTGTCCGGCAGGCAACAACCAACAAGGTCCTCACGAAAGTATCTTTTGCGGGCGCCCATCACTGAATAATTTCCAAGCATCCAGCTGGAGCAAAATGTGCAACTATTACGACCCCACTACCACAGCAGAAGCCGCACGACTGATGGTGAGCGTGGCACACAAATATCGCGGTAACAACAACTTTGAATATGATCTAGTTGATATCACCCGACAAGCCATTGCCGACCGTGCCCGAATAGTGTACAATTACGCTGTTGCCGACTTTAAAAGCTTCGATAAAAAAAGTTATGCCACACATACCCGACAGTTCTTGGAACTACTGATAATGCAAGACAAACTGTTGGGCACACGCAAAGAATTCAAAGTAGGGAACTGGATTCAACAAGCGCGCAATCTAGGAAGTACATCTGAAGAGAAAGACCTCTACGAATGGAATGCCCGCGTACAAATCACCACATGGGGAAACCGTTACTGCGCCGACATCGGCAAGTTACGAGATTATGCCCATAAAGAATGGAACGGACTACTGCGCGACTTTTATTATAAACGTTGGGAAAAATACTGGCAAGTACTGCAAGACCAACTGGATGGCAAACTTCCTGTACTGCCAGTAGGTAATTCATCAACCCCCACTGCCGATAATCCAGCCATGACCATAGATTGGTATGCCCTGGAAGAACCATGGACACTGGCAAAGAACACCTATGCGGCATCTGCCGAAGGTGATTGTATAGAAGTAGCGAAAGAGGCTATAACATTGATAAACAATTGATAGTAAGATGAAAAAGAAAGAACTCGATACAGAAACCGCACAGCAGGCACTGCCCATTAAAAAGAGGCTTTTGTCACTCGATGCACTCAGGGGCATCACTGTAGCAGGAATGATTCTGGTTAACAATGCAGGAGGCAAAGTGTCGTATGCACCTTTACAACATTCTGCATGGAACGGACTGACACCTTGTGACTTGGTTTTTCCTTTCTTTCTGTTCATCATGGGTATTTCAACATATATTTCATTGAACAAATTCAATTTCAACGTTTCCCTACAAGTGGTAACCAAAATATTGAAACGCACATTTCTTATTCTATGCATCGGATGGGCAATCGGTTGGTTTGACCATGTATGTGAAGGTGACTTCCTGCCTTTTGTCCATCTGCGCATCCCCGGGGTACTACAACGCATTGCTTTATGTTACTGTGTTATTTCTTTTACAGCCCTATTTATGAATCATAAGTTCATCCCCACATTAACCTTTATCTTACTGGTAAGCTACACTGTCATATTATGCATGGGGAACGGTTATACCTGCGATGAAAGCAATATTTTATCCATCATTGACAGGCAACTTTTCGGCGAAGCACATCTCTATCAGAAGAGCCCGATTGATCCGGAAGGATTTGTAAGCACTCTCTCTGCTATCGCCCACACTTGTATCGGTTTTTCATGTGGAAAATGGATAATACAAAGCCATCAGACAGAAAACAAAGTGCTCCGTTTGTTCTTGACCGGATTCATTCTGATGAGTATCGGCTATTTGTTGGCAGATGCGCTGCCTTTAAATAAAAGAATATGGTCTCCTACTTTTGTTCTGGTGACCTGCGGAGCGGCTTCCATGTCACTTGCCACATTAATGTATTATATAGACATAAGGAATAAACAAAAATGGTGCCGCTTCTTCATCATCTTCGGCGTCAACCCCCTATTCCTCTATGTACTGAGCGAAGTACTTGCCATTATGATGGGAAGTACCAGATGGAAGGCGGCAGCCTATGCAGCCATTCATTCAGGAATAACCGACGCCTACCTTGCCTCAGCTGTCTACGCCCTCGTTTTCACTCTGTTTTTGGGGTGTATCGGTTATCCGCTATATCTTAAGAAAATATACATCAAACTGTAACAACCAATTCATAATATATAGAGAACTATGCAGTATTAAACAAGAACATATTAATCAAAACCAAAATTAAATTCTATGCTAAACGTACAATCTCTAACCCAAAGGACATTTGCACAGATAGTAGTCTTTGCATTACTCCTATTAAACAGTACACTGGCATTTGCTCAAAATCAAGTTAACGGTATTGTCACAGACAAGACCGGAGAACCCCTTATCGGAGTGAATGTAGTCGAAAAAGGTACTACCAACGGTGTTATCACTGACTTTAACGGACAGTTTACACTGAATGTAGCACAAGGAAAGACACTCGTATTCTCTTACGTGGGTTACACTACCCAGGAAATTACAGTAAAAGGATCTTCTTTGAAGATTATTATGGAAGAAGATTCTAAAACATTAGATGAAGTTGTGGTAGTAGGTTATGGCAGTATGAGTCGTAAGGATGTAACCAGCTCCATTACCACTGTGAAAGCAGACAAACTGAATGTAGGAGTTTATTCTGACCCTGGACAGTTGTTGCAAGGTAAAGTCCCTGGTTTGACGGTAGTACAAAGCAGCGACCCGACTTCTGGTACAGCTTCTATCTCTTTACGTGGGGCTTCTTCTCTGCGTACCGGTGCGGCAATGGAACCTTATTATGTTATTGACGGTATTCCCGGTATGTCATTAAGTCTGATTGCTCCCGAAGATATTGAAAGCATTGACGTACTTCGTGACGCTTCTGCAACGGCTATTTATGGCTCCAAGGCTGCTAACGGTGTAATCTTGATTACCACCAAAAAAGGTAGTAAAAGTGAGCACACTTCTGTAAACTACAGCGCATATCTTGCATTTGACAACATTGCCAAGCGTTTAGATATGATGACTGCCGACGAACTCCGCACCTATGCCAAGGAAAATAACATCACTCTTCCGAATGACAAAGGAGCAAACACCAATTGGAACGATGAAGTACTGCGCACAGCAATCAGTCATAACCACAACGTTTCTATCAATGGCGGTTCAGAAAAGACTCAATACAGTGCCAGCATGAGTTATCAAAACAAACAAGGTATCGTACGTGGTACAGATTTCGAGCGTTTCGGCGGCCGCGCATTCTTGCAAACCAAAGCACTGAATGATCGGCTCACCTTAGCCTTTAACGTGAATGCCGCACAATCAAAAGGTACTACCGTTGATTCCGCCAAAGATGGCCAATCCGTATTCGATGCCATGAATTATTATTCTCCACTAGTTCCTGTCACCAATGCAGACGGTTCTTGGTATAGCGACAAAACTATCTCCCAAAACTTCAATCCTGTATCCATGATCAATGAAGATACTTTTGAAAATAACAAGAAACTCCTTCAAGGAACAGCCAAAGGTACTTTAGATATCACTAAGGACTTGAAATGGAACTTAAGTCTTTCCTATCAAGACGAACAATATATATGGAACGAATACCATACCAGCAAATCCCAATATAACACCCGAAATGGCGAAGCTAAACGTATTGCAACAGAAAACAAGAAAAAAATTCTTGAAACATACATAAACTATGATCATACATTCGCCAATATCCACAAACTGGGCCTGATGGCCGGTTATTCATGGGAACAGAATGATGACAATGACAGTTTCGGTCTGGATGTCTACGACTTTTACAATGATAACACCACCTTTTATAATCTGAACCTTGCCAATAAAATGGATTGGCAGAATGGCGGTATCACCAGCAATAATAACGGTCATTTGGAAACTTTACGTATGATCTCATTTTATGGACGTATCAACTACTCCTTCAACAGCAAATACCTGCTTCAAGCAACAATTCGCCGTGACGGCTCCTCTGCTTTTGGAAAGAACAACCGTTGGGGAACTTTTCCATCTGCATCGTTGGCATGGCGTATGAGCGAAGAAAAGTTCATCAAAGATTTAAATGTTTTCGATGACTTGAAGTTCCGTGTTGGTTATGGTGTTAGTGGTAACTCACTCGGATTCGGAGCTTATTCGGCTATCCAGACTTACAGTACTTCAGGTTGGTTCAACTATACAAACGCCAATGGCACACAGAATAGTTACCATACCCTGGCAGCCGCCTCAAATGCCAATCCAGACCTAAAATGGGAACGTACAGCCATGTTGAACATCGGGCTGGACTTCAGCTTCTTTGGAGGCAGATTAGGAGGAACCATCGAATACTATGACAAGCGTACCAGCGACCTGATATACACTTACGAGGTTTCCACAAACCGCTATCCTTTCGGAACCATGCCGGCCAATGTGGGAGATATCAGCAATAAAGGTATTGAATTTACCATTAATGCCACTCCTATACAAACAAAAAATTTCTCTTGGCAAACCAGTTTGAACTTATCTCATAATAAAAATAACGTAGAAAGTATATCCAACAGTGAATATTCCGTAGATTATATCCGTGCAGCCGATCCTGAAATCGCAGGTTATTCTTCAAATGCAGACGTACAGCGCATCATGGAAGGACATCCTATCGGCACCTTCTACACCTACGAATGGGCCGGCTACAATAACCAAGGAGTATCCATCTTTTATGTACACGATCCTGAAACGGGTGAGCGTACAGGCGAAACGACCACAGATCCTGAAACTGATAGAGACCGTACTATTACCGGCTGTGCACAACCTGATTTAAATTTAGGCTGGAGCAATAACTTCCAATACAAGAACTGGAATCTCGATTTATTCTTTACTGGTGTTCTTGGACAAGATATCTACAACGCCACTGCAGAACAATACTCTAATGTTTCTTTTGTGAAAGAAGGCCGCAATGTATTAAAAAGCGTAGCTACCGAACACCGTGCTACAGACACACAATCTCAAGCACCATCCAATCGCTGGATAGAGAACGGTAGTTATTTCCGTCTGTCCTCGGTTTCATTGGGATATACTTTCGGCAAAATTGGTAACTGGATAAACTCGCTCAAGCTATACGCTACTTGTAATAATGTATTCACCATTACCGGTTACTCCGGTCGTGATCCGGAAATCAACCTTGGAGGCTTGGAACCGGGTATGGACAGACGCACCAATTACTATCCGCGTACCCGTTCATTTATGATCGGTGTAAACATGAATTTCTAACCATATAATTGAAAACTGATATGAAAAATAGCATAAAATTAATAACCTGGCTAGTAGGTGGTCTGTTCACCTTCTCCTCCTGCACAGATCTAGATGTGGATCTTAAATCTACTTATACAGAATACCCGGATTCCGAAATTGCCAAAGAAGCGAAAATGGCAGGTTTGTATTATGGATTCGGCGGAGCATTAGGACGTCGTTATATGGAAGCTGCCCTGCTGTCCTCTGATGAATTCATGGCAGTGACATTTGGTGGTAACTGGTATGATGGCGGCAATTATATCCATTCCTCTCTTCATGCCAGCCTTCCAGGAGACGCACACGTGGACTGGGCCGGTGATATTCCGGCTGCAATCACAAAGTGCAATCAAGCAATTTTTGACCTGGGTGGAGAGGATGAAAACAATGCCGAACAAGAAGCCTTGATTGCTCCGGCACTTGCCATGCGTGCTTTCTATCATTTTATTTTTATGGATACATTCGGAGCAACTCCCAAATTAGACCATTTGATCGGCGATTCTGAAGCTATCGACCGTTCTCCCCGTTCCGAAATTACAAAATTTATCGAAAGCGACCTGCTTCGTGCTTTGGCTTCCGGCGGTTTAAAAGAAGATGTTGATGCTTCCACTTATGGCAAGCCAACCAAATGGATGGCTGAGGCTCTCCTTGCCAAACTCTATATAAACTGGGCTGTTTATACCTGTGATGATGTAGCTACTTATGATCCAAGCATGACTAATTCCAAATTGAATGATGTCATAAAATATTGCGATGATATCATCGCCTCTGGTCATTTCAACCTCAGTGATGGTTATCGCAAGAAATTCATGCCGGACAACGGCTATCAGATCAAAGATTTCATCTATGCAATGCCATACCAAAATAATGAAACATCAACCAGAGCCAATACTTACGCCCGTTTTCAATTCTGGCCTAAATTCAACAATGACGGCGCGGACGGCAAAGGACTGTTCGGTATAACACTATCCAAAAATGCTGGAGGCGTTTTCATCGTCACTCCTGAAGCAGCAGACCGTTTTTGCCTGGAAGGAGATGAACGCAATGACATCATCATGAAAGGTGCGATCAACTATTATGACATCAGCACACATACAATGGGAACAGAACCTTATATATACAACGGACAACAAGTTGTCCTCACCAAGAATATCACCATCTTGAATGACCAAATGGATCTTGGAAATGACTTGAACGCATGGTGCCAGGGATACCGATGCATCAAATGGGCTATTCAAGCAGACGATTATAACCTCTATAACCGGAATCAAAGCAATGATGTACCTATCTTCCGTTATGCAGATATTCTGCTGATGAAAGCAGAAGCTATTCTACGGGGAGCAACAGCTACGAACGGTGATACGCCACAATCCCTGTTCAACCAAATACGCAGCTACTGTAACGCTCCATTATTGGAGCATTCTCCTTCATTGGACGAGTTGCTTGAAGAGCGTGCACGTGAATTTTACGCAGAAACATGGCGTCGCAATGACCTAATCCGTTTTGGAAAGTTCGAAGACGACTGGGGATATAAAAATCAATATCATCCGGAAGCCAAGACCGAGAAATGGCGTAGAATCTTCCCTGTATCTGTCGGCTTGATGAATTCAAACACCAACTGGAAGCAAAATTACGGTTATTGGTAAATTAAATAAGTTTTTATAAGGGCTTGTTACGGCAAGCTCTTATAAAAACCTTTAAAGCAAAAAATAATTCATGAAACGTCATCAAATCTTATTACTTCATATCGCGACATCCATCTTGGTATTATTCCCATTTCCTATACATGCCCATAAAATGATGTACCAGGACTCTATCGAAATCGTAGTACACAGAGGAGCGAACCATATAGCGCCGGAAAACACCATTCCATCAGCTCTAGCTGCATTGAAACATGGAGCCGGCTGGATAGAAGTGGACGTGCGCAAAAGTAAAGACAATATACTTTATAATCTGCATGATGAAACTTTAGACCGTACTACCAACGGTAAAGGTCCCATTCAAGATATGCTATCCAAAGATATTGAAAAATTAGACGCCGGCAGTTGGTTCAGTTCTCGATTTACCGGCATTCACGTACCCCGTATAGCCGAAATGCTAGATACCCTACAAGGAAAGGCACACATTTTTTTTGATGTAAAACGAGGAACTCCGATAAAAGATTTGATTACATTAGTACGCCAAAAAGGATATGAAAATAAAAGTTTCTTCTGGTTTGCAGACTCAGAAATGCTGAAAGAATTTATCAAAATCGCTCCGGAAATGAAGATTAAAGTAAATGCCTCCAATATAGCGGCTTTGAAGAAATGGATGAAAATATGCACCCCGACCTATGTAGAAACAGATATCCTCAATATCACTCCTCAATTCAAAGAATTCTGCAAAAGCAATCATATCAAGATAATGGCTGCTATTCAGAATGCGAGTGAAAAAGAATATAAAAAAGCGATTGAAGTCCATCCCGATTTAGTCAATCTGGACCGGCCGGAACTCTTTATAAAAATACTCCATCAGGAGATAAAAAAATAACCCTTTTCCAAGAAGAGCTATGAAAAGTACCCTATCTTACCTGTTGATTATATGCAGCCTGTTTACTGCTTGTATCGGCCATCAGGAAGAATCCCTACTGTTCTACGTAGATACCCGTACGGGCACTGCACCAAGCGCAACCCACACCGCAGAACTTTTCGGCAAAAATACCGAAGAGTACGGGCAAACGCTGCCTGCTGTTCTAGAGCCCAACGGAATGAACTTTTGGACTCCCCAAACACAAGATACAGAAGCAAAATGTAAGGCTCCCTATTATTACAAAGATACGAAAATACAAGGTTTCCGCAATTCACATTGGATTGTCGGAGGTTGTACACAGGATTACGGTTCCATGACCTTGATGCCTGTATCGGGTACACTGAAATATCTTCCCCAAGACAGAGGAAGCCTGTTCTCTCACCAAGAAGAAACAGCAACGCCCGCCTATTACTCTGTCCTTCTCAAAGATTATTCCATCTTTGCAGAAATGACCGGACGTTCCCGTTCAGCCATTTTTCGATTCACTTATAACCAACCGGAAGATGCTTATCTCATAGTCAATCCTAACAGTGATGAAGGGAAAGGATATATTGAAATCGATACCATAAAAAAACAGATACGCGGATACAATCCCGTCCACCGCATCTATCAAGGCTGGGGAGAACCCGCCGGATACAACGGGTACTTTATCATTGAATATCAAAATGAAATAGAAGAATATGGTACATTCCGGCATGACAGTCTCTTCGCCGGACAACGACAGATAGCCGATGGAACAGGTATAGGTGCATATCTCCGGTTCAAAATGCACTCAGAAAGACCCATATTAATTAAAGCCGCTTCCTCTTTTACTGACATGGAAGGCGCTCAAAAGAATCTGGACACCGAGATACCTCATTGGGATTTTGACCGCACCCGACAGGAACTGAACTCCATCTGGGAACAAAGACTTTCACAAGTTACAGTACAGACAAACAACCGAAACGATAAAGAGAAATTTTACGGAGCACTCTACCGTGCCTCATTCCTGCCACGTACATTCAATGATGTAGACGGGCGCTATCCTTCTTTTTCCACAGGACACCCGTTCAGACAATCAGCCAACGGTAGAAATTACTATGAAGATTACAGTATGTGGGATACTTACCGTGCTCTCCATCCTTTAGTCAATATCCTAACCCCAAAGAAAGCCGGAGACATGATGCAATCATTGGTGGACAAATATGAACAAGGCGGCTGGCTGCCTATATTTCCTTGTTGGAACAGTTATACCGCAGCCATGATAGGCGATCATTGCATCTCCGCACTGGGAGATGCCTATATCAAAGGAATCCGTAATTTTGATATCAACAAAGCTTGCGAAGGAATGCTCCGGAACGCATTCAGGACTCCCGCCACCTATGAAGAATATAAAAACGGAATGGGACGGCGTGCTTTGAATTCTTATCTAAAATATGGATACATTCCTTTGGAAGACAGCGTACCGGAAGCCTTTCATACCTGCGAACAAGTGTCACGTACTTTAGAATATGCATACGATGATTTCGTATTGGCCCAAGTCCTGCAAAAGTTGGAAACATCAGATGATTACTTTCCTGATCCACAAAAAACAGGACTTTATGATACATTAATGATACGTGCACGATATTACCGTAACGTAATAAACCCT
Source organism: uncultured Phocaeicola sp. (assembly GCA_948566455.1). Lineage (GTDB taxonomy): Bacteria > Bacteroidota > Bacteroidia > Bacteroidales > Bacteroidaceae > Phocaeicola. Next base: position 15,179 of record CAOYQO010000019.1, read on the forward strand.
AGCACCGGATATGCCCAAGGCAGATACGCTGACGGAAGTTTCCTCACCGATGCCGGTAACGCCTTTTCTTTCACCCGCTTCATCACCGAAGGAGCTCCCTGCCATTATACTTGGTATGCCCCCCATGATATATACGGACTTATGGAATGTATGGGCGGAAAAGAAAAATACATTGCCAAACTGGATTCCATGTTCAGCGAACACCGCTACTGGCACGGCAACGAACCTTGTCATCAGATAGCCTACCTCTTCAACTATGCCGGACAACCTTGGAAAACCCAACGGGAGGTACGTCATATTATGGAAACAGAATATCTGAATGCTCCCGGTGGTCTGTCAGGTAATGATGATGCAGGACAGATGTCTGCCTGGTATGTATTTTCTGCTATGGGATTCTATCCGGTATGTCCCGGTACACCTTATTATATAATAGGAAGTCCTTCTTTTCCCCGGATGAGTATCCGCTTGGAAAACGGAAAGACATTCACCATATTAGCCCACAACGCCAACAAAAAAAATATATATATCCAGTCAGCAAAACTAAACGGAAAAGAATATGACAAGAATTACTTTACACACCAAGATATAGTACAGGGAGGAACATTAGAGTTCCAGATGGGCCCGAACCCTAATACAAGCTGGGGAGCATCCGCCCTCAGCCTGCCTCCCGACAACATGAAATAAGTACAAAAAATAAAAAACAATCCATATGAAGAAACAAACTATCATCAGCCTCTTATGCTGCCTCCTGTTGTTTGTGACAGGATGCAGTACTTCCCATCAAGGGAACACGTACGACATCATGACCTATGGAGCCAAAGGAGACGGACAAACAGATGATGCCGCCGCTATACAACGCGCCATCAATGCCTGTTCCGCTGCCGGTGGCGGAACCGTAATCATTCCTGCCGGACACACCTTTCTATGCGGTCCGCTATATTTGAAATCCTATGTGAACCTTCATCTGGAACCCAACTCCCGATTGCTGGCCAACCCCGATGAAAGCATCTATACAGAAAGCGCATTCCGCGAAAACCGTGGCGAAGGAATGATGTGGATCAGTGGAAAAGACTTAAAACAAATATCCATTACCGGTACAGGAGAAATAGACGGAAACGGAATCGCCTTCATGGGCAAAGAGCTGGATGATTCCTACGAGCTGAAGCCCGTCACTGATTTTGACCCACGCCCACATGTGCTTACCCTTATCAATGTGGAGAAAACCGTTATCCGTGACATCACGATCCGGAACAGCGCCTATTGGACAATACACCTGATAGGCTGTTACGATGCCTTGATTGACGGCATCTCTTTATTGAATAATCTAAAAATACGCAACGGCGACGGTATTGATGTGGATCACTCCAAAAAAGTACGTATAGCGAACTGCTTCATTGAATCGGGCGATGACTGCATTTGCCTGAAGAATCGTCGGGAATTTGAAGAATATGGCTCTTGCGAAGATATTGTAGTGACTAATTGTATCATGACTTCACGTTCATGCGCTATTAAGATAGGCTCGGAAAATATGGACAAGATTGATAATGTATTATTCAATAATTGCATTATCAAAAACAGCAACCGGGGCATCGGCATACAAAACCGGGATGAAGGTACTGTGAGCAATGTCATTTTCTCCAATATATTAGTAGACTGTATGTTCTATTCTGATGTATGGTGGGGTAAAGCGGAACCTATCTATGTCACCTCATACCCTCGTGCCGTAGGCAATCATAAAGATGCAGGCTGGCGTTTCCCCAAAGGTGCAACGAAAGGACACTCGGGAGAAGTCAGCAACATTTTCTTCAATCAGATTAAATGCACTAGTGAAAACGGCATTTTCGTAGGGGGAGACACTCCGGAGAAAGTGCATCATATCTATTTTGATGAAATAGATGTCAAGTTGTTAAAACGTACCGGTTATGAAGGCGGTGTGTATGACAAACGTCCTTGTAACGGAGATGGTTTTGTATATGACAAGACTTATGCTTTCTATCTGGACACCGCTTCGGATATCCGGATTACCGGCTGTAACATTTATTGGGCCTTCCCTCAATTGACACAAGCCGGAGGAGATATCAAAGAGAAGAATACAATACGTGTAAAAATAAACAAGAAATAATTATGACCCACATTCCATTCAAAGTTTCTTTGTTAAGACTGGTCTTCCTGCTGCTGCCCGTGACGGTCGCGGCACAGGAAGCCAGACTTTCTGATTACGTAGATCCCAGAATCGGTTCGGAAGGACTGGGACGGGTATTTATCGGTCCCTCCTGCCCTTATGGTATGGTGAAACCATCGCCCGATTGCACTGTCCATCCCAATAGTGGTTGGCTGCCTATGCCCGAACAAGTCAACGGTTTCTCCCAAGTACACGTCAGCGGGACAGGAGGAGGTCCTAAATATGGTAACATACTTGTCATGCCTTTTGGCAAAGGTATGGATCAACTCAATCATATAGACTATCGCAAAGATGAAACAATCCGCTTGGGCTATTATGCTACCGAATTCCAGAGAACAGGCATATATACTGAAATAACAACTGCTCCACGCGCCTCATTCTACCGATTCACCTATCCCGAAGATTCCTTAAAATCCCTGTTGGTTGACGCCGGCTTCTTCCTGGGTGAACAACCGACCCCCGATGCCCGCGAAGCACAACAATTTGTAGGTTCGGAAATTCAAATCATATCCGATCACGAAGTAATGGGATATACCCGTATTCGCGGAGGTTGGAATAACGGACGTGCCTACACCGTTTATTTTTATGCAGTAACCGACCATCCCTTTGTACAAACGGCCACATGGAAAGGAAGCCAAATCAGCAATGAACGATACCAGCCAGACTCCCAACAAAAAACCGGAGCTTTGTTGCGTTTCCCTTCTTCTGCAAATACCATTCAACTGAAAGTCGGAATTTCATTTATCAGTTCTCTCAAAGCCAGAGAGAATGTATGGAACGAAATACCTCATTGGTCATTTGAGGACACCCGGCAAGCCTTATTGGCACAATGGGAAAACTTATTGCAACGCATTGATATAGCCTCAAATACACCCGAAAAATATAAGCGTATGTTTTATACCGGTATCTACCATACCATGTTAATGCCTGTAGACCGTACCGGTGAAAATCCATTATGGAGTGATCCGGAACCTTATTATGATGATTTTTATGCTATCTGGGACACCTACCGCACCTCAACTCCACTTATCACACTGATTGACCCTCAAAGAGAAACAGACATTGTACGTTCACTGATCAATATCTATAAACGGGACGGCTACATGCCTGATGCACGAAGCGGAAATTGTAACGGACGGACACAAGGCGGCTCCAACGCCGAAATTGTTATAGCCGATGCATTTGTAAAAGGACTACCAAACATAGATTACCATCTGGCTTTGGAAGCTATGCTGAAAGATGCGACTATACCGCCTGGAGGTAACGAAGAAGCGGAGGGAAGAGGCGGACTGATTCCTTATCTGGAATTGGGATATATTCCATACGGTATTCCCCGAGCCGGAAACCGCACAATAGAATACTCCTATTGTGATTATGCCATAGCCTTAGTAGCAAAAGGACTAGGCAAGACAGACTTGTACCAGCAATACTTGAAACAATCTTCCAACTGGAAGAACTTGTGGCGGGCCGATTATGAACATGCAGGAGTCAAAGGATTCATACTTCCCCGGGATAAAGAAGGAAACTGGTTAGACAAAATACCTTTCGGAAACTCCCATATCCAGAAACCCACCTTCACATATACCCCCGTTACCTTTGAAGGCCCTTGGTATACTCCTTGGTGGAACATGTTCTTTTATGAAGCCTCCTCCTGGGAATATTCACTCAGCATTCCGCATGACGTACCCGGACTCATTGAACAATGTGGCGGAAAAGAGAAGTTTGACGAACGGCTGGATATTTTCTTTGACAAGGGTTTCTTCAATGTGAATAATGAACCCTCCTTCCTCACTCCCTGCCTATACCACTGGGTAGGGCGTCCGGATAAAAGCGGCGACCGCATCCATGAAATTATCCAGAAGAACTATAATGACGGTTCTGCCGGCCTTCCCGGAAATGATGACTCCGGAGCCATGTCATCGTGGTTGGTATTCCACATGATGGGGTTGTACCCCAATGCCGGACAAGACTATTATTTAGTCCATACCCCTCTACTGACAGAGAGTCGTTTCCATTTACAGGAAGGCAAAACATTCACGATCAAAGCCGAAGGGCTTTCCGAAAAGAACAAGTATATCCGGTCGATTTTATTAAATGGAAAGAATTATCCATATTCCGCCATCCGCCATAATGATATCATCAAAGGAGGCGAGTTGGTTTTAAAAATGGGCCCTAGTCCCGGTAACTACTGGGGGAGCAAACTATTTCCTGAATCTAAAGAGTAACATACGATGAAGAAAAAACTTTTTATATGCTTTCTGCTTATCGGCAGCCTGATGGGAAATGTAATGGCACAAGATATCATTACCAACCCTCTGTTATTTGTATTCAAACTGCATGGACAAACCCGAAAGTACCAATTTACTTTCAATCAGTCCAACGACACCCTTTATCTGCATTGGGGAATTGAAAGAAACACCCGATGGCAATCAGGCAGCTACGCCATGCCCCAAGAAGCTTTAAAAACGGCGGTCAGACTAAGCTTCTTACAGCCGGAAGACGGACAGCATATCTGTCTCCCCATTCAAGAAACCTTTGCCCTACTTTCAGCAACCGCTTTTCAGGAATTGAAAAGCCAAAAGGCATTTCATTATAATCAGACAGAATACCAACTGGCTGATACCAAGTCACAAGCTATGGGCTATTCCTTACTGCATGTAAACGACTCAGTAGACGGATGCGAAATGTGGATTATGGATAATCCGGATTTCCCTCTGATATGGGAAATACAAAATAATCCGCTCGGCATCAATTGGAAAGTAGCTCCCATAGATCTCCCCGCACACAATCTGAAAGAAGAAATCATCCAAAGCCCGGAAAAAATGGGTAGCATCTATTATGCTTATCCCACACCAAACGGCATACAAACTCCGGTACCCGAAGGTTACAGTCCTTTCTACATCAGCCATTACGGACGCCATGGGTCCCGCTGGATGACTTCGGACGAACGTTATCTAGAAGTCATTCGTGTCTTTGATACGTTTCACAATAAATCAGGACTTACCGATTTAGGTGAAGATGTGAGGCTCAGACTCCAGAAAGTATGGGAAAATGCCCGTGGGCGCGGAGGAAACCTGACCCCATTAGGAGAACGACAACACAAAGCCATTGCCAAACGGCTTTATCAACAATATCCCCATATATTCCGGGACAGCGCCAACATATCAGCGCGTTCGAGCGTTTCCGTACGTTGTATCATGAGCATGTCCGCATTCACAGAACAACTGAAAGAACTAAACCCCTCCCTCCAGATCACCCGCGAAGCCAACCAAAGACACATGGACTACATTGCCTATACTTCACCCGAAGCCGAAAAGCTGGGTTCGGCAAGTGCGCCATGGAGAACAGCTTTCCATACATTCGAAGAAAATCATATTCATCCGGAACGTTTAATCGCTTCACTTTTCAAAAATCCCAAAGAAGTCAGGAATCCCCGCGAGCTCATGATGGGACTTTATTGGATTGCTTCCGACATGCAAGATGTAGAGTTGCCTCTATCCTTTTATGATTTGTTTGAAAAAGAAGAATTATTCGGTATCTGGCAGTCTGTGAATTATCGGATGTATATTTGCAATGCCAATGCTCCCGTCAATCAGGGAGCAGCCCCCAAGAGTGCAAAATCTTTATTGAAGAATATTATAGAAAGTGCCGACCGCGCCATCCGTGAAGGAACTCCTTGCGCCACCCTCCGTTTCGGACATGATACCAACCTGATCCGTCTGTTGGCACTCATGCAAGTAGAAGGATGCTCCAATCAAGAAACAGATCCCGACCGATATTACCTGGCCTGGCAAGATTTCCGTGTTTCACCTATGGGAGCCAACCTTCAATTAATCTTTTTCAAGAATAAACAAGGAGAAGTTATTGTAAAATTGCTACATAATGAAAATGAAGTCAAATTACCCATTGACAGCCCTATTGCCCCTTATTATAAATGGGAAACGGTGAAAGCATTCTACAATCATTTATAAACATACAAATTGAGAAACAACAATTTCCTTCAAAGTCCAATCTCCCTATTAGCTAAGGCTTTTCTTGCCTACAATTAAGCCCTTTCTTACGGTTACCTACTACAGACTCCCTCAATGGACCGTAGAGTCCATTGCAGCAGACTGTATAGTCCACCCAAGCAGACCTTACAGTCCACTGGCGGAGTCTGTAGCAGATGACTGTAAAAAAAAGCTTAACTATATGGAAGAAATGGCTTACACAACCACTCTATTCCGGTTTTATCTTTTTCAGATAATCAGAAGGAGCCATACCGAATTCATCTTTAAAACACTGACGGAAATAGACCGTACTGTTAATTCCCACCTTGAATGCAACCTCTGAAATATTGTATTTCCCTTCTAATAACAGACGTTCCGCATATTGCATCTTTATTTTGCGGATATATTCATTGGTGGAAAGTCCGGTCAATGCCTTCATCTTCCGATATAGGGTAGAATTACTCATACACATGGCGTCCGACAAATAACCGATATCAATTTTCTCAGAAGAAAGACGATCTTCAATCAGCTTGTTAATCTTCTCAAGGAACTCATTATCCAATTTATTCATAGACTCGGTTACTGCCGCACGTTTGTCAATGAGTATGGAATTCGTATTAAAACGCTCTGCCAACAACTTGCGGGATTCAAGCAAATTATGGATACGGCTATGCAACAAAGTAGCACTGAAAGGCTTTGTCAGATAAGAGTCAGCACCCACTTGATACCCTTCTTCCTTATCTTGCAAAGAATCCTTTGCCGTCAGCAAAATAATGGGAATATGGCTGGTACGCAAGTCTTCTTTCAATTTCCGGCACATCACAATGCCGTTCATCACCGGCATCATGATATCACTGACTATAATATCAGGAATGCAGCCCAATGCTTGTTCCAAACCTTGTTCACCATTGGCGGCAGTCCTCACTTCAAAATCGTCCGAGAAAGATTCTACAATATAATCACAGATGTCCCTATTATCTTCCACTATCAGCAGAATACGCTTACCACTATGCACAGGTTCTATATTTTCTTCTTTTTCGTCCTTTTCATCGGAAGTTTTCTCCGTCGAGTCAGCATGCAGCACATGGGGATACGTGTTATCCGTCAGCAGACTGACATAAAAAGTACTTCCCACATTCAAAGAACTTTCAACCCTGATCTCCCCCTCATGCAAAACTACCAGGTTCTTTACCAGAGCCAGACCAATACCTGTTCCTGAAGCCTGATGTTCGCTTCCCTCTTGATAATAACGGTCAAAAATATGAGGCAATGCATCGGGAGCAATACCGAAACCGGTGTCACTCACACTGATTTCCGTATGGTGTATATTATTCCGGACCACCTGATGTAATCCTAAAGTTATAGTTCCTTTCTCTGTATATTTTATAGCATTGGAGATCAAATTATCCAGTATAATCGTTACTACCTCCTTATCAAAAAACAAAGACATATCTTCCTGCTCAATCTCAAGACAGAAATCAATCTCAGGTTTCCGGTTCAATTCCTTATACTTCAGTCCGATCTCGTGTACAAGGGCTGCCAGATTGTCACGACTTACACATAATTTCTTGTTTTGGGTTTCCGTTTTTCTGAACTCCAGTATCTGATTAATCAGGTTCAACAACCGGATGGCGCTTTGATGGATAACCGATATTTTCTGTGAATCTTTCCCTGATAAAGAATTACTTTTCTGCATATCTTCCAACGGTCCCAGAATCAACGTCAAAGGAGTACGCAACTCATGTGTGATATTGGTATAGAAACGTAAACGCTCATTATTCAGCTCCTGTTCCTGCTCATGATTTTTCTTCTCCAACTCATAGAGAGACTCCATATCCAGTTTCTTTTTATAGGCATGAAGAATAAAATACAGGACAGAAACACCCGAAAGAATATAAAATAACTTGGCCCACCACGTAAGCCATACAGGCGGATCAATACGGATATCCAGAGAAGCTATCTCATCCGCCCATTCCTGATTCCGTATTCTTGTCTTTACCTGAAAACAATAATTTCCCGGAGGTATATTACGGAAAGTCACATTATTAGGATCGGTTACTGTATACCATGAATTTTCCAACCCTTTCAACATATAAGCATATTCCACTTGATCGGCCAAGGCATAATTCTGTATATTGAAGGTGACGCTGAAGTTATTTTGCATATAGCTTAAACGTACTTCCGACTGGCCTTCAAGCGCCATCACCTTTTCATTACTGTCCGTATCACGCAACGGGCCGAATATACGCATCTCAGTAATAATTGCAGCAGGTGACTCTCGTTTTTCCAATACCTGATCTGGATTAAAACGGCATAAGCCATTGATTGAGCCAAAATACAGTGTTCCATCCTTAGCTTCTGCCACACTTCCACTCATGAAATTGCCCATAGGCACATTATCCCAATGATCATAATTATAGAAAACCTCCTTGTCTTTCAACAAGCAGCTGATACCTTTATTGGTGCTCACCCATATATTTCCATGATTATCTTCCGTAATGGCACGTATATGGACATTGGACAGACCCTCCTCACTGCGATATACTTTATAGTCCCAACTCTGAGAGGATGGAAAACAAACCAGACCTTCTCCCGTTCCTATCCACATTCTGTTCTGACTATCCATATAAACAGTATTGATAGTATTAGAGGGAAAAAGAGAAGTCACGTTAAAAAGTTTAACGCACTGAAAATGTTCATCAAAAACCCCTAATCCTCCTCCGAAAGTACCAATCCATAAACGATTAAGATTATCTTTCGAGATACATCTCACCAGATTATTCTCTACTGTATAATGATCTGCAATGCCTTTATCATGCAAGCGTACCTTATAGATGCCATTACTAGTTCCTATCCATACATATTCTGCATCTTCATACAGTGCACGCACATCTTCCCCTGTTTTATCTTTAGGAAAAATCTGGTGAAAACTTTTCTTTTTCACATCATAAAAATCCACTCCTCCCATAAACGATCCAAACCAAAGGTTTCCTTCCGAATCACAAAGTGCAGCCTGTATGGAATTATCAGTCAAATCACCGGTTTCTTCTTTATAAACCGCCACCCGCTTGCCTTTATCAAATACATTGATGCCTCCCCCATCGGTTCCGATCCATAACTTTCCATCCCTTGCTACGCATACACTACTTGCTGTCTTATTATTCAGGCTACTACCCGAATGCTGGATAGGAGAATAACTATAAACATTAAAATAGGAAGATTCATGGCTAAGAAAATTAATTCCACCTCCCCACATACCAGCCCATACATTTTTAAAGGAGTCCTGAAACAAACAACGTACAGTAGAATTAGAGAGACTGTATTCATCATCCCCTTCCTTTATATATTGAAAACGCACTTGGTCAGGAGAAAGAAACATACGTTGCGTTAAATCCAAAATGGCTATTCCTCCAAATTCCATGGCAATCCAAAGTTTATTCCCATCAAATTGTCTGATATCAAATACGGTATGAGGAACCCCGTCCTCACTATGATGAAAATGGATAAAATTTTCGGCTTCCGGATTGAACAGTGCCAGCCCCCGGTCTGTTCCCAGCCAAATATTACCGCTTAAGTCCTTATAAATGCAAGTTACCCCATTACCTGGCAAACTGACCGGATCTTCAGGGTCATGCATAAAGTTCTTTACTTTTTTATCTTTAAGAGACAACACACTGAATCCATGATGCACATGCCCCATATACAACTTTCCATCTCCTCCATCAACAACCGACCAAATATTATCGCTAGCCAATCCCGGAACTGTTTGAGTATTGTAATGAATGAATTTTCCAGCCTTTTTATCGAAATAATCTACTCCCCGCCAATATGTCGTAATCCAAAGATTACCATCTGTAGCTGCCACAATCTTAGTAACATCATCCGTTATCAGACTTTCGGGGTTCTCGCCATCATGCCTATAGCAAAGAAAAGTGTTATTTACATAGTCATACGCATTCAGACCGGCCCTTTGCGTGCCTATCCAAAGGATAGAATCCTGAGGATCATCCAACAAACAATTCAGTTCATTGCCTGTTATACCCTGCCTTGTCAAATCTTCATTCTTCAAATAAGTAATGAAACGGGTACCATCGAATTTGTTCAACCCTTCCTCCGTGGCAAACCACAGAAAGCCCTGTTTGTCTTGAGCAATGCTCACCACATAATTATTGGATAATCCCTTCTCTATACCAAGCTGCTTAACAGAATAAGGTTGTGCCAATGAAACAACCGACAGCAGCAAGAGCCAAAGTACGAATATCTTTCTCATAGCATCAGTGTACACATTGTTAAATAATATGGTTCAAAAATACAAATAAAGTCTGTATTTTAGATACATAAATCATGCATTGCAAGATTTACCTCCCTTTTCTGCAAGATTTATATCAGGATTTTAATTCTTCTTCACGTACATTTGCACCACTGACGAATTTAATTCGTCCTCTATTAGAGTAGATGTTTAATCTTCAAATACTAATAAAATATGAAAAAGAAACATTTGTATGGTGCCATGTTATGGGCTTTTCTTGTAACTGCAAACCTATGTACGGGATGTAGTGATGATAACGACTACCCCGATGTAGACGGGCAAAATCCAACAATGACATTAGCAACAGACCACATCGAGTCCGGAGCGGGACATCGATTTACTATTGAAGGGACATTAGAAGACAAAGACGGTATTGCTTCTATCAGCCTACAATGTGCCGACCTGCATTTGAACAAGACAATTGATTTAATCGAAATCTATGGTGCTCCGCAAGAGAGTTATGATTTAAGTTATTACTTTGACATAAACCGAAATGAAATCGGCGAACGTTTCACAGTCAAAGTTACTGTAACCGATGTAGGAGGACGCAGTATATCTCAAGATGTATTAATCACAATGGACGGAGATTTTGCAGCTCCGGTATTTTCAGCTGCCCCGGATGCCACTGTTACAGTATTAATGAAAAATGAAACGAAATTCAATCTTCGGTTCACGGCTACAGATGATCGTGCATTGGATTATGTCACAATTAATATTCCAGGTATAGACGGGTTTGACAACCGCCGTGTAGATGCTGATGGAAAAAGTTCATTGAACTTTGCCGAAATAATAGTATTCCCCAATGAACCGAAAAGTTATAATGTGACAATTACCGCTTTTGACAAGAAAGAAAACTCAACCACTACCACCAGTGTATTGAATATCTCAGAAATGCCGGATTTTCCCAAAATGTATCTGGCAGATGTGGCAACTGCCGAAGAACTGAATAGTGATATATTCGGGGTACCGATGGTAATTGAACATACAGGTGAATATCAGTATAAAGCAAATTATTACTGTCAAAAAGCCGGAACTAAAATATTCTTCTTACCACAAAAGAGTGACTTCACTCCTATTTGTTTCGGGCTTGATCCAGAGGATAACACCAAACTGACAGACGATCCCGAAACAGCAATGCCAATCGTACTTGACCAAGCCAATGTTTATTATGAAATTAATATTGATGTGAAGAACAGTACATACAATCTGAAAACTTACTCAATTGCCGATGCTGTAGACCCCATACCTCACACATACGGTTCTATCAGCCTTGACACATGGGGTGACGGTGGTTCGTGGTTACAGGAATTCTATTTCGGATATATGACCAGTAGCCCAACTGAAGTCCTGCGTTTCACTCAAGATAAGACCAATCCTCACCTGTTCTATTTGGATACCCCCCTATTCCTGGAGGCAGGTACTAAAATGAATTTCGTTATTCATAACTGGCACTCTGACGGATGGTGGAATTATTGCACGTGGCGTGTAGACAACTCAGACGAACCGGAGATCTTCGGATATTATGGTAAAGAAGCCAAATATACCAATCCGGCATGGACCAAACCCGATCATGTAGGTGACAATTGGGCAAAACCAACAGTGAACGTCACAGGGAATTATAAACTTATATTCGACGCTCATTTGGAAAGAGCTAAACTCATTCCGGCCAATTAACAAGTAACATTAGATTTAAGATATGAAAAAGCAAATATTATTATTGTGTCTTGCGCTGACAAGTCTATGTAGCTATGCGCAGACCATCACTGTAAAAGGTGTAGTAACCTCGGCTTCAGATAAAGAACCGATGATTGGTGCAACAGTGCAAGTTAAAGGTACAGGTACAGGTACTATTACAAGTATTGATGGTGATTATTCACTAAACGATGTTGCCAAGGATGCCGTACTTGTGTTCTCCAGCATAGGATATGAGACTCAAGAAATAAAGGTAAACGGACAAACCGTTATCAATGTAGTGCTGAAAGATGCCAGTGAATTACTGGACGAAGTAGTGGTTATTGGTTATGGAGCCGTGAAAAAAAGTGACCTGACCAGTTCTATATCTACCGTAAAAGGAAAAGAAATTACCGAAACTGTAACCGGTAATGCAATGGACGCCTTGCAAGGTAAAATCAACGGTGTTCAAGTAACCAGTGGTGGTGGTCCGGGCGCACAACCAAAAGTTCTAATCCGTGGTGTAACAACAGTAAACGGAACCGATCCTTTGTATGTAGTAGATGGCATGCCGGTAGGTACAAACATCAACTTCCTAAACAGTAATGACATTGAATCTATGGAAGTTTTAAAAGACGCTTCGGCTGCTGCCATTTACGGAACACGTGCTTCTAACGGTGTCATTCTAATCACAACCAAAAAAGGAATGGCAGGAAAAACAAATATCAGTTTTAATGCATCTGCAGGTTTCCAAACACTGTCAAAACCCAAAATGGCTAATGCCGCCGAATATAAAGAAGTATTCAATACCCGATACACAAATGACGGAGGAACTTCTATTTGGAATGATACAGGCGCTACTACCAATCCCGGAGGAACAGACTGGTGGGACGAAGTAATCAACAAAACTGCTTTAGTGCAAAATTACTCACTCAATATCTCCGGTGGTTCAGACAAACTGGTTTATAACCTGAGTATGGGTTACTACCGTAACAATTCACAATATGACTATGGTTATTGGGACAAAATCAACACACGCCTTAATACAGAATATACATTTAATAAATATGTAAAAATGGGTTTCGACATTGCCCCACGTGTAGAATCATGGGATGATACCCCCGATCTTTTTTCAGCTGCCATGTCTATGGACCCCACAACTCCTATATTCAAGCCGGAAGATCAATGGGTGGATAACGAATTCAATAACTATCAGCGTTCTTACAACAACCAGGAGTGGAACCCTGCCGGTTCATTGGCTCGCCAAAATTCCCACTCCCGTGAAATGGGTACAATTGTAAATACTTATTTACAGATAAACCCTATTCAAAAACTGACCCTGCGCACGCAGTTCGGCGCTAATGCACACTTCCGCCGTACAGACAAATTCACTCCTGAATTCTATATTGATGCTTTGGAACAATCTACATTAAGTAATGTTTCCCGTGAAATGCAGGAATGGCTTGATTGGAACTGGACTAATACTGCTACTTACATCACGACTTTTGCAGAAAAGCATAATATTAATGTAATGGGTGGCTTTACAGCTGAACGCTTTGCTGAATTCCAATCAAAAGCCTCACGTGACGATGTTCCTAATAATATGGATCAAATGCAGGAAGTAAATGCCGGTACACAAAACCAAAAGTCAGAAGGTAAAACTGCTTACAGCACATTAGTATCTTATTTAGGACGCGTGATGTATAACTATGACAATCGTTACTATCTAACAGCTTCTATTCGTGCAGATGGGTCTTCTCGTTTCCCCAAAGGAAACAAATATGCCATCTTCCCTTCTGTTTCTGCTTCATGGCGTATCATCAGTGAAAGTTTCATGCAAGACCAGAAGATTTTCAGTAACTTGAAATTACGCGGAGGTTGGGGACGTGTAGGTAATCAAAACATAGATAATGATGCTACGCTGACTTTGTTAGGACAATCTGATTATGTATTCGGTACAGCTCCAGGACGTGTTTCAGGTACTATGGTATCAGGCGTTGGCAATAATTTGCTAAAATGGGAAACAGTAGAAGACTGGAACGTAGGTGTGGATATGTCCTTCCTTGACTCCCGTCTAGACATGACCTTTGAGTATTTCCAAAAGAAATCTTCTGATATGCTCTATCAGAAACAAAATATCTTCGCCATCGGATACCCCGACTGGAACAGTACAGTATGGATGAATATAGGTAGTATGAAAGCTAGCGGTTGGGAATTAAGTCTGAACTGGCACGACAAAGTAGCAGACTTCCGATATAATGTGGGATTGAACCTTTCCGCAGTGAAAAATAAAGCTGTTAAATTCTCCGGTGACGGTCCTATCCAAACTGGAGGTTTCAACAGCGACCAAATTATCCGTAATGAAGACGGTGGCTTGATTTCACGCTTCTACGGCTACGTAGCCGATGGTATTTTCCAAAATTGGGATGAAGTTTATGCTCACACCAACGAAAATGGCAAGCTGGTACAATCCAATGCCCAACCCGGTGACATTCGCTTTAAGGATTTGAATCATGACGGAGTTCTAGATGAAAATGATAAAACATGGATCGGTAACCCATATCCCGATTTGATGGTAGGTTTGAACTTGGGTTTCAGCTATAAAAACATCGATTTCACAGCCAACTTCTATGGTACATTCGGTAATGATATTTTCAATAAGACCAAAGGTTTATACTCCGGCGTAAGTGGGCAAAACGTTTGGGCAGGTACATTGCAGAAAGCATGGCATGGCGAAGGAACCAGCAACGATATTCCTCGTCTGTCCTACAATGATTTGAATCAGAATTACACACGCGTTTCAAGTTTCTTTGTAGAAGACGGCTCTTATATGCGTTGCAAACTATTACAAGTGGGTTACACACTCCCCAAGAAGTGGTTGAACGGAACCGAATTGCGTCTCTCATTGTCGGCTCAAAATCCTTTCACTATCACCAGCTACTCAGGTATGGATCCTGAACGTCCACAGATTGGTAAAGATGGCAGTGTAATTGAAACCGGTATTGACGGCATCGCTTATCCTAACCCACGTACTTTCTTATTTGGAATTGATTTAAAATTTTAACCCTCAAGGTATAAACCATGAAAAAGATATTAACAATATTAACAATGATTGCCTCGCTGACATTCACTTCTTGTGAGGATTTCCTAACAGAGGAAGTGCGCGGGCAACAAAATTTGGATACTTATTTCCAAAGTGCAGAAGAAGCCGAAGCATTTATTACTGGTTGTTACCAGGCCATTACTTTTGGCGGATGGTGGAATATCAACACAGTATGGTTGCTTTCCGAGATGTGTAGTGATGACGGTTGGATGGGCAATACCAGCCAAAGTCAAAGTGACTATATTTCTTTGGCCCACTATCAAGGTACCGGACAAAGCAATGGTGCCATCTCCAACTTTTGGCAGTATCGATACAAAGGCATTCTACGTTGCAATATCGCAGTGGAACGCATTTCACAAGCTGATTTCTCAGATGAAGAAATGAAGAACCGGCTTGTAGCCGAAGCACGTTTTCTCCGTGGATACTTCTATTTTGAACTTGTGAAGAATTTTGGTGGTGTGCCTCTCATTACAGGCTTCCTGTTGCCCGAAGAAATACAAGGTATTACCCGCGCTTCGGCCGAAGATGTATATAAGTTCATTGAAGATGATTTAAAAGCCGCTGCTGATGTGTTGCCACAACGTAGTCAATATGCTGCTACAGATATGGGACGCGCTACCCGTGGAGCTGCATTAGGCCTATTGGGAAAGGTTTACCTCTACCAAAGCAAATGGCAAGAGGCACATGATGTATTGAAAACAGTCATCGACGAAGGTGAATATAAATTACTCGACAACTTCGGTGATGTATGGGATGTTGACCATAACAATAGCGAAGAAAGTCTGTTTGAAGTACAATATATGTATGATGGAACTTATGCATTGGGTGGTTCTTTGACTGTTATTACCGGTGCCCGTAGTGGTCCCGGCGACGGATGGTCTTGGGGACAGCCAACCGCTAACCTCGAACAAGCCTACATCGATGCAGGAGATACAGAACGTTTACGTTGGACTATCATTAAAACCGGTTGTACAGAAATTGCCGGAGAGAATAACTTCGACAAGTTCGTTGAAAACAACACAAAAATCGCCAATTATAAAGATTATATCGAAAAGTACGGTTGGGATCCCGAATGTTATATTATAGATCCGTCACAACATAAATCAGCACGTATTGTCCGGAAGTATTTTGTACCTATTGAAAAACGTCCGGAAGTATACAATATCGACAAAATTCCATTAGATCATCGTATCTTACGCTATGCAGATGTATTGTTGATGTATGCTGAAGCCTGCAACGAATTGGGCGAAGATGGTACAGCACGTACCTACCTTAATGAGGTACGGAATCGTGTAAAATTACCTGCTGTCACATCCAGTGGGAACGAGCTTCGCAAAGCTATCCGGCTAGAACGTCGTTTGGAACTGGCATGGGAACAAAACAGAATCTATGATATCCGCCGTTGGACAGATGACAATGGCAAGAAAATGATTTGTAACCTGATGGGAGCAAACGGTACATTTGTAAAATACAATACAGATCCCGCTACCCGCGACATTTACGAATGGGAAAATCAAGGTGAGGCAAGTGATAAAGGAATCAGCTTCAACGAAAACCGGGATATGGTATTCCCGATACCTTTATATGAGATTACAATGTCTAATGGTTCTATCACCCAAAATCCGGGCTGGAATTAATCATTTTCCAAAAAGAACAGATTGTTACAGGAATTAAACATTCAATAGGTCTTTATATTCTGTCGCGGATAGTTTGCTAGGATTATCCGCGACTATTTTTTAATCCATCTAAAACAATGAAACTAAAATATATTTTTACTCTTCCACTGTTCTTTTCTACTGTAGCCTGCAGTGACGATTCTCCCCAAACACCGGATACATCGGGGCAACCGGACAGCAGCATAAACGTAGAAAAAACAGTAACCATAGATGCCGGACAATCTTTTCAGACTCTGACAGGATTTGGCGCATCAGATTGTTGGGCACCTGCCTTCGTAGGAAAAAGCTGGATAACGAATCGTGACAAAATCAGTGAACTGCTATTCTCTTCTGAAATACAATCAGGACAACCTAAAGGTATAGGACTCTCCATGTGGCGTGTGAATCTAGGTGGTGGCAGTGCAGAACAAGGTGAAGCAAGTGGAATAGAAGACAAATCACGCAGAGCAGAATCTTATCTGACTGATGACTTAACATTAGACTGGACACGCTGTAAAGGGCAGCGCTACTTCTTGCAGCGCGCCAAAGAGTTTGGTTGTCAGAGTATAGTACTTTTCAGCAATACCCCTCCTGTACAATATACCTCCAACGGAAAAGGATTCTCCAATAGCGGAGGAGTTTCTAATTTGAAGGATGAATGTTATACGGACTTTGCCAGATACATGTCAGATGTAGCAAAATACTATGTAAACGAAGGATATCCAGTGACACATATCTCACCAGTTAACGAACCCCAATATAATTGGGACAGCGGCCAGGAAGGCAGCGGATGGACTAATGATGAAGTAGCCAGACTTATACGTGAATTGGATACCGCCATCACTTCTGCCGGTCTTTCTATTGATATTCTTCCAGGGGAATCTGGAGATTATGAATATCTCTACAAATTTAAGAATGATGCCGCCCATAGTAACGTACTTTCAGCATTTTTCACACCTGGAACTTCCACCTATATAGGCAACCTGACTCATGTAAAGAAACTTATCTGCGGCCACAGCTACTGGACAGATGGCACATGGGATGGTATGCGTAATGTCCGGAAACAACTGGCCCAAGCAGCCCAACAATATGATGTAGAAATATGGCAAAGTGAGTGGAGTATGTTAGGCGACGGATACAGCTCTTCCGAGTTTATAGGCTATGACCAAGCAACCGAAATGGACATTGCACTTTATATGTCAAAAGTAATACACAATGACCTAACTATAGCAGGAGTTTCCTCCTGGAGTTACTGGACCTCAATGGATATCCCCCGCTGGGGACACAAAAACCGCTTCTTACTGATTTCACTGGAACCCTCCGATGGAGTTTATGGGGATATAGAGAAAGAAGGCACTTATAAAGCTACTCCCACACTTTGGGTATTAGGTAACTACAGCCTATTCATCCGACCGGGTTATCGCCGTATCATGCTTAACATGAATGAATCATCCAGTTTCTTCGGGTCAGCATGGATTTCACCGAAAAAAGATAAAATTGTTGCTGTTTATACCAATCTATCAGAAAAAGGAGTCCGGCTAAACGAAATTCATAAAGAATGGGTAAGTGAAATAAGCTCCATCACTACTTATACAACAACAAATAACAAAAATTTGCAAGAGGTACACGTCACGGCAGACCAACAAGTAATTGTGCCTTCGGAAAGTGTTACAACTGTCATTTATAATCTGAAATAATCCCTCAACTTTATGAAATACAAAGCATTATTATTCTCTTTATTTGCAACAGCAAACCTGTTTGCTCAACATCCTGCCATTCACTTTGAAATAGAAACAGACCAACCCTGTCAAACCATGGACTATTTCGGAGCATCAGACTGTTGGAGCATGCAATTTATCGGCTTATGGCCGCAAGAAAAACAAAACCAAGTAGCCGACTGGCTGTTCAGTACGGAAAACCATGAAAACGGACAACCTAAAGGAATCGGCTTGTCTTTATGGCGTTTCAATGTAGGAGCCGGAAGTGCGGAACAAGGAGAAGCCAGCCAGATAGCCTCTCCCTGGATGCGCACCGAATGTTTCCTTCAGGCAGATGGTAACTATAATTGGAATAAACAACAAGGGCAGCGCAACTTCCTGCGTCTGGCAAAAGAACGGGGTGTAAACAAATTTTTGGCATTTCTTAATTCACCTCCCGTATATTTCACACAAAACGGTCTTGCCACCAACACAGGCCGTGGAGGAACCTTAAACTTAAAGGAAGAGCATTATAAGAATTTTGCCCGTTTTCTTGCCAATGTCATAAAAGGGGTGGAGAAACACGATGGAATCAAGTTCAATTACCTCTGTCCATTCAATGAACCCGATGGGCATTGGAACTGGATTGGCCCCAAACAAGAAGGTACACCGGCTACCAACCGCGAAATAGCCCGTGCCATACGCCTCATCAGTAAAGAGTTCGTAAATAACCAAATTGACACACAGATTCTAGTCAATGAGTCCTCTGACTATCGTTGTATGTTCGATACTCACATGACTAATTGGGAACGGGGGTATCAAATCCAGTCTTTCTTTAATCCGGACAGTACAGCCACCTATCTGGGTGATACTCCCAATGTTCCCCGGCTGATGGTAGGGCATAGTTATTGGACTAATACTCCTCTGAATAATTTACACGATATCCGTTGTCAATTAAAAGATACTTTAGACAAGTATAAGGTGGATTTCTGGCAGACAGAAACCTGTATCATGGGCAATGACGAAGAAATCGGCGGAGGCGGAGGATATGACTTCACCATGAAGACAGCATTATATGTAGCACGGATCATTCATCATGACATTGTATATGCAGGTGCTCGCAGTTGGCAATGGTGGCGATCTATCGGTGGAGATTATAAAGACGGATTAATCCGTGAGTATAGTGATCCGACTTTTCTGAATGGTGAGGTGAAAGACTCCAAATTAATGTGGGCTTTGGGAAACTACAGTAGATTTATACGCCCGGGAGCTGTTCGGAAAGCAATTATAGCCAAAGACAACCAAGGGAAAATCATTCCTGAAGGCGATACGGATGTAACCGGACTAATGTGTTCAGCATACCAAAATACAGACGGAAAGGAGGTTTTCGTTATGATTAATTATGCAGCGGAAGATAAAGAGTTTACTTTCTATCAGCGTAACGGAATTATAAAAAACTGGACAATCTATCGTACTTCGGATAAAGATGGAGAGAATCTTCTACCGGTAGGAAGCATCAAAAACCATGAAAAAGTTGTGATCCCGGCACGTTCCATTATTACGTTGGTCACTCAATAATACTCCAATATATAAAGAAATAAGGTTGGCTCTTTGTGAAGAGTTCAGCCTTATTCTCTTCTTAAAATACATTTCGGTTCTCAATCCTTCCTTTTTATACTGCTTTCCCTCACCTGCAAACAAGTAGGAATAATGATTTGCCTGATTTTTTTATCTCCCTTAATCTTATCAATCAACATCTGACATGCGGCTTCCCCCATCTTATAAGTCTGATGCGAGACGGCCGAAAGGCGAGGCACTACATAATTGGCATGTTGCTCATCTGTATACCCAATAAGCGCTATATCCTGAGGAATACGAAGATTATGATTTCTAATCACTTCCATAGCGGCAAATGCCAATGTATCATTCATGGCAAGAATTGCATCGGGAGGCTCCGGAAGCGATAATAAAATTTCTGTAGCTATTTTCCCTTCTTCAAAATCAATTTTCCGACACACAACCAAATCTTTCTCAATAGGTATCTTATTTTCCCTTAACGCTTCAAGGTAACCATGTTTTCTCTTTCTTACTATATCCAGATGGTTTGCACCACCGATAAAAGCAATCCGTTTGCTTCCATGATCCAACAAGTGCTGTGTCGCCATCTGAGCAGAATATACTCCATCAGCCACTACCGTAGAAAAACGGTCAGGCATGCAAACACGATCAAATAGAACAAGCGGCATATTCATATCATCCAAACTCAACCAATGGGCATAATCTGTTGTTTCTTGAGATAAACAACCTATAATACCTTCCACATGCATATTGACCAAATTCTCAATATTTCTTTTCTCATGGTCGTATGACTCATGGGAAGTCGTGATGATAACAAAATAGCCGTTTGCTATAGCGGTATCTTCTATACCACTTAAAATAGACGCAAAGAAATAAGTAACAATATCAGGTACAATTACTCCAATGGTACGGGGAGTATTTTTCCGGAGACTCATAGCAAAAGGATTGGGGTGATAATTCATCTCTTTTGCCAATTTTTGAGCTTTAATACAAAGTTCCCGACTGATTTCGGGACTATTTTTCAAGGCACGGGATACTGTAGGTATGGATACACCTAATATCTGTGCCAAATCTTTCAATGAAGTACGTCTCGATTCTGCCATATCAATGCTGTAAACGGTGATTCACCTACAAAGAAAGCATATTCTCACCAATATACATACAAAGAGTGCATTTTTTAGTGATAAGATTAGTGGTAAATACTGCGATATGCACCCACTATTCACCACCAACCACTTATCACTAATAAATCGTTCCGCGCATCCGGTCTTCGAATGCAGCTAAAGCAGCCTTGGCGCCTTCCCCCATTGCTATAACTATCTGTTTATAGGAAACATCCGTTACATCTCCGGCAGCATAGATACCTTTTACAGAGGTCCGGCCATTTTTATCAGTCAGAATTTCACCCATGCGGTTCGTTTCCAGCAATTCTTTAAACAAAGTGCTATTGGCAGTCAAACCTATTTGGACAAAAATACCATCCAAGGCAAAGATCTCTTCTTTTTCGGATGAACGGTCTTTCTTTATAAGCCCCACCACTTTATCACCGTTTCCTAACACCTCTACCGTTTGAGTATTAGTAATAATATCCACATTGGGCAGGCTTTTAGCTTTCTCCTGCAAAACAGTATCCGCTTTCAAAGTATCCATGAATTCGAATACAGTCACTTTGGAACAGACTCCCGCCAAATCAATAGCAGCCTCAACCCCGGAGTTTCCACCACCTATGACTGCTACTTCCTTATCTTTATAAAATGGTCCGTCACAATGAGGACAGAAAGCAACTCCATGACCGATGTATTTTTCTTCACCGGGAACATTCAATTTTCTCCAATTCGCCCCGGTAGCAATGATCAATACGGGAGCCTTATACGTTTCTCCACCTTTCACAGACAACACTTTCATGCCCTCTGCCACTTCCACTTTCTCTATCCGGCGATTTTCTAAAATATCAATATGATATTCCGCCAAATGTTTTTTCAGATCCTGGGCCAACTGTTTACCGGTAGTCTGAGGCACAGATATCAAGTTCTCAATCCCCATCGTTTCATTGACTTGTCCACCAATACGCTCGGCTATTATTGCTACTTTCAACCCTTTACGAGCCGAGTAGATAGCAGCTGTCGCACCGGCAGGACCAGCACCGGCTACCAGTACATCATATTCTTTTGTCTCAACAGCTTCCAATTCCACCGAACCGTAACGGGCTTCCAGCTTCTCCAACAGATCCCCCATACTGCTACGCCCCACATGAATCTGTTCACCATCAGCAAATACAGTAGGAACGGCCTGTACTTTCATCCGTTCTACTTCTTCTTCATTTATAGATCCATCTACTGCCTCATGGCGTATCTGACCATTCAGAAGTACCATCATATTCAAAGCTTGAACCACATCGGGACAATTGGTACAGGTGAGAGACAAATAGGTGGTCAAACTAATCGGCCCCTGTAATGCCTTGATACGTCTGGTAATAAACTCGTCCGGAAAATTCTTTCCTTTGCCGTCAGCATTCAGAACAGCCATCAACAAAGAAGTAAATTCATGACCACCAGGTACGGCACGAAATGTGATTCCCGTATCCTTTCCTTCTTTTAAAAGGATAAACTTCAGCCCTTCACTATCCTGCAACCGACAGGAAAGTTTATCCGAACAGGAAGCCACTTCTTCCAACAAGTCCACCAACTCGGCACGACTTTCGTGCTGAGGGTGGACAAAGATGTCAAAAGTATAGTGCGCTTCCAATTGGGCAAAAAGACCTTTTAACTGATCTTTTATCGCACTATCTAACATGAGTTCTATACTTTAAATTTTACCTACCAAATCAATACTCGGTTTCAAGGTCTCAGCACCTTTCTTCCATTTAGCAGGACAAACCTCACCATCATGAGTGGCTACAAACTGGGCAGCTTCTACCTTACGAAGAAGTTCATCAGCATTACGCCCGATGCTGTTGTCCTGAATTTCAGCTAATTTGATCTTGCCTTCGGGATTCACTACAAAAGTACCACGATAAGCCATACCGTCTTCTTCAATCATCACACCAAATGCACGCGACAAAGCACCTGTAGGATCTGCCAACATCGGATAAGTGATTTTGCGGATACTTTCAGACGCATCATGCCATGCTTTATGAACGAAATGTGAATCGGTGCTTACAGAATATACTTCCACTCCCATTTCTTTGAACTGATTATACTTTTCAGCAATATCTACAAGTTCGGTAGGGCATACAAACGTAAAGTCAGCAGGATAGAAGAAGAAAATAGCCCATTTACCTTCAATATCTTTATTAGTTACGGTTTTAAACTCTCCATTATGGAATGCCTGAACTTTAAATTCAGGAACTTGTGAATTAATAATTGGTTCCATACTCTTTTTATTTTTAAATTAAAACTGATTTTTAAATTGTAATTATTACATTTGCAAAGGTAACCGACTTCAGCACCTTCCACAATACCTAATTATTAGGATTATATAGAACAAGATTCATCATAAATAGGTATTGGACAAACGATTTTTTAAGTGAATTTTGCATGTAATTAAAAGGATGCTAAATGTTTTAACAACAATAGTTTCCGCCAGGGAACTTAATCGGTAAACACAGTACGTTAGAACTGTGCTATGGCGACAAAACCATCATTGCTCGGGCACTGATTGCTTTCCGGTGATATTCTTAAAAAAAATATAAAAGCCTCCTGACTTCTGTCTGTCCTTTAAAGGTTTTATGTACTTTTGTACCGCTTTAAACAAAAAACAATCAATAAAAATGGACGATTCAATACCACGAACGTGCAATAGTATTAACTGATCCGACAGGGCAATCACTACTCTGAATGCCTCTGAACGGATATAAACGAACGAAAGGAGGCAATAAGATGAGAAAATATCTTTATTGTGAGAATGGCTTTGTAGAAAAGCCACAATGGATGCCAAACTGCTGGGTGAATGTAGAATGCCCCGACCAAAGTGATTTTGAGTTTCTGACTAAAGAATTAAAAGTTCCCGAAGCTTTTTTAGAGGACATCGCCGATATGGATGAACGTCCGCGAACGGATACGGAAGACAACTGGCTACTGACCATTATCCGAATCCCCCTGCAACAACAGGGAAGCATCCCTTATATCACTATCCCCATCGGTATCATTACAAACAATGAAATCATTGTTACCGTGTGTTATCACTCCACTGAAATGATTCCTGATTTTATTGACCACACCCGACGTAAAGGAATCATTGTGCCTAATAAATTTGAATTGATTTTACGGTTAATTTACTCATCTGCCGTATGGTTCTTGAAATATCTGAAGCAAATAAACAATGATGTAGCTGCCGCAGAAAAAGAATTGGAAAGGAGCATACGTAATGAGGACCTGCTCAGATTGATGAAACTACAAAAAACATTGGTTTATTTCAATACGTCCATTCGTGGAAATGAGGTGATGGTAGGTAAATTGCAAAGTATCTTCCAGGAAAAAGATTATCAAAACCGCGATTTGGTAGAAGATGTAGTTATTGAATTAAAACAAGCATATAACACGGTTAATATCTACAGTGATATCTTAACCGGAACCATGGACGCATTTGCTTCCATCATATCCAACAATGTGAACACCATCATGAAACGCATGACCAGTATTTCCATCATTCTGATGGTACCCACATTAATAGCTAGTTTCTATGGAATGAATGTAGATGTACATGTAGATGCATTACCACATGCTTTTAGTTTTATTATTTTGGCATCCATCACATTGTCTGCGTTGGCTTTTGTTATTTTCAGAAAGATAAAGTGGTTCTAAAAAATCCTGTAACAATATCATATGACCTGTCATTCACGACAACAGGTCATATGATAAAATTCTTTTCGCCCCCTAATTTTATAACAAAGATATTCAACTTACTCTTACTTTCTTTCTCCAAATACGTTTTATCCATAAATAGTATCCTGTCAATGGCAAGGTGGCTCCTATCAAAGCTGCTATAAACGTCAGTAAACGGGTAAGCATACCGCCCCAACTACCAACATGTACAGAATAGATCCATCCGCGAATCTTTCCAGCCTTCTCAGCATCTTTATATAAAACTACCTTATCAATCTTACCACTATGAGGATTGAATTTATAACGATCGGAAGCACGTTGATTACCGAAGGTATTGAAAGAGACATTTGCTGCCCCATCTGATAAGGTTATCTGCTTGTAGCCGGGATTATTCAGGGCTAATTGTTCATAAACTTGTTGCCAACAAACATAGGACGAAGAATGAGAAACATTCTTTCCGGATTGGTCGCCGCCTTTCCCCCCACGCCGGGTCACCCCACCATGAGCACCTCCCTGCTGTACTTCCACGCCAAACACTTTATAGAAACCTGTCCGATACCATCCAAAAGACCATGTTAGCCCGGTAAGGGCCATAGCCAACAAAAAAAACAGCGCATACATACCACCTGCAACATGCAGGTCATACCAAAATCTTCTAAAGCCCCTGCCGACAGATATTCTTAAACTATTTTTCAAGGCTTTTCGTGTACGAGGCCACCAGATAACGATACCCGATATCAAAACCACGACAAACAACAGGGTGCTGACACCTACAATCATTTTTCCCCAGAAGACTCCACCATCCGCTTTCATACTGTCCAACAGCCAGCGATGCAGCCTGAACATAGTCACAAAAAATGCAGGACGTTCATATTTACCTTTAATCTCACCAGTATATGGATCCACATACACGGAAGCACGACGAGGCTTGGACAAATTCACCTGCCAAGCACGTTCCGGGTCAGAGAAAACACTGATTCCTGTCACAGACACACTGTCGGGCAACGTGAGTTCTACCTCTTCCAATAATCGATCAACAGAAAGTGGAACTGTCTCTACCTTTTTTACATAATAGAGCTCATGCCTGGTCAGTTCCACCACTTCATTTTCAAAAACCAACATGGCTCCCGAGAAGCAAATCAAGGAAATGATTAACCCGAAAGGAACAGAAAGCCAAAGATGTATTTGGCGAAATATTTTCTTCATAAAATCTTCGATACGATTCATAAAAAGAGTCTGCATAAGCACATACTGCCCGCAGACTCCCATTATATTATTACAATACTCAGTTCTGAGGTTGCAGTTTACCGACGCCACTGATTTGTGTCGCTTCTATAGAAACACCCTTTGTCGCTACCGCACCAACCAGATCTATTTTATAAATAGACGGATATCCTTCTGTTGTAGTTACAGCCATATAGGCATATCCATTCTCCACATACGGAGTATTACCAAAGCCGGAGATCAAATCGGCAGAAGGCAAACCGGTTACATAAGTCAGTTTTCCGGTTTCTCCTTTATATATTGCTAACTGATTAGCAGTGAAACCAGTTTCAGTCAAGGGACGATCATACATCAGCAACAGGAAATAATCTCCCGTAATATGCCAACAACGAATGAAAGATTTACCTCCGGTCTGCGCTTCGATACTATAATAATAATCAGGATCAAACTCTTCTGTTCCAGCCTTTATACGTACTACTCCGGCATCCAAGGTAGTCTGTTGCCGTTTATCAGCCATTGTTTTGGCATAACTAGGAGAAAATACATAAATATCACCATTATCTGCCGCCCAAATCGTTTGATAATACTGTGATTTAAAACGCCCGCAAGCATAACTGATCTTATCTGTTTCTATGATTTTTTTATTTGTCAGCGTTTCATCATCAAAAATAGCCACCCAGCATTTATTGGGATATTGCGTCCATTGCAATTCACCTTTTTTATAACTGCTGCTGTTGGAACCACCATCTTCTGTCTTTACCAAATCCTCATTGCCGGGAAGTATCCACTTTCCCCCGTCAGTAGCCGAACCATATTGACTTAACCCCATTGGAATAGCAGCGCTATACAGTTTATTATTTCGTTCCAATATGCCGGCCAATGTTACATATTCTCCATTTCCCAGGAAGTTTTCGGACATATAAGCCTTATTTTGAGTATCATTCGTGGTAAATGTTTCAGCAGATACGTCCAAATAAGAAAGCAAAAACATTTTTGGTAAATATCCATTCTCATCAGCATACGCAGTAGGTCCGTCACCGGTAGACGAGGTCATGATATATTTATCATAAATACCGTAAGTAGTAAATCTCTTTACGGCAAACTCCCCCGAACGAGCCTTTACTTCATTATTTGAATCCATGATATAAGAACGGGTCGTACCTGCATTCCCTTGATTATAAGTCAGTGCATAAAGATATTGATTCTTGTAAAACACCCATTGAGTTGCACCATCATTCACAAGACCATTATTCACTGTAGAAACAGTACCTTTATCCAACGTTTCAGAAGTAAGCAGCACATTCGTTGTATTTCCAGACGCTGTGACCGATGATGCAATAACATACTCACCTTTAGCCTCGGTACCCGAACCGTAATCCGGCTCATTATCCGTACATGCACTCAACGCCATTCCTACTATGGCAATAGCAGCAAATCCGTTCAAAAAGAAATCTTTCTTCATTTTATTCTTCTATTTAATTTAAAACCCAATTAATTATAAACTCCTTTTTCCAATTCTTTAATTACCGAAACAAACACGCAGTTTACCATAAAAAGCCCTACCGGCCTTCTGAAGACTAAAATTATCATATAACTTCTCATCTGTGAAGTTACGACATTCCAATGATACGTTATATCGTCCTTTTTGCAAACTATAAGAAAAGGATATATTGTGCGAGAATTGATCAGGTACCACATAGTCCCCTTTATTTGAGCCTATTCGGGAAGAATAATAAGTAAAGCTATGCAGATATTGATTATCATAAGACACTGTCAACATATTGCCTTTCCTTCCTAAATCCCGCCAATAAAAAGTAACATCCGAATCAGCAAACATATAGGGCAGATTCGGCATCCGTTCTTTATAAGCCAGATTTTCCGCACTGCTGGAAATAGATGTTTTCATATTGTCGCGTACATCCATTTTGGTAAAATTACCTCCTATACTCACCCAATTACCAAAACCGTAACGAGCAGAAACAGTATATCCTTTCGTCAATACTTTACCGTAATTAATATATTTCGCGGCATATTTACCACCACTCAAATCCGCAATATTACGCTGAATATAATCTTTTGTATTCCGATAAATCACTCCACCTTCCATATATACAGAATGCCTGCCAAATGTTCTGTTATAGCTCAAATTAAAATTCAAATTATCACTACTCTCCGGTTTTATACTGATATCTCCCATTTCCAAATCCTCATCTCCAAACATTTCTTCAATAGTAGGCAGACGATATGCTTTTTCATATGACAATTTCGCCTGCAAACCGGGTAGAATGAAATAAGTTCCCGCAGCTCCATATCCTATGGAATTCATGTTTCGGGTAGTACGGACATAATCATCTTGATTCGTAGTCGTAGCCATAGGACCTGCCACATACAAACTATAATATTTTCCAAATACTGAGAGATTCCAATTATCAGACGGCATCAACCGATAGGACAATCCGGAGATATTCTTATGGGTTTCTTTAGCTATGGCATCCTCCGATTCCATCTTAGCCAATAAAGAAGTGTTAGAACGGCGGAAAGTATTCAACACATGATTAAAGGTCAGCATATGTATTTTCGCCAGACGGTAATTAACGGTTAATGTTCCATTCCAATTGTTATTATCCGCCCGTGAATATTGATTGGATTGTTCACCGGGTGAGTTCATTAATTTTCTATCACCCAACCAATTGTACTTATAGGAAGCTGTATCTATATTTGTCGTTGCATTTTTATTATAATTGGCAGTCAATGCCACATCCAGACCTTTGATGAATAAGCCACGCTTACTATATTCCAATGACGGCATCAACGAATATCCTTTACGATGTTTTTCCCCATAGACTATTTCCTGACGTACTCCGGTCTGTATCTCCTTATACATGTGTGAATAAGTAAAGCCCAACATCAATCTGTCTGCCCATTTCTTATCCACAATACCCATCTTACCTATAACCGCCTCATTATGATAGGTATCATTAAAGCGTCTCACACGTATCTTTTTATCTTTATCAATTCTTCCGGTTTCAAAGTCCTCTACCGGTGCATCCACCTGATAATCATTATCCGAATAGTTTTGGAAAGCATTTATTTCATAAGTAAAGCCATTTTTGAAAGTTTGTCCGAAATTCACATACGATTTATGCGTATTGAACGAACCGTATGAATAGGAGCCATCCAAAAACCAATTACGTTTCTTCTTATTGGTTACAATATTGATAACACCACCTATAGCATCCGTGCCAAATCCTACAGGAACCACCCCTTTATACACTTCAATCCTATCTGCAAAATTCACAGGAATATTATTTAGGCCAAAAGAGCTCCCTACTCCCTCCTGAGGTACACCGTCAATAAATATCTTCACATGTTTGCCACTGAAACCATCCAACATCAATTGCATATCCGAACCTACCCCACCCGACTCACGGAGTTTCATTCCCGGAGCTTTAGCCAAAGCATCACTCAGATTCTTGGTAGAATTCTGGAATTCTTTTGTATCTACAGCTATCGCATTGAATGCGGAACGTTTCACACGGGAAACCCCGTTAGACACCACTACCACTTCACCCAACTCAGTCACTGACGGGTCAATCATTACATTCATCTTAATTCTTTCACCATGAACTAAAGTTACAGGCTTTTCTATAGTCTTATATCCTATAGCCGAAACAACTAGCGTGTATTTCCCTGCCGGTGCATGAAGATGATAGATACCTTCTTCATTCGTTGTACAGCCATAAGTTGTACCCTTCAAATATACGGTTGCAAAATCTACGACTTCCTGTTTTTCTTTGGATATTACTTTACCGGATACCATTGTCTTAGGTTGTGCAAAGATAGATATCGCTCCGATTATAAAAAAAAGAGAGCCTAAACTGATCCTTTGTAACTGTCTTTTTACCATGAATACCTATAATTCTAAATTCTTAATTTTTGAGAATGCAAAGGTCCGTAAAAAGAAAAGGGGAAACAATCACCTGATATAGGTAATCTTTTCCCCCATTTTACGGAATATATATACTATGCAATAACTTTTTATAGGTATTTATGCCACAAAATAGTCCTTTTAAATTTGGCATAATGCCATGAATCCACTACATTTGTTCTATATCACAAATATTAGAATTATGCAAGATATAACAAACGGACGTTGCGGTTGGTGCGGAACAGACGAATTGTATGTGAAATACCATGACCAGGAGTGGGGAAAGTTAGTTACCGATGACAAGACGCTGTTTGAGTTTCTTGTATTGGAAAGTGCCCAAGCAGGACTAAACTGGATAACGATTCTTAAAAAAAGAGAGGGGTATCGTAAAGCTTTCTATAATTTTGATGCCGAGCTGGTAGCACAAATGACCGATGAAGACGTTGAGCGGCTAATGCAATTTGAAGGAATTGTAAAAAACCGTCTGAAAATCAAATCGACAATCACGAATGCGAAACTATTCCTTGCCGTACAAAAGGAATTCGGTAGTTTTTATAAGGTACTGTCCAAAATTTTGTGTAAATGGAAACAGGATTCAGTTGTAAGTTTGTTCTTATATCTGGATTCTGTTTTCAAATATAAGCATAAACTGGTTCATAATCAATCCACAGTTTGAAATAGGCATTGTCCATTTCTTTTCAATCTCCATAAGTGAAAGATACACGGTTTTTTTTTACGGCATCGTCCGACGGGAATGAAAGCTTTGATTTGGTGTACTTTCTGATTTTTCCGTTCAGATTCTCAATAAGATTTGTGGTATAGATTATTTTCCTGATTTCCAATGGGAACTGGAAGAAAACAGTCAGATCATCCCAGTTGTTTCTCCATGAAAGTATGGCGTATGGATACTTTCCTCCCCATTTCTTTTCCAGATTGTCAAGTTCTGCGGCAGCAACTTCCTTATTAGGTGCATTGTAGATATTCTTCATATCCGCCGTAAACTCTTTCTTATCCTTATAAACGACATATTTACAGGAGTTCCTGATCTGATGTACCACACAGATCTGAGTGGATGACTGGGGGAATACGGTACGGATGGTATCTGTAAATCCATTCAGATTGTCAGTACAGGTAATCAGTATATCCTGCACTCCACGAGCCTTCAAGTCGGTCAGGACACCCATCCAGAAAGAGGAACTTTCCGATTTGCCGACCCACATGCCAAGGACTTCCTTCAGGCCGTTCTGTTTCAGACCGACACAAAAATAGACGGTCTTGTTTATAATCTTGCCGTTATCCCGTACCTTGAAGACGATACCATCCATCCAGACTATCAGATAGACCGGATCCAGAGGACGGTTCTGCCATTCCTGCGCAGCCTGGCTTACCTTGTTTGTAATAATGGAAATAGCTGATGTAGAGAGCTCTATTTCATAAATCTCACGCATCTCCTCCTCTATATCGGAAACACTCATTCCTTTGGCATACAGGGAGATAACAAGCTTCTCTATAGAAAGTCCCCGGCTTTCATGCTTGGGGACTGCTATCGGTTCAAACTGCCCGTTGCGGTCACGCGGAATGGAGATGACAGACTCTCCATGTCCGGTCTGAATTTTCTTCGGATAACTGCCATTCCGGGAGTTGCCGGTGTTGTTCCCTGCCACGGAATTCTTCTCATACCCCAAATGGGCATCCATCTCACCTTCAAGCATCTTTTCCAATACCTGCGCATGCAACTGATTCAGAAACCTGCTCACATCCGCTTCTGTCTTGAACTGGCTAAGGAACTCCTTGCTTAATACCTCATCAGGCACTACTTGATTCTTTTCTTTCATAATCTTTTTCATTTGGTAAATGTATAAAATAAAAAATACGGAACTCGATTTTGAATCCCGTATTTTCCATTAACACAAAATATTTTATAGTGCCTTTTATAATTATACCCTGTCATTCTTTCCCGACAAAAAGCCGATTATCAACACATTCCGGTCATTGAGCGAGATTCCGGTATCCTCTCCCGAATCCGATGCCATGAGTAAAGATATGAAAAAACGAGGTTTCAAGTTCTTCGGGACTACAATTTGCTACGCCCATTTGCAAGCTTCAGGTTTTATCAACGATCATCTGACAGACTGTATTTGCTGGAAAGTTCCACAATAGAGTTTTTAAAATCTGCTGCCACTGCTACCACCTTTTATCGGAAACACTGATGGATAAAAAGATTTAGGGGTGGTGGCGCAGAATTGATAAACCTTATGAAAAGAAAATATTGAAAATCCGCCTAGCCTTTCCAAACTTGTTCTTCAATTGGGAAAAACATTCCGACCTGCCGGAAAAAACTCCGATGAGAGCTCTTATATCCACACATGTAAGGAGCCTTATATACTCCTCTTTCATTCAACCAGAAAGACCTTGTCCTTTTTAAAAAAGGCCACCACCTTTTTAAACAACATAAGTTCGTTTTTAAAAACGAACTTATGTTGTTTAAAAACTTTTGCAAACTAAATAACTTCTCTGCCAATCATCAGACTACACCTTTACAAGAAATCAAACTTTAGTCTGACAGACATACTTAATTGTAACCGGCATTTTGCCCAAACTCATCTTTATTGATAATGGCATCCAATTGAGTCTGAGGAATAGGACGTAGCAAATGATGCTCTTTTATATTCACTTTCGCATCCGGATTGTATGCTTTTACTCTTTCCAGCAGCTTATCGGTACGCTTCAAATCGAACCAACGTTGCTGCTCTCCTCCCAACTCACGGGCCCGTTCATCCAAAATAAAATCTAATGTCAACTGTTCCGGCTTTATCTCCATAGCGGCTTCCTTTCCAGGAATAGCGGCTCTCCTTCTTACCTCATTGATATAAGATGCTCCAGAGACATTATCGTTCAAGAATAATTCAGCCTCAGCAGCTATCAGATATAACTCAGCAAGACGAATGACCACACCATGTCTCACACTTCCCGTATAATTCACAGACTCACGAGACGGATCAAGGAATTTTTTGAAAGTCACATTCTGAACTCTATTTTTGATAGAACCATCGGCATTGTAAACAAAATCCTTGTCTATGGTAATATAATTGTGTTTAGCTTCCTCTGCATCGGGCACACTATATTTAGTAAAGAAAATAGCCGTATCTCCCGGTGAGATATAAGCACTGTTCGTATTGTTACAAATCCATGCCTGCTGGAACACATCATCATAACGGGCATCCATCTTTTCATCGAACAGATTCAGATAATACAGCGTAGGCATATATCTGTTAAAACTGCGACCATATTCTATGGAGCGCGTAACAGGTTTCTTACCGTCTTTATCGAGTACCTGATCATAGCACATCACCCACAACAAATGTGAAGGGTTATTACCCGGTGTTCTCCAAATGATGGGGTTCCCATCAGGACCTTCTTCAATGGAAGTTCCGAATATCTCACTCTTCGTGTACATACAAACAAACACATTCTCTTTTACATCATTACATTTATAAATATCACAAAGGTCCGAATAATCTTTTGCCAAACTATAATCATAATTGTTAATGACATTACGGGCATATTTCAATGCTTCCTCATAATTTTTATTATACAGATAAACGCGTGCCAGAAACGCTTCGGCCGCACCTTTAGTAGCACGTCCATAGTCGGAAGTGGAAACTGGCAATTTAGCCATCGCCTCTTTTAAATCAGCTATAATCTGAGTATAAAAATCCTCTTCGGACGAACGGTAAACGTAGCCTGACGGCTCGGTACATTCTTCTGTCGATAAATAAACACCTCCCCATGTCTCTACAATATGCCACAGATAAAGAGCCCGCAAGAAATAGGCTTCCCCCATACGGATATCTTTAACCGAAGCTGAAAGTTCGGATCCTGGCAAACGGTTCAAGGCAGTGTTACAAGTATTCAATGCCGAATACAAACGTTCCCACTCTTTAGTTATCGCATTGCTGGAACCTTGTAATGACGAATTATAATCGGAAAGTTCAGCATCGGTACAACCATTTCCCCGAGTAAATATATCCGTTCCCAACTCTGTCATTGATGTGGCATATTCCTGTCCATACCAGAAACGCAACGGTGTGTAACATGAATTAATCAAGGCTTCTGCACCCGATGCAGTCTTATAAAAAGTATCAGCGGTCAATCCACTGGGATTTTCCTCTGTCAGAAAATCATCACATGAACTCAAGGTTGCTGCTATACAGCTAAGCAAACACCATTTATATAATTTATTCATACCTATTCGTTTATTTAAAAATCAACATTAATACCAAATACTGCTTGTTTTGTCATCGGGTAGCTCAAAGAGCCTCCTCGTTCAGGATCATAATCATCCAAATGGCTGAAAGTAAAGAAATTCTTTAATGAACAATAGATACGGATATTAGAAGCATGAATCTTCTCGATCCATGATTTAGGTAACTGATATCCCAAAGTGATTTCTTTAATCTTCAAATACGAACCATCCACGTATCCCAATGCATCCAATTTGGAAGAATCTGAATAACTTTTTTCCGGACGGGGAAATTCATTCGTAGGATTCTCCGGTGTCCAATAGTTTACTTTAATACCCGGATCTCCTTGAATACGGTATGATCCATACCCGTTGGCTTCCGAATGTAACATTTGCCCTTGTCTCCAATACATGAAAACGCGCAAATCAAAGTTCTTGTATTTGAATGTATTGTTCAATCCCATTACGAAATCGGGAGTTTCCGAACCCAAAATGACACGATCGTTATCATTGTCTATAGAACCATCCTTATTTTGGTCCTTTATTTTTATACGGCCCGGCTTCTCACCATATTTAGCTGCTTCCTCAGCTTCGTCAAGTTGCCAAATACCGATTTTCTCCAATCCATAATGCGTTTTGATGGAATGTCCTACAAACCAACCGTTACTAATATCACGATCGGTTCCATCTGCCAATTCAGTGATTTTCTCTCTGTTCAGAGTAAAAGTATAATCTGTATTCCACGAGAAATCCTTTTGATTGAAATTTTGGGTATTAATAACTAATTCCACACCTTTATTTTCAGTTTTTCCTACATTATCCCATGCCAAAGAATATCCGGTAGAGCTAGGTACTTTTTTCTGCATCAGCAAATCTGATGTCTTTTGTTGATAGATGTCCAATGAACCACTGATGCGGTTATTGAAGAAACCAAAATCAATACCGATATTAGCCGTTGCTGTTTTTTCCCAGCCCAAATTATAATTCGGTGTCAAAGCCGGATAATAACCATAGGCCCCGTTTTCCGTATTATTTATGAGATAAGCATACATGGTCTTTCCTAATCCTCCCTGAGTTTGATATGCAGAAACAGCACTGTTTCCTGAAATACCATAACTCAACCGAAGTTTCAAATTGGAAAGTTGTTCTATATTCTTCAGGAAATTCTCTTCATTCATACGCCAGGCCAAAGCCACAGATGGGAAGAACCCCCACTGATGATCTTTTGCCAATACAGATGAGCCATCCTGACGCAAAGTTACGGTCATCAAGTATTTCTCATTGAATTTGTAGTTGATACGTCCGAAGAAAGAAGCCATAGTGGTTTGTACATAATTACTGGATATCTGCTGACTATCCTGCAAACCACCTAAATTATAAAACAACATAGTAGATGAAATAAGATTATGTCCCGCACCCTTATATTCCTCAGCTACATTTTTATATAATGCATTACCAGCCATCAGACTCAGATTATGTTTTCCTAATGTGAACGAATAAGCCAATGTATTTTCCCACGACCAATTGACATCACTATGATTGATAACATCTGCTAACGAGTAATTTCCCGCTCCGTCCAACGTATATGTATCAGCAAAATGTCCTGTACGGACATCTTTCTTGTCAAATCCGAAAGTAGAAGTCAGTGTCAAGTCCTTGATAATGTTCCAGGTAGCCCCTACATTCCCCACCAAATGGCTGGTCAACCGGTTATTTTTATAGGCTCCGGGAACTTCCTCGGCTATCGGGCTGATGGTCTGTCCGTCATTAAAAGGAAGCACATTGATGGAACCGTCTTCATTGTATACATCCCCATAGGGAGCGTAATAAATAGAACGGTTGAAAGGATCACGTCTGATGTTCTGATCCAAATAGGTATATACTACATTAGCGTTCAGTTTTAAATTATCAGTCAACTTATGCGACAAAGATAAGGTTGCATTATAACGGTCCATATTATCCAACTTCACCAAACCGTCTTCAGACATATATTCAAAGGCCAGATTGAATGTTGTCTTCTCTGTACCATTCGAGATATTGATAGAATGGGACATCTGGCTACCCGTTTGCATCAGCACATCCACCCAGTCCACATTTTGATTGGCTTTTATAGCATCATAAGCAGAACCGAAAATTTTGGCATCATCTTCGGGGCTTGCCCACTGACCGTCCGTGCGATAAGCCTCTCTCTTGAAATCAGCCCATTCGGACAAATTCATTCTATCAGGATAAGCAGCTACAGAATTGCTAGAATAATAACCGTTATATGAAACCTTGGTTTTGCCTACAGCTCCTTTCTTTGTAGTAATCAAGATGACTCCGTTAGCACCGCGAGAACCATAAATAGCGGTAGAAGAAGCATCCTTCAGAATCTCCATAGATTCTATAACATTGGGATTGATATCAATATCTGTCCCATAGGGTACTCCGTCCACAATAATCAGCGGAGCATTCGAAGCATTCAATGACCGGTTACCGCGAATAGAGAATGACAATCCCGAACCTGTCTGACCACTTGATTTAGTCATATCTAGTCCAGCCACTTTTCCTTGCAAGCTTTCCAAAGCATTCGTCGTAGGAACAGCGACAATGTCCGCTTGCTTGATGGAGGTCATAGAACCAGTCAAGTCCCGTTTCTTTACAGTACCATAACCAATGACTACCACTTCATCCAATTCTTCCGTATCTTCTTTCAAAATTACCTTTACCGGGGTTCCCGGCTTAATGACAGTCTCTTGTGAAAGCATACCGATATAACTGATTTCCAATTTCTTTGTGTCCGCAGGAAGCGACAAGGAGAAATTCCCCTCAAAATCGGTAATGGTTCCTACGGATGAGTTGCCTGCTACCTTTACATTAGCACCGATAACAGGCTCACCGGTACTATCTAGAACCGTACCTGTTACAATAATATTTTGCGCATAAACATTCCCAATACTCATCATCAGGAATGAAAGCACAAACAGAATAAACCTACTTTGTTTCATGTTTTTTACTGTTTTCATTTTATAGTATAATTTAAAGTTTTTAGCTCTACAAAAATGAGTAAAAATAGGAACCGGATATTACATTATCCGGTCTAATATTTATAAAATCCGGTTTGAGAATAACAAAACAGAGTTATCCGAATATAAAATTATAAATAATAAACTCCTTGCTCTCCCAATGTTCCGTTTCGATTAACCGCACGTATTAACAGAACTACTCCTTTCATGTCAGATTTCCATAATGATTGAGTATCAGAAGTTATATCAACTATTTTCCCATTTACATCTAACACATAGCCCAAAGCGCCTGGTACAGCATCCCACTTTAAACCATCCTGCTCCCACCGGATATGAGCCGGAGCAGGCAATTGTTCCATCATGCTGCGAGGATCCCATCCATCCTTACTTTTAATTATGTTTTCATAAGTATATAAAGCTGCCTCATTCGAAGTAATTGTAGCCCGGCATTCCCCTTTCCTTTTCTCTTTTCCACCTGTTTCATATTCCGTTTTTCTACAACTTAAATCCAATGCCTTTCCATTCATATCCATACTGTTATATTCTGCAAAAAGAGCAGGAATAGTACCCATATTTGTCCATCCTTCAGGAGCTAAAGGAATCTTCACCAAAGTATTAATATAAACAGCTTTGGGTGAGTTATGCCAAGGACGTCCTAATTTCAATTTACCATCTGCTGCCTGTTCGTTGCCATCAATCACACAATTACGAAACACATAACCATATTTTACTGATTCATGACAGGGCGCAACTATAACAGAGCCACTACGTACATTATATAATGTAGACTCTTCCACTAACGCATTGCCTCCACCGTAAAAATAATCTACAGCCCCTTCTAGCCAACATTCTTTTACATAATGACGGTCTGCATCTCGTGTAGTAGTCATCCAGGTATCTTGAAACGAACGGAATTTGCAATTATAAAAAGCAATACGATCCGCCTTCGTTTTCAAAGCTAATGCTTGAGGACCATTTTGAGCCTCCACCCCCCAATCATTGACGTAAGAAATATTTTCAGAATAAAAATCAGAAGCATTGATATTTACCACAGCTCCCTCAAAATGAGAAACAACAGATTTTGGATTATGAACCGAATAATGCCAATACGCTAAATCTTTAGTATTGGCATCAGGTTTACCACCTACATTTAATTTAAGATGAATAATAGTCCGTTCCTTATCCTGTCCGATAAGATGAATAAAAGGCTTGTTTTGGGGAATAATCACCTGTTCTTCATATGAACCATTTTTAACAAATATCAGCCAAGGACTTTTCAAATTCTCTGGGACTGCATCAATAGCCGACTGAACTGTAGTATAATCTCCCGTACCATCTTTTGCAACAACAGCATGAAAAATAGTATTCTGCTGGGAGCGGGCATATCCCATTATTCCCAATATACAAAATAAGAGGAAGAAAAAAGAAAACCGTTTTGGAAATTGTATTTTACTTGTTCTCATGAATAGTATATTTTAAAGGTTCACGCAGCAAAGGTGCACGATTTCAAGTTATTACCTTTATATTTTTTATCCAAATCCTTATAAAAATCAACCTTTCGATTTTCAAAGTTATTTTCTCCTCCTCTTATCCTATTATTCTATCTCAAAACCCTGTACTTGCCAATCTGCTATTTAAAAGTAGACTCATTACCAATATAAATAGTCCCGAAGTCCAATAAAGTAGGATTTAATACCATTGGCACCTCACTATCAATATATTCGCTCAATATCCCTTGATGCACCAAATCATGAGCTACTATTCTTGTATAACAAGCTGCTCCGGTAGCTTGCGTATGAGTTCCATCTGTAGGAAGATAAATCTGTTGAATTGTAGCATCTACCCCTAAGTCTTCAACAAACTCCTTGGTCAGAGCTGTCATATCAACTACAGGTACTTTTTTTTGACGAGCTACATTCTTCATAGTCACCAGAGCTTATATTTTCTTTCACCTTATCCCAACGTCCTTCCTCCCAAAAAGGACGTGAGCTTCTACCTCCACGTGCATAATTTATCACTTGTACTTCTTTTGAAAAAAACTCCTGCAGCATTTCTCCCTACCCACGAGTACGAGTTGTATTTTCCATGTAATCTGCCATAGTAGAATCTCCAATAGTATGAACCTTTAAATTTTGTGCCCACACTAAACCTGATTCTAAAATGGCAAACACTCCGAAAAATAATAGTTTCCTTATCATATATGAATTAATTTATATATTTAAATAAAAATTCTTGACGTACAAAATTACATTATAATATTGTACATCAAGAATCTTGTTCTAAGGTTGTATATCTTGCACAGCAAACAGTACATTTCTATGTTCCATCTGTAGTTTCTTCCCTATAAGTTGGCATGAAGATTCCAAACGTATATCTGACGAGGACGCACCAATTTTAAATTTATATGCTCCATCATCTATAGTCCATTTACCATTCACGTAATATGCCATTTGCTGAGGAGAAACTTTAAAGCTTACCCTTTTTGATTCGCCAGGTTTCAAATTTACCCGAGCAAATCCTTTTAACTGTATAGGTTTAAGAGATTGTGAAGATTCAGGAGATAAATAAAGCTGTACAATTTCAACCCCTTTACGCATACCGGTATTCTTTACCCGACAGCTTATCTCAATAAAATCATCCGTTGTTTGCGCTGTTGCCGGAACATTCATCCCACTATATTCGAAAGAAGTATATGAAAGTCCAAAATCAAACGGATAAGCTATTTTCTCTTGAGAAACACCATTATTATAACAATAAAGTTCTTCACTTTCTGTCTTAGGATAACTGACACAAAGTTTTCCGGAAGGATTAACATTACCCAACAAGATATCAGCAACAGCATTTCCCCCTTCTTCACCAGGATACCAAGCTTGAAGAATAGCTGCACAACCAGCCTCCACTTCATCAATAACTCGAGGACGTCCACCAAACATCATTAAAACAACAGGTTTTCCTGTAGCAATCAGTTCTTTTAAAAAACGTTCCTGATCTCCCGGCAAACGAATTCCTTTACGTTGACGGGCCTCTCTGCATAAAGTTGGGTTTTCTCCTAATGCAGCAATAACGACATCGCTTTCTGAAGCTAGTTTTATGGCAGCCTTCCAATTAGTAGGATCAGATGACTCCATAAGCATCATATTCAAACGTTCCG
Organism: uncultured Phocaeicola sp.; assembly: GCA_948566455.1. GTDB lineage: Bacteria > Bacteroidota > Bacteroidia > Bacteroidales > Bacteroidaceae > Phocaeicola. Next base: position 55,737 of record CAOYQO010000019.1, read on the forward strand.
TCCTAGGATCACCTTCACGAATAATGGCTGTTTCATTTGTTGCGCTCCAATCGCACCCACGTTCATACCCTAAAGTAAAATTTTCTCCTAACTTAGGTTTCAAAGCATCGTATACTGAGATAATTTTAGGATTTTCAAGATCTATTTTTCCTCCCCACCAAAACGCCTGCACAGACTAGTAAGTATAATCCGCCAACATACACCAATAAGTGTTTGCATTCGGTCTTACCAAAGCAATTTTTTTATGCTTGCCAGAAAGGGGCAACACCCCATTATTCTTCAATAAAACAATAGATTGACAAGCCAAATCATAAGATGTTTTACGATATTGAGGACAATCTAAATCCAAATCTCCATTTGCATAAAGTTTCCGATCCGTTGACAACAATCCTAAACGTGCCTTCAACATTAATGAACGTTTCACCGCCTTTTCAAAATATTGCTCATCAATTAAACCATCTTTTATTAACTCGGACAAAAATTTATAACAATTATTCGAAGGAAGTTCAATGTCATTACCTGCTACAAGAGCCTCAATAGCCCTTTGTTTTAGGATTTCAGGATTACCTTTCTGACTGGAATGTTCCACAGCACCATAATCACCCACTACCAAGCCGTCAAATTCTAAATATCCACGCAATATTTTATTCAAAAGAGTATCACTAGATACAGCCTGTTCACTACGAAAACGACCATAAGATATCATCAAGACTTTACAATCCGCCAATCGTATCATAGCTTCATGTAGCATAAGTACTTCTTCAAAAATTTCTTTCCATGTCAATGAAGAACCTCCACCATATCCCCAAAAATGCTTAGTACAAGCTGCAACACCATCCTTCAACCCATTCTTTTGCAAACCTTCTATAAAAGCTACCCCCATAGCTGGACTGAGATAGCCATCTTCCCCATAAGATTCTTCTATACGAGGCCAATACGCGGTACGTATAAGATCGACCATGGGTGATAAAGCAAGCGTAGCACCAACAGAGCGCATGACTTCTGCCGTCTGTTCTGTGTTAACTGTAGCCAGTTCAGGATTCCAAGAACAAGCGACCCCTAATTGTTGAGGATAAACAGTTGTTCCTTTAGCTGCCAATCCAATAATAGCCTCCTCATAGAATATAGCTGGTACACCCAACGGAGTTTCATTTATAAGATAATTCTGAGAATCGCGTACAAAATCACGCAATTCATTCGGTCCTAAATCTAATGCACAAGCATATTGACATACATGTCCTATTCCATTAGGAATTTTTTCTCTACATTTCTGTAAAGACAATTTTCCATTCTCCACCACCTCTGAGGAACGGATACCATACAACTGAGCAACTCGTTCAGCTTGAGACATTTTCTTATAAAGTGAATCTACTTGTTGTTGCATTTTCTGTGTTTCAATTTCTTCAGTTGAAGATTCTGATGCTCCAGAAAAACAGGAAACAAGTCCGAAAGGCACAAGCATTAAAAGACTAAATACTATTTTTTTCATGTTTATACAACGATTATAATTGAGTGAAAATATAAGTTTGTCCCGCTTCAGTGGGTACATCATATAAATAGGAATCTTTCAGTTCCACTCCCTTCAATGGAGCTTTCTCACTAATAAGCGGACGACTGATTTCCTGCTTTCCAAACAAAGGATTAGGATTATCCTCTTTAGCTTTAACCAGTGTCATACCATCCACCATTAAAGCATTGTGCACGCGCAAGCGAAGATTACCACCGATAGTAGATTTGATAACTGCCGATTCTATCTTGCCATCCTTCCATCTCAGAGAAACAATTTCAAAACCACCACGTGCACGAAGCCCCCTAATCTCTCCATCTTTCCAAGTATCAGGTAAAGCAGGAAGTAAATGAACAGCCCCATCATGACTCTGCATCAACATTTCAGCAATCCCGGCTGTGCAACCAAAATTTCCATCAATCTGGAAAGGCGGATGAGCATCGAACAAATTTGGATAAGTACCTCCTCCCTGACCTTTCTGCACTTCGGGAGAAACAAGATTCAACTGATTGGTAATCAACTTAAATGCATGATTTCCATCCAAACATCTTGCCCAAAAACAAACTTTCCATCCCATGGACCAACCAGTAGAAGGATCACCACGCTGTATCAATGTATTTCGGGCAGCCTCAAAGAGCACAGGTGACGAATAAGGCGAAATTTGATAACCAGGGAAAAATCCCCATAAGTGAGAGATATGACGGTGATGATCATTAGGGTTATCCCAGTCTTCGAACCACTCTTGCAACTGTCCGTATTGCCCTACCTGCATGGGAGGAAGTTGTCTTTTTAATGACAGAATAGTATCACAGAACTGCTTGTCCAAGTTCAAAACCTGTGCTGCAGCCCGAGTGTTTGAAAATAAATCGGATACCAACTGATTGTCCATCGTGATACCTGCAAACAAATTGGCTTTCCCTCTCCAAATACTAGGCGAATTCTCCGGGGAATTACTAGGAGTGACAACCAGATAACCGGTATTAGGATCTCTTACTAAAAAATCAACAAAGAACTCTGAAGCACTCCTCAGAATAGGATACACAGAAGCCAAGTATTCCTTATCACCCGAATAGAGGTAACGATCCCACAAATGCTGGCATAACCATGCATTACAGGTAGGCCACGGCCCACAATAGGCCCTATCTACAGCACCATTCATACGCCATAAATCCGTATTGTGATGCAATACCCATCCCCGACAACCATACATCTCTCGGGAAGCCTCCTGACCATTCTCATACAATTCTTTCACCATTTGCAGGAAAGGCTCATGCATCTCGCGCAAATTGGTAACTTCGGCAGGCCAATAATTCATTTCCGCATTGATATTGGTGGTATAACGACATTTCCAAGCAGGATTCAGTTTCTGATTCCAAATACCTTGTAAATTAGCAGGTTGCCCTCCCGGCTGAGAACTGGAAATAAGCAAATAACGACCAAACTGAAAATAAAGAGCGACTAAATGAGGGTCATTGGAAGTAGCGAATTCTTTAACCCGGACATCTGTAGGTTTATCAGCCTGCGAAGTACGTCCCAAATTCAAAGATACACGGTTATAGTATTTTTGATATACATTGATATGAGCCTGTAAAGCTCGGGCATAATTCTTTCCGGCATTCTTCATGGATATCTTATTACGCTCGGATGGATTTCCAGATATATCCTTATAATTCACAAAGTTAGTAGCCATGGCGATATAAATAGTAGCACTATTAGCATTAGTCACAGATAATAATGTATCTCCTGCCACACTCTTTCCACTCTGTAAATCCAACTTCAAATCTGCACGGAAACGAATCGCACCTTTTGTGAAATCGTCTCCTTTGGTTGTACCTTCCAAAATCAAGGCATTTTTTCCAGAAACGGTAACATCCACCTTCTGAGGACAAGTCAGGGAAGCGGAAAAAGTAAGCTTTCCCGGTTGAGAAGCAGTAAGGCGTACAATGACCAGCTGATCGACAAAAGAAGTAAAGACTTCACGCTTATAATCTACTCCATTTACAGTATAAGCAGTCGTGGCTACAGCTTTTTCCAAATCCAATTCACGACGGAAATTGATATAGTTTTCATGACCGGGAAAGTCCAATCGCAAACTACCCACTGTCTGATAAGGCATTCCAAAACCGTTCTTGGAGAGGATTTTTTCACCTGCCAACTCTTGAGCTTCAGGATATCTACCAGCAAAAATTAACTGACGGATGGTCGCCAATGCTCCTTTAGCCTCAGGATTATAATTTTTGTAAGGAGAACCTGCCGAAACTGTCTCCTCGTTCAGTTGAATCTCTTCGGCCGCAGGATTGCCATATACCATGGCTCCTAAACGTCCATTTCCCAAAGGTAGTGCCTCTTCCCAATATTGAGCAGGCTTATCATACCACAATACAGGCTTTTCCTGAGCATCTATACTGATGCTGACTACAGATAGCAAAACTACAAGTGCTCTTTTTAATAATTTATGTGTCATTCTATAATTAAATTAATGAATAAATGGTATCGACTTTTATAATGGAGAAAGAAATCTGTTTTCTATCAACCAAGCTTCGGCCAGTTCCGGCCACATTACCGTGCTTCCCCTTTGGGCACGCAAGGAAATGGCATGCCCACCGGTAGGGAACAGATGCAACGAGGATTTCTCTATTCCTGCATTATATAAGGCAGTATAATAGGCTATGCTGTTCAAAGGAGAGACAGCCTTATCATTAGAAGCATGAAACAAAATAGCCGGTGCCGTGTTACCATTCACTTGTTTCTCCAAAGAAAACAAATTCCTGAGAGTAATATCCTGTTCCCGCTTTCCCAACAGATTTGTCCGGCTACCTTCATGAACAATAGCGTCATCCATAGAAATAACCGGAGATATCAATACAGCAAAAGAGGGTTTACAACTATACGCATCCAACGTATCGCCCACTTTAGCCCAGTCTTCATCAATAGCACACAATGAAGCAGCCAAATGGCCACCGGCAGAACAACCCATCACGCCCACTTTATGAATATCTATTCCATATTCCTCCGCATGGGCACGTATATAGCGAAGAGCACGTTGTCCATCCTGCAAAGGAGCTTTATAAGATTCTATTACATCCGGCGATTGTGGAAAACGATGCATCAGAACAAAAGCCGTTACTCCCAAAGTATTATACCATTTAGCCAATGCAATACCACTGATTTCATGCGCCAATTTCACATATCCGCCACCGGGAATGATCAGTACCGCCGTACCAGTACGCTCAGCTTTTGACGGTTCATAAACATGAATTGTGGGAGTCCCGACTTGCACCACACGTTCCCTGGCTACAGAGTCTTTAAGAGCTATACCTTTACTATTGGGCATATTATTCTGCCACAAAGGAATTATTTTCTGAGCCTGAAGAGTGACCGTCATCAATGCTCCCAAAAGAAAGCTTAATAAAAATGCGAATCTGTCCATCACTTTATAATCCTTTAAAATCCTGTCCATTTACTGTTACATTCTCAAAATGAATGTTTTCAACACCAATTACTTTATTAATCTCAGGTTTCATCACTCCATCAAAAGTACAATCCTTTATAAAAATATCTCGTGCCCGTATTTTATCTTCAAAACCATCCAGATGCAAAACATACTGACTTTTCTTACTTGTGACATTTTCCAAATGAATATTATGAAAATAAGGAAGATACGGTCCGTCATCCACATGCCAGTATTTCAATTCAAAGCCTAAAATAGACTCCTTACACTCACCTACCCTTATATTCCGGACAAATATGTTTTCTACTTCACCTCCTCGTATCGCATTTGATTTTATACGGATAATACGGTCGAGTTCAGGACTGTCCATGGTACAATTTTCCACCCACACGTTACGGCATCCTCCAGTCACCTCACTGCCAATAGCTACTCCAGCATGACCATCCTTCATTCTGCAATGACGAACTATAATATTCTCACTGGGAATATTCCAGTAACGGCCATCTTCATCACGTCCCGATTTGATGGCGATACAATCATCGCCTGTGTCAAAATCACAATCCTCAATCAACACATTCCTACATGATTCCGGATCACAACCATCATTATTATAACCATGACTCTGCATCTTTACTTTTCTGACAGTGATATTCTCGGACAACAACGGATGAATGAGCCAAAACGGCGAACGGTTGATAGTAAATCCTTCCAATAGAATATTCTTACATTTGTAGAGATTAATAAACTGAGGGCGCATGCCATTCTCTCTCATAAAGACCCGTTCTTTAAAAGGAATAGAATCCTCTTTCATTTCATACAATAAAGTTTTCTCATTTATTTTTTTACCATCTTCCTGTACAATGCCACGAATTCTGCTTTCGCTGAACCAATTACTTCTATCAGCCTGACCATCCATCACCCCATTACCAGTGATGGCAATATTACTTTCTCCATAGGCATAAATCAACGGAGAGATATTGTAACAATCTATTCCTTCTATACGGGTCTGTACAGTATCAAAAAGAAAAGGATCTGTAGTAAACTTCAAAATCGTACTATCAGATAAATGGAGATTTACATTGGATTTCAAACGAATGGAGGCTGTGAAAAATTCTCCATTGGGAATAACCACTTTTCCACCTCCCTGTTCAGAACAAATGGCTATGGCCTGATTGATGGCATTTGTATAAAGCGTGTCTTTCACATCGTGATAATCAGTAATCACAAAAGTCCTATCAGGAAAGACGGGAGATACAATTTGATTGTTAACCTCTACCATCTTATCCCAGGAAGACACTTCTTTTTTATCGCATGAAGATATGGCTGTTGTCAAAAACAACAAAGATGCCAAAATTTGAACGGTTCTTGTCTGCATAGTATTGTATTATGTTTATAATTCTATGCAAATATAAAATAGGATACCTGTGTGGAAGTTGCAGTATTTAGGCTATTAGTTACACATTTTGCCCACCAATCGGTTTATGTTTTAATTTATACTCTTTTGGTGTACATCCCATCGCTTCTTTGAACACTCTACTGAAATATTGCGGAGTAGTGAATCCACTCATATATCCTACTTCAGATACAGTTAATTCATCCTGTTCCAAAAGCTGGACTGCCCGTTTAATCCGCATCGTCTTGACAAAATCTACGGGAGAAACTCCCATCAGAGATTTCACTTTCCGATAGAATACAGTCCGGCTCATACTCATGGCCTCGGCCAGATCATCAATTCTAAATTCGGAATTCTGAATGTTTTCTTCCACACTCTGAAGGATATTACAGATGAAATCATCATCGAAATGAGTAACTTGGGGAGTAGAAGGAGCAAGTTGTTCCATAAAAGAAGCATCCTTCTCTTCTCTCATTTTTGAAGTATAATAATCATACAACATTTGCCTTTGTTTGAGCAAAGAATCTACCCTAGCCTTCAAATAAGCAGAACTGAAAGGTTTTGTTATATATTCATCTGCTCCATATTCCAATCCCTGAATCTGATCATTCAACGAAGACTTGGCAGATAGCAGAATGATAGGAATATGACAGATATCACTATTCCCTTTCACTTGTTTCAGATACTCTATTCCATCCATTTCAGGCATCATAATGTCACTGATCACAATATCAGGCAATTCACTCAAAGTCATTTCAAGTCCTTGACGACCGTTACCCGCTTCAAAAACCACATACTCCCTGGCGAGTACGCCACAGATAAAATGACGAAGTTCCTCATTATCCTCAATAATAAGAATCCGTGTTTCCTTATCTTCCTCCTCTTCTATAAGATTATCAGGTACCACTGTTTTCGAACCGGAATTTTCACCATCGGCCAGAATAAATTCGGCATTGGCATCGGCATCAAACGTATCGCGACTCCCCGGCAACCTAACAAAGAAACTGCTACCCTCACCCAATTTACTGTCTACTCTGATTGTACCATGAAGCAGATTCAATAATTCTTTAACTAATGAAAGTCCTATACCGGTAGACATATTAGGATTAGCCTCATCTAACGTATCAAAACGGGTAAACAAACGGTTGAGCTTTTGAGCATTAATTCCCCTGCCCTCATCCTTTACTTGCAAACATAAAATCTGTTTCTCACAAGTAACAGACAAGAAGATACTTTTCTCATCGGGAGTATATTTAAAGGCATTGGACAATAAATTAAAAAGAATCTTTTCCAATTTGTCCACATCCGTATACATAACAAAAGTATCAAGAGGACAAATCAACCTGAAATCAATACGGTGCGTATGAGCCATAGGAACAAAATTACCGTAGATTTTTAAAATCAAAGGGATTACATCTACTTGCTCCACCAACACTTTCATTTTATCATTCTGTATCTTGCGAAAATCCAATATTTGATTGATAAGCCGCAGCATCCTGTCCGCATTTCTTTTGGCCACTTGCATATTCTCCATGCCAACATCAGATAATTTCTCATTGCTGATGACTTCGTCAATAGGACTGGTTATAAGCGTCAACGGTGTACGAAGTTCATGAGATATATCAGTGAAAAAACGCAGCTTCAAGTTGGAAATTTGTTGTTCAAAATCCACTCTGCGTTGCAGATTAGTGATACGTATCACTATGTAAACCACTACCAACATAATCCCCACTGCTATGATGGTATAGAGTAGTATCGCCCAAATAGTCTCACCGAATACAGGAGCAATATGTATAGATAAAGAAGTTACATTATCCACCCATACTCCATCAGCATTAGTCGATTTGACCTGAAACAAATAATCACCAGCAGGTATATTCACCAAACTGGCAGAACGGTTATTTCCAAGGTCTATCCACTGGTCATTCAGCCCCTTGATTCGATATGCATATTTAATAGCCGGAGAATTAACATAATCCAAAGCGGCAAAGGTGATAATAAAATTGCGCTCGTCAGCCTGTAAATACTGGACCTCACGATGATTATATATATCCTGACGACGAGAGGTATTGTTCAAATAAATATCAAGATGAGAAAAAACAATAGGAGGAACAAAATCACTTTTATGCAGTTCATCAGGAGTAATACATAACGCACCATATAGTGACCCTAAAAACAATTTACCGGAAGATAGCAGAACCGGCTTGGTTTCAGCCATCAATATTTGATCACTAAGCTCACCCAACAAATTCATTTCTGCATCGTATTTTGATATTTTATTCTCTGAAACAACCCATATATTTCCTTCCTTATCCTCAATAGTAGAAAGAGTCAAATCAGAAACTTGCCCTATCGTTGCATTGTAATGCTCAAAAATTAACTTTTCAGACAAATCACCATGTCCCTCTAGAATATTTATCCCTCCACTTTGCGTTGTTACTATAAGCTTTCCCCTACGGGTTTGGGTAATATTAAGCACATCATTATTGCTTAGACTGGAATATCGTTCCTCACAAATATTGTGATAGAATCTGATAGCTTCCGGTTTCATAAATTCTGAAGGACAAGCTAGCAATCCCCCCGTAGTTCCAATCAGGACAACTCCATTTTCAGCCTCATACAGACAACGAACTTTCTCACATACATGAATAGGATAATTATTAAGAATATTCCCTGAATGAATAAAACGTATATGACCATTTTCCGAAGAATGGTCAATCAAATTAATGCCACCTCCCCAAGTTCCTATCCACATTCGCCCTTTTGAATCTTGCAGAATAGAATATACAGAGTTTGAAGAAATGCTATAAGGATCATCTTCACGAGGTATATATTGTGTAACTTCATAATTATTCTCATTTTTCGGAGTAAGCAAAAAAAGTCCATCCTCCTTTGTTCCCAGCCATATATTCTGTTCTCTATCTTCATAAATACAATATACATCAACGTTAAAAGCAGCTGAATGATCAGCTAATAACTTTCCATCTCTCGAAATATTGCCAATCCATTGTCCTAATGAATCATAAAGACAAAGATTTCCCGGTTGTCTTTTATGATTACGCTTCCATCCAATCCAAAGGCGTTTTTGATGATCCTCAGTCAAGGCACGTGCCATTCCCTTAGGAGTATTTGTTATATAATCAATATTTTTCTGATGAAACGATATATACCCAAAACCGTCATGGTTATACCATAAATTATGATGTTGATCAATCATATAACTAAAAGCTTGGAGTGAAACTAACTTACGTTCTCCCATATCATCATAAATATAAGCCTGTTCCAACTTCCGAGTTACCGGATTATAAAAACAGAACTCACCACCTGCAGGATTTATCCAAATACATCCATATTCATCTTCATGAATAAAAGTGCAAGGAGCTGTAAATGGAATTTCCTTACATCTAGGATAACTCAACAAATCCATGTCCTCATTTTGATAATCCAAACGAATCACTCCGTCAGTCACTCCCAACATCCAAATATTTCCTTGCTTATCTTGATAAATATCAGGATTAATCTCTATAGGAATTTCATAAAAAGTGAATTTACCAATTTTCGGATCATAAAATCGAATACCTTTTTTTTGCAGGATAGCTATTTTATGATCAGACAGGGACTTCAATCCAATAATCTCGAACATGGATTCATCAGGAACACACGGTACAACATTCTGATTCTGATAATCATAGCGGGCAAAAAATCCTTTTGAAGTAGCAAGATAAATATCATCTGCATTCTCCACCATGAATTTAAAAGGCATAAGATTCGCTATACTCTTCTTCCCCACAATAGTAGTTCCCTTATTTGTCAGAATCCATTCATCTCCATCTTTATCCTGTATAATAGTATAAATGCTGTCTCCTATACTATTTTCTGTTTTTCCGGTATATAACTGTACAGATTCCATATCTGGGAATTTATTTTCATCCATACGGAACAACTCGTTTTGCGTACCTACTGCCCACGTTATTCCTTTACGCAATACATAAAGCTTCTCAACTGAATTTACCAGACTTTTATTGAAAAGGAACGGATCTTCATATTGATAGGTACGGGTATTAAATAAATAGCAATGTTTATCATACGTCTGGCACCAGATGTTATTCAACGAACTTTTTTCAATCTTGGTGAAACGATGATTCGCTATACGTACTTTACTTCCAGGATAGGTTTTATAGTTAGTAAAAGAATATCCGTCAAAACGCTCTAACCCATTCCAAGTAGACATCCATATATAACCATTGTCATCCTGAATCAGATTCTGAATATTTTTCTGCGACAGTCCGTCTTGAACAGAATAATATTTAATATCAATCAAACTCTGACCAAACAAAGTCAAGGCAGAAAAACACAACCATATAAAAAGAATCTGTTTCAACATCGTATTTATCTTTTTCGATTATACAAATATCGGAAAAAGATATCACAAACCAACAGACTGAATAGTTATTACAATGATTAGACCTGTTTTTATAAGAAATTATACCGCAAACAGCAATATCACACCATAACCTTCCTCTCCGAAAAACTCTGCCGAAGCTATACTTCGGCAGAGAAAGGAACAAGATAAACGTCTATCCAAACATTCACAATGCTAAACCATAAACTAATCTTTTAAAATTAACAATTTATTATTCTGTCCAGTCCTCCACTATAGCCGAAGGATCTGGATTCAAAATAATAGATTGATTGATTCAAATTTACTAAAAAATAAATTGAACCATGGACAGCAATATCCTTCCTTAGAGTTCATACGATACCCCACCGGACAATTAGTACCTGAATACCCTCGAGTAACAGACAATTCCAAACGCTTATAATCCCAATAAATAATACCCTCTCCCCAAAACTCTATTCTTTTTTTGCAAAATCAATTCCTTACGAAAATCTTCCATAGCAGATGCCGTACATTGGTAGGAACTGTAACGATAAGTTTTCATAAAATTCTCCAAAGCAGAAATTCCAGCGCTTACCCCCCTGACTAGCGGCTATTGCCTCAGCCTCAATAAAATACATTTCTTCAACACGCATTAAAAGATTATCTATCGGTGCACCTACATTGGCGTCAATCATATTGCCTTCTTTCAGCTTGAATTTTAAATGAACATATGCAGGCACTTTTTTAAAATTCTCATCGGTGAACAAGGTATGATACTTGGTACCAGGAGCCTTTCCGGCATCTTCAGGAGCAATCCAAGTTTCTTTGCGCCAATCATCATCCGGGATTTGCTCAAATAAAGCCTTACTAATCATTCTGTGTGCTCCATAGGAAATTCCGGCTCAGCGGAAATTTCTGGTTGGTAAGTTTTAAAATTAGCTATCTTTGCT
>CAOYQO010000020.1 GCA_948566455.1 uncultured Phocaeicola sp.
AAACGCCTTTCCGGTCTGCATCAAATGGTAGTTTGCCGTTACTATGCAAGTAATTTCACCTCAACGAAGTACCATACAGCATATTAAATCTGCCATCTTTCCTCTTTTTACTTTTCTTCACCAAGGAAATCACTTGCCTGTTTATTCTGTCTATCACCTCCGCATCAAACGGTTTCAGATAAGTCATCGTCACCCGAATGGACGAGTGCCCCAACGACTGGCTTATCAGTCCCACAGGTACACCATTATGATAAGCAAGTGTAGCCCATGTATGCCTTGCGGTGTATGAACTTACGGAAACACCGGGCAATAACTGCTTCATCAACCGCGCCAACTCCCGGTTGAAATGCCGTAATGTTTCTTGATAACGGTGGTGATGTTCCTCCATGAACAAGCCACCATGCAGCAACGGGAACAGATACTCTGAATCCGTCTTGTCCCTGTACTTCTGCAACAGCCTCATCGCATCGGGCGGCACATCCACCACCATCAGTTTCCCCGTCTTGTGCCGACGGTAAGTGATGCGCCTATTTCTCAAATCCGACTTCCGCAAGTGTGCCAGGTCGATGAACGGCATACCGCGCAACATGAACATCAGCAGGAAGTAGGTAAGCACTTGCTGTTGACGCAGTGTCAGCACACTAAAGTCCGTATTCCTGAGTTGCTCCATCTGCTCGGCCGTTAGCGCCCGCTTGGTACGCGACTCCACTTTCGTATAAACATCCTTGAACAGCACCGGATTGTACCCCTCTATGCCCGGTGACATCCAGCGATTGTACACCGCCTGCAGCGTACGCATGTAAGTGGAGATCGTGTTCGGACTGGACTGTTGTCCAGCCAACCAGTCCTCATACTCTTTCAGCCTCTCCGGGGTGAAAATCTCCTGCATGGACAGGGAAGCAGTGGTGTTTTTCGGATATCTTTCCTCTGCACAAAACTTCTCATAGGAACGCAGCGTGCAAGCATAAACATGCATTGCCGGGAACTTTCCTTCCCGCTTCAGCATCCCGATAACTTCCGGCATGTAGAGCCGTAAGTCATCTTTCGCATTTTTTCTTTCTACATTCATAAAGCATTGATTTTAATTACATGATTCAAAAAACTGCTTGTACCACAGAACGTACGTGCAGTAGTAATGTTTATGAGCGCCAAAGATAAAGCTAAAGGAATCCGACAAGAGAATATTTATAAATTATACGAATCAGGTATTGAATTTGATTTATCACGGAAAAGAAAGAGTTAATTCAACCCCTGATTCTCATAAATTGTGAAATAGTAGTAATTCTTTCCCTCCCCGTTGAACTAATGCCTTGTACACTCTGTTCTCTGACCAAAATAGAACATTAATTTAGTTTTTAACCATTAAACCTGTTTAATTATGACATGTAAAGATTCTCACTTTTTGATTGGCCTTGGAATAGGTTCAATCTTTGGAGCACTGGCTTATGGCTTTGCCCGCAGTGCAAGAGCAAAAAAAATGAAAGCAGAAGTATTCGATGCCCTGCACAGAATTGAAGGACATACCGAATGCCTGATTGAATCTGCTAAAGAAAAGGCATTGTATGCCGGAGAAAAAGTTGCTGACAAAGTAGCCAATGAAACGTCTGTCATTGCTGAAAAAGCCAATGACATCAAAGGCAAAGTGCACTCTATGGCTGATGAAGCTAAGAAGTAATCAATCTGTTCATTATTGCAAAAACAGAGGGAGGCGGAGGATCATACCTACACTCTCTCTGTTTTTCATTATATACTTGTGATTGAATGAGCCTCACTCACCAATGAAGCCGGATAATCGCAAATCTCCAATATCTTAATTGCATTATGCTCGGTCGCAACTCCGCGCTTCAACTTGTAATCGAAAGACAGGATACCATCTTTCACCGACTCGCTGAAATAGTATAATTCGTATTCATCTTCCAGCATATCGGCCAGTTCTAGATCGTGCGTAGATACAAATACCACATTATCACTTTTCACCAGCCAGGAAAGCACAGCTTTTGAAATCGCTATCCGCTCCTTGGTATTGGTTCCTCTGAACAATTCATCAAGCAGGAAGAGATAATTCCCATGACCGCTTTCATCTACGAAATTCTTGATAGTCGTCACTTCCTGCATAAAGTAACTCTTATTCTCCATCAAGTTATCTCCCTGGTGGATGGAAGATAGAAGAGAAATTCCGGTATTTATCTCAAAGACTTCTGCGAAACAGGTATGAAGTGCTTTCGCTGCCAACAGATTCACTCCTATCGTACGCATGAAACAGGTCTTACCTGCCATATTCGAACCGGTTATCAATGCCGATTTCTCATGTAGTACCATATCGTTCGGAATACAGTTTTCTATCAGAGGATGATACACAGCCTGTGTACGCAATCGCTCCCCTGCCCTGTTATCTCCCGGCAGACAATAATAAGGTAGCTCCTCCCTCAAGATGGCAACAGACAAAATGGAATCCAGAAAACCTATGAAGCGGTAAACATTGTGAATAGCCGTCGCCTTCTCCTTCAACAGATGAAAAGTTCTGCCTACCGCATACGCCTCGTGGAGAAAGAATACCCGGATTAATTCCGCTACCATATAAAACATAATAGCCATGTCGTTATCCAGACTGAGGTTGAAACGGAAATAAGAGATATACTTCTTCAGCCCCTCTACAGCCTTCAGGTCATTCGTGATAGAAGGATCTACAGAGACAAACTCCTTGTTCTGCGCCAGCTTTCCCGCCTGTCTTATCATTTTCAGAAGTTGAGGTATGGAGAAAAAGTATCTCTGGATTTTCGCCTTATTACGATAGTGCAACACTGCATTCGCCACAAATGAAAAAACAAATAAAGTAAGAAACACTCCCGAATGAGTGAGCAGCATCAGAGCCAGAAACAGCAAAGGCAGAAACCGGCAGACATTAATAAGAGCCATCTCCTTGGCACCAATCCCTGTATTATCATTTTCCAGAATGGATACGATGGAATAAGCATCCGGTTTATCCAGTTCTTTCAGTGTATTGCTTAAAAGAGTACGCAACCCCGTATGAGTTGCCAATGAAGACAGAAGTGCTTCCTGCTTTTCCATGCCGGAGGTTTTATCCGATAGCAGAAGATAATACAAATACTGCCTGCCTATGCTGGAATGACAATAATCTATTTCGGCAAACAGGTCATCCAGATTCAGGTCGTCAATGCTGTTAGCAGATAAACCGGTTTCGCCTTCGGCATTCCTATAAAGGAAATAGTTCGCAATTTCGGACATGGTATATTCTTTATTGTTCAGTAACTGTTTTGTGTATTTATTCAGCCTCTTCCGTATCAAGGCAGAAAGGATGTCCTGCCGGATCAAACATCGTTCGTGAAGTCCTGAAGTACTGCTCATCTGCCTGCCGGGCTCCCAACTGAATGGCATAAACCACAGCCTCCTCCAGATTTTCCACATAGAAATCAAGATGAAGCATTTGTCCCTGCTTACCTTCTTTCCAAGGCCATACAGGTGGCTGGTACTCTTCAATCTCCTGAAACGCCATCACCATACCGGATGGAGAAGTGATAGCCGCCCAACCATTCGCACGCTGATGTGTCAGCTTCCACCCCAGCAGTTTACTGTAAAACTCTGCTAAAACTCCTGCATCTTTACAGTCAACCACTATATTCATCTTATAGACTAAAGATTTCACATTTGATGTCATAAAGCCCTGTTTTATAATCAATTTATTGAGTAAACAACGGGAGATCCGGACTTCTACATCCGAACCTCCCTATTCTATACTCCTATCTACAAATACAAGTTTTACTTTATCCGCAATGGAAATACTTATTAACCAGTTTCAGCATTTCCTCCTGATTGTCACGTACTTCACTACGTAAAGTACGATCTTCATAGGAACGCAATTTACTGATAATTCCATCGACCATTGCAGAACTAAATACATGATACTGTTCGAAAATAGCACGCTGTTTTTCCAGGCAATCGGCAGAAGCGGCACAGCTATCAGGGAGTTGAGCCAATTGTTTCAGTTTATCCTCATTTTCCTTCTTATGAATATTCACATTCACATAGGTCTTTTCCGCAATCTCCAAAGCATTTTCAATTTCAAAACCATGACGGCATGCTACGGCCAATCCGGCTATCAGTTGGTACAAATCGGCAGAACCGTCCGGAGAGCGCATTTCCACAGTTTGTTTCTGTGTAGTATCATAGTGGCTGGGAGCTTCCAATGGATTAGCCAGCATACACATATCTGTCTTTGCCGACCATCCAAGCGGAACACGTACCAATACGGAACGGTTACGGTCACCCCAGCAAATATTTGTCGGAGCTTCCTGATGCGGCACCAAACGGAAATAAGAAGTAGGATTCGTATTACCAAAAGCTGTAATGGAAGGTGCAAGCTCCATCATTCCCGCAATAGCTTTACGGGCAGTTTCAGAAAGTACGCCATCTTTCAACATCTGGTTTTGACCGTCTTTCATAATACGCATATGGATATGCAATCCTGAACCGGCCTTTCCAGCAGTAATTTTCGGAGCAAACGTAATGTCATACCCATATTGATAGGCCAGATTACGGATAACCCATTTCGCAATCATCAACTGATCGGCAGCCAGGTCGGCACGTACCGGTAAGAATTCAATTTCATTTTGCTCATAGATTTTACCGTCAAGCGTGAAGTTACCTACCTCGGAATGCCCGTATTTGATCTGTCCGCCCGCCTTTGCAATATGCAGCATACAGTCGGTACGGAAATCATTGAACTTGGCATAAGGAGCAGATTCATGATAGCCACGTTGATCAGTGGCAGGGAACAGTCCACTATCTTCTGATATCACATAATATTCCAATTCGCCCATAGCCTGGAATTCCATTCCGGTTACATCAGTAAAGGCTTTGCAAGCTTTACGCAACGTATATTCCGGTGAGCTTTCCAGAAGTTCGCCATCTTTATTGAAGTAAGAGCAAAGCATGGAAAGTGTTGTGGTTTCAGCAAAAGGATCAATAAAGGCTGTGCAAAAACGCGGCACTACATACAAGTCGCTACTGCCCGCTTCAATAAATGGGAAAAGGCTTGATCCGTCTACACGCTCACCACAAGTCAGTATGGCATCAAGGTAAGCAGCGTCGTTAATGACAAAATTCAATGTTTTCAGTCGCCCGTCTGCAGCGGGATACATGAAGTTCACCATGCGAATATCGTTCTCCTTGATATAAGAAATAATGTCTGCTTTCGTAAATTCGGAAGCCGGTTTTTGAAGAGCAGCCACCAGTTGGTTGGCACTCATCGATAGTTCATGATTCATACGTTGGTTGTTTTTTAAGTTATTGTATGGTTAACAATGTGTTGTCATGCAATGATTCCCCACAAAGATAATATTTTATAATAACTTCAATATATATGATACTCAAAAAAAGAAATAGAATGAAGGTTTGGCAAAAAGTGATGAGATAAACTATTTGTATATCCGGGTTGTTATAATAAGAAAAGTTATAGGGAATAGTAACCCGGACTACTATTCCTTTTTTCCGTCATATCCCCACTTTACATAAATAGCACCCCAGGCAAACCCTGCCCCAAATGCAGTAAAGATGAGGTTATCGCCTTTCTTTAGCTTATCTTCAAAATCCCAGATACAAAGCGGAAGTGTGGCAGCACTCGTATTACCATAACGCTCGATATTAACCATCACTTTCTCGGTTGGAATCTCCAAGCGTTGCGTTACAGCAGTGATAATGCGCTGATTGGCCTGGTGTGGAATTACCCAGTCAATATCGTCTTTACTTAAATGGTTTCTTTCAATGACAGCTTCACAAGCATTAGCCATATTGGCTACGGCATATTTGAAAACCGTACGCCCTTCCTGATAAATGTAATGCATATGATTTTCCAGCGTATAATACGAAGGAGTACATACAGAACCACCTGCTTTAATATGTAGGAAAGGCAGTCCCTTACCATCTGTTCTCAGCACTGAATCCATTACACCTAAATCTTCCGTAGTAGGTTCCAGCATAAAGGCTGCCGCACCATCACCGAAAATGGGACAAGTGGCACGATCCGTATAATTTATGATTGAAGACATTTTCTCAGCTCCTACTACGATAATCTTCTTGTAGTTTCCCGAGCGAATAAAGTTTGCTCCCGTCTCCAGTGCATACAGGAAACCGCTGCAAACCGCCTGTACATCGAAAGCAAAAGCACGTTTCAATCCCAGTCGCTCACACAGAATGGAGGCTGTAGAAGGTAAACGATAGTCAGGAGTGGTAGTAGCTACAATCACCAGATCAATTTCATCCGGTTGAGAATTCGTACGTTGCATTAACTGTTTGGCAGCCTTGCGGGCCATATACGAAGTTCCCAGTCCCTCTTCATGCAAAATACGTCTTTCCTTTATGCCTATACGTCCCATAATCCATTCATCGGTGGTATCGACCATTTTGGAAATCTCATCATTGGTCAGGATATAATCGGGTACATATCCTCCGACTCCTGTAATTACTGCGTTTATTTTCTCCATAAACTCTACCTAGTTTAGTAAATTCTGATTATAGGGACAATTATATATAAGTGATACTTAAGAAAATGCGGGCGCAAATATACAGAAAAGACTATGAATTCCAAGAATTGGCCAAAAACACTTTGGTCTTTTACCAATGAAAAGGAATAATTGACCAAAATTTCGTTGAATATTATTTCTTAATCCAAATATTAACGATTTCTGAGATAAACATTTGATGTTTGGAAGGTTCGTTTTTATAAGCTTCTTCCATAATTTTTGATTTATAAGGTTCGGTCAGGTTGGCATAGTCCAACTCCTGAACAAACATTTTTTTGCACTCAATAATCATTCGTGCTTCTTCAAAGCTCATTAATCCTGAAGGAGTTTCCAGAGAAGTAAGTCCGGCCTCTTTCACCTTATCCGTATTCCTTCCTGACATTGTACCGCATATACGCAGGGCATTGCGATATTTTTCATTAAAGAAGCTGAGGGTGAAACTCTCATGCTGTTGGAGGAATTGATAAGTATAGCGGGTATCGCGTATAAAAATAAAGGTAGAAGGACGTTCCCAAATGTATCCCATACCACCCCAACTGGCAGTCATTGTATTGAAAGAGTTTTCATCGCCTGCCGTTACAAGCATCCACTCTTTACCAATCAGCTGAATCACATTGTCGGGCAAATCGGAGGCTTCAAGTTTATCGTAACGAGATTGCCAATCAGTAGAGGTTACACCACTTTCGGAGGATTCGGAAGTTTGATCATTTACCTTCTTATCACTGGGATTCGTGCAAGATGCAAGGAATAAGAAAAGACTGATTACTGGTAATAAAATAGTTGTTTTCATTGATATAGGATAATTAAGTTATGAATCATTTAGTGTGCTCAAAGATAATCAATTTACTGAAAAGCCTTCTCTACTTTAGGAAGTGTTTGTTCAATAAGAAGTTTATTCATAAATTCACTTGGACTCATGTTATGACACCTCTTAAAGTTCCGAACAAAAGTACCAGTGGTTGCATAACCACACTGCTCCGGCAAATCTTTAAGGGCAATTGAAGGATTTTCTCTCATCAGTTGTTCGGCATGCTGAATACGGAAATTATTCAGCCAAACACTGAAGCCTTTATCACAGAATCTATTGATGCTAACCGATAAATAAGAACGATTCGTATTCAGTACATCAGCCAATGTCTCTATCGTAAGGTCACTTTTAAGGAAGTATTGTTCATCACGAACTTTATGTAAGGCTTGCCAGAATAAAAGTTCATATTGATCCATAGATACAGAATGTGATTCAGACGCATCCCCTTCATCGCATTTCTTAATCATTCCTTGAAGTCTATAATTTACGGCACCTTGTTTCTTCAACTTACGGTACATAGATATGGACTTGAATGTAGCTGCTACAGAAATTACTAATAGAAAAATACAGATTGCAGCCACATGTGTATTTACTCTATTGGCATCTTCACTCTCATTTAATTCATGTTTCAATTCCTGAATCTTTAAACGCTCTGCATAATTCTTTTTATCGTTCTTTGCCTTAAATTCCAAATACGT
The DNA here is from genome assembly GCA_948566455.1 of uncultured Phocaeicola sp. Lineage (GTDB taxonomy): Bacteria > Bacteroidota > Bacteroidia > Bacteroidales > Bacteroidaceae > Phocaeicola. The sequence goes on from CAOYQO010000020.1 coordinate 8,046, forward strand.
TTGCAAAACAGAATCTCGTCGAGCTAATAAATCAAGAGCTTTTTCATATTGCTTAGTTTCACGGCAGAAAGAACTGAAATTGGTAAGAGCTTTTATTTGGAGCTCCATCCGAACGGGCGTTTTAACCCTCTCTTTCATTAAAGGTTCAACAATCATATAATATTGACTTGCTTGTTGAATCTTACCTTTTTTCCACAATAAATCAGCAAACAAATAACAAGGAGATAAAAAACAATTAGGCAAGATGGCTTCTCTACCTTGTTTTTGATAGTTCTTCGCTTTCTCTTTATAAGATTTCATAGCCCTATCCAAAAACACAAAAGCGGAATCTTCCTGTCCTTCTGGAATATAGGTTTCAGCCATCATACAGTTTAGAACAATCTTATCACCTCTTTCTGATAACAACCTTGCAGCTAAGTAAATACGTGCACTATCAGGCTTATTAAGCTCCATATAACTTTTTACAACTTCATTCTGCATTGAAGGATTAAACGCTATTTCCGGTTTTATTTTGTTATAATATTCCAATGATTCCGAATAATACCCTGCTCCACATAAATATTTTATCAACATAATACCAGAGACTTGTTGTAATTCTATGGATTTATGTTCTAATGCCAACTGGTATGCCTCCTTGTATAGTGGTAATGCATTTTCATAATCTTCCAACATTATAAAATGATTCGCTATAGTTAGAAGGCACTTGCCCACATCTTCCGGTCTATCAGCCTCACGATACTGTTTTAATAATTTATACCAAATAGGAAGAAATTCATCTTGATTCCCCCGTTCGTTAAGCAATAACGCTTTCATTTCATTCACTTGCCATTCTTCCTTCTGTGAAAGTGAATGATTGGCTTCTAACATTTCTATCCATTTAAGCCCCTCTAAATAAGCACCTGAAACTCCAAATCTATCCAAATTACTATAAATCGTCACTAATTGAAGTAAAATTTTCTTTCTATTTCCACCAGAACTTAAAGGTAAAACCTCTATTAAAAGTCGTTTCTGTTTTTGTATTCCATCTATCTCTTCTTCGTTTCTATACGATATTTTAATTATAGATGCTATTCTATCCTGATCTGACATTTTTTTGACCTCAGATAATAAAGAATCAAAAGAAACTGATAATATCGGCATCTTTGATAATTCTTCATCCAAAACTTCTCTTTTACCTGAATTAGAACAAGCACTGCATAAGAACAGAAAAAGAAATAGATAGAAACTCTTCACTTGGTATAACTATCTAAAGGTTATAGCCCTGAATGCACAAGCACTAGCACAATCTTCACACTCACTACAGTATCTTTCTTCTTTCATCTTAACCTTCTCATTTTCAATATAAAGAAGTCCCAAACTGCAAGCATCCACACACTCACCACATCCCGTACATTTGTCAATGTAAATAATCCATCTACCGACAGGTCCCGAACCTAAATTCCGGCCATCCAAATTTTCTTTCTTTTCCATAACTTTGTTGTTTTTGAGTTAGTCGCCTCAAAACTACGGAATCTATTTAGAAAAACAATCCTATTTGTACAGAAATATTTTCCTTATTTGAATTAAAAAGATTTTTAGAAGCATTTTCATATCCCGCCGTCAATCGGGCAAACCAAGTAAAAGAAGCTGTATAAGTATAAGTTAGAGATAAATGCAATGCCCATCTGAGCTCTGTTAAGTAATTGTACTCCTGTTCCAATCGATCCATATTCTGCCATAATTTGATTGCGGGCGTATTCTGTCCTGATTGCAGCTGTTTTTCAGCTATCATAGTTCCACCTCCTTTACCGTACTCTGCCCCAATAGCTAAATCAATTCGGGCATTAGATAATAAGAAATTCCTAGTAAATGTAGAATATGTAGTAAAACGGCATACAGTTTGCGAATATTCAGCCGGATAAAAAAGCAATTGACTTTTTGTCTGCTTAAAGTCAATTCCCGAAACGATAGAATAACGACTATTCCACTCATTATAAAGTTGATAGTAACCATAAGTCAACCCATATTCATTAATACGGGCAGTAGAACGGAGAACCTTCCCCGAAGAATGCCATGTACCCATGTTCTCTTCCTGCAGCTGCAAAAGATCATAACTATCCGACTTGTCAAACAAAACTTTACAACTCCATTCGTGTCGATTAAACGCAGAGACTAATGAACCTACACCTTTATAATCCAGTTTCCAGCCATCTGTTTCACCTTCTTTCTTGTTTTGTATACGGTCACTTACTGTATTTTGTCTGACAAGGCTCCCTCCTATCTGTTGAAATAGCCGGAAGCGTCCATAAACTCCCTCTTCTTGTAAGAATCCTCCGAACTCCTGTGCAGAATAATACCATTTTATATTTTCTCCTTTAGGCAAAGTTTTAAAGTACCCTAACGGATAAGAAACAAAGAAAGGATATGTCGTATGAGTACCTATATTCTGATAATCCACCGTTTCTTTACGATTGCCATAAAATATGGAAGCACCCAAACGGTGACTTCCACACTCATAACCAACTCCGGGAGTTATTTTCCACTCCATCCACTGGTTTTCATTCCGGGGATCTGTATCCTTGGCATTCAGGTCAACTAAATAATCGAACCTCGAACCAATCAGCCAACGCAAAGAAACGGGTAATGAAAATGCACCGGACAGTTGATATTGTTCCGAACGTTGATCGCCACTCACTGAGTCACAAAGATTTATTCCACGCCAGCAGTCACCGGTCATCCCATTCCAGTTCACCTCTTGCTTCCGGTTATTCACATATCCTATTTTTCCATATAAAGAGACATTACCTATAGTCTGGTAGGATTCACCAAACACCGCATACTTATTGGATGAAGCGGGCAAACTGACATTACCAAAGTTTCCATCTTCAAACCTATACCCCACTTCCGCCACAGAGAACGAGCGGAAACGGTTGAATGACATTCCTACCGGATTAGCTCCTGTCAGCCAATTATTCTGCTGATAAATCTCTTGCATAGAATAGATATGTAATGAATCAGACTGCGCATATATGGGAATCGCCGACAGAAGCCATAAAATAAATAATGTACTCCGCATAGTTGCTTGCTTATTTTTTCAAAGACGGTTTGGATACGATAAAGTCCTCCGCCGCATTGTTCGTATCCTGATAAATGAAACGCCCGTTGGTTGATGCTGCACTTTTACGTATCAACGATTTCCCGGAATAATCTCCTTCCGGAATATACACAGGTTCATGGTTCAGTTCATCAGGCACACGCTTATTGGCAAGCTTGGCTTCATTTTCCACGCACTCCGCACAATCAATCACCCACTCTTTCGGAATCATCAAATAGAATTTAGTCTTATTAGAAGCTTGGGGCCTGTTTTCCCTGTTCAATGGATTATTTACATATTCCTCCGCACTAATACCTTCAAATCCAAATATCATGAATGTGGGGCCAACTACCGGAAATGAATACATCCATGCAGTCGAGTTAAGATTTAAAAGCAGATTTAATGGTTTCACACCGGGTGCTATGTTCTGTTTGCTCAAACTTACATGCCAGAATCCCCAGTCAACTTTAGATAAATCAACTGAATTAGCATGCTGATATTCGCCTCCGGTATGATCTACAGCATTCGTTGCAATGGTAGTTTCTGCTCCGGGCAATAAAGGATACTCCTTACCGCTACCCGGAAATTGCCAAGTCATATCAGCAACGGGAATCCGTTTCATATCCGTATATTTCACCCAGGGAGATACAATACCTGGCATCGGATCCACCAAAGCCAGACACAATCCATCCAGATATACAGTCTCATCAGAGTTATTATAGAGTGTAACATATTGATCTGCCTGATAATCTGCTCCCAACTCTCCTTTACAACCCACATAATAAATCTCTTTAATGACCAATGCGTTTATTTTAGAGCGCGCCAGTTGCAACTGAACTTTCATCACTTCTTCACCCTGTTCAGGCAATAACGACAAAGATTCCAATCTTCCACTGAAAATAATTCCGGAAGCAGATTGATAATGTACGGCAACTGTATAATATCCATATTCCACATTAAACAAAGCTACTCCATCAGAAGAACATGAAGAGGTATAAACCGTACCTTGATCCTTATTTGTCAATACCACCTCCATCTCTTCGAAAGGCAAGGTCACTTCATCCGTAGAAGAAAGTAGTTGAACACTCACAGAGCATGAAGAACGATTCTCATCCCCGGTACAAGCACATAGGAATAACACGAAGAAAAACAATACATAATATTTCATTCTCATTCAATATCTAAAATTTAATACAAATACTAATTTAAAAGCGGATACTAATTTCCGCACCATAATATAAATCCGGATTCACAACTGCATATTTCTGTATGCTCTGCCGATATCGTTTCGGATTAGATTGCAGCAGGTTATTAGCACAAAAAGCAACCGAAACATGACGTCCTATCTCTTTAGTAACCCGAAGATTCAATAAGAAATAAGGTTTATACGAGTCCGTCAGAAAAGCGGTAGTTGTATTCGCCCTGATCACTAAATCAGCAAAACATTCATCCGTCGCCATGTCCGGCGTGAAAGGATGTTGGTTTCCCTCTCCATCTATATAATAAACCGGATTCAAGCACTTCTGATTATTACTATCCGTGTACATAGGATTATTAAACCGACTCTCCATTCCCCGCTGTTGTTTATCCATCCACACCGCCTGAAGCGTTAGGCTTGTGATCAAACCGATTCTGGGAATTTGAGTAACACACTGAAACCGGCTATTCAATTGCTGCCAGATTTGAGTATTCGCAACAGAAGGCCCTGTTTCGTAAATACCTACATAAGGGTAAGCTTTTCCATTCACTTCTATCTGGGGATGCAAGGCAGAAAGTGCCGTATTCTTTTCGCATACATCCAGATATCCGCCACTTATGTAAAATGAAGAACGCAGTGCCTTTGAATGAATCGGACCAATGGTATATTCAATACCTTGTTTTTCCTGTTCTATACCATTCTGGGGTGATAAATAGGTAGCAAACGTAGTATTCAAAGTATATGGAAGAAGTTCACCATCATTCATGACACCCTCATCCGTCAATTCCGGTTGTTCTCCTTTACTGATCAAAGGGGAATAGCGGCGATAGGAAAAAGGTTCGGCAAGTTGAGAGGTACAATAGCCATTTTTGAGATGTTCCTTAAACCATACCACATCCGCAGTAACACCTCCTATCCGGAAATTCACCCCTATTTCAAACTTCTGATTAACAGGCAAACGCAAGTCGGAGTTAAAATTACGGTCAGTTATAAATGTATGCATGACGGTCAGACGCTGATTATTCTCAGCATCATTGTACGTAAAACAATTCATATCCGTATACGATTTATCGGGATACAAATAAGTAAGTACAGGCATCTTATGCATCAATCCCCACCCCAGACGTACACTGAAACGACTTAGAAAAACATCATCCGTCCTATCAATAAATATCTGGGAAAGATTGATACGCGGATCAACAGAAGAGTTCCGTTGTAGACGCTTAGTCGGCAACTGAGTAAAACGCACCCCCGCCTGCACTTCGGTCCGCATCTTCCCATAACGGAGAATAAAGTGATTTTCAGCAAAAGCAGAATACTTATATAATAAAGGTATATCCCGATAAGACCTTGTCCGCACTCTGAGCATTTCCAAGGGAGGACGAAGAGGATCGAAACTGATTCCTTTTCCACGATTCCCTTCCACCTCAGCATGAAGCCCCAGTTGAAAATGGTTACTGATATTCTCACCCATCGTTTTTCTGTGATTGGCAGTCAACGATACATCTCCGCTCAACGGCTTGCCTTCAACGGATAACTGAGAGAAATAATGGGGAGGCAGGAACACTCCGGCATGTTCACCTGCCTGCGCGGTATAGGTAGTGACTTGCTGTGTTCCCGAATAATATGTACTGGATTCATTCTTCTGGCTCCCATACGTAAACCCTAGCTGATATTCAAGATTGGAAATCCAGGAACGATTCAATTTCCACTGTCCATTAGCAGAAAAGGATATGTTTTGATCCTGATATTTCCGAAATTCACCATCCACCGTATTCTGCCCTCTTTTATCATTGTCCTTCATCCAATAACCACGCATATTAAGACGCAAAGTAGCAGACCGGAAATCCTTCGCATAAGCCGCTTGGATTCCAAATCTTTGAAAAGATTCTTCAAAGACTTGAGGCGATTGATTTGAAAGTGCATAATCTGCTCCTAAATAGAGAGTTCCCCCATTATTACTGATCGCAATGCCCTTCCCCACAGAAGCAAGTTTCTCCGTAGCTGTCAGACGAATACCGATGGTAAGAGGTTGTATCCCGGCTTTCGACTTGACCAGAACAACCCCACTGGTCACATCTCCATAACGTGCCGAAGGAACACCACGTATCACCTCGACCGACTCCACAGAAGATGGAGACAAGGAACGCACGTCGAAACCGGATAACACCGTGCTATTAAAAAGGCTGCCCCTACCTTCAAGTCCCATTTGCTGCATATTGGCATTATTATTCATGCGGAGTCCATCCACCTCTATGGTTGTCCCTAAAGCATTAGTCGTATTTTCAGAAGTTGCACTGCGGATGGTAAAGGCAGCCGGAGCATTCAGATCCGGATTGCGTACAAGAACGCCGGGTAATAATTGAGATAAGCCAGAAAGGTCAGTAACCTGTATATGACAAATAGCATCCTGCCCAATGACAGAACGGGTTCCCGGAGCATCTGATTGAGTAGCAGTAACAATCACCTCCTGTAACCGGATGTTGCGAAGAGTATCTATAGCCTGCATTTCAGTCTGTCCATATACCGCCAGCGAACAAACCCAAAAAGCAATTAATATATAACCCCTGTAACAATTATTCATTTGTACAACCCAAGATGGTAATTTACATACCTAACGAGCGTTATATAGCAACCCTCAGATTAGGGGGGGCAAAGGAAACAATTTTCTACCAACATTTCATCACCAAACTTAAAAAAATGCAGAATAAAATCATTCTTTTCGGACTTTTGTGTGTACATTTGCAAGCAACAGAACAACAATATCATGCCATTTTTCATATTAAAGACATTACTTATTTGTACTTTTCTGCTGACTTGGGCTGTACTAGGTCTTGCTTCTATCTCTCTGATTTGGAGAAACAAGCATAAAAAGGATTTGGCCATATTATTAGCACCAATCCTACTAATATACTGGGGGTTAACGTCGTATAGCACATTATACGAAAATTTCTTCCTGCTTCAAAGAACATCCCTCTTACCCACCCTATACTGTTGGGGACTGACTTTTCTCCCTCCTTTACTCTATTTCTTTATCCGCTTCCGTATTACCGGAATATTTCCCCAAAAGTCACAATGGTGGAAACATATGCTACCTTCGATGGTCTTATCGTGTTGTTACATATTGATGTCAGTTTTAAGTCCGGTGGCAGATCGCTTAACTTACAGTTGGACTGAGATTCTATCATCGTTCCCGGCTTGGTGGACACTTTTCCGTTTAACGTGTATAATAACAGGGATCACACAGACTTTCATTTACGTATTACTCTTGCGAAAGATGAATGAAACAGACTGTATATTCCTAAAATCAGCTTCCGATATTCAAAGAAAAAGCATCCTAATATCAGGGTTCTTCTTCATGTTCTTACTGAATATGTTCACTTCTTCATATATCTGCAATCTTTTATACAACCTTTGTATTGGCATATTAAGTGGATATATCTTTTATAATTCTCTCTTACACCAATTCGTAAAACAAAAGCTCAAGTTACGTATTTATCGGGAAACATCGTCCCAGTTCCCTGTGAATAACCTAAATCAACAACTAGAAAGCAAATCAGAAAAAGAAGTCGTAGAAAAAGAGGTGCTCATAAATGGCAAGAAGAACTCCAAAGTATACTTGACTCCTCAAAAGATCGATGAAATAAACCAACTATTACAAACACCGGAATTCATTTATGATCAAAAAATAAAATTGGAGCAGTTTGCTCAAAGAGTGGCAGTCAATTCCACCTATTTAAATAGATATTTCAATCAAGAATATGGATGTAGTTTCCTTCAATACCTTACGTCACTTCGCATCGAAAAAGCAGAAATGCTGCTAAGAGATTCGAATGCAGAAATAGAAGACATCTGTTATAATACAGGTTTCAACAGCCCTTCTGCATTTCACAAAGCTTTTAAAAACCGATATGGTTGCTCTCCCTCGGAATGGAGAAGAAGATGTCTCACTTAAAAGTTGAATCGCAGTCAATCCGTATCAGAACGATGCATTTATTTATTTCACATTAGGAATTATTCTACTGAAGACCAGAGATATATCTCTTTATCCTTAGGAACAGTCGAGTGTTGACCTAGGTTAACAAGCCTATCAACCTTGGTTGACGAGCCGATTAACCTTGGTTGATAGGCTTGTCAGCCAAGGTCATCCCCCAATAAGACTTATTGGAAAACTCAACACACACAGGGCAAGAGACAAATGATCCCTTGTTTGTTTTCTAATCACTGTTGGAGCTTTTACCGCAAAACATATGGATAAATCTTGTTTAGCACACACTTCATATCATCAAAAAAAGGTTGAAATCGTAAAAACAGAAAGATTTATTCTGAATAAATATTCTGAATTTCAGCCACTTAAAATTATTATTTTAGTTTACTGATTTTAGCATTTAGATTTCCCAACTTCCAGCTATTTTTGCCTGTGTTCATCTGAGGGAACAATAATATAAACCAACGGATATTTCCGGATAATTGTTATGAAGGAATGGTTGCATTAGCCATTTTATAAAACAGCTAAAAACAAACTGAAAATCAATATACAATAATCAACAAATACAATATTAATTTTTATTCTTATGAAAAATGAAAAAATAGACATGAGTAGGGAAACGGATACTTTCCGTGTCTCCCAAGAAGGAATGTATATTATTACAGGTACCAATTCAAGACATGGAATAACAGTATCTGCCGGAGTACGTGCAACAATTGTTCTACAAGATGCTAACTTATGTGATCTGGAAAACATGGGTGTTGCATTCCATATTGCGGAAGACTGTCATATCACGGTGATTCTTGAAGGAAACAATATGCTACACAGTGGCCGTGAAATGGCTGCAATCCAATTAAGAAAGAATTCCATCCTGATTATTAAAGGTGATGGGAAATTAATTGCGTACGGTGGAGAAGGTGCAGCTGGTATAGGATGCGGATATGCTACCGAATGTGGTGACATTATTATCGAAAGTGGAACGATAGAAGCCTATGCGGGTTATCAGCACGAGACTTCCTGGCGCGCGGGATCTGCAGGAATAGGCGGTGCCGGTCAATATGCAGGTCGAAAAAGCAAATGTGGAAACATAACTATTACAGGAGGAAAAATCATGGCTAAATGCGACAAAGGAAACTGGGATATTGGTCCGGGCGATGAAGGAACTTGTGGCAGTGTAAAAGTAGATAAGAATGCAATAGCTCCCGGAGTGCGTGTATATGGTTCTCATTTAGGTACAGAACAATATAGAGATTTGAAACACATACCTATATCCAATGCAGGATTGGTCATTCTCTTCCCATTTCTACCAATGCTTTTTATGAGACTTAATATGTTAAGCCAAGATCGCAGGGGTTTCAATAGTAACGAATCAAAAGTACGAGCTATATTCATTTTACAACACCTCATGGCAAGTGAAGACAGGGAGTATGATGAAAAAGATCTGTTCCTCAACCGTTTGTTAATAAATTATCCCTTCAACGAGCCACTCCCTAAAAGAATGGAACTAAATCAAGATGAACTTAACACAATAGATTCTCTATTGGAAGCAACAAAGACAAACTGGGAAAAAATGAGGAATACCTCAATGAGAGGTTTTCAAGAAGCTTTTTTGAGAAGAGCAGGATTTATAGAAAAGACTGAAAGGGAATGGGTTCTAACTGTAGAAGAACGTGCATTCGATATATTATTGGATAGCATTCCCTGGTCATACAAACTTGTACGGTTACCATGGATGGAAAATATACTCAAGGTTAACTGGAGATAAACTCCTGCTCTGACAACAGTTCAGAAATTCACTTTTACATTTAAATAATCAGTATAGAAGACCTTTATCTTCTATACTGATTAAAAATTTTATGCAATCGTTATTGAAGAATCCAAATAAACATCCTGAATGGTATTCAATAATTGAACACCCTCTTCCATTGGCTTTTGGAATGCTTTCCGTCCACTGATCAATCCCATTCCACCGGCACGTTTATTGATAACAGCTGTAACAACAGCATCACGCAAATCCGATTCTCCATGAGATTCACCACCGGAATTAATCAAACCGACACGCCCCATATAACCATTAGCAACCTGGTAGCGACAAAGGTCGATAGGATGTGAAGTTGCGAGTTCAGAATACATTCTTTCATCCGTTTTACCAAAATGGATAGCCGTGAATCCACCATTATTGGAAGGAAGTTTTTGCTTTACAATATCAGCCTTGATGGTCACTCCAATGTGGTTAGCCTGTCCGGTAAGGTCGGCTGCCGCATGATAATCAGTGCCATCTTTCTTAAAATCATTGTTTCTGAGATAACACCAGAGAATGGTTGCCATACCTAACTCATGAGCATATTCAAAAGCTTGTGATATCTCAATAATCTGACGACGACTTTGCTCCGAACCGAAATAGATAGTAGCACCAACAGCTACCGCACCCATATTCCATGCTTCTTTTACGGTTCCAAACATCACCTGATCATAAGAGTTTGGATAAGTAAGCAGTTCATTATGGTTCAGTTTTACAACGAAAGGTATCTTATGGGCATATTTACGGGCAACAGCCCCTAATATACCAAATGTGGATGCAACTGCATTACAACCTCCTTCGATTGCCAGTTTCACTATATTTTCAGGATCAAAATAGATCGGATTAGGAGCGAATGATGCTCCGGCTGTATGTTCTATATCCTGGTCGACCGGCAGAATGGATACATACCCGGTATTCGCCAAGCGTCCATGCCCGTACAAAGCCTGCAAGCTATTGAGGGTACGTACATTTCTGTCAGAGTCCACCCAGATTTTATCAATCGCATCAGGTCCAGGAACATGAATTAATTTCTTATCTATTGTCTTACACGTATGGTTCAGGTAATATTCTGCCTGTTGTCCCAACAAATCAACTGTTTTACTCATAATATATTCGTTTTTAATTTAGAATCATACTAAATAAACAGTTTCCCTTTGTCGATTGTTTATTAGTCTTCCGGGAAAGCCATAAGCATAATATGAATTATCGGTGATATTTTCCTTTATCTTTTACCAGTATCACCTTTAACTGCGGATCGAAGAGCATCTCGCGTCCTACGGAAGACAACAAAAGTTGTAACTGACTGCTACGATGTTCCCAAGTCAATAGATCTATGGAACGGTTCAGACTTTCTTTTATCTCAGTATACCAACATCCGGGAAAGGACAGAGCACTCACAATCTTTCTATCTACAATTTCCTGCAAGCCCTTAATAAAGCACTTCTGTTCTTTTCTGCTTAAATTATCCGGATCATCATAAGGTATATAATATGAAGTATAGTAACCATTTTGAGTAAAGACTTCCAAAGCTTTCCAATTTTGTCCTTCTATAATCAACCGTTCTTTCTTTATCTGAAAATATTCCATTAACTTATTCAAACTTGAAAGTGCCGTTATTCTATTCTCAAGGGTCAGATTCTTTATATCCAGCCACATTTTACCTTTTTCCTTTTTCATAAAAGAAAAATAAGATGCCAGACTCAGATTGAAGCTGGTATCAGCATCATGCGTTACATCAAATTTCCGATTCTCACGGAAAACGAGATCGACTTCTATATTCGGATAAATCATATGCTTCTCATATAACTTCTCCATCGAATTACAACGATGAAGCCAGATTTTATCCGGATAACGGCCTATCTCCCGGAATCCCATAAAAAAGATACACATCAATGTCAATACGATTCCCACCACAAGATGAATTGTTTTCATAATCAGTTTCGATAAAAAAATATTTGAAATAAGTTTTTATATCCCTGTTTGGGTAATGATATTGCCTGTTTGTAATGACAAATATAAGATTTTTTATTCAGATAAAAGAATAGAAATAGACGAATCGCTTGTTTCTTTCTGTAAAAATGGTACTTTAATCTGCAATTTATCTAATTACAAATACCATTAGCTGCCATAGCTTTACAACAAAAATAAATTTAAGAATATCCTTGGAACATCTTTGAGTATTCTCATTATCTCAAAATATGATTGTTATGTTATTGCACCACTCCTTTATGTCACTTATAGTTTAGAACGAAATATAGAGCAAGATCTACAGTATAAGTTCCTCTAATGAAAACATATTAAATAACCTTCTATTAACCATCTTTCAACATCCAGCTATTTATATGATTTTTTCCTTCATCATTTTTTGCTATTAAACTTTCCGAAACGCAAATGTTATTAGCCTGCTCATGAAATAAAGTTCATTCATTTTGGTGTATATTTAACCAATATTTTATAATTTTGCAGATGTATTTTTGAATCTTCTGCGAGAAATATGAAAATATCTTTAAACATTAGACAAATTTTTCTTTTTACTGTTCTTTTCATCAGTAGTTCCGTAAGCAGGTGCCAAGTTTATAAGTACATAGGACTGGAAAACGGCTTGAGCAACCAGAAAATATATTATATCCAAAAAGACCGAAGGGGATATATGTGGTTTCTAACCCAGGAAGGGGTAGACCGCTATGACGGAAAATATATCAAGCATTACAATTTTTCAGACGATAGTATAAAGCTAGACTCACGAATTGCTTTGAACTGGCTCTATATGGACAGCGGGAATATATTATGGGTAATCGGTCAGAAAGGTCGTATTTTCAGATATGATTCACAGCATGATAAATTCAAACTGGCCTACATACATCCGGAACTGATCAGAAATAAGCCACAGGCATTTCTAAATTACGGTTATCTGGACAAGAACGACCGCATATGGCTATGTTATAAAGATAGTATTACCTGGTATGATATCCGTACCGGAACGACTTTGCATATGCCTACACCAGTCAACGGTGAAATAACTGCCATTGAACAGACGGATAGCAACCATTTCTTTATCGGTACAGGAAATGGCCTGTTTCATGCCGGGATAGAAAAGGGGAAACTAAATATAATGCCTGATAAAATGGTAGAAGGTATCAGCACATCAGTACATGAACTCTACTACCATGCTGTTTCAAAACAACTGTTTGTGGGAAACTATAAAGAGGGAATACTTATATATGACGTAGGAAAAACAGGAAAAATCATCCCTTGTCAATCACCCAACAATGTAGAGATAAACCGGATCGTTGCTTTGAATGCCCATGAACTTCTAGTAGCCACAGGTGGAAAAGGTGTATATAAACTAGATATGAATACATGCATGAGTGAACCCTATATAACTGCTGATTATAATAGTTATAACGGGATGAACGGAAACAATATTAATGATATTTATGTGGATGAGGAGGAACGTATCTGGCTTGCCAATTATCCTACTGGTATTACCGTCCGTAACAACCGTTATGGAAGTTACGATCTGATAAGGCATTCCCTTGGCAACAGTCTTTCATTGGTGAACGATCAGGTTCATGATGTATTGGAAGATAGTGACGGTGACCTCTGGTTTGCAACCAGCAACGGTATCAGTCTTTATCAGACCGATACAAAAGAATGGCACTCGTTCCTTAGTTCCTTTGATCCGGTACCGGATGATGAGAATCACATCTTTTTGGCACTATGTGAAGCCTCTCCCGGAGTGATATGGGCCGGCGGTTTTATGTCAGGCATTTGCAAAATAGAAAAGAAGAAAGGATTTAAGATTAGCCACATTTCTCCTGCTGCTATTGCAGGAGTACGTCCTGACCAATATATATTTGACATTAAGAAAGATTCGGGCGGTGATATCTGGTCCGGCGGATATCATCATTTAAAGCGCATCAATCTTGAGACAAAAAGTGTGCGTCTATATCCGGGAGTAAACTCTATCACTACCATTCAGGAAAAGGACACCCGGCAGATGTGGATTGGTACAAGAATGGGGCTCTACCAGCTTGACAAGGAATCGGGAGTTTATCAGTATGTTGACCTGCCCATTGAATCTCCCTATATATGCGCTCTGTTCCAGAGAGATGACGGCATCCTATATATCGGTACCCGTGGAGCTGGATTGCTTGTATATGACATTAATAAAAAGAAGTTCATCCATCAGTACCGTACAGACAATTGTGCGTTGATTTCCGACAATATCTATACAATTCTTCCACGTCAGGACGAGAGTCTCCTTATGGGTACGGAAAACGGAATTACTATTTATTCACCTAGAGAACACTCCTTCCGCAATTGGACGCGGGAACAAGGATTGATGAGTGTCAATTTCAATACCGGCTCTGCTACAACCTATAGCAATAATACACTTGTTTTTGGTGGAAATGACGGGGCTGTCAGATTTCCGATAGACATACAGATACCAGAGCCACATTACTCACGTCTATTACTACGCGATTTTATGATAGCCTATCATCCCGTTTATCCGGGCGATGACGGTTCTCCGTTGGAAAAGGATATTGACGAGACCGACCGACTGGAACTGGCCTACGGACAAAACTCCTTTTCTCTTGATGTAGCTTCCATTAATTATGATTATCCTTCCAACATTCTTTATTCATGGAAGATTGACGGTTTTCATAAAGAGTGGAGCCGTCCGAGCCTGGACAATCGAATTGTTGTAAGGAATCTGCCTCCCGGCAGTTATACATTACAGATTCGTGCCATATCCAATGAGGAAAAGTACAAGACCTATGAAACAAGGAGCATTCAGATTGTCATAACGCCTCCGGCATGGGCCAGTGTATGGGCCATGGCTGGATATGCAATCCTACTGGTGTTGGTTATGGTTATCATATTCCGTATCATCATACTGCACAGACAGAAGAAGGTTTCGGATGAAAAAACACGATTCTTCATTAATACGGCCCATGATATACGTACTCCGCTTACATTAATAAAAGCTCCGCTGGAGGAAGTCATAGAAAACCGTATGGTGAAGGAACAGGCATTGCCGCATATAAATATGGCTCTAAAAAATGTGAATGCATTGCTTCAGCTGGCGACCAACCTGATAAATTTCGAACGGGTAGACGTCTACTCTTCCACCCTTTATGTTTCTGAATATGAATTGAATTCCTATATGGATAATGTTTGTGCTACTTTCCGCAAATATGCCGAGATGAAACATGTCAGGTTTGTTTACGAAAGCAATTTTGATTATCTGAATGTGTGGTTTGACAGTGACAAGATGGGATCTATTCTGAAGAATATTCTGTCAAATGCATTAAAGTATACACCTGAAGGTGGCAGCGTACGCATTTATGCCTGTGAGGAAGGAAACTCCTGGAGCATCGAAGTGAAAGATACCGGAATCGGCATTCCCTCATGCGAACAGAAGAAATTGTTTAGGAATTGTTTCCGGGGTAGTAATGTCATTAACTTGAAAGTGACAGGTAGCGGAATCGGTCTGATGCTGGTATACAAACTGGTCAAATTACATAAAGGCAGGATTCATATTCAAAGTACTGAGCATGAAGGCACTTGCGTGCAGGTAACTTTCCCGAAAGGGAACAGCCACCTACATAAAGCAAAATTCATCTCTCCCAAGATACCGAATGAATGTTCGGAGACTATCGTATCTGGTGGCACTCCAGGGTTACTATCCATGGAAATATCCCAAGTAAACGGCTCTCTACAACGTATCTTGATAGTAGAGGACAATGATGATTTGCGCAATTATCTTATTGATATGTTCAAAACGGGTTATAATGTCCAGTCCTGTCCGAATGGAAAGGAGGCACTTGTCATAGTACGGGAGTTTGACCCGGATCTCGTCATATCCGATATAATGATGCCCGAAATGGGTGGAGATGAACTCTGCTCAGTTATAAAAGGTGATCTTGAAATATCTCATATTCCGGTCATTTTGCTGACTGCACTGGGAGATGAAAAAAATATGCTTGAAGGACTGGAAATCGGAGCGGATGCCTACATCACCAAACCTTTCAGTGTGGGGATACTCAAGGCAACAGTCAAAAACATACTTGCAAATCGTACTTTGCTCCGTCAGGTTTATAACAGCATTGAAGATAGAGAACAGACTCTTCCAGTCAATTGCACCAATACCTTGGATTGGAAATTCATAGCCTCTGTCAAAGAATGCATAGAGAATAACATGGGAAATTCGGACTTCAATGTAGACATGCTCAGTAGTCAGCATCACATGAGCCGTACAAGTTTCTTCAACAAATTAAAGGCATTGACCGGTTACGCTCCAGCTGATTATATCCGGATGATACGTCTGCAACATGCCGCACAATTGCTAAAACAAGGCGAACATACAGTAACAGAGATTGCTGACATGGTTGGATTCTCGGATGCAAAATACTTCCGAGAAGTATTTAAGAAATATTACAATGTAAGTCCAAGCAAATTTAATACAAAATCAGAAAACTGATGGTCAATAAAGTTGATTACTCAACTGTTGAGCAGCTGACAAGAAAGGCATTAACTACCGAAGAGAATCATCGTAATAGCCGGAAAAAGATTCCAACTATTACGATGATAAAGAACGACGTTACCAGCATCTTTTTAGACACTGTAATAAATATCTGATCACAGTTTATTACAACAATAGGTTCTTTATCACTCACCCATTGCTTGAAATATAAAAATACATTTCAGAGCACGCACTCAATGTTTAAATTAATACAATATATTATAGAGTTCGTATCATTGATGAAAAAGTCCTCAAAGATCATTTTTTAAAGAATGCTTTGATATGCTTATGCTATACATCAAAAATAAAAAATCCCTGTAAATTATGTTTTACAGGGATTTTTTATTTTGCAATTCTTTCCAGCGGAGAGACAGGATTATGAACCTTTTCTCTCCAAGTTCCTTATTTACAAGGTTATAAAAATGTCAATTTTACTCTTAGTAATGTTTTAGTAACTGAAGTTTGTCTAATTCAGTCCCACATTGTCTTCATGGTGTCCGTTCATCTTAACAATACAAAAATAACAAATAAATTTGTGACCACAAATACTTCATCACTATTTTTATTACTTTGATGAATTTATACAATTTAGTATTTCAAAATTCAATCGTATATTTCCACGTTCTTTTAATACCCTCCGCATGCTTAGATGTATAAGTTTTACTATATGGGAAAACGATACTTATCGGAAGCTTTGCATAGTTTATAATATAAAATAAAGCCACACCAACAGTTTGCGGCTTGGTTGAAAGTGGACTTAAATAGATATTTGTCGATTTTGGGTTTTCTTCAATTATTTCATGAATTATCTGAGCCGTAACAAATGGATCAAAAGCAGGTGCAAATCTAATTTTCATAAATTCACCTGTTGACTGTTTTGCATTTTCCATCTTTAAAATACTTTCTTGGTACATATCAGGTTGAAGAGATGGAAATCCAAGTATATAATATTTCTTTTGACAATGTCCTTTACTTTGGGCAATTTTAGCAATCAAGTTATCATCATAGCCAGCACAAATAATCAACAAATCATTATCTGTATTCGGATTATTATTTATTGATGAACAACCTTCAACATCATGTATTTCATCAATATATCCAGAGAATTTTGTATCGTCTGCATCTTTATAATGAATAGGTTCAGTATAAAGCAGATCCACTTGAGATATCCCAAAATGAGAAAGTAATTTTAATAAATAAATTAAATGAGGTCTAATAAATCCAGTTATATCAATACAAATTTTCTTGGTTTTATAATCATTTGCATTGAAATTAAGAATAAAATTTTCAAAATACTCTGATTCTGACAAAAATTCACTAATATACACATCTTTAAGTGGCAGTTCATCTTGTCGAATACCCTTATATTGTGGAAATATAAACCACTGTTTTTGATATGATTTTACTCTTTCAAAAACTTCTTTAGTCCTATTACAATTATCAAATGCAGACAAAAAAATATCATACTCAGGAGAATTTGTTAAATCCCCATTAGCATATGAGTCTTTATAAAAAATAGTATAATCCATTATTCTTCATCAAAAAGATTTAAAATATTATTTACGCCACTTTCTCTCTTTGATTTCCTCTGTTTATTACTCTTTTTCTTTCCAAAAGTTGGAGCCATAAAACGAGACTTCATCTCGTTATATTGAGCTTCAAACCTGTCATATTTCTGAGGATCAAATATAGAATTAATCATGTCTGCATCTAAATCGGCTATACCCCTACGAGAAGATGGCAGATTCCATAAAGGAGCCAAAATTCGATGCAGTTGATAAGTCTGTTCTTTTCTCCCTGAATTTTTTTGTTTTCGATTAGGTACTTCGACGATAATAGAGTGTGTTTTTGCCATATTTATATAATCTTTAGCCAGCGAGGAAATACTTTCTATGCCAAAATTAAATGCACACACACTTGTATCTGTTGGCTTATCAGAAAAACGATATATTTGAAAAACACTACTTAAACTATTTAGCGATCTATATAATTTTTTTCCAACATCTCCTATTATTTCCACATCTTGATAGAACCATTTTGCTGTTTCAAAAACTCCTTGATATTGAGCTTCCAAAGAAATTACAGATCCCTCCTCTAGTGGTTTTTCCCCAAGCAGATCTGATTTTTCAACAATCAGTTTAAGAGTTAATAAAAAAATTCTAGGATTTCCCCATGAAAGATTTATAAATTCATCAATTCCTGAATAGCAAGTATTTTTAATATTATTTTCATATGCTAACTGAGCTAAAAAATCAGCCTTATACTTCTCTTCTATATTAGCAAATTCAGTTTCTCCTTTTTTCTCCTTTTTGTATATAGCATATTGTTGATTTACAAAGTCCATAATAGCTTCGATATCAACTGTTAGCTTATTAACCTTACTAAACACTTTACTCTTTTTAGTACCCCAATTAGCCCATTCCTTATACAGTAAATATATCTTATACTTTTGTTCTAAAGGATTATTATCGGTATCAGAAATAAAATATTCTAATTTTAAATCCAAATTATCGACTTCATTAAGAAGTTTACTAGTAACGCCTTCCCTTATTTCTGTTCGCAAATCTTTAAAATGTCGATACTCCTTATTTTCGTATCGCTTTTGAAGTTCATTAATAATCTTATCTTCTGAATATTTTTCAAGTTTTGCAGAAAACTGTTTTTCAATCTGTTCTGATGTTAAATCATTTAAATAATACTTTTTCAATCGATTAAGATATAATTCCTTAGCAAATTTTTTATACAAAACATCATCTCCTTGAAATATTTCGTCCAAAAGTATTGGTTGAAACTCTGACCCTGGCTTTATTTGTTCTTCGGTCTTAGTTTGCGTAGTAGTATATCCATATTTTCTAGCTCCAATCCAAAATGTACAAGGTTGTTTTTTTTCCCAAACTAAAGTATTAACAAAAACTTTTTGCCATTCAAATAATTTTTCATATTCATCTAAGATATAAACAAATTGTACATTTTGTAGTAAAGCTATATTCTTAGATAACAAAGCAGGTATTCCAAACAATAAGTCTCCAGGAGAAAATAATATTCTCATTGTTGCGATGTCTAATGTACGATTAAAAGCAGCATTTACAATTTCAAGATCAATCTTTTTTCTCAAAACAGACAGTCTCCCTAAAAAATCATCAATAGATTGAAGCTCATTTATATCTATCACATTTTCATAAAATAGAAGTGAGATATCTCGTACAAAATCCTTCTCACTATAACCTTTAGAAATACCATCCGCAAATACATCTTTAGAAATATTCAAAAGAATATCGCTAATATATAACTCAAAGTAATATTCAAAAGCACTTTTCCATTGTTCCTCATCAATACCCTTTCCTTTAAAACGACTCGAATTAATTCCATCAAGAACAGAATATATGCCAATATATTTATCGTCATTTACTATTCTAGACAAATTTCCCTTTCTTATTTTTTGCAATGGATAAGAAAAATATCTTAGCAAATGAGTTTTTCCACAACCTTTCCCCCCTAATATATATTTAGGAAGCAGCTCGTTAGGATTCAAAATTTTATAATCGGGATTAACATTAACCCAATATTCATTTATCTCATTATCTGAGAAATCTGTAGCCTTCGTTATGCCAAAAGGGTTGTTTTTGGGAAATGTATTCATATTCAATATATTTTATGAAACCGTTTAAAAATAGGCGTCCAAGTTGTATTCTCTACCCAAAAAATAGGGAGTGTATTGTCTGGAGTATTATGAAAAAGAGACAATAATAACTGCCCATCTTTATATCCCAAGGGATGCATGTTCCATAGAGTACTTCCATACTTTTCACACATATTTTTACAAAAGTCTTTTTCTATTTCATTAATTGGTTTGCAAAAATATCGAGAATTATCAGAAAAACATTTAAATGAACTATCAATAGTAAAGACTGTTTCAACTTTATCAAATTTAGTTTCATTCTTAACAGAATTTATACCATCCTCTGTACCAAAAAGCATCAGATAATTTACTTCTATGTCTTTATTAATATGCTTAATCTGCTCCACTATATCTTTAGAGTAATCTTTTGCCTGAGTTCCACTACCACAGAAATCATCAATAAATACATAACGTTTAATATTACTGTTTCGAATTTTAATATCAATCCTTGAAATATCAACATCATTTGCATCTTTTTCTTTAATTAAGTTAGTTTTAAAAATTTCATGTGTATTTATAAAACACCCTTTTTCCAAATTATTTTCTTGCCTAAAATAATACAATAGATGCACACCACTTTCAGACGGGTTTCCCACACCTAAAAATTTAGTTTTCGACAATTCATCATTAAATATTCTGTTTATTAGAGATATGTCTTTAGTATTATTGTTATTTCTTCTTATTTCAGCCACAATTGGATACTTAAATAAATCTCTAAATACACATCTCAATAACTCTCTAAGTTCAACATTTCCAAAATACATAAATTTTGAAAGAAGAAATAATGCATGAAGTTTCTCTTTTTCTTCACAAGATGAATCTTTAAAATTATTCAACCAATCATTATATATTTTATCAGAACGACGATCTTTCCATATCGTAGCATAATAGGTTATTACTTTGTATAATAATCTATCATATATAGGTAATGTATTTTCAGTAATATTAGCACTCATTTTTTTTAAAAACTAAAATCCATTCTCTTGATATTATATCAGCAGTTTTATTACGTTTAGTCATTAATCCATAAGATTTTATATCGTCAATCAACTTAAACTGCAACTTTAACCCCTGAGCTTCAACATATTCCGTCAGATAAGCTTGCGTATTGAACTCACTATTACAAACTTTATTATTTCCAATTACAATAATAAAATAGCCATTAGCCTTTAAAACACGAATCGACTCATTGAGAGCTATTTTCATTTCTTGCAAATAATTACCTACAATATATGCCCTTTTCTTATTTAGCAAAAACAAATTGGACAATAATTTATCAGCACTGTCAATACCTGTCTTCACGTCCTTCACATCCGTCAAACAATAGTTTTCTCGTCCAATACTTTTACTATCAAGATTTCTAAGATCTTCTAATTCAGTAAATCCAAGCCAGCCCAAATTTAAACTAGAAGACCTTATATATTTCTGAGCTCCAGCGTAAGGAGGTGAAGTAAGAATCATATCAACACTCCCATCTTGCAACATTTCTTTCCCACCAATAACAGTAGTAAGGATTTGAGCATTATCTGATACTATTTTAGAAAAAACATCAGTTGACAAAGAATTTATCTTCTTAATTCTTATAATATTTTCAGCACATATGGCATTAAATTTATCAAATACATTAACTGATTCTAATTCTATCAATCGTTTTCGTATCTTTTGATATTGCTCGCCACGTTTATCAAATCTATCTAGTTTAAGTTTTACAGGTACTGCTATACGTGGGTCTGCATAACTCACTTTTTTAATGCAGTTTGAAAAACATACTGCAAAGAAATCCTTATATTCTCCATTCGGTAATTCACTAATTGCACGACGAATCTTTGCTAATTGGAACTGAGTGTTGAGAGGAAACCAAAAGTCTCGATTCACAACATTAGGATATTCAACTTTGCGAAACAACTTTGCACGATGAATTAAAGTAGAAAGAGTCTCAACTAACACACTATCTTCCAACTTCTTTGTTTTCACAGATGCAATCAATCTAGCTAACGGATTCGCATCAGCACCTATTGCGTTTCTTCCTGCAAGATTAGCCTCCAGCAGTACAGTCCCAGTACCACAAAATGGGTCAAGTATAGTATCTCCTTTTTGGGAAAAGAAAGAATTATTCAGAAAGAAATATGGAATATGAACTAATAATTTAGCCGGATAAGAATGGATTAAATGTGTATACCTATCAGAACGATTCATTTCTGGAAATAAATCTCTAAAACTAATGGCAATGGGTGTACTAGTCTTGGAATACTCTCTAACAAAATATTCAGACAACTCTTCATTAGATTCATATTTTAGAAGTTCTTTATCCATAATTTCACACAGCTATTGGGGCTTTTATACTAGGATAAGGATTATATCCTTCTAACTGAAAATCTTCATATTTAAAGTCAAAAATATCACGCACCACTGGATTCAATTTCATTTTCGGATAAGGTAGCGGAATTCTTGAAAGTTGCAAATCAACTTGTTCAAGATGGTTTAGATAGATATGAACATCCCCAAATGTATGAATAAATTCTCCTAATTCCAAGTCGCATACTTGTGCGACCATCATGGTCAATAAAGCATATGATGCAATATTAAATGGAACTCCTAAAAACAAATCGGCACTTCGTTGATATAATTGACACGACAATTTATTTTCAGAGACATAAAATTGAAATAATGCATGGCATGGGGGAAGTGCCATTTTATCAACATCTGCCACATTCCATGCACAAACTATAATACGCCTTGAATCTGGATGTTTTTTCAAAGTGTCTATAACTTGGCTAATTTGATCTATGTGCTGACCATTTGGAGATGGCCACGATCGCCACTGGTATCCATAAATAGGACCTAATTCACCACTTTCATCTGCCCATTCATCCCATATAGTGACGCCATTATCTTGAAGATATTTTACATTCGTATCTCCTCTAAGAAACCAAATTAACTCATGAATGATAGATTTTAGATGGATCTTTTTTGTTGTCAATAATGGAAAACCCTCTTGCAAATCAAATCTCATCTGATAACCAAAACAACTAAGAGTGCCTGTACCAGTACGGTCATGCTTAGTTGTTCCATTATCTCTCACATATTTTAAAAGAGTCTCATATTGATTCATATATCATTTACATAAAATTAGCTTTGCAAAGCTACCTTTTTTTTCCTAAAGTCGCAAATACAAAGAGATTTAAGTATTGATAGTTTGTGTTTTTTTTATTTCTAATATGAATTCACCTACTATAGCATAGCTGGATAACAATCCCCTATCAACAAAATGTGCCTAACAGACAGAGGATAGTTTCTTGGTACACAAACAAAATATTAGACAAACGTCATATCCTTATTTAGTGATATCTTCAAAAACAGTATCCATCGCTTCGTAATGGTCGCCATCGTGCAGGCTTAAAGCAGCCACAAGGCTGTTTAAGGTACGAATGGCATCCAGACGATGCTCCGCGCTTTGTCCTTCGGGATTGCTCAACACGTCTATTGCCGTAGTCAAATGCCCCCTTAATTCTTGCAATGCGGATAAATCCTGAATAGGCAATAAGTAGAAAAGTTCCTCCTTGCCGGAAGATTTCACGATGCCTTGTAAGGCTGTTGCTTGTAGTTCCATAGGTTATAATATTAAAATGACGTAACACTGTCGGTCACGCATCCGAGGCATCGCCAAACGCCTAAAGCAAGGTGAACCGGCAGGTTACGTCAAGATATAACCTATCCAGTCCATTTACTCTTGCTTTTTGAAATTGGCGATTTCCGGACGCAGTAAACGAACAAATATCACGATGCTATCTGCACCGCTTCGCAAAGATAGGAAAAGAAAATAATATATCGGTTTCTATTCTCTATTTCTCTGCAAAAGATATATGAATCAATGATTTGAAAGAGTGCGAATACCATAGTAGGCAACTACTATGGGAAGTATAATAGTGAATTCAACTATTGATTGTTTCTCATTTCGCTCTCTAATTCAACCTTTCCTCTTTTAATAAAACATTTAATAAAAAGGAGTCAAAAGAGCATATTGAGAATATTCAGGTACAAAGGTATTTCCGGGTTCTTCACAGACAAACAAGGTCGAGCCGCAAGCGGTTCTGATAAAAATCTTCCTGCTGTACTGCGTCCAGAGAGTATTTTTCTCAGAAACCTTGTTTGTCCTAAACCCTACACCTTTTATTGTACCAGAACATACTCAACATACTCCGGCTCCTTTATACGCATATAAAAAAAAGTCAAGGTTATGAGAACGAAACAAGAAAACAAAGTAATAGAACAGCCTAACAGCCACCTCACCATTACCGCATATATTGACAAATAAAAACAACAGCAATGAAAACAAGATATAAAATAGCAGTATTGGCACTCGTTGCCGTAGCAGGTTCAGCCATTTTGGGCGGTAGCTTTTGGTGGTGGTTAGTAGGAATAATGGCAGGCAAGTTCATAATCCGTTTGGTCTTTACCATAGCGTTGGCGATAGTCATTTACTGCCTTGTTTATGCCTTAATCATCGGTGGAATATTTTGGTTACTCATCTCTTAAAGCATACAGACATGGAAATATTACCTATTGCAGTAAAATTCGTCAGTTGGGACGTAAGCCCTCTTGACACATTGAAGAACAGCCGAGCATATATGCTTCGTGAAAAACTTAATGGAAATGGGAAAATGGATAGAACCGAGAAAAATTGGCTTGCAGAAAATATAAAGAACAATTCCTATTTCCGTACCGCCATTCCTCTAATGGGGTATCGCTTTGATTTTGCAGATGTTCTCCGCAAATACCTTGTCAATCAGTACGGGCAATGGAGTGAGTATTATGCCCCCGATAAAACAAGCCTTCGCAATGCGTTTTACGGTACAATTAACAAAATAATAGAAATCAAATAATCACAGCACCATGAAAGAAGATTTAATGTTTTGCCATTTAGGTAACGGAGTAACAGTATTCGACAAACAGAGAAGAAAGTACGAGGATTATATGAAAGTGGCGCATATCTCATATAACCGCAAAATACGGTACTATGAACCGTTAAGCGATGCGGCAATGGAACGGATAGAAAACTTTGCCAAGAATGATAACATGACAGTCAGTGTTACCCAGCCTTATCCCGTATTAGAACCAATTATCAACCAATAGTAACCATAAGGCAGGTTTCCGCCTGCCCGAAATACATAGCAACATGAAAGTATCAACTCATTTCCAAACAGAAATACAGAGTTATTTAGAACAGCGTGCCGAGTATGACGAATTATTCGCCCGTTCATATCGTAACCCATTGAAAAACATAGAAGATTGTATAACCTATATTTTGAACTATGTTCAGAAAAGCGGTTGCAACGGTTTCTCTGATGATGAAATATTCGGGCAAGCCGTACACTACTACGATGAAACCGACATTGAAGTAGGCAAGCCCATCGACTGTAAAGTGGTAGTCAATCACCATGTAGAACTCACCGAAGAAGAAAAAGCGGAAGCACGTAAGGAAGCCATCAAGCGAGCCGAAAGCGAAGCATATAGCCGAATGACACAGCGCAAGCCTGCCCCTAAGAAAGAGAACAAGAACAGTAATAACGGACAAATGACACTTTTATTCTAAGATTATGAAACCGAAAACGAAGATACAAAAAGAGGTTTTTGCATTGAGCAAGCGATTACCAAAAATCACCGAGATACAGACAAAGTATGCTTTCCGCCATTGCTTTGAACACGTCGGGCGCAGGTCTGCCAAAGGCATTGTTACCTGCACCGAGTGCGGACACCAATGGCAGGGAGACGGAGCATTGACAGACACGCTTTGCGGTTGCACCTGCCCACATTGCGGAATGAAACTGAAAGTCCATACCACCCGAAAGCGAGTATTCAGAGAAAATGAATACTTCTCCATTATTACCACCTGCAAAGGCTATCAAGTGATACGGTTCTTTTTTGCAAAGTCTTATTACAAGGTCGGGCAACCTGCCGAATACACCATTTGCGAAGTGGCGCAACGCTGGATTGCCCCCAACGGTAAATTTGAAACCATCGCCCGATTGAGAGGTATAGCTTTCATTTACTATGACTTGTGGCAGGAAGGCAGTTCAATGGAAATCCGCAGAAACCACAGGGTATATGACATAACTCCTGCCTGCACTTATCCGAGAATAAGAGTAATCCCCGAACTCAAGCGTAACGGCTTTAAAGGGGAGTTTCATAATCTCCAACCGTTTGAGCTATTCTGTGAACTGTTGAAGAACAACCAAGCGGAAACGCTGATAAAAACGGGACAATACAGTCTGCTAAGTTATTTCATACACCATTCGTCTAAAAGTATCTCCACCTATTGGAATGCCATCCGCATCGCAACCCGCAACGGCTATATGGTAGGTGATGCAGGTATATGGTGCGACTACATCGACCTGCTCCGCTATTTCGGAAAGGACACGAACAGCCCGAAATACATTTGCCCTGCCGATTTGAAAGCTGAGCATGACCGCCTTGTACGAAAGAAAACAGAACGTATGGAGCGTGAACGGATTGAGAAGCAGAAACACAAAGCATTGGAAAATGAACAGCGTTTCCAAGAACTCAAAGGCAAATTCTTCGGTATCGCCTTTACGGACGGTACAATCCAAGTACGGGTATTGGAAAGCGTATTGGATTTTTTGGAAGAGGGAACAGCCATGCACCATTGCGTGTATTCCAACGAATACTACCTCAAGCCGAACTCCCTTATCTTATCGGCAACCATTAACGGCAAACGGGTAGAAACGATAGAAGTGTCGCTCAAAACGCTGAAAGTCCTGCAAAGTCGTGGCGTTTGCAACAAGAATACCGAATACCACGACCGTATTATTGAACTTGTAAACAAGAACAAACGCCTTATCCGTAAACGGATGGCAGCATAACACATTTATATTATAGAATATGGAAACAACATACGAAACGATAATAGTAACATTCGATGAAAGCATCGAAAAACTGAACGGCATATTCGATACTACACGCCAAAGATGGGAAGTATCCACCCTCAAAGAATGGATAGAGTCTTACGACAACACACGCTTCATACAGATTGGCGATAATTCGGCAGTAATCACTTCCAAATACAATATGCCATCCATTATAGTGTGGCTGCAACGATATACACCGATAACGATATGGAGGGAGAAATAAGCCATGTACACATTATTCATAGGTTTTCGGAAGATAGACGTATTCCCAAGTATTTGGGAAGCCAAGAAATTCGCATCAGAGAGTGAATTAATTGGCGTGTTCACTCTTATAGGAGATAATTATCACGATAGTTGGTACAAATTTTAATCAGTAAAAGACATGAAATCATTAAGCAACAACGGAGTATCCACCTGCATGGCAGGACAAGAGAACTATGTGTATTTCAACCTAATGCCCCGATTGCGCAGGAAAAGCAGGTATTGCCAATACGACTACCGCCATGAAGAAGACGGTGAGTTATTCTCAACAGTCGCCCCTACATTGGAAATATGCAGGCAGCGCAGGGATGAATGGCTAAAAAACAAGGAGAGCAAATAATGGTAGCAAAGACTATTTTAGAACAGCTTGGCAGCGGTAAGTTTATTGCCATGACGGGAAGCAAGGATTTTATAGATTTGGGAAACGGGTTAAGGATGAACCTTGCAAGGAACAAGACTTCCGCCAATCGGCTTGAAATCATTTTGGATAGAGAAACGGACACTTATACAATGAAGTTCTTCCGTCAGACATTCAGCAAAAAGACATTTGAAGTATCAAAAAAGGATATTGCGCTGCTGGAAGGTGTCTATTGCGATATGCTGGAAGAAATGTTCACTTCGGTTACAGGACTGTACACAAGGTTATGACAGGACGGGCGGTGAAAACCGCCCGGCACTACTTTTGACAGTGAGCAGGCGGCTCAAAAGTAGCAAAAAGCCCTCGTTAAACCCTCTGAATTTTCAGAGGGTTGTTTTTTTATGTTGTTATTTTAACGGCAAATCCCTATCTTAGCGCTGACAACGATCTGCAGGACAATAATATATAGAACTTCATGGAAGTAAAGAAAGCGATATTAGAGAAGTGGATGGTGGCGCAGAAGAAGCACTGTCTTTCAGACAAATATGTACAAATGGCAAGTGAACTCGGCTTAAATCCCAATAAGTTGGGAAAGATTGACAACCACACGCAGGAAACATGGAAAGTACCGTTACCGCAGTTCATCGAAGAGATTTACTACAAACGCTTCAAGCGGGAAGCACCCGAAACGGTCAAGTCCCTGAAGCAAATCATGGCGGAGCAGGAAAAGAAAAAGAAGGAGCAGAAGAAAGCCAAAGAGATACGCTGGAAAATTTGTTAGCAGGAAACAGATACTGCCAATGAATGAAAGCAGCTTAAAAGCAACAAAAGACCCTTTATATAACTTTCATTCTTTAATTTAATATCCCACAAATTAGCAAAGAATTAAAAAACACGTATCTTTGTTATGTAAGCTTTACATAACAAAGATACCAAAGTTCAACAAGGCTTTTTAGGTTTGTAAAAATTATTAGTTCTATAAATTGTTCTTTTACAGCATATCCTCACAATTTATTGATACGAATAAAATGTTTCATAAATGATGATGTGATTTCAAAAACAAATTCAATTTCCTCTTCAATTACATTATCGTTATGCTTTACATAAGAATTTTGGTATTTTGAAAAATACTCTATCAACTTTTGAAACATATTCCCCAATTCTTTAGACCCACCCCTGTCTTGTATAAATTTTCCTAAATCTGAAAGTTGATTCTCCAAAGACTTTTCATTTTCTAAAATACCTTTCATTAGTAATTCCAATGATAAGCGTAAATCATCAAGCAGGTTTCTTTCAAAAATATTCCCCTTAAATTTGTCAAGTGCAGACTGGTACTGTTTTAATGAGTCCGGGTAATCATTCAACCAATGTTTTGTTTCATCAATTAATATTTCATTTACAGAGTCTAATTCCGTATTTAAATGCCCATAGCGAGTAACTAATTTTAACTTTATGTCTTTTACCTTTGTATTTAGAGCCTTATAACTAACCATAACTTACTATGATTAACTAACCATAAAGCCTTGATTTTCAATACTCTTTGATTTTTAACACTTTCTGAGTGCTTTTTGGCAGTTCCCGATTTTCCACATATTTTTGCAGCGTATTTCTACCGTGGAGAATTTGCGGAGCTTTTATTTTGTCATATCGTGAACGTAGTTGACAAGGGTTTACGAGTGGTTACGATGGAGGACAGATTTGAAGCTGATAAGTAAAAAGCGTTATATTGTGGACTGGGTTGACAAAGGTTGTCAATGGTTCACTTCCGTTTACTCCATCGGTGGAATACTCAAATGAATTTGAACAATGCAATATCAAAGAGTATGAGACCGACAAGAAAATGTGAATTTTGTGGCAAGACATTCGTGCCAAGAAGCGGTATGCAGAAATACTGTTCAGAGGAATGTCAGGCAGAGGCAAAACGTCTTAGGAAGAAAAGACAGCAGGACTTGATTAACGGTTTTGAGCCAATCATGGATCTGCAACATCAGGAGTATCTTACCTTCTCCAAAGCTGCCATTCTGATGGGATGCACCCGACAGTATATCTACAAACTTGTGGCTAACGGCAAGTTGAAGGCATCAAGATTGAGCAGCAGAATGGCATTCGTAAGAAAGACTGATATAGAGAAGATGTTTGAGGGTAATCCCTACAAGCGTGTGATTCCTGCCAGCAAGAGCAAGCACTGTCAAAAGGCAAAAGCAGAAAAACCAACACAAAACCAGGAACCAATAAAAGGGAAAGAGGAGAATGAGGTGCTTGACTATTATTCGGGCGAGGAAGTGATGTCCATTTATAAGGTCAAGAAGTCTTGGCTCTATACATCCGCAAAGCGCAACCAGATACCGATATGCCGTATCGCTGGCAAGAACTATTACAGCAAACGACATATTGATGAGTTCTTCGGTACTGCCGTTGACATCAACAGCATCACGGAATGGGTGACCGCTGATGATGTAGAGGAAGCCTTTAGCATGAGCAAGTCAGCACTCAGGGCATACACCTACCGCCATAAGATACCGACCAAACGTGAGTATGGTCGCACCTATTATTCCAAGGAACATCTTGAAGAACTTCGCAGGACTGACCTCATGAACGATGACAACTATTATACCACAGAACAAGTGCAGCAGTTGTATGGTCTGACAAGTGCCAATATCTGCCATATAGTGAAAGTTCACCATATCAGCAAGGTAAAAGTGGGCGTAAAAAACCTGCTTTTGAAGACGGATGTGGAACGTGCAATGGCAGAAAGGTCAGCAAAAGGACTGTGATTTCAAATGATTTCATCATTATCCATCAGTTACTATGAATAATTGGAGTCACGGAGATTTCATTCCGTTATTTTGCAGCTGTGAAGAGACACTTCACCACGAATAATCATCAATAATACATATCAGTTATGAGCAACATTTGCAAGACCGTATCATTGCGTACACGCAAAATCAAGGACGGACACATGCTGTCCTATTATCTTGACTATTATCCTGGCTATCGTGATGAGAGCACGATGAAAGTCATCCGCCATGAGTCGCTTGGCATCTACATCTATGCCAAGCCGAAGAACCAGATGGAACATAAGTACAACCTCAATCTTACGGCAAGAGCCGAGGCGATACGTTGCCGTCGCTTCGAGGCTATCGTCAACGAGCGTTATGATTTCTTCGACAAGGAGAAGATGAAAGGAGATTTCCTCGCCTACTTCAAGAGACTGGCAGACAAGAAGAACTCCAAGTGGCAACACGTCTATATGCACTTTCGTACCTTCACGCAAGGCAAGTGTACCTTCGGTGAGATAAACGTGGACTTGTGCAACAGATTTCGTGAGTATCTGCTGACAGCACCACAGGGACTGCATAAGAACAGAAAGCTACATATCAACTCAGCAGCCAACTACTGGTCAACTTTCCGTGCTTCAATCCACACAGCCTATCGTGACCGCAAGATAAAGGAGAACCCGAACGGTTTCTTGGAACGTATCGAGACAATCCCGACTGACAAGGAGCATCTTTCACAAGACGAGGTTATCCGCTTGGCATCCACGCCATGCTCCGCCCCTGCATTGAAGCGAGCCTTCCTGTTCTCTTGCCTAACGGCATTGCGAAAGAGCGACATCAAGAAGCTCACTTGGGAGGAAATACAGCCATACGGCAGCGATGGTGTGATGTATGTCACCACACGAATGCAGAAGACAAAGGACATCGTGCATAACCCAATCAGTGAGGAAGCCTTGGAACTGATAGGCTATTCACCGGATAAACGAGGCAAGGTGTTCCCTGATTTTAAAGACTCCATGACACAGGCACCGCTGAAAAATTGGCTGAAAGATGCAGGGATTACCAAGCATATCTCCTATCATTGCTCACGCCACAGCTTTGCCTGTCTCCAGTTGGACGCAGGGACAAGTATTGCCGTAGTGCAGCGTTATCTCGGTCACAAGAATGTGGCAACGACAGAAGTGTATGCCAAGATTTCCGATGCACAAAAGCGTGCTTCGGTTGGCTGTATCACCTTGAAGAAGTAACCATTTGACAATAACACGCAGAAAAGGACTGTTGGAATGATAGTGTTCCAATAGTCCTTTTCTCGTTTTATTGGTTCTATTTGTGGTCGTGGATAGAACCAATTCGACAAATACATCCTAATATCTATAGATATTGAAGATGAACTGCAAATATCCCTTTTCTTTGCCCTTACCTTTGTAGCCAGTTATAAGCAGCAACTGGCACTAACGAGCAGTTTAAAGTATGATTCAGAGTCTGATAACATATTAGAACGCTAATAAAGCGTAAAAGAAAGAGTGATAGAGAACGTAAATGCGGTTTTTACAGGCTTCTGCGTCTAACTTTGTGGAAGTTTTTGAACGAATAACAATAAAACGAATACGATAATGACAGAAAACAAGACAACTTCAGATTGTACCATCTACGCTTTTGTTGGTACTGCAATTCTCGCCATCTCTCTTGTCGTGGCTATGTATGTAGGCAATGACTTTCACCAAAGTCTGTTTGTCGAGTCAATCATCTTTGTTGGGAGCAATATCCTGCTTTGGGCGATATTCATTTCCATGGTTAATTATCCCTATGAACTGATGACCATTGGTAGCAACAGCAAGACAAAGAAAAACGTTGTAGAAGCAGAGCCAGCAACAGAACAAGAACAGCCAATGCAAACATTACCACAAACAGAGTCAGCACAATACAGTCATGAAGACTATGCCAAGCGTGTAGAGGCACAAGAAAAAGAAGCACAGGAGATAAAGGAAAAACGAACGAGAGCCGTACTTGACTATGTGCATCGTACCATGTCAAGGTTTCTGTATGAGGAAGATTTGTACAAGGTAATTGAAGCTGTCAAAGAATGGAGCAATGACACCAACTATACCCCGACAGCAATAAACCGTTTCAAGGAGACGGTTGAGAATATCCCACTCAGACACTTTGTCTGGAATATCGCAGAACGTTTGGGTAAGCGTGATTACACAATGGCAATGCGAATATCCTTTATCAAGGCTTTGTTCCCAAAACCGTTTGAAGGCTTGGACTACAGCACATTGAAGAACCTGAAAGCACCATGTTCCAATGATATAATCCCTATTGACGATCCTGCCAATGGTGGATATGATTTCCATGATGTGACGGAGGAAAATCCTGAATAATCCCCATTGTTAGAGTTATTCCTTCGTGAATGACAAATGACTGTCACGAATCTCAGTAACGGAAGCATCATTCTGTTCCTTTGCACCAGTTATTAACAAAGTATCAGAATGAATAAGGAATTAACTTTCAACGACCTTCCAATGGTCGTTGCCCAGCTTCGGGATGAAGTGGTGGGCATGAAGCAGATGATCGTCAGTCTGCAATCACAGAACAAGCCACACAAGGCGAACACGCACATACCTATGAGTGTGGAGGAG
The DNA here is from genome assembly GCA_948566455.1 of uncultured Phocaeicola sp. GTDB lineage: Bacteria > Bacteroidota > Bacteroidia > Bacteroidales > Bacteroidaceae > Phocaeicola. Next base: position 41,275 of record CAOYQO010000020.1, read on the forward strand.
GCATCGGCATACCTGAAAATGCCGATGGCAACTCTCTACATGAAACTTGGCAACGGCAGCATTCCCGCCACCAAGCCAGGCAAACGTTATTGCCTCTATCAGGATGAACTTGACAAGTGGCTGGAGACTAACCGCAAGAATCCGGTACCTCTCACAGCAGATGAGGAGAACGCAGCCATTCTTGCAGGAAACAAGCGCAAGCCGAAACCCTTAAACTGGTAATATCATGGATGCGCTTGAACTCTGTAACAAAATCAACATGGAAGCCGAGTCTTTAGCGGACTCAGGCTTCCCTCTTGAGGTATTTCCACAAAAAATGCAGTCCATCATCATAGACATGGTGGTGCACGGCAATTTCAAGGTGGATTATGTCGCCATGTCCATGCTGTCGGCAGCATCAGCGGCTCTTGGCAATACCTATCGTATTCACGTTAAGCAGGATTGGGACACGAATGCCGCCCTTTATATCATATTGGTTGGCAGACCTGGCATGGGCAAAACTCCACCATTACAGCTTGCATACAAGCCAATTCGGGAGTATGAACGAAAGCTGTTTGACAAGTTTTGCTATGAACTTGACCTATATGAGGCAGCATGTGCAACAAAGGAAAGCGGAAGCAAGGAAATGAAGAAGCCTATTCTGAAAAGGGTCACATTGGATGACTTTACATTGGAGGCTCTGGTATTGGAGCATTACAACAACTTGCGTGGCATAGCCATCAACTATGATGAAATTCTCGGACTGCTTGCCAATACAGACAGGTATGGGAAAAATCCCATGCTTGAACGCCTACTTTCCATCTGGAGCGGATGCCACTTGGAGAACACACGTGTCAAGAATGACCGCCCACAACGTGTAGAAGAGCCATGTGTCAACATCATCGGTACAACACAGACCAAACGAATGAAGGAACTGATGGCTTCCAAATTCATGGATACAGGTTTTCTTGACCGTATTCTGGTCGTATATCCCAAATCCAAGAAAGTTCCACACTGGCTGGATGAGGAAGACAGCCATGTGCGCCAGAGCGAGGCTTCAAGAAAATGGGCTGACATCATCGGGAAAATCTTTGGACTTGACTATGCAAGGTGTAATGACACAAATGAATGTTGTCCAAATATCATTTATATGGACAAGGACGCACATTCCCTTTTCTTTGGTTGGTGGAACAGAAATGTGGATGCCATCAATGCCATAGAGGACGATGAAGATGTTGAAACGAGGGTGATGAAGCACAATACCCACGTCGCACGCATTGCCTTATTGCTCCAAGCTCTAAGATACGCCTGTGGCGAGAGCCATCTGCAAAGTATTGATGTGGATTCCATAAAAGGAGCATTACAGCTCAATGAATATTGTGAGAATTGTTATCAACGCTGCCGAGCCTTTGTTGCTGAAGACACCTGTGATTCTATGTCCAAGGAGTTGTTGTATCTGTTGGAAGACAGTTTTGACACAAAAACTGCCATTAAAACAGGAATGGAGAATCTGCGTGTTACAGACCGTACTGTGATGAACTATATAAAGGAGCTTATGAAGTCTGGACTAATCACAAAGGCAAAGAAAGGATTTTACGAAAAAGTAAAGTTCGAAACAGGACAGGCAACTGAAACATAAACCAACCTGTTTTCAGTATTCATTTGTTTCAGTTTTTCAGTTGACAAGTGCGTAACTGAAAACATGAAAGAACTGAAAGCTGAAATTCACCAATAATTCATTTCAGTTACGATGATGAACGAGTATAGATTTCACTTGGAGAAATACAGATTGGGTAATCGTTACACATGCCCGAATTGTGAGCGCAAGCGTTGTTTCACAAGATACATAGATGATGAGGGGGAAGTATCCTTCCCTGGCAATGTAGGCAAATGCGACCATGAGCATAGTTGTGGGTATCACTATACTCCTAAAGACTATTTCCGTGAGCATCCAGACTTTCTGTCTAAGGACAAATTGCCATATCCGACAAGAAGGAATATCCAACCGAAAGTCGTAGAAAAGCCTATGTCCTATATCGCCAACGCTATTATGGAGCGTTCCTTGTCTCATTACGGAATCAATCCGTTATACCAGTACCTTTCCAAGGTCTTTGGTGAACAAGAGACAGAAAGGCTGATGAAGATGTATCATGTCGGAACATCCTATAAGTGGGGAGGCTCAACCATTTATTGGCAAGTTGACAAGGATGATAAGGTGAGGACTGGCAAGGTCATGCTATATAATCCCAAAGACGGACATCGTGTGAAAGAGCCACGTTCTTATGTTGGATGGGCGCATGCTTTTCTTCATCTTCCAGATTTCAACTTGTGCCAATGTTTCTTTGGTGAGCATTTGCTGGCACAGCATCCCACAATGTCGGTCGCTATTGTCGAGAGCGAAAAAACTGCCATAATCGCATCACATTTCATCCCCAATTTCATCTGGCTGGCAACTGGAGGTATGCATGGCTGTCTCAACCAAATCGCTGTCAAGGTATTGGGAGGTCGGGACATCATTCTGTTCCCTGACCTTGGAGCAACGGACAAATGGAAATCAAAAATTCCATTGCTGCAATCTGTTTGCAAAAGGGTTGTCATAAGCAACATCTTGGAAGACAATGCCACCGATGAACAAAAGACCAAAGGTCTTGACATTGCCGACTTCCTTCTGATGACGGAAACACCGCAAATGGCGCTACAAAGGCTGATAAAGCAACATCCGCCACTCCAACATCTGATAGACAGTCTTGGGTTGGTGCTGGTGGAAGAGTCATAGCAGAGTGGGTAAGGATCTGCGGGCACGCTTGCATAACGGACTTTCACAAAAGTCCTAAACATAATAGGGACTTTTAGATTCACTTGCTGACGCTGTTCACTTAAAAAGTCCTTCTATTATGCTCAGGCTCCGCCCGAGACCTGTCTCCAATCATACTATAACAATGTTACAAACTCAAACAAGATTCTTATGGAAAGAAACATACCACGTGCCGCCATCCATGTAGGCACAGACAAGAAATCGTTCTCGTCCCAAGTGGGCAACGAGGCGGAGCGCAGAGGTTGGGACGAGAAGCGTTACCAACTCAAAAACGCGGACATAGACAAGAACAACCATTATAACTACTCACGCAAGAGACTCAACTTTGAGATAGTCAAGGGTGGAAAGATAGTGCCTCTTGGTTCCCAGTCGGTGCCGTTGCATGAACGCTTGCAGCACAGACTTGATGAACTTGGCTTCAAGCCGTATATGGATGCCAAGCGTCCCGACCAAGTTTCAAGGAACAGTCCGAACTGCACTGTCGGCATAATCTTCAGTGGTGACCATGATGTGCTTAACAGGCTTGCCTTTGGTGAACAGAAACTCAACACGTCAGATCCAAATGCTGACCACAGCAAGGTTGTATTGCAAAAAGGCATCTATGACTGGGCATTGGACACCTACCGCTTTGCATGTGAGAAATGGGGAGAAGAGAATGTCATCGGCTTTGATGTGCATTGTGACGAGACAAGCATCCATGCCCATGTGCAGACCGTGCCTGTTGAACAAGTAAGGAAACGTGGGCGCATCGGAAGCAAGTACATTCACAAGGATAATCCAGAAAAGGTTCTCTCTACCAAGGAATGGAGAGCACTTCCAAAAGAAGAACGTGACAACTACACAAAATCGGAAGCGGCAAAGGGTGTTGTTGAAAGGGTCTCTTATGCCAAAGTGTGGGGAGAGCGAGCAAAGGACAAATCACAATACCTTTCCCAACTGCATACTGACTATTACAACAAGATAGGGCATAAGTATGGCTTGGCAAGAGGCTTCTCCTATGATGAACTTTCAGAGGAAGAGAAGCGAGGACGCAAGCATAAGAACAAGGTGGTACTTGAAGCGGAACGTCAGGCGAAAGTCGCTCTTGACAAAGTGGAGAAATATGCAGTGCTTGCCACAATCGACAAGAAGGAGCTGACCATTCCTTTACTCAACATCAAGGCTCCAGTTCAAGAAGCGATGAATGCCGTAAAGAAAGAACTTGCCATCCCGATTCCTACTATTATCGGACAAAAGGCGTGGCGTGAGGAGCGTGTGGCTAATATCTACGCTGCAATCAAGGCTCTTGTAGCAGCCATTAATGCAGAACGTGACAAGCAGAATGAAGATGTACGCAAGTCTGTCAACAAGACATACACTTACTATATGCAGAATCTCAATAAGCAGATAGAGGAGAACAAGTCGCTTCGTGCCGAGAATGATGCGCTAAAGGCAGAAAACAACAAAGTCAAACAACACATCTCTCAACTTGACGAGAAGGCTGTGGAGCGAGTGACTACTCAACTTGTCTGTGCGAAGGAAGAACTCGCCAGTGCCAAAAGTTATAATACTACACTTTTGGAAATGTACAATGATTTGAAGGCTCGTTGGAATGCCATTTGGCAGGAGCCAGAAATGACTGATGCATGGAGACGGGTGGAAGCACGAAAAGAGGAAGATGCAAAAGAAAAGGCTCGGCAAGAAGCCGAAGCCAAACGTGAAAGCATGGCTCGGCAAAATAGATACATAGGAGTGCTTGACAAGTTCATCCATGAGGGACATGAAGCTTTATCATTCTTTGCAAAAACAGATAGAGTCAACTTCAACGAGAAAGAATCGGCTTTCATATACTATGGCATTATGGCATCTGCTGTAAAGCATAATTTTGGATTGGACTCTAAAGCCAGTATAGAATCGGCAGCAAAAAGGTTCTTATCTGGTATGTCGTGGAAAGGTTTTACAGACTTCAAACAAGAATGTGTCACCAGTTGGACAAAACTCTTCGCCACGAATGAAGTTCAATTCACAGACAACGCTATTGACAACTTTCTCGCTTTCGTTGACCACATGTCATGTAGCGCAGACACATACGTTTCGCTAGGTGGCTCCAATGGCTGTGCCGACCAACTTACGAATTGGGACGGAACACAAAAGGTGGGATTGGGTATATTCTATAAAGAAAAAAAGAAATCTCAATCAAGATAAAGGATTCTGTTTGTATAGATAAGTTATATACCTAAAACACGATAGATATTACGTCGGAGAATTTGGACTAAACAATACATGAAGCCTCGTTTTTTGCTAAAACAAGACTTCATGTATAACAAAGTGAAGTCTAAACCCTACAAGGACATTTGTATATTTTTAGTTGCTCATAAATTGAAATGGAAGGGCATAGAACCTGAAGTGCACAATCCTTACATTCCAATTTCTTATTTCTTGTGAAATACCAATAGCAGTCTTGTGAACCAACCCATTTATTAATAATACAAGCAAGGTCTCGATTTTGTAAAGACTCAATTTGCTGATTTACACAGTAGACCATACCATCATAATTGATTGTTATATTGCCAAAGTATGATGTATTTATGTAATCTTTCAAATAACAGTCTTTTAGATTTTGATTGATTTTAAGAACCTCGTCTTTGGTTATAACCATTTGTGGCTGTAGGGTAATATTCTTTTCATCCAAGAATATAGGACATAATACTATATTTTCTTTTGCACCCGTAAGCTTGTCTAAATCAGAATTATTTGTTACAATATATTTTAGGATTAACCTTTCTTCTCTTAGGTTTATAATATCTAAGGGGGTAGCTGAATCGATAAGCAATTCTACCATTATTGTTCTATACTTGCGTAACATATCTTGTATATGTTGAATAGGATAAGCCAAGTAATGGACTCTAAAAACAACAAGTATGTTTCTTGTTTGGGCAAGATTTAAAATTCTTTCCAACTTATCGCATGAAATTTCTCCAGACAAGACAATTCTTTCCAGGTCAAAAGAAATAAGTTGCAGTAATATTGTGTCTATGTCAATCTCTGTATGATTAACATTTGGATACTCTAATTGCTTGTAAGCAAATGAATTGAGATTTATAGACAATGTATTATTAAGTAAAAAAGTGATAGATTTCAACATCATATTTGTATATGATGCCAAGTTGTGCCCTAAAGCTTTGTTTTCTTTATTTAAGGAGGTCATTATTTGTAATCCTCGTTTTGGGAAATAAGGCATTGACTTGTTTGGTTGTATGAAATATCCGAATCCCTTGTAGGCGATTTTTTGCAAAATAGACTTGTTGTCATCGCAATCATCTATATAACCGAACTGGTTTAATGTATTGACGGCTTTATATGGAACGGCTATATTCCTCATATATATGCTACTAAACTTTATTGTATCATATATGAGCAATTCTTTTGATGTTGCCTTGATATAGCAATGTGGAAAAATTATGTACAGTCTGTTCATTTTATTATAATGTTTTCTTCAAGCACTTCTATTATGTCAGGATGGGATTCTATGTATGATACAGTATCTGACAATAGTTTTGCGAATTTACTTTTTGAAGTAAACTCTTCACATTTACCATTGCTGTAACAAAAAGAACATTTAGTGCAACAAAATTGCATGTAGCATTTCTTGCATAAAGATGAAACTTCTGCGATTCTTTTCATAAATCCATTTGCTACCTCATTGCAATCAATATGAACACAGCCACTATTGTCAATATATCCTAACGGTGAATCCCTATTGACTTTTTCACATGGATGTATTTTCCCATTATAGCTTACGAAAAGTCGTTTTGAAAATGGAATACATGTACCAGTTGGCAAGGTACTATTCTCAATACTTTCATCTACGAGTAGCTCACTCTCTTTGCTAACTGAATTATTCAACAACCTTGTAGTAAAAACCAAAATTCGATTAAAGAGTGGATTTTGAGTGATTAAACTTGGAACCAACTCTATATCCTCTGGAATTTCAAATGTTTTAAGCATAGATAGAATTCTGTTTCCATCTTTTGCATCCTCGGTAGGAACATGAAGTGGGCTAAAATTCGGCGTTGTGTTAAATTGCATCTTAAACCAATCAACAATTTCCCTTACATCACTTTTATTTGTGAAAACCGCATTATAGCGAAATGTTGCGAACCATTCTGAATATAAATTCTCAACACACTTCAAGTTCTTCATTACGATGTCAAACGAAGGATTCCCATTAGGAGTTATTCTATAAGAGTCGTTTTCCGTGTTGCCATCAAGACTAATTAGCATTTTGAATTTGTGACGTGACAAAAAATCTGCATATTTTGATAGAAGCATTGCATTTGTTGTCATTGTAAAAAACAATGAACGGTTGCGAAATTCTATACGTTCTGCATATTCTACAATTTGGCGCACTACAGCGAAATTCATCAATGGCTCACCTCCATAGAAACTAATGGCAAAAGGTTCTTTAGGTGCATTTGATAGAGGTTCTTTCTGAAAAAGAATTGCCAAATAATCAATTATGCCTTTGGCTGTTTCAAATTTCAGATTCCCCAACATACCTCTTCGGCTATCAAATGTATCATATCCTTCGCTATAGCAACAATATTCGCATCTAAGATTACAGAGTGTTGTTGTCTCAAATATGATTTGTGATAGTTTTACCAATACTCCTTGTATAGTATTCCCTGTTATATAACTATCAAATGATGAAGTATATTTGTCAAGATATCCATATTGCTTTAACTGACGAAAGGTTTCGTCTCCTTCATTTCTGTCGTTTGAAATTATATCGTACATATTCTTTGATAATGGCAATATTGCCTTTTTCAAAGGACTATACAAATAATAATTTTCGTTTTGAGTTTGAAATACTATAGCTTCCATATGCATAAAATAAGGAAAGCCAAAGTGTTAAACAATGGCTCTCCCTTAATTAGTGATTCTTTAATCAATGTTCCAACTTCCAGCAGAGGCAACATCGTCACACATTGTAACTTCGCCTTCTCTGATGAAACACTCACAAGGACAATAACAGTTGCTAATGCGAACAATATGTCCTTTTTGTCCAACAACTCTTAATCTATTTTTGAGTTGTTTGTTCTGCTCTTCTATAACAGACAGTTTTAAAACTCCCATAAATATTTCTTTTAACCCCTTTTGTTGTGTACAAGTCAATCGCAGGGGTGTTGCGTTTCGACTTGCTTGTGTATTGCTGTTAAATATTCATCCATAGGAATGTATATATCCGTGTTGGTATAAAGTGCATCAGTAAAAGTCTTTGGAAAGGCTGTATAACCGATTAATGCCCCTCGGAGCATATATCCATACTCTTTACTATCAATGCCTCTATTTTGGGCATATCGGTCAATTTGGTCAAAACCAAAAGGTTTGATAAAGAAAGCCATCAAGGATTTCAATACAACCAAGTTGGCGGGAATGCTAAATGATGAGCATTGGTTGTGCTTGTATGACCAAAATTCCCGAAGAGTGCTAAGTATTTGCTTACCTTTTTCTGTGTTAGAGCATTCTAAGCACTTATATTTGTTGGCTGATTCAACAATAAGGTTCAATACAACTTCGTCAGACAAGCCTCTTTGTTTGCACATAAGAGCTTCATTCATTATGACATCAAGAAATACTTTTTCTTCGTCAGAATTCAGTACTTCAATGCTTATAGTTAAGTTCTTTAGCGAGAAACAAGAGTAATCAATGTTTCCGTTTGCCTCACCAGATACTTTTGCTTTGCCGATAAGATCATTCATAATATCACTAACACGGACAAACAAAGCTCCTAAAGTCGTATCATACATAGATGAACCAGATTCTATGTTCGTTATCTGTTGTTTTATATCTGCGATCTGCTGCTTTATGGACTTAAATTCGTAATTTTCATCTTCGTATTTTTTGATTTCTTGTTTGAGATACTTCTTACGCTCATATTCCCAAGTTCCCTTTTTGAAATATTCACGTTTTTTCCCATTTTTGATACCATTATCACGTTCTTTCTTTTTTATAGAATTAAGTTCTTCTATCCAATCAGAAATACCATCGTGACATTCCATGCTGTAAAGTTTGCTTTCTAGCGCATCCTTTTGTGTTATTAAGAAATCTCTTTTGTCTGTACTATTTGCTTGTTTATTCTGAGATATTTCTTCAGCACGAGCCTTTGCCAATTTGACAATTTCAGAGAAATGTTGCATAAGAATATCAAACAAGTTTGTCCTTGTCTTAACAGTACCATTATATATCCCTTTAGCTGTTTGGATTAGAGAAATATATTTACTCTCATTTGAAACAGCGATTTCAGAAACCATAACTTGTGTATTTAATCCAGCAAATGAATTTTTCAAATCACGCAATATACACATTAGTTTTTGTTCTTGGGGATTTTTTGCAAACGCCATTGCACGAGTAAAGGCAACAATCATCCCCTTTAATCTGTCATAAATACAGTCTTGTGCAACATATTCTTGAAGTTGAAAAGATATGGCATTTGCTATTTTTCCTGTGGATATAGGCAACGCATTGCTCGTCTTTACGATAAATTCAGACTTGTACTTTTCAATACATTTTACTTCAAACAATATTTGCGATTCTGCAACAAGAGATTCCAGTAAATCTCTTGAAGAGAACAGAAAAGCAATAGCTCCCTTTTTGTAGTAGATTGTCTTATTGTATGTAAATAGAGTTTTACTATTTTTGACAGGAGCTATATTTGATTTGTCTAGAATTTCATCATTGACTTTCAAGACATAATCACCATTAATTTCCTTTGTTGACAAAATTAGATAATTAGCCCTTTCATTTGTTCCATCTAAATAACGGCTCAAATTATTTCCATATCCTCTGACTTGGTAGAAAGAGAATGGTGATATACTTTCTGAAACGAAAGATTCCAGTAAGTTCCATGAGTTTGTACTTATATAATAAAACATAGGTCTAATTATTTTCAATTTCAACTATATTTTCCTTTGAAACATCTTTCAAAAAGGATGTTCGCTTTCCTGTGTAGGAGATATACAAATTGCGTGAAGAACGAGTGCATGCCACATAAAAAGCATTTCTTTTACAAGTGTTCGCCTCATTAGCAAAAGGCACAAAGACATTATCAAATTCAGACCCTTTTGCTGCATAGTATGTCAGGATGCATGGTAGGTCATTGTTTGAAAAGTCCAATGTGTTGACAGTTCTAAACGGAACTACATTTCCTGTTCGATAATGCACTTGTGTATTTACTCCTCTTTGATTCAGAAAATCATTTACTTCACGTACATCACTCTCGTCAGGAACAAGAATCGCGACATCATCTAAATCTTCCATTTTTATTCGATTTAATATGCCTTCCAATTCTTTCTCTCTAGATGAGTATTTCGTGACAATCGGTTTGGGATAATTAGGATAGTCGCTATTGCCACCATCTTTCATGTTATTTGTCAACAAGTCCACCTTGACATCTTGAATCTGCTGAGCAACTTTAGCAATTGTCTTTGGTAGACGATAATTGTAATCCAAAGAGAGACGTTTGTAGACTAAAGTGTTAGCAATCTCATCTATTGAACTTCCTTTAAAATTCATTTGTTGCACAGAATCTCCAAATAAAGAAAGACTCTTCCCCTTATGAGGTATTATCCTTCCTTGATAGTCTGAGATGTTAAAATCTTGAGCCTCATCTATAATAAGATAATCAATTTTTTCTTCTGATTGCTTATAAATTGTTCCACTTGGAATCAACTCGAACTTATTAGTATTAGTCACACTAAACCCTGATAGGTATGGAACTTCTTTAAACCAACTAACCCTGCGTCCAAAGGCTGAGTAAAATTTGTAATCCACCCAATCTGCAAAATCTATTCCATAAGCCGTTTTGTCCTTTTCGGTACGTTCAAACTTTCTAACATTTAAATCATTTACCAGATAGAGGGTATTCCTATTGCCTTTTTCCCAAAACACATCTCCTGTTAGGTCAAAGCCACGATGAGTCCAAGCCCATTCGTATGCAATGCGCTCTTTGTCTAAACCGAGAGCCTGCATTCCATAAGCTATCATTCTTTTCAAAGCCACAGTAAAAATAACTATGGCGTAACTTCCTTTGTTCTTTGCCTGTAGTGCACGATGGATAGCAAGGTTAGTTTTTCCACTACCTGCAGCACCTTGTACAATGATATCTTCGTCTATACTTTGAACTATGATTTTTCTTTGAGAATCATCTAAGTTTGATATAAACCACTTTTCTAATCTCATGCCATTTCCATTAGAACAGCAGCTCCACTCTGTGTTGTTTGACTGATTAATGTTTTGAATACATACGAAAAAGCGCGGAGCCTGTTCTGTCACTCGTTCCACGCTATAAAGGCTCTCGCATTGCCCGACAAGTCGAAACGAGCAACGCCGAAAGCCCCACGCCAGTGTAAGTATATAGAAAGCACTCTTGACAACGAACAATAGAATCGTCCGAAGCCAATAAGGGCTGTATATAATACACCTCATGAGGCGTTCTTTGTTGCTTTGTTCTTGACTTGTCGTTGAATTTGCGAGATTCTTATAGCGTCAAAACCAAAGCGTACAAAAACGCCTTTTACCATATGTATGTCTGCCCAACCTCTGCCCATCGGGGCTTCCGGTATGGGTATAGACGTTATAAAGATAACACTTTTACTTTGAAAACCACTTTGTTTGGTTGGTAAAGTATGATTTTAAGGTCTGATTTAACATTATTAAATACAAATATGTCAAAGAAATCCACTTCCTCGTGATTTTTCTTGCTAAAAAGTTTGTATTATCAATGATTATTCGTATCTTTGCAGCGTCAGTCCTCGCCAAGCCTCTTAACAATGCTCAAATCGTGCGAGGCGTTTTTTGTTTATACACATTTGAATATGGCGAGTCTTATTCCCTTTACAAAACGGTTTGAATCTTCAGAAAATCTCGTTGATTTGCTTGAATCTCGAGGTTTACAAATTTGTGATAGAAACAAAGCCATACAATACCTTGACAATATTGGTTATTACAGATTGTCTGCTTATATGTACCCTTTGTTGAAGATGCCCAAAACTGCACATTTGTATAAGGAAGGTTCAACATTCAAAAAGGTGATGATGCTTTATCGCTTTGACAAGAAACTGAGACTGCTCATGTTCAATGAAATAGAAAAGATTGAAATTGCTATCAGACGTGCGGTGATGCAAATAACAGCAGATATGACTGGCAATCCTTTCTGGCTTACTGACTCTTCTTATTTCTTGGATAGTTCAAAGTTTAATGAAACAATGCGAGCTATATCCAAGGAATATAGCAAATCCAAGGAGGAGTTCATTCTCCATTTCAAACGAACCTACTCAGAACCTTACCCACCATCGTGGATTTTAGGAGAACTGCTTACTATTGGAAACGTCAATGCCATTTATCGCAACATTAAACAAAATCGCATACGCAAGCGTATTGCCAAACGTTTTGGGTTGCCTATCAATGTGTTTGAGTCATGGCTCACGGTTATTGCTGTTACTCGAAATGCCTGTGGTCATCATTCAAGAGTATGGAACAAGCAGAATGCTATTCAGCCAGCAATTCCCAATAGTCCCGCAGGAAAATGGATAACACAGCCAACAGATTCCATGCGTGCTTACTTTGATCTTTGCATCATCAAGTACTTTCTTAATGTTATATCCCCCAATAATGATATGCAATCCAAACTAACATGGTTGTTCATTCGGTTTCCTGAAATTGACTTAAAAGCTCTCGGCTTTCCGCAGGGATGGGAAACGGAGCCATTATGGAGGTAATAACATGTGGAATGGCTACTGATCATTCACTCCCTTACATGGTCTTCTTTGTTTCAGTTTTATCATATTATGGAGTCGGTTCAAACGACTCCAACCAATCCATATCTATGTAATTTTGATGTAACTGAAAGTTAAATACGTTAAATTTTAGCCATTTCGTATCTATATAGAATCTACGCAGTCACTTTTCTACCGTTTAGAGCGTATAATACTGATAATCAACTAATAATAGATACGGGGAATAAATTTCCTTTGAATTGTTCTAACTCACACAGCTCTTTTATTATTTTGAATTGTTGTTCTGGAGTAAATTTATCCAAATTCTTTTTTAATGCGGTTCGCTTATTTGGAACTGTCCCATCAGCAGGAAAAGGCAAAGACGTATATGGAATATTGATATTAAAATCAATAGCGTATGCAGAACATAGTTTTACAATTTGAGAACTTGTCAAACCACTATCAGTATCTCCTAATATGTCAGCTGCATTTTGAATAAATATATTCTGTATCATATAAGTAATTTTTGGCAAAGTTAATCACAAAAAAGCACCCAACAATATTTTATTAGATGCTTTTTAACATTTTCATTCAGAAATAATTATTCCCCCTCTTTATCCGAATCATTCTGAAACGAGAAACTCAAATCGAACCTCTGCCCGAAACTATCCCATACCGTCACGTCGATAGCTTGTTGGTCGGTACTTTCGGAGGTATAATACAACCGGAATGTTTCTTTTTTCAACGGGTAGAAATCATTGGGAGCAAACACAGTCCCGTCGTCCATCCGCAGGCTCCCACGTCCGTCGGGTTGGAAGTAGGAAATGAAGAACTCCGTTTTCTTGTAGTTTCCCGACTTATGCAGTTGCAGGCGTATTTCAGCCGTTTCACCCGGCTTGATGCGTTTCTGCACGGGCATGGTCGTCAGCGAAAAGTCGTATGCTTGCTGCACCTCTATCTTATCATCGCAGGAGGTAAATAACAATCCGGTCAATACCACCGCCAATATAGCTATAATCTTTACTTTCATGGTTGTAATCAGTTTATAATGAATTTTATTCCTGCCCCGAAGGTCAGGTGAAAGTGTCCGATGGAACTGCCCCAAACCGCCCGTTCCCTTGCGTTGAGCAGCAACACCACCTTATCCGAGAGGTATGTTTCCAATTCCAATGTTACCGCCCCGCCATAGATGAACGAATCCTTATTTCGGAGTGTCGCCCCGTCCGGCAACAACTTGTCTCCCCACCGGCTCGTTTCATATCCGGCAAGAGCCGAGCCGCCAAGTGAGAGAAAAAACGTCTTGGAAACATCCGAGAGGACTTTCAGATAGTAGCCGCCCTCCGCCGTAAATTGCGCTTTGGGTATCTGCAAATCCTTATACTCGTATCGTTTGTTGAGATATTCCGCCCCGAACATCCAGCGGTTGCCGTTCTTCGTATAGGCGGATAACCCCACACCGAGATAATAGTTTACAGGTTTCTGCACCCCGTCCACGAAACCGCCTCTGAGTTCCACACCACGCATACCCGGCAGGTAGCGTTGGGCGTTTGCCTGCCCCACAAGGGCAAGCAACGCTACAACTACAAATAGATACTTCTTCATCTTACTTCACTTTCAGTTCGTTAATCACCCTTGCACGCACGATGTCCTCGTTCTCAATCACAAAGGACTGATGGCGACCGCCGGATTTCTCGTGCAATTCCACAATCACCTGCTTGTCTTCGGGAATGGTGAACTTCTCCATCGTAAAGATGGTGCGCTCATCCTTGTTTCCCCCTACACGGGTAGCGTAGTTATAGGCACGCAGCGGAAAAATCACCTGCTCCTGAATGGCAGTGCGTTTCGCTACTTTCTTATCCACGATTTTGAACGTGATAAAATCCACATCAAACGGCACGTTGGACGAGTTCTTGATCTGCGTATGGAAATACAGCAGCCCGTTGTGCGTGTACATCCCACGCAACAGGTACTGGATGCCGAAGGACTTCGCCCCGATATGCTTGATTTCACGCTTGTTGTTCTTGTGGATGGACTTCATTATCAGATGCACCAGCTTCGGGGACTCGCTGCCCAGCTCCTGCAAATAGATGTCGAGGGCATTGTTCGGACGGTTCACCATACTGCCGTCATGGATAAAATCTTTCATCTCCACGTTCAAGAGTAGCGGTTCGTCCGCATACTTCACATTGAAGGTGTAGAACGAGCCGCTTTCGGTGATTACCGAAAGGTTGGTTTCCGAACGGAAATTTTTCACCGTCGCCTTTACACGGATAACGTTCTCCGCACCGTCGGCTTTCCCGGCTATCAGGTTGGGCGAACCCAAATCCACATATCGCACCGCCGAAGGAAAGATAACATGTACCGTTTTGTTATACGTCACTTCCAGACCGTAAGGCGGTATCATGCGGTCAAAGGTCAGCTTCTTGGTCAGCCCGTTATAATCGTCCCCCGACATTTCCTGCGGATAAGTGTCCGCTTGGAAAGTTACGACTTCCGTTTCCGGCTGTTCTACATTCTGTGCGTTCGCACCCATTACGCCCAGCGTCAGGGCGATAGCTAAAAATACTCTTTTCATTTTACTTTGGATTTTAGTGGTGGCAATATTGCCCGGTTATTAAATTGGTTTATTGTTTCTTTTGGTAAAGCATCAGATTATATCCCGCCTTGAGATGCACCTTTACCGTGCGCATCTTCTTGGCTATGTATTGCGACGTGCCCTGTATCGCCCCTTTGCCGAGGTCGGTCAGCAGTTGGTCGCCCGCACTTTGTTGGTTCAGGTTGATGGTTGTCCCCAGATTACCGCCCAGATTGGCGGCTATCTCACGGATTGCGTCTATCTCCATCGAACCCGGAATGAAAATCCCTTCCTGCCCGTCGCCATCGACAACCGTCAGTTCCACCGGAATAATCATCCCCCTGTATTCCAGCGAAGTGATGGAGATGCCGAGCCTTTCGCCCTGTATCTTTCCCATTCCCGTAACGAGCGCATTTTGCGGGATGACCGTTTCTCCGGCACGCATCGGCTCCAATAACCGCAACCTTACCGCCTGCTCGTCCGTGACGGTCTGATTATCATGGATGCACGCACGTATGGTATTCTTTTCTGTTTTTGCAGCCGTGCCGACTGCCGTATGGAACCCCATGTTCCTCTCTTTGGAATATTCGGCGACAAATGCCGAATCGCTCATCGGTTGCGATAATCCCGATACCACCCGTTCATGCACCTGCCCGACGGTATTCACCTGCGCTTTGCCGTTCTTATATGCTTCGGTCGGCTTGCTTTCGGTAGCGGTGGTAACTGCCGGCTGTCCGGTAAACGGTTGTCCCTGATTCTGCGGCATATACTTTGCCGCCAACTGATAGGACTTTTCCAGTAACGCCAACTGTTCGTCCGCCGTTTCCTTCTCCGTCTGCCGGTTGTACGCCATCTCCCGGAGTTCTTCCAGCTCCTTGCGCATCTCTTCCTTTTCGGGATCTTCCTTCGGAGTTTCGTAGAAATTGCCGAGCGTCCGGTTCATGTCCCGGTAGGCATTGGCGGAGGCATAGATGGTTTCTTTTGGTCGGGAACTTCCACCGCCAGCGTAGCCACTTTTCGGTTCGACCTCCGGTTCATCAAATGTCGGCATTTCTTCCGCCTGCTCTTCCCCCGAACCGAACATCGAAGCCAAATCCTGCATCTGTTCCCGACGCTCATTCTGTTTGCGGTTGAACAAATCCTGCTCGTAAGCCGCCTGTTTATCACCCACCAGCGCATTGTCAGCCGGTGCGGGAACATCGGTATTGAAACCGGATTGTTCCTGCTCCTGTTCCTTGCCGGAAGGTGCGAATATCAGCCACATCACTATGGCGAAGATGATGAACATAAGCGGATAGACAATCAGCTTCTTTTGTTTCTGCCGCTGTTCTTCGGTCAGTTCCTTTTTGGGCTTGTCCGGCTCTTTGGGCGGCTTCACCTCACTCTTGTTCTCCTGATTCTGTTGCCTTGCGGCTTCATCCTCTTTGCGAGGCATAGAATAAGCGGGCTTATCCTCTGCTCTCGCTTCATTCGTCTGTTCCATTGTCATAATCGTTTAATAGGTTAATACTGTCTTTCCTTTGCAGTTCGAGCAGTTTGATATGCTCTATTTCGATGCGCTGCCCCTCGTTCTTTCCCATGTTGTAAATCCCCGAAACGAAGATGTACACGGAAGCGATACTGAAAAAGAGGAACATTGTCAGCAGCACTGCCAGTCGCTTTCCGGGTGTGATGCGCCCGCACAGGCGGCGGAGCTTTTCGTCCGCCCAATCCTGTATTTTTGTCATGCACCCGCCTGTCATCGTTTCTGTACCTTGATGTCCCTGTTCTCGATAATCTCGAAGGCTTCGATGGTAAACCCATGCGGGTTATTGTCCGAGCGGACGGAGTTCAGCAGGTTGCACCTTGTGACAAGGCTGCGCTCAGTTACGTTGCTTTCACGGATAATCATTTGCCGGGCATAAGTGCTTATCTTGTAAGGATAGGTGTCAAAATTGCACGTCACGCTGTCCACCTGCAACACCTGATTCACGTTTCCCGAAATGATGCGGTTGTAATACCCCTTTTCGGCAAAGTCGGTGTAATAATTGAATGCACTCCTGTCCGCCAGCTGCAAGGCTCGTTTGATATTCCCCTCAATCGCGCTCTTGTCGGGCGAGAGGGTGAAGAACAGCTCATGAAAACGCTTCACGTGTTCCCTTGCCTCCACAGGTCGGTTCTGCGACAAATCCTGCGAGAGGGCGAGCATCAATGATTTACCGCCGTCCAGCACGTAAATCTTCTGCCGTTGCGCTTCGGCAAAGGAGTAGGCACTCCATACGGAGTAACCCGTGATTGCCAGGCAGACCACCAGAAAGACGATGCCGAACAGCCGTATCTGCCTGAAACTGCTCTCGATGTTTTTTAATGACTTAAATTCCATTGTTTTACTTTTTTATTGATTGTTTATTTTCTCCTGAACAGCCGTCCGGCGGCTCCCGCCACTTTCCTTGCCCCGTTCACAGCACCCCGTCCCATGCTTCCGGCAGCATTACCGGCAGCGTGTCCGGCGAGATTACCCGCCACCGCTCCGGCAGCGGCTCCCGTCATGGCACCCGCACGTCCGGCAATCTGGTTGATCGGACGGGCTGCACTGCCCATTCCTCCTGCCTGTATAATCCAGCCCGCCACCGTAGGAATCGTGAAGTAACCGAGTATCCCAATCACCATAAATACGATGTAAACGCCATTGGACGAGTCGATTGAGAAATCGGGATTGTTCTGCAACTCCTTGATGTCGTTTTCAAGCATCAACACCTGTATCTTCGCCAGTACGCTGCTGAACAAGTCCGATACAGGCAGCCACAGGTATATCTGTATGTAGCGGCACATCCATTGTGAAAGCGTACTTTGAAACCCGTCCCAGACCGATATGGCAAAAGCTATCGGGCCGAGTATGGATAGCACTATCAGGAAGAACGTCCTGAGCGTGTCGATAAGCAGGGCAGCGGCAGCAAACAACAGCTCCAATACCTCCCGCATAAAATCCCGCACATCCTTTCTGAAATTGTACATGCTTCTTTCGACGTACATGCCGCCCATCGTGGCGATGTCCTTTGCACTCCATCCGAGTTCGTCAATCTGCTTGTCGAACTCTTCGTTGCTGACCAGATAGGCAGTTTCGGGATTGCGCATCATGGATTCATATTCCAGCTTGTCCTTCATCTCCCGGTACTTGTTCATATCCATTGTCTGTGTTTCCAGCATCCCGTGCGTTCCCTGTACAATTGGACTCAATATGCTGTTAATCGTGCCGAGCACAATCGTGGGGAAGAACAGGATGCAGATACCGATAGCGAACGGTCGGAGCATCGGGTACACGTCGATGGGTTCGGCTCTTGCGAGGGACTGCCATACACGGGAGGCGACGTAAATCAACGCTCCCAATCCGGCTATCCCTTTTGCCACCCCTGCCATGTTGGAGCAGAGGGGCATCATTTCCACATAGAGATTCTTCAATATCTCATGCAGGTTACTGAAATCGGCGGCTAACAACATCATGGCTTACCAATATCTGTCGTTAGTGTCCCCGTACAGAGCCAGCACCCGGTTGGTATCCCCTTTTTTCTTGGAGCGCAGGTAGCTCACCGCAATGTTCTTGTTGGTATAATACCCGACCAGATTGCGGTATTGCCTTACCGAGTTGTAGCACCTGTCCACCACGTCCATGCGCTCCTTGTCGCTGAGTGAAAGCGTGGTGATGTTCACCACCCCTTTCATTTCCTGAAGCACGTCGTTGCTCTCTTCCAGCAGTTTGGTGTACCCGAAAGCTATCGCTCCGAGTTCCTCCACCGTATAATTCTCATCGCGCATCATCTTCTGAAAACTTACGACGTATGTGTCGGAAATCTCACCGATCATCAGGATGGTTTTCTGTACCTTGCGTGCATCCTTAACAAGATTATTTACAGATTTCAGAGCGTCGTAGTACTTTTTACCCTGCTCGTAAATCTTGACTGTTTCCTGAAAATTCTTTATCATGTTGGAAGCCGTCGAAGAGGTCTGTATAATCTGTTTGGTCGTGTTCACGATACCCTGCGCCAGATTGGTAGGGTCTGTCACCACCCATTGTGCGCTTGCCCTGCCTGCAAGGAGCAGGCACAGGCTGAAAAGCATGATTATTTTCGTTCTCATTACGTTACTTTATTAAATGGTTGTTACTATGGTCTTTCGCCTGCCCTTGTGTAGTCACCGTTCGGTGAAAAGGTCAGCACGTCGGTTTCCTCGTTGTAGGCGATGTCAATCCGGTAGCCCGTATTGATAAAGAGATTTCCACTTTCCTCCACAATCAGAAAGGTTTCCGGTTTCAACTTGCGGCTGACACCCGACTTCTTGAAAACGGTTATCTTGTACTGTTCGCCTTCTTTGAACACCAGCACGTCGGGCTTTCTGCCCACGCTTACCCAATTACCGCACAGCTTGTCCAAATTAGTTTCTTTTGCTTCCCCGCAGGCGGTCAGCAGCAGGGAAGACAAGGCAAGGGCATAGCCCGCCAGCTCGATAAGCCGGCTTTTTGAAATAAATGTCATGTCAATTGATTTTTAAGTTTTACTTCTTTTTTTATCGGCAAGTTGCTTGATTGCAGGCTCGATACTGCCCAATTTGTCAGCAAGGGCGAGCACTTCCATTTTCTCGGTTTCCTCTGTCGTGAATGTCAGATACTCTTCCGCCGAAACTTCCGTCGCATAGACGGCGGATTGGGTTCCGCCCAATCCGATCCACACCTCTTTATAGAGCCTCGACGGATTGTTCGCCATGTTGATGGAGAGTATCTGCCCCCGTTCCTTGTCCGTCAGCCCCAACAAGTCCTGAATGGCATCGAACTTGTTCATGTACTTTCTCTGGTCTAACAGGATTTTACAGTCGGAATTGTTGATAATCGCCTCTTTCACGACGGGAGAACTGATTATGTCGTCCACTTCCTGCGTCACGACGATGGCTTCGCCAAAGTATTTACGGACGGTTTTGTAGAGATATTTCAGATACTCGCTCATGCTTGCCGAAGAGAGGGCTTTGCCGGGTAGGTCGGGGGCATTACTGCCCCTTTCCCCCCTAAGAACCGTAC
>CAOYQO010000021.1 GCA_948566455.1 uncultured Phocaeicola sp.
CTAAATACTAATATATTAATCGCAATGGTTGGATTTTTATCGCACCACTACTAATTCTATATAATAAAAAACAATAATGACCAACGTACATTTATGGCAATAGGACAAGAGTATAATCTAATCTCTTATTCAGAACTAATGAATCAAGATTTCCTTTCCATTATATGGCTGAAAAGAAAATATACCTTTGAATAAATATGAGTATAAAACCTAAATACAAAGAAATGAAAACTAAAATAATATACACCATCGTATTTTTGATGATTGCTAAACTTGCTTATAGCCAAGAAGAGCAATATAGTGCAGATAAGTTTGTGGCAAAATGCCCCAATGAAATATTCATAGGAGCAATATTGGAAGCCAACAGCATCAATCAAGACACATATAAGTTCCTGAAAATATCAATGAATCCTATAAACATGGGGTACACCATTCCTATAAAGTCACAAACAATCACTCCTTCCTATAATAACATGATGAAAGCTATTCATGAAGCGTTAAAAACAAACGATGTCTTGAAAAGTAACTATTCTTTTTCATTCGTAATTAAAAAGATAAAATCATACCAAGAATTAGCTGTCAATTGGGGACAAAATATTAACCTTCAGCAACTATTAGGCATCACACCCGATTATAAGCCTCAAAAGAATATTATATTGATAGATATAAATCAAAGTTTTTTCAGCATTATAATGGATATGCCGGAATCACTAAGCACTGATCCACAAGTTTTGCAACAATTAGACAAGCTTGCATTTATAAACTCAATACAATTTGGCAGAAAAGTTATACTAGTTATTGAAAGTAATATTGATTATGACAAATTACAAGAAGCTATTGACAATTTACTGAAGTCTAAGGAAGTTAGTCAAAAAGAACTAGCAATATTAGCCAATTCTAATATCAGATTGATGACTATTGGAAACAAAGAAATAAAAGATATCAACCCAGACAATCCTTTTACAAGCATACTTACTTATTTATCTTCAACAGTTACACCCGATGATTTCGGAGGACCTATATCATTTTCCGCCTCTAACATAAAAGATAATTCTGTATTTGTTAACTATTTCAATGTACAATAAATAATCATCATTATGAAAAACATCCGTTCTATTTTACACATACTTCTGCGTAACGCTAATCTGCTCATGCAATGAAGCAACAGAATTAGCCCATATTACCCCTAATGTCAGTCTTATAAAATATAAAGATATTGTTAAAATAGACTCTTTATATACATATCCAGGAGATTCTCTATATCAGAATTGGATAAATCAATATAATAAGAATCTGGAAGACAAAACAAATATGAGCATAGATATTATATCCATGACAAAATATAATAACATTATAAACATTGATTCATCTGAAACATTTATGAAGGATTCTATTACGAATCCTTCATAACAATACACTATCAATCAGCTATCTACACCACAATGACGGATTTGAAGAATTTTCCGTCCTCTTTTAATTAATATACTCTTACAGGTTTAAAGCTCCCCCAGCCTTTTTCCCAATACCGGATGCACCACATCCGATGCAATCTCCGCCAGCGGGTCCATGACAAACCTCCGTTCAGTCATCAGGGGATGAGGGATTTCCAATTCCGGCGTATGCAGTATTAAATCGCCGTACAACAAAATATCTATATCAATCAGGCGGTCACTATAATTACCTCCCGCCGACTTCTTCATCCGGCCTAATTCACGCTCTATCTCCTGTGTTTCCCGCAATATATCCAAGGGAGGAAGCACACTCTCCACGCAACAGGCGGCATTCAGAAAAGAATTTTCAGAAGAAAACCCCCAAGGGGCAGTAACATAAAAAGCGGAAAGGGCAGTAACCTCCCCTATCCGCTCATTTATCTTCCGGACAGCAACATGCAGATTTGATTCTTTATCACCCAGATTGGTTCCAAGTCCCAAATAAACCCTCATACGCTGCTCCAACCGGTATTACTTATCCAAAATCAACATAGCGTCGCCATAAGTACCGAAACGGTAATCTTCCTTCAACGCTGTATGATAAGCCTCCATCACCAGATCATAACCACCGTAGGCAGCTACCAGCATCAGCAAAGTGGAGAGAGGCAGGTGGAAGTTAGTAACCATGCTGTTGGCTACCGAGAAATCATAAGGAGGGAAAATGAACTTATTGGTCCATCCGTCAAATTCTTTCAGATGACCATCCGTACCTACCGCAGTCTCTATCGTGCGCATCACTGTCGTTCCTACCGCACAAATATTCTTTCCTTCATCCTTGGCATTATTCACAATACGGCACGCATCCGCATTGACATACATCTGCTCCGAATCCATCTTATGCTTGGTAAGGTCCTCCACATCAATCTCGCGGAAATTACCCAGTCCGGCATGCATCGTCACAAAAGCAAAGTCTATACCTTTGATTTCCATACGCTTCATCAACTCGCGGCTGAAATGAAGTCCGGCAGTGGGAGCTGTCACAGCTCCTTCGTTCTTGGCAAAGATAGTCTGGAAACGTTCGGCATCTTCCTCTTCTACCGGACGACGGATGAAACTGGGCAGCGGAGCCTCTCCCAACGCATACAATGCTTTCTTGAACTCGTCGTGAGAGCCGTCATACAGGAAACGCAGGGTACGTCCGCGGGAAGTGGTGTTGTCAATCACTTCGGCCACCATGGAATCATCGTCACCAAAATAAAGCTTGTTACCGATACGGATCTTACGGGCAGGATCTACCAGCACATCCCACAAGCGAAGTTCCTCATTCAGCTCGCGCAACAAAAATACCTCGATACGGGCACCGGTCTTTTCCTTATTTCCATACAAACGCGCAGGGAAAACTTTCGTATCATTAAAGATAAACACATCTTTATCATCAAAATAGTCCAGGATATCCTTGAATACCTTGTGTTCAATCTTACCTGTTGATTTGTGAACAACCATCAGGCGCGACTCATCTCTATACTTAGCCGGATGCAAAGCTATTTTATCCTCCGGCAGTTTAAATTTAAATTGCGACAGTTTCATCTTATCTCTCCTTATTCGTTTATAACTTCTTCAATCTCTTGTTGGTCAAGCCATTCCGGAAAACTTTCCACCGACAAACAGTCTTCCAGTCTCACATCCCCCACCCGGGTACGTATCAGCCCTGTCAAATGAGCACCGCTATTCAAAGCTTCGCCAATATCACGGGCCAATGCACGGATATAAGTGCCCTTGCTGCACACTACCCTGATTTTAATCTCAGGCAGATTACATTCCAGCAACTCTATCTCGTCTATAATCAACGTCTTGGCTTTCAACTCCACATCCTCACCTTTTCGAGCCAAATCGTAAGCGCGTTTACCATCTACCTTACAAGCCGAGAAAACAGGCGGAATCTGTTCTATCCTGCCGATAAAACGCTGCAAGGCTTCCTCTACCAACTCGCGGGTGATATGTTCCGTAGGATAGGTAGCATCTATCTCCTTCTCCAGGTCGAATGAAGGTGTGGTAGCCCCTAACTGCAAGGTGGCAATGTATTCTTTGGTATGATACTGGAACTCTTCGATGCGTTTCGTTGCCTTGCCTGTACAAATAATCATCACCCCGGTAGCCAGCGGGTCTAATGTCCCGGCATGTCCCACTTTTATTTTCTTCACGCCCAGTTTGCGGCAAATATGGTATCTTATCTTGTTCACCACTGCAAATGAGGTCCATTTCAGCGGTTTATCAAAGTATAATACTTCTCCTTCTTTAAAATTCATCCAATTACATCAATGTGCACGCTATCGTAACGGCACCGGCTATGGCACAATAGATAGCAAAATAAATCAACTTACCTTTCTTCACAATATTAATCATCCACTTACAAGCTACACAGCCCGATATGAAAGCTGCCAGAAAACCTACAACCAATGACAATACAGATATATCTGATGTGCCGGCTGCAGCTCCTTTTACAATCTTCATACCATCCAGCAACGCCTCACCCAATATAGGAGGAATCACCATCAGGAAAGAGAACTGAGCCAGTTTCGCCTTGTTGTCTCCCAACAACAAACCGGTAGCAATGGTAGTACCCGAACGGGATAATCCCGGCATCACGGCACAAGCCTGTGCCAGACCTATAATAAACGCATCCTTCATGCTGATGTTCTCTTTCAAACGAGGTTTTGCATAATAAGAGAAAGCAAGAAGCAAAGCTGTCAATAACAGCATACAACCTACAATGAGCAAGCCGGAACCGAAAATTTCTTCCACATAATCTTTAAAAAACACACCCACAATGCCGATAGGAATCATGGATACCAGGATATTGATCACATATTTTGTCTCCGCATTCATCTCAAACTTGAACAAGCCACGGAATATCCAGCCTATTTCTTTCCATAATATAACCAAAGTACTGAGTACCGTAGCCACATGCACTGCTATGGTAAAAGTCAGATTATCTTCCCCTTGTATGCCAAACAATGCCGAACCGATAGCCAGATGACCACTACTGCTGACCGGCAAATACTCTGTCAATCCTTGGAGCACACCAAGGATCAATGCCTCAAACCATTCCATTCTTTAAATAAAAATTGAGAATTAAAAATTAAAAAAATCAAGAGTTAACCACTTCTGTCTTGTCCTTTGGCTTGCGGACAATGCCATAAATCATAAAGATAAAGCCAAAGAAACATACTGCGGGCGCCACTTTGATGCGACGTACACTAAAAATATCCGGCTCAAAATATCCTTCTGTCGAACTAGGTCCTGTCATCAGCAGAAAACCGACAATAATCACTGCCATACCTATGGCAAGCAATATAAAATTAGTTTTATCAAAGGCGAATTTTTGTCTATCCATATCCTTTTATTATTAAATGTAATACAACGCACTAGCTTTCATGCGCAAGTATTTGTTGATTGATATATATGCACACATAAAGGTAATAACCACACCAAACACAAAAACAGAACCCATTACCATAAGCATGGTCATAGGGGTAATAATCTCAATCAATTCGGGTTCATATCTTACCAACGCATAGGCCATTCCTATCAATGCCGCATCTGCCATGGCAGCGGCCAGTATCCCTATCCATATATTCCGCACCAAAAAAGGACGACGGATAAATCCCCAGCTTGCCCCTACCAGTTTCATGGTATGAATCAGAAAACGTTTGGAATAAATGGCCAGACGGATGGTGTTATTAATCAGCGCAAAAGAAATAAGGGTAAGCAGCGCAGCCAGTCCCAATAGCAAAAAACTGATTTTCCGTATATTGCTGTTCACTGCATCCAGTAAATCCTGGGGATAGTTGATTTCCATTACTTTCTTGTTCCGCATAATTTTCTGCTCTATCCAAGAAATGCTGTCCGAATTGGCATAATCGGCATTCAGTTTTATTTCAATAGAAGCTGTAAAAGGATTATATCCCAAGAATTCAGCCGGGTCTGTACCCATCGCTTCGCTCTGCTCTTTCAACGCCTGCTCCTTCGATATATAGGAAGTTTCTTTCACAAAAGGTTCCTCATTCAATTTTTTCTGGAATTTCAAAGCGTCCGCTTCTTTCATATCATCGCTGATGAGTACGGAGAAACTGATGTTCTCGCGTACATACTTGGATAAGTTATTGGCAGACAGCACAAAGAATACCACCATCCCCAACAAGAGCAACACCAGCATTGTACTGATGCTGGAGGTAATGAACTGCATATCGAAAAAGGACCCTGATTTTTTTCCCATAATCACTTCTTTCTGAATACATAAATCATTGAACTACTGCGTTCTTTTTTCGCCAGTGAACTGAACCAGGCCAACAGGCCCGTCCACATTCCCTTCAAAAAGGACAAACGGCTGCCTTTATATCTTTCCGTCAACATGGATACATAAAAAGCATCAAAAGGCATCGGATGCTGTTCCGCTAATTTAAAACCATGCTTGACACCGAATTGTTGCATGACGGAAGGTGTAAAATGCCATAAATGACGGGGCACATCGTATGCCGCCCACCATTCCTTATACTTTTCCGCATCATACGAACTGGGATTAGGCACAGCCACTATCAATACTCCCCTCTCTTTCAACAGCTTGAATAATTTCTCCCACGTTTCATTCAGATGTTCCAGATGCTCCATCACATGCCATAAAGTTATGGCATCAAAAGAATGATCGGCATATCCCGCCAAAGCATCCTCCGTATCTACATCCAATTCAAAATGCTCTTTGGCAAACGAACGCGCCTGCGGACTTTTCTCTATCGCTTTCACCCGCCATCCGCGCTCCTTCATAGCATTGCTGAAATATCTGGTACCGGTACCTATGTCTAACAAAGTACCTTTACTCAAACCGGATGTCCGTTTTATCAGCTTGGCTTTGCGTGACAGCATATACTTGCGTACCTCATGGTATACACGGTTCATCAGCCCCTTGCGGGTATCAGTGTGTGAAATATAATCGGGGGTCTCATAATATCGCCCTATCTCGGCTTCCACGGGTGCACCTTGTGTAAAAATAAAGCCACAATCATCGCAGCGAACCAAATTGAATTGTTCACCCGAAGCATAGTGATCCGTACAAGTGATTGCATGTCCCAAATGTTTTCCGCCGCACAACGGACAAGTATTTATTTTGAGTATATCCACTTTTTGCCCTAATTTGCTGCAAAATAACAAATAAATTGAATGAGAAGGACTATCCTTTAAGTACTTTTAAGAGTATAAGTTAATAATTCGTTTTTACTTTTCCTACATTTGTGCAGATAACTTAAAAAGAGACGGAAATGGAAAACAAAAAACTGACCCGTTCCAACAACAGAATGCTAGCCGGAGTATGTGCGGGACTGGCCGATTATTTTGGCTGGGATGTTACGGTAGTGCGCATTATCTATTCATTTGCCACGGTTTTCACAGCCTTTTCGGGCATTATTGTCTATATAATCTTATGGATTGTTATGCCCGAAAAGAAATATCGTGACGGTTACGAAGACCGGATGAATGACAGACTGCATAACCGATAACCGGAGGCATTATGCAATGCCCAGCAGTTCCACCTCAAATATTAATGTAGAGAAAGCAGGAATCGGCCCGCTTGTACGGTTGCCATATCCCATAGTATAAGGAATATAAACCACCCATTTATCTCCTACATGCATACGTTGAAGCGCCAGCTGCCATCCCTCTATGACATCACACAGCCGGAAAGCTTCGGGACAGTTACGGTCATAGGAATTATCAAACTCTTTTCCGTTTATCAGACTTCCCCGATAATGAACGGTGACAATACTTCGGATTGTAGGTGAAACTGTACCCGTACCTGTCTGCAATACTTTATAAAACATATTACAAGGTAAAGGACAAATACCTTCCTGTGTAGAAAGAACTTGCAAATATTGCAAGTTCTTTTCCTTATATTCTTCTTTTCTCCCCATCAGAACACCTCTTCTCCTTTCAATGTAGCCGAACTGGCTTCAGTAATGCGTACATGGACAAAATCACCGATACGATGATTCCCACGATCAAAGACCACCACCTTGTTTTGCTGTGTACGGCCAAAAAGCTGCTCTCTGGAACGCTTGGAAACACCTTCTACCATCACTTCGAAAGTCTTGCCTACATCACGGGCATTACTTTCGGCAGAAAGACGGTTCTGCAATTCAATGATTTCATTCAGCCGGCGTATCTTAACCTCTTCGGGTACATCATCCGGCAGATGCTTGGAAGCATATGTTCCGGGACGTTCGGAATATTTAAACATAAAGGCGGAATCGTACGCACACTCACGCATCAAGGATAGAGATTCCTGATGGTCTTCTTCCGTTTCCGAATGATAGCCGGAGAAAATATCAGTACTCAGACCACAATCGGGAATGATACGGCGAATAGCCGCTACCCTTTCCAAATACCACTCACGGGTATATTTGCGGTTCATCAGCTTCAATATGCGCGAACTGCCGCTCTGTACCGGTAAATGAATATGCTTGCATACATTAGGCGTTTCCGCAATGACTTGCAAGGTTTCATCACTCATATCCTTGGGATGTGAAGTGGTAAAACGAACACGCATGTCCGGAACCGCCTCGGCCACTGTGCGGAGCAGCATCGGGAAAGTAATTATTTCACCCTCTTTCTCAAAACGATAAGAATTCACATTCTGTCCCAGCAACGTTACTTCTTTATAACCTTTGTCTGCCAAGTCACGCACCTCATTCAGAATACTTTCCACATCACGGCTGCGCTCACGCCCACGGGTATACGGCACAATACAATAATGACAGAAATTATTGCAACCACGCATAATGGATACAAACCCGGAGATATGATTGCCGCAAATACGGGACGGAATTACCTCACGATAGGTTTCTGTAGTAGAAAGCTCCACATTAATGGCTTTCTCCCCCGCTTCCACCGAAGCGACCAAATCGGGCAAAGTGAGATAGGCATCCGGTCCTACGACAAGATCTACATGATGGTTCTCGATCAAATCATCTTTTACACGTTCTGCCATGCAGCCCAACACACCGACAATCAGATTCCGGCGTTTGTTTTTCTTCATAGAATGGAAAAACTCCAGACGGTTCAGAATCTTTTGTTCTGCATTGTCGCGAATGGAACAGGTATTCATAAATACAGCATCCGCTTCATCCAATGTTTCGCATACATGATAGCCTGCCATTTGCATAATAGAAGCAACCACTTCACTATCAGCAACATTCATCTGGCATCCGTAAGTTTCAATAAACAATTTCTTGTTTTCGGAATCAGTTGCAGATTTAAAGTCTGCTCCTGTTGTTTCTTTCATATTTTCTCTGTTTTATGGTTTCGTAGGCAAAGATACGGAGTTACCGACAAATTAAACGAATAAAAGAGCCGAAAATTGAATATTATAAGAGATTTATGCATTTAACTGTTAAATAATTATAACCAGTGAACAAAAAAGACCGTTAACGTTACCAACATATTATTATAATTCGCATATTTGCTTCCGAAAAACATTAGATTTTTTCATAGTTAAGGTTTAGGTTAAAAAAATAGGGGAAGACAACTGTGAAGTTCTCTTCCTTTTTTTATGCCCTTTTATAGAGTTAGTTATGAAATATTTTTCTAACTTTGAGCATTCATTATATAATAAGGAAAGTATGGATATCATTCAGGTTATCATATTTATAATAATCATTGTTGCAGCCATCGTGCAACAAATCTCAAGAACAGGCAAAGAGAAGAAAACACCTTCTCCAAAGAAAGTGCTTGCAGATATGTTTCCTGAAATAGAGCAGGAGAACATAGGAGAGGACCTTCCTGTTTCTTCCGTTCAAACAGTCCGCAAACCTCAGACTCCCCGCATGCAGCATCAGCCGATGGTCAAGAAGCCAACAGATCCACCCCGGAAAGAGAACAAAAGGGAAGACCGGACTCCTATAAGACTGAGTACTAAAGAAGAGGCACGACGTGCTTTTATTTATTCAGAGATTTTTAATCGCAAATATTAATAACAACTATACTAATAAGAATAACACATTGAATATCATGGGATTTAATATTATTTCCGCAGCCGAAGCAGCCAGCTATATCAAGCATGGCTACAACATTGGACTCAGCGGCTTTACTCCGGCAGGAACACCGAAAGCCGTAACACCCGAAGTCGCAAAAATAGCAGAAGAAGAACATGCCAAAGGTAACCCTTTTCAAATTAGTATCTTTACCGGTGCTTCTACAGGAGATGCTACAGACGGCATCTTATCCAGGGTCAAGGCAATCCGTTACCGTGCTCCTTACACAACCAACCCCGATTTCCGAAAAGCCGTAAATAACGGCGAAATAGCATACAACGATATCCATCTGTCACAAATGGCACAGGAGGTACGTTACGGGTTCATGGGTAAAGTAGATGTCGCTATTCTGGAAGCGTGTGAAATCACTCCCGACGGCAAAGTTTATCTGACAGCCGCCGGTGGAATTGCACCGACTATTGCACGTCTGGCAGATAAAGTGATCATCGAATTGAACGCTGCCCACAGTAAAAACGGTATGGGCCTGCACGATGTTTATGAACCGCTTGACCCGCCTTACCGTCGTGAAATTCCTATTTACAAACCCAGCGACCGTATCGGTCTGCCTTATGTACAGGTAGACCCGAAAAAAATCATCGGCGTAGTGGAAGTAAACACCCCTGACCAGGCCCGTTCATTTACCGCACCGGATCCTATCACCGACCAGATTGGACAAAATGTTGCCGACTTCCTGGCAGCTGACATGAAACGGGGTATTATTCCTGCAAGCTTCCTGCCATTACAGAGTGGAGTAGGTAACATTGCTAATGCCGTATTGGGTGCTTTGGGACGAGACAAAACAATTCCCGCCTTCGAAATGTATACGGAAGTATTACAAGACGCAGTGGTGGACCTGATTCGCCAGGGACGTGTAAAATTTGGAAGTACCTGTTCATTGACTGTCACCAACGAATGTCTGCAAGGTATTTATGATGATATCGACTTCTTCCGTGACAAACTGGTCATGCGTCCGTCTGAAATCTCAAACAACCCGGAAATTATCCGTCGTCTTGGTGTTATATCTATCAATACAGCCATCGAAGCAGATATTTACGGTAATGTAAATTCTACTCACATCAGCGGCACCAAAATGATGAATGGTATTGGTGGCTCAGGTGACTTTACCCGCAATGCCTATATTTCCATCTTTACTTGCCCGTCTGTGGCAAAAGAAGGAAAAATCAGTGCCATCGTTCCTATGGTTTCTCACGAAGATCACAGTGAACACGATGTCAATATCCTTATTACTGAACAAGGTGTTGCCGACTTACGCGGCAAGAGCCCGGTAGAACGCGCCAAGGCTATCATCGAAAATTGTGCACATCCGGATTATAAGAACATTCTTTGGGATTATGTAAAAATGTCTTCCAAAGGACAAACTCCTCATTGTATTCCGGCTGCATTGGCTATGCATGATACGCTGGCCAAGAAAGGGGATATGCGCCTGATAGATTGGGCAGAATATAAATAGTCATTATTTGCTGTATCTCATACGTTTCCGGTCGGTACGATGTATCCGGCCGGAAACTTTTTATATCTATCCCACCTTTTTGTATAAAAAACAATATCTTCCACCTTTTTAATCAAAAAATACACGGACTTTTTTCACAATTATTCTATTTTTGCCGTGTAACTAATCATTTTTACCATTTTACTATGAGAAACAAAATTCTATATTTATTTGCTTCCCTTGTGATGCTAAGCGGCTGTAACAATCAACCGGCTTATAAAGACAGCAGTTTATCTCCCGAAGAACGGGCAGAGGATTTATTGCAACAACTTACTCTAGAAGAAAAAGTTGCCTTAATGATGGACAACTCCAAACCTGTCGAAAGATTAGGCATTAAACCTTATAATTGGTGGAACGAAGCCTTGCACGGAGTGGCACGGAGCGGACTGGCCACCGTCTTTCCTCAGCCTATAGGCATGGCGGCCTCTTTTGAGCCCGATGCCATACATACCATCTATACTGCAGTTTCGGATGAAGCCCGGGCCAAAAATGCCGCATACTCGGCGGCGGGAAGCTACGAACGGTATCAAGGCCTGACCATGTGGACACCCACCGTCAATATTTATCGCGATCCCAGATGGGGGAGAGGTATTGAAACGTACGGGGAAGATCCTTATCTGACAAGTGTCATGGGGGTAAATGTGGTAAAAGGATTGCAATGCATGGATGCTAATCAAAAATACGATAAAATACACGCTTGTGCCAAACACTTTGCCGTCCATTCAGGGCCGGAATGGAATCGTCATGAGTTCAATGCGGAAAATATCAAACCGCGTGACTTGCATGAAACTTATCTTGTACCTTTCGAAGCATTAGTAAAAGAAGCAAAAGTAAAGGAGGTAATGTGTGCCTATAACCGTTTGGAAGGTGATCCGTGTTGCGGAAGTGACCGCCTGCTGATGCAAATTCTCCGTCAAGACTGGGGATATGACGGCATTGTACTTTCAGATTGTGGTGCTATTGACGATTTCTATCGGGAAAAAGGACACAAAACACATCCGGATGCTGAATCGGCCTCTGCCGCCGCAGTATTAAGCGGTACGGATCTGGAATGTGGTTCCAGTTATAAAGCATTGGTAGAAAGCGCTAAAAAAGGATTAATCAGTGAAAAGGACATTGATGTATCCGTAAAACGATTATTAAAAGCACGCTTTGAATTGGGGGAAATGGATGATCCTGACAAAGTGGAATGGACTAAAATTCCTTATTCAGTGGTTTGCTCGGCAGAACATGATTCCCTGTCACTAGATATAGCACGCAAATCAATGACGCTGTTACTGAACAAAAATAATATCCTGCCACTGAAACGCGGTGGACAAACCATCGCCGTCATGGGACCTAACGCAAATGATTCTGTGATGCAATGGGGTAATTATAACGGTACTCCCAAACATACGATCACCTTATTGGAAGGTATCCGCTCAGCCATGGGAGAGAACGACAAGCTGATCTATGAACAAGGTTGCAGCTGGGTGGAGCGCTCATTAATCAGAAGCGTTTTCAGCCAGTGTACTTCTAAAGAAGGTCCAGGATTCTCCGCCCGCTATTGGAACAACAAGGAATATGAAGGAAATGCGGTAGCCACCGCACAACTTACCACACCGTTCCGTCTTTGCACTTCCGGAGCTACCGTATTTGCTCCCGGTGTGAACCTGACCGATTTCTCGGCCGTCTATCAAAGTGTGTTCACCCCCCAGGAAACAGGAGAGGTTATTTTCAACTTCTATAGTTGTGGAGCTACACAATTATTGATAAATGGTGAAGAAGTAAAGAAATTCACCAACAAACATGGGGGCAGGGGACAAGCTTACGCCATGCATGCAGAAGCCGGCAAGCCATACGATATAGAAATCCGCTTCCAATACTTTAGTGGAGATGCACAGTTGAATTTCGATCTTGGATTTAAAGAAGAAGTCAACATTAAAAACACGGTAGCAAAAGTGAAAGATGCTGATGTAGTTATATTTGCAGGCGGTATATCTCCAAGTTTGGAAGGAGAGGAGATGGGTGTCAATTTACCGGGATTCCGCAAAGGAGACCGTACTGACATCGAGCTTCCGGCTGTTCAGCGTGAATTGATAAAAGCACTCTGTGATGCCGGGAAAAAAGTTATTTTCGTTAATTTTTCCGGATCACCCATTGCCATGGAACCCGAAACCAAATATTGTCAGGCTATTTTACAAGCATGGTATCCGGGACAATCCGGAGGTAAAGCTGCCGCCGAAGTTTTGTTTGGAGATTACAATCCTGCAGGACGACTGCCCGTTACTTTTTACCGGAATATAACGCAATTACCTGATTTTGAAGATTATAATATGACAGGACGTACTTACCGTTATTTTAAAGGTGATCCTCTTTTCCCATTCGGTTATGGTTTGAGTTATACCACTTTTAACTATGGTAACATCAAACTGGAGCAAACGATTAAAGTAGGGGAAACTGCCAAAATTATTGTTCCTGTAACCAATACCGGTAATCGTGACGGGGAAGAAGTAGTACAGGTATATCTGAAAAAACAAGAAGATGCGGAAGGACCGGTTAAAACACTGCGTGCTTTCAAACGTGTACAAATTCCTGCAGGAAAAACAGTCAATGTAGAATTAGAGTTAACACCCAAACAATTGGAATGGTGGGACGCGCAGACAAATACCATGCGCACCATAGCCGGAAACTTCGATATAATGGTAGGGGGTAATTCTAAAGATGCCGAATTACAAGTAAAGACGCTGACACTGCAATAATAACTCCGAATAAAATAAATCAAGTCTGCGGCATTTTTGTTTTAAATATAGAATTTGACAAAAATGCCGCACTTGACAAAATAAAAACATCAGAACAACTCAATCTGCTTATCTGCCTTTATTTGTTGCACAAAATAGTTGTCATGACTCACCACCAACAAAGTGCCTTGATAATCCTTCAAAGTTTCGGTCAATATCTCCATACTCAGAATATCAATATTATTAGTAGGTTCATCCACAATAAAAACATCGGGGGCCTGTGCACTCACCATAAGACAACAGAGAGAAAGTTTCATCTTCTCACCTCCACTCAGATAGCTACACTTCTTGTTCCATGTGGAAACAGGAAACAAAAAACGGTTGAGAATCGTTCTCAGTTCATTATCATACAATTCACTATTGAATAAGGCAAGTTGTTCCAATACCGACAAATCATTACGAATTATAGAATATTCCTGATCAAGATAAACGTACGTCAGCCCTTCTGCCTGTATCAAAGAACCTTGAGTAGGAGCAAGACTTCCGGTTATCAACCTCAATAAAGTTGTTTTACCACTACCATTACTTCCTTTCAAATGAATACGGTCACCACTTTTGATGGTAAACTCAAGAGGAGAAGACCACAAAGGATTTTCTCCATACGAATAATTCACACTTGAAGCTACGATAAGTATCTTACCGATATGCAAAGAAGATGAATTGAAATTTACTTTCATCGCCTTCATATCAGGTAAAGCTTTATGCAGTTCTACTGTTTCTCCTGCCAAAAAACGGATCTTATCAGCATGAACATCTCCTAAACGGACAGTACTTTTCTCAGCCTGATCCCTGAATGTATGCATTGCCATCTTTCCGACTCCTTTCTTCACATTTTGTTTTTTACCTCGCACATCATGCTTTTGTTGACGCTCCATTACCTCACGTGCCTGCTTTCGGGCTTTTTGTAATTGCTTTTCATTCTCCTTCAACCGGGTTTGCAGAGCTTCTACAGCCAATTTCTTCTGTTCTTTATAGAAATCGTAATTTCCAGCATAATAAGTGACACCTTTTGCAGTAAGCTCATAGGTAGAAGAAAGTAAATTGAGTAATGTCCGGTCATGGCTGACAACCAGTATCCCTGCTGCAGCAGTAGTTATAAAACGGTACAGCCGGATACGGCTTTCGTCATCCAAATGATTGGTAGGCTCATCCATCAAAATAAAAGCAGGAGAGTATATAGTAATTCCTGCTAGAAAAACTTTTGTTTTCTCACCGCCACTCAACAAATGCATGGGATAGGAGAGAGGTACTTCTGCCAACCCCCATTCATTCAAAGCAGCAACCGCTTTCTCTTCTATTTCCCAATCATCCGCCAAAGCCGTAAAATGCTCTATTGAAGCATCGCCCTGTAAAATGGCATGAAGTGCATATAACTTTCTTTCTATTCCCAATGCCCCGGCTACTGTCAAATGATTAAACTGACCAAAATGCTGTGGAATAGAATAGGGAATATCCGGACATATAATTTGTCCTTCAGAAGGTAATAGCTCTTTAGTTATCAATCGCATCAAGGTAGATTTTCCCGAACCGTTGTTTCCGATGAGGGCTACTTTTTGCCCTTTACTGATAGTAAAACTGACATTACTGAAAAGCACATCTTTATCCGGATGCATGTAAGTAATGGACTGTACATGTATACACATACTCTTTCTAAGAATTTTAAATATGAATACTGAAAAGTTCGTAGTTGGAATAAGAAGACAACTATTGCGCCACAAACGAAATTATTTCGCCTGCTGTCCCAACATAAAAACAAATAGTTGTATGGAAATGAATGTTTTAAATTCTCATCGGAATATTTTTAAATTTGCGAGGCAAAGATAGCAGGTTTATGGAACATAAAAAAATATTCCCCAATCTAAATGAATAGATTGAGGAATATCAGAATAAAAAATCTATTTATTCAAATGAAGGCAAAGTCACAGAGAAATGAGGATTCGGAGTATGCTGTGTTCTGATAATCTCTTTCATTTGTTTCACAATATCCGGATGTCCGGCAGCGATATCATGGTCTTCATGAATATCTGTAGCAAGATTGTAAAGGAAAGGAGTCCCTTTTTTCACTACCATCTTCCAGTCTCCCATACGTACACCAATCTGATCGGTTTCATCAAATTCCCAATACAAGAAATCATGTTTCTTCTGTCCTTCCTGCCCTAACAAAGTCGGAGCAAAAGAAATACCATCAAAATAATCCACATCTTTTTTCTTGTTAGTGTACTTCTTTACATAATTCTTCACACCTGCCAAGTCACAAAATGTAGGCATCAGGTCATAGAAAGCTAACTGGTGATCATTAACCGTTCCTTCGGGTACTTTACCCGGCCAACGCACAATGAACGGAATACGAATCCCCCCTTCATAACATTGACGTTTCAATCCACGAAGTTTGCCATCACGACCAAAGAAGGTAGGGTCAGCCCCCCCTTCTTCATGGGGGCCGTTATCACTGGTAAAAATCACAATGGTATTTTCGTCCAGTCCTTTCTCCTTTAATTTGTTCAAAACTTCTCCTACATAATAATCCAAGCGAGTAATCATGCCGGCAAACTGCGCATGGGTGTGTACCGACGGATTATATCTTGATCCTTCCTGTCCACCCCAAGTTTTATCTTCAAAAAACTTCTTTTGATAACCTGTCAGAATAGAATCTTCGGGCTGCGCCAGCTCTGCATGAGGAAGCGTATAAGTAAAAATACCAAAGAAAGGTTGCTTGCCATCCTGTTTATCCAACCATTTCATTGCTTCTTCATGGATCATATCCGCAGAATATTGCGGACGTTTGAAATAGTCCTTACCAAACATAGGATAGTTGATATTCTCATCCATCACTACACGAACCACTGCCGTATCACCAGCCGATTTACTATACCGGTTCAGGAAATTCGGATAATATAAATGAGCCTGAAACTGACAAATATAACCATAATATTCATCAATACCCCGTTTGTCCGGCGTAGACACAGATCCCTCATAGCCCCCTGCCCATTTACCAAACATACCGGTAGTATAACCGTTATCTTTCATTATTTCAGGTATAATCACATGACCGGGATCGTATGGATGTTGCCCCACCACGGCATATTCCTTATTATTTCCATACATCACAACAGGGGCATCGCGCCAGTACTCTTTGTTCCCACGTACTTCACAATGTCCGGAATGTTGTCCGGTCATAAATGACGCACGTGATGGAGCACTCACCGGACTACCGGCATACGCTTGTGTAAAACGCATACCTTCTTTAGCCATATTATCAATATTCGGTGTACTGATGTAGGACTGACCATAACACCCTAAATCACCATAACCCATATCATCACACATAATATAAATGATATTCGGTTTAGGAGTTTTCTGAGCATAAGCGCCTAATAGAGGAAATGCTAATCCACTGGTTAAAAGAAAGAGGTTTCGATTTTTCATATATTCTGTTTTTTACTGAATTTAATAATTACTACTCCTGCTATAAACATCGGCAATTTAGAGAAAATATCCTAGGCTGCAAAGCTATAGAAGAAAAAAATATCATTCACCTACTCTCGATAATAAGGATTCAATTTCACAGGAATAGGAGCATGAGTTTCTTGAATCCACTTCATCAGTTTCTGATAAAGTTCTCCTCGCTTTACAGGATTTGAACCTGATAGATCTTGTGATTCTCCCAGATCATTCTTCAAATTAAACAGTTCCATAGACTTATCTTCATAATGATATATCAATTTCCAATCACCTGAACGAATACTGGAATAAGGTTTTGCACGGAAATCTCTTCCCCCGTTTAAATAAGACTCCAAATAAGCCGGAAAATGCCAGAAAAGATCACGTTCCGTCTCATTATTATTTATAAGCGTAAAAATATCTTTTCCATCTAAGTTAGCAGGAATCTTACCCTGTGCCAAAGTAACAAAAGTTGGATAAAAATCAACTCCTGTTATTGGAACAGATGAACGGATGCCTCCTTCTATTTTACCAGTCCACCTTATAATCAACGGCACACGGCTCCCACCTTCATAAGGCATTCCCTTTCCTCCATTTAACGGATAATTGTCTGTCACTGGTTCCGAACCTCCATTATCTGAATAAAAAATGACTATTGTACGATCTGCTATTCCTAATGTCTTAATAACTTGGCATATCCTACCAACACTATCATCTAGTTTTTCAATCATTGCAGCATATATAGGATTCTTATGATATTTACCGGGAGTTTTATTACGATATTTATTTATCAATGAATCAGGTGCTTGCAAAACCGTATGTACGGCATGATGGGACAAATGTAAGAAAAAAGGACCTTCACTATGAGATTTTATAAAAGAAACAGCTTCTTCAGTCAACCGATCAGTAAGATATTCACCCAATATACCTTCTTCTAATCCCACATGACATTTACTTTTATCAGGCAGACAATAGGGATAAAAATAAGAATAGGGAGCTCCTGCTCTATTACCGCCCACATTCCATATAAATCCCTGTGACAAGGGTCCTGTACCGTCCTCATCATCCCCCAAATGCCACTTCCCGATATGACCACACTGATAACCCTGTTCTTGCAAAGCCTCGGCCATAGTCACAAAGTCGGCACAGACATCTTCTACATTGGGAATAGCTATATATTTACGTTTGGTACGATCACCACGGTCGGGAGGACTAACTGTATATACTCCATGGCGTGGTGTGTACATTCCTGTCATCATACAAGCACGGCTAGGTGCTGAATTGGCGGCTGCAGCGTAAGCATTGTCAAACAATATTCCTTCTGTAGCAAGACGGTCTATATTAGGAGTTTCATAATAATCACTGCCCATTACACCCAAATCCGTCCAACCTAAATCATCAGCCAAAATAAACACGATATTAGGTTTTTCTTTTGTAACTATATCGATAGAAAAGCTCTGTTGTATTCCTACGGTACACAACACTACAGTAGTCAATCCTATTTTCTGAAATCTCATTTTATTTCGATTTTTCTAAGTTTAAAAACCAAACAAGACCGTCTCCATACGTTATTCCGCATTTGAGACAGCCTCATTCGTATCACACTATAAATTACCAACCAGGATTCTGTTCCAGTTCTGGGTTCAATAATATTTCGGTAGTCGGTACTTGATACAAATAATATTTATCTAACCAACCTTTACCTTCTTTTAGAGGATCATTGAAAAGATACAAATTACCTTCCGTCAATGAACCGTCAGTTCCATCAGAATAACCAGTTTCAGGATTATATAAAGTCATATTATTTTTCATTGCCTCTTCTTTACTCATCCAAAGACCAGTTGCAGGTTTATTGAGGAACCACGGAGCCATACGCCAACGACGGATATCATAAATACCAAATCCCTCACCCATCAATTCTATAATACGTTCGCGACGAATTTCCCATAAGACAGGATCAACCAAAATACCACTTTCATTACCTTTAAGATAGTATTTTCCACGGTTAGGATCAAAACTATCATTAATGTCAGCAACCACCATTTTGACTACACCGGCACGATCACGCAACTTATTGATTGTTTTGTCTGCAACCCCTTGGTCAAATACTCCCAATTCAAATTTGGCTTCAGCTTCATTCAACAGGACTTCTTCAATTTTAAAAATAGGTTTGTCAGCTGTATTCAAATTACCATTATTAAAGCTGGTTTCCCAGTTATCCCAATTCTTCCATACATAGTAGCCTGAACGGCAAGTCACAAATGCTCCAGTACCTAATCTTGGTATTTCAGGTACAAGTGATGCACTCCAGTTCTG
The DNA here is from genome assembly GCA_948566455.1 of uncultured Phocaeicola sp. Taxonomy (GTDB): domain Bacteria; phylum Bacteroidota; class Bacteroidia; order Bacteroidales; family Bacteroidaceae; genus Phocaeicola. Next base: position 19,556 of record CAOYQO010000021.1, read on the forward strand.
CCCAGGCAAACGTTTCATACCAACACCCGGGTTACTGCAACTTTCATTTGCTCCCATAATATCAATATATTCACGGTCTGCCGGATTGTCTGTATACGACCAGGTAGGATAGTCGCCTTTTCCAGATTTTACTTTATAAGGAGGTATAACCGTGTGATACAAACGCGGGTCACGGTCACGAAATACCGCATACATGTCCTTATTTCCATGGTAGCCCGATCCGTCAGCCAAAATCGGCTTGCCATTCTTCATCAAATAAAGATCTACCGTATTCTGGTTCATCTCCACATAGTGTGAAGAAGTATGTTCAATATAACTCATGCCCATAGGATTTATATCCTTCACATAAGATTTATAGAGAATGATACCTGGAACTTGTCCCAAATCCTCTGTTGTCCACATTTCACCATATCCGGCACCGGGTTGACCGTCTGTTCCTGTGTAAAGAGTAGGATAAGCGGCCATTAATAACTCGGATGCGCGTACACACTCTTGCAGATATTTTTCAGCATCACCCAATTCATGATATTTCCTCCATGTACCTTCACGTAATCCGAAACGCGAAATAACGGCACGTACACAATCTTGGTTAATCGTATTGTCCCCATCCTGTGATGTGAAATTTCCAATATTCTGTTCCGCCCATTGCAGACGTTCCAATACCTTGTCGGCTACGGTTTTTCTATCCACACGAGGTCCATAAGCTTCGGGAGAATCTTCCTGCAATACCTGGTCCACCCAAGGCACATCGCCAAAACGATCTATCAATTCCATATACCAAAAAGAATGAAAAAAATATCCTACTGCACGCCAATGGTCTTTCTGAGCCTCTGTCATACTAGAATTATCAATGTGTGAAAGCATGATATTGACACGGCGGATAAATGATTTAAAATCCCAGCCATTACCGGATGCTACACTGGCAACTGTCTGATAAGCAAATTCATTGTAGCCACTTTCATATTTTTGCTGAAAGTATCCTGCTGCCATATCGCCCTTATACTGTCCGTCTTGTCCGAATCCTTGTAAGGAAGTGCGAATAGTATTATTTGTAAACATCTCATAACAAGGCCACATAAAAGCCTTGAAGTTATCGTAGGAATTGAATGCATTATTCTCCGTCAAGTCTGTAACAGGAGTCTTTTCCAAGAAACTATCATTACAACTAGAGAGGCTGATTCCTGCGAGAATTGCTAAACTTATAAATAATCTTTTCATATACTCGTACTAATTTAAGGTTTATAATGTAAGATTAAGCCCAAAGGATACTGTGCGGAATGCGGGATAATCCCATTTCAGCGTTTCCGGGTCGATACCCTTTGGCAATGATGAGAACGTTGCCAGATTTTCTACACTGACAAAAGCACGTAACTGCGACAAAGATATTTTGGTAATCCATGCTTTGGGGAATGTATATGACAAAGTAACATTCTTGATACGCAGATAAGAAGCATCGGACAAGTACTTGTCTGACTGGCGGTAATTAGAGCCTTGGTTACCATAGTTGCCATAAATACGTGGGAACTCAGCATTAGGATTAACTGCTGTGTAATCACCATTGGCAGCATCTACCGGTTGCCAGTAATCACCCAAACCTTTATATAAAGGAATAAACTTAAAGTCAGAATATAATGGGAAAGTCAATGTATTGGCAATCCATTTATCGCGTTTACCGGTTCCTTGCAAAAAGGCACTCAAATCAAAACCTTTATAGTTTAATCCTAGATTAATACCATAAAGATAACGAGGAGTTTCATTACCAATCACTTTACGGTCGCCCGGATTATTCAACGTATTGTTGCCGCTGGAAATCATATTTGTCCCTCTTTCATCATCCATTAAGTTCTTGAACTTCACATCACCCGGACGAGGATTATAGCCATCTATGCTTGGAACGCCATCCTTTAATTTCCATGAAGAAGTATCGACAAAATCGTCTACGGTATAATAACCATCTGTTTCATATCCCCAGATTTCGCCTAATTCCTTACCTTTATAAAACTCCCAAAATGTATATGTTCCACCCGTCAGCGCATTCGTCTTTTGGCTGCTTAATATGTAGGATGAGTTACTGTCATACTTCACAATCTTTGACTTGCTGTCGGACAGGTTGAAACCGACTCGGTAGCTCACCTTTCCAATCTGGTCGCGCCAATTGAAACTCAGTTCCCAGCCACGTGTACGCATATCTGCCGTATTCTGATAAGGAGCATCCGCACCTACTACAGCAGGCAATTGCACACCCGGAGCAAGCATGCCGTTCGTATTACGCTGATACCAGTCAAAAGTACCTGTAAAGCGATTACTGAACATAGAGAAATCAATACCGATGTCTAATGTCCCTACCTTTTCCCAAGTAAAGTTACGACTTACCAATGAAGGAATAGAAGTAATAGCGGTTACATAATTACCATTGGATATCCAACCATTGTATTTATTATTCACCGCCATAGTTGGAATAAACGAATAAGCAGGCACGTTCTGGTTACCAATCATACCATAAGAAGCACGTAGCTTCAAAGAACCTAACCAATTCTGAGTACTTTCCATGAATTTTTCCTGTGCAATGTTCCAACCGGCCGAAACAGAGGGGAAGAAACCGTAACGTGATTCTTTAGGAAACTTAGAAGAACCGTCATAACGTCCGTTTACTTCCAGCAAATATTTATCCTGATAGTTGTAATTCACACGGAAGAATCCGCCGCGAACAGAAAACTCATTATACTTGTCCGTAGCTTTCAATGTAGATGTACCCGAACCCAATGAAGGCACCTCAATAACAGCTTGTCCATAGGATAAAGCCTCCATTGTCTCCTGATAACTGGATTCTTGATTGAAACCTGCCATTATCTTAAACTGATGATTACCCAATGAGAAATCATAAGTACCATACAAGTTGATTGAGTTATAGTCGGTATATCTTTTCTTTTTTTGTAGATAGTCATTGGTCGGAGTCGTGTCTTTACCACCTTGCACAGTAGTATATACCACACTTCCCGTATACCAGCTATAATCATATATATTCTTGTCGAAAGTATATTCAAATGCTATTTCAAATCCCTTTAATGGCTTCAATATAGACTTCAGGAAAATACGAGGATTGTCATACAATGTTTTTTCTGGATTGGACCAACGTATCTGATTGGACGGAGTAAAGAAAGGTAATCCATCGCCTGCAGCAGAAATACCTTCCGGCATATTGCCTTCCGGATAGAAAGAAGCAAGACGAGTACTGTAAACAGCGCCCAAAGCAGACTTTGGCTCCATTCTTTTACTATGTGCATAGCTAAAAGTGGCTTCCTGAGTAAACCATTTTGTAACATTGGCAGATATAAATCCACTGACATTCATTCGTCTGTATTTATCCTTGTCAGTAATCAGCACACCGTCATTATCAATAAATCCGGCAGAAAGACGATAACGGAGCTTATCAGTACCACCTGTCATTGATATATTATGTGTATGCTGGAAACTAGTCTCAAGCATGTTCTTCACCAAGTCCTTTTCATTCATATAATAAACAGCCCCATCCGTATCTTTAAAGATACCATCGCCGACAGTAGGAATAGAAGACGGATTATTACGATATTGCTCCAAATATCCCATCCATTTGCTTACACTAGGCGAACCCATTGTCCAGAATTGATCTCCGGCTGCATCAGAATAGGCCTGCAAATATTCCATCAACGGTGCCTGTTCTGGCAAATTCATGGCAGTTGCAAAGGCAAAGTTATTATTATAATTCAGTTGGAAAGAAGTTTCTCCTTTCGGACGTTTGGTAGTAACCAAAATTACACCACCGGCAGCACGGGCACCATAAATGGCAGCTGAAGCAGCATCTTTCAACACTGTAACCGTTTCAATATCCTCAGGATTAACCATATCCAAGTCTCCTTCCACATTGTCAATTAAAATCAAAGGCTTGATAGCACTACCATAAGAACCATCATCATTTTTAATACCTACAGAATAAGCGCCACGAATCTGGAATGACTTACTTTTACCTGGAGCATTGCCATCACTAGACACAAACAAGCCGGGAACCGTACCTTGCAATGCATCAGCAGCTTGTGACAAAGGACGATTGCCTATCACTTCATCCATCTTGACCGAGGCAACGGCTCCTGTCAGGTTTGCTTTTTTCTGCGAACCGTATCCCACTACCACCACTTCATCTAAAGTTTCAGTGTCCTCACGTAATACCACCTGAATAGTTTTTGTATCACGTACAGTTACCTCTTGAGATTTATAACCAATATAACTGATTTGTAACTTCACAGGAAATTCAGAAACTTCTAAAGAAAATTTTCCATCAAAATCTGTGATACACCCGTTAGTAGATCCCATTACCACAACAGAAGCACCAATAACTGGTTCTTTTGCCACATCCATAACCAATCCGGTAATTGCATTTTGTCTTGATTGCTGGGGTTTATAAACAGAAATATGCTCCCCTTCCACTTTATAACGGATATTTTTCCCTACAAACAACATCTCAAGCACCTCTTCCACACTTTTATTTTTAACATCAATAGATACTTTCTCATTCATATTAATATCATTATTACGAACAAGGAAAGAGTAGCCGGTCTGTTTTTCAATCTCATAAAAAACCCGACTCAAAGCCACTGAACGCTGTTGTATAGAAAGTTTTGCCTCCTGAATAGGCAATGCGGCCATAGTGACATTTCCCCATAGTAGAAATGAAACTATCCATACAAGAGAGAGGCAATGCCCCCTACGAACTTTACAAAAGTTTTTTTTCATACTTAGAATTTTTAGTTAACAATTATTTAAGCATGTACTTTTCACAGTACTTTTTATCTATCAGTTACCGGTCTGTAATAACTATTGTTTTTCCTTTCTTTCTCCACATAAACTTATTATCCACATCTAAATAAGAAAGAATTTCATCCAAAGTCAGATTCGTATCTATACTTCCTGAAAAATATTCAGTATACACTTTCCGAGACTGCACAAGTATCTGTACATCATATTTTTTCCCGATTGTTTTCAAAATATCAAATAACTTTTCATTAACAAATACCAGTCTTCCTGTAGTCCATGCTGCTTGAGATACCGCATCTATCTTTCTCATAGACAATACCTTATCATTTTTATTATAAACAGCTTGCTCATCAGGAGAAAGAAGAATATTCTTTTTAGCATCTGAAGTAGTGTAAACATTCACACTACCTTCCACAAGGCTCACTTTTATTTCCGCATCATCAGGATAAGAAGCCACATTAAATGTTGTACCTAATACTTTTATATTCAATTCCCCCGTATGAACAATAAAAGGCTTGAGCATATTTCTAGAAACTTTGAAATAAGCCTCACCTGAAAGAAAAACTTTCCGGTCAGTCCGCTGCTGCAAAGAAACATCATACTTTAAAACCGTCCCCCCATTCAGAAAAACAATGGTACTATCAGGCAATAATAATTTCGAACTGGCCCCCTGGGGAACCTCAATCTGACAATAAGAAGGAGTAAGAACTTCTGGACTAGACGAATGATATAAATAAAAGAATGTTATACTACAACCAATCAGTAAAGTCCATATAGCAACGCTTCTCCAAACGCTTATTTTACGGAAAAAAGAATGTTTACGAGAAGAATAGAAATTCAATGTATCACACAATTGCTCAAAGTTTTGCTCTTTCCTGCGTGCAAACCAAGAAGAGGATGCCAATGCATAAGAACGGGCTATTTCACGATATTTTTCGCGACAAGCATTCTCTCTTTTCAGTAATATAGTTAGTTTCTGCATATCTTCAGACGAGATTTCGCCTTTCAGATAATCCAGCATTATTCGTTCAAATTCATCTATTTGGCTGTTCATTTTATATCTTTGGAATTATCTACTATAGATAATACACAAGCAACAGACAAAACATTTAAGCCAAAAACAGATTTTTTTCATTCTTTTTTTAGAAAAGAAAAAATAATAGAATCCCTACTCTAGATCCCACCTTTTCTCTTATTTTATCCATGGCATTTTTTACATGTACTCTGACTGTATTGACTGAAATATTATTTTTATCTGCAATCTCTTGAGGAGTCAGATTGGAATAAAGATATTGCTCAAAAATGAACCTGCATTTATCAGGCAAGGAAGACACTATATTTTGGACTGATTTTTCCAAATCAGCTAATTCCATTTCTTGCAAAGGCGAACACTCGGAAGCACAAAATTCTTCTTGATACTCAAGTAATGCTTCACGGTATTCATCTATAATTCTTTCACGGCTGTGAAGCGAACGGAGGTAATTCAAACACCCGTTCTGAATAGCACGTATCAAATAAGCATGAATAGGAAAAGATAACTCACCACGCCTATACCATATTTTAGCAAAAGTTTCATTAACTATATCTTGCGCTTCCACAGGGTTAAAGATATAAGAATTAGCACAAGCACAGAGATAGACAAAATAGCTATTATATAAAACCTCAAAAGCTTTTTCTTCTCCTTTGTTTATTCTTTCAATCAAATCTTTATCTACTATACTTGCATCCATCTTTATTAAGACTATTAATATTGCAAATATAGCATTTCTTAAAAACATCATGCCAATAAAACTATTTCTTATTAAAAAACTCTAGTAATAATCAACTGAAAAAAGAAATAAGTTCCAGCTCATAATCTGAAGAATAATACCTAACTTTGTTTCCGACGAAAATCAAACCCTAAATAAAATGAACAAAAAGCTATTATTCTCCCTGTTACTGGCAGGAACAGCTTTCACCGGACATGCCGATGAGGCTAGGTTACTCCGTTTCCCCGCTACCAATGGCTCCGACATTGTCTTTTCTTACGCCGGAGATCTGTACAAAGCACCTTTGAATGGAGGAGAAGCACAAAAGCTGACTTCTCATATCGGTTATGAAATGTTCGCACGTTTTTCTCCGGATGGAAAATCAATTGCTTTCACCGGTCAATATGACGGTAACACTGAAGTATATCTGATTCCAACCGATGGAGGCGAACCCCAACGGCTTACCTATACAGCAACAAACAGCCGGGATGACTTAGGAGACCGAATGGGTCCCAATAACATTGTAATGACTTGGACACCAGATGGAAAAAACATAGTCTACCGCAATCGTATCAGTGACGGTTTCGATGGCAAGCTGTGGAGTATATCGAAAAACGGAGGAATGTCCGAAGTGATTCCATTACCCGAAGGAGGTTTTTGCAGCTATTCCCCCGATGGAAAAAAGCTGGCTTACAACCGGGTTATGCGAGAATTCCGTAATTGGAAATATTATCGCGGTGGCATGGCAGATGACATTTGGATTTATGATCCGGCTGCCAAGAAAGTAGAGAATATCACCAATAATATTGCACAAGATATTATCCCTATGTGGATAGGAGAGGAAATCTACTTTATTTCCGATCGGGATCGCACCATGAATATCTTTGTTTATAATATCCGGACCAAACAAACTGAAAAAGTAACCCACTATACGGATTATGATGTAAAATTCCCCAGCAGTAACGGACAAATTATTGTCTACGAACATGGAGGATACCTCTATAAACTGGATCCTAAAACGCGCAAATCAGAAAAAATCTCCATCACGCTGACTTCAGACAATATCTATGCCCGAAAAGAAATGAAACGGGTAGCAGATAACCTGACTGCCGCCAGTCTTTCACCGGATGGGCACCGCCTGGCAGTAACTGCCCGCGGAGAGGTATTCGATGTTCCTGCCGAAAAAGGGGTAACCCGTGATATCACCCGCACCCCGGGAGCCAATGAACGGGAAGGGGAATGGAGTCCGAACGGTAAACAAATAGCCTATATCAGTGACCGTACCGGTGAAACTGAAATCTGGCTGCAATCTATCGAAGGGGGTGATCCCATCCAACTGACCCAAAACAATGATACTTATATCCGCCAACTGATGTGGAGCCCGGACAGCAAGAAAATACTTTATACCGACCGTAAAAACCGTATCGTAGAAGTTGATATTGCCTCAAAAGCGAAACGGACTGTCATGCAGAATCCGGAAGGAGAGTTCTATGAAGTAAACTATTCACCAGACAGCCAGTGGATTACCTATACTAAATCCGGAGCTAATAACATGAGTGTCATTTATGTATACCATCTGACTTCAGGTAAGGAATATCCGGTAACCGAAAAATGGTACAATTCTTCTTCACCTGTTTTCAGCACAGATGGAAAATACCTCATATTCAGTTCCGAAAGAGATTTTAATCCCATTTACAGCCAGACAGAGTGGAACCATGCCTATAATCGTATGGGAGGAGTCTATATGGCCATGCTCGCCAATGATACGCCATCACCTTTATTACCTTCGGATGAAATGGTCAGCATAGAACAACAGGCAACTGATGCTGTCAATAAAAAAACGGAAGCCACAAATAATGCAGTTAAAATTGATCCGGAAGGCTTGCCCGGAAGACTGATTAAACTGCCTTTACAAGCAGGTAACTACGATAATTTCTATTCAGACGGTAAAAAAGTGTGGTATGCCAGTGGTAGAAGTACCAAAGTATATGATTTGACCGAACAAAAAGAAGAAACCGTGGCCGAAGGAGCATATATGGATGTAGCTGCCAATCATAGGAAAGCATTGTTCTTTAAAGGAAATAATCTGTATATCTGTGATTTTCCATGCACTAAAGCCTCATTGGAAGAGAACGTCAACTTGGACGACATGATTGCTCCCATTGACTACAGTCAGGAATGGGCTCAGATATTCGATGAAACATGGCGGGCTTTCCGTGACGGATTCTATCTGGAAAATATGCATGGAGCAGACTGGAATGCGATTAAAGAAAAATATGCTGTATTAGTTCCCCATGCAAAAACCCGTCTGGACTTGAACTATATCATCGGTGAGATGATTGCCGAGCTGGCTTGCGGACACGCTTATGTGAGTCCGGGTGAAATAAAAGGTCCCGAACGTATTCCAATGGGATTACTGGGAGCTGAACTGAGTCGTGACAAGGGTGGCTTCTACCGTATTGACAAAATTCTACCGGGTGCAATTTACAGTCAGAAACTGCGTTCTCCCCTTACAGAACCGGGTATCGGAGTAAAAGAAGGAGATTATATCACAGCTATTGATGGCATTTCAACAGCTACTGTTGATAACATTTACAGTCTGCTGGCAGGCAAAGCCAATGTCTTGACTGAACTAAGCATAAACCGTACCGCATCAAGTAAAGGAGCACGTAAAGTAGTCATTAAACCATTAGACAATGAATACCCATTGTATCATTATAACTGGGTACAGAATAATATCAAAAAAGTGGAAGAAGCAACTAATGGCCGTGTAGGCTATGTCTACATTCCCGATATGGGACCGGACGGCCTGAATGAATTCGCCCGCTACTTCTATCCCCAACTCGATAAAGAAGCCTTGATTATTGATGACCGTGCCAATGGAGGTGGTAATGTATCTCCAATGATTATCGAACGTTTGCTTCGTGAACCCTATCGCCTGACCATGCGTCGTGGATCAACTAAAATCGGTACCATTCCTGATGCAACACTAGTGGGGCCGAAAGTATTGCTGATCAATAAATACTCGGCTTCAGACGGTGACTTGTTCCCATGGAGTTTCAAGGCAAATAAGATCGGTAAAGTTATCGGTACTCGTACATGGGGTGGCATTGTCGGTATCAGTGGTCCGTTACCTTATATGGATGGTACGGATGTGCGTGTTCCGTTCTTTACCAATTATGATGCAAAGACCGGTCAATGGATAGTAGAAAATCATGGAGTGGACCCTGATATTCTGATTGATAATGATCCGGTAAAAGAACAGTCAGGTGAAGACCAGCAGTTGAATAAAGCTATTGAAGTAATTCTACAAGAGCTGAAGGATCGCAAACCGTTACCTTCTGTCCCGGCTCCGAGAACTTATAAAGATTTGGGAGTGGAATAAAAAGCCCGTAAATTAAACATATAAATGATGCAGCCGAAAGAACTATAATCTTTCGGCTGCATCATTATAAATCTTCTAATCTTACCGCCTATATATCGTACAATTGCTATTTGTACAAATAAATATAATAATTTTTGGAGGTATATATATTATATATTCCTCCAAAAAGTGTCATCAAAAAGAAATCTATATACATAACAAGAAGTTTTTTATTTCTGTTCTTTCCATATATCTCCCCGACTTTCATTATCTTTGCAATCACTTAATAACAAAGATATTAAATAACAAAAAATAGATCATGGAATACAATTTCAGAGAGATTGAAAAGAAATGGCAGCAAAGATGGGCAGAGAACCATACCTATCAAGTGACTGAAGACGAAAGCAAAAAGAAATTCTACGTATTGAATATGTTCCCTTATCCGTCGGGAGCCGGATTGCACGTAGGACATCCGTTGGGATACATAGCCAGTGATATTTACGCCCGTTACAAACGCTTGCAAGGTTTCAACGTGCTGAACCCGATGGGATATGACGCATATGGACTTCCTGCAGAACAATACGCTATACAAACCGGACAACACCCTGCCATCACCACTGTGAACAATATCAACCGCTATCGTGAACAGTTGGACAAAATCGGCTTCTCTTTTGATTGGAACCGTGAAGTACGTACTTGTGAACCAGGATATTACCATTGGACTCAGTGGGCTTTCCAACAAATGTTCAACAGCTATTATTGTAACGATACACAGCAGGCACGCCCCATCAGCGAACTAACGGAAGCATTTGCCCGATACGGCAACGAAGGACTGAATGCGGCTTGCAGCGAAGAACTCAGCTTTACAGCCGAAGAATGGAATGCCAAAAGCGAAAAAGAACAACAGGAAATCCTGATGAACTACCGCATTGCCTATTTGGGAGAAACCATGGTGAACTGGTGCCCGCAACTAGGAACTGTTCTTGCCAATGACGAAGTGGTGGATGGCGTTTCGGAACGCGGCGGTTTCCCCGTCGTTCAGAAAAAAATGCGCCAATGGTGTTTACGCGTATCGGCTTACGCACAACGGCTGCTGGACGGACTGGACACTGTGGACTGGACTGATTCACTGAAAGAAACACAGCGTAACTGGATTGGACGCTCGGAAGGTACGGAAGTACAATTCAAAGTGAAAGACAGTGATATTGAATTCACTATCTTTACTACCCGTGCAGATACCATGTTCGGTGTAACCTTCATGGTACTGGCGCCCGAAAGCGAACTGGTTCCCCAACTTACTACTGAAGCACAGAAAGCCGAAGTGGAAGCCTATCTGGACCGCACCAAGAAACGTACGGAACGTGAACGTATCGCCGACCGCCGCGTAACCGGTGTATTCAGTGGCTCATACGCCATCAATCCGTTTACCGGCGAGGCTGTTCCCGTATGGATCAGTGATTACGTATTGGCAGGTTATGGAACAGGCGCCATCATGGCGGTTCCTGCTCACGACAGCCGTGACTACGCTTTTGCAAAACATTTCAATCTGCCTATCGTTCCGTTGGTAGAAGGTTGTGATGTAAGTGAAGAAAGTTTCGATGCCAAAGAAGGTATTGTTTGCAACTCACCCCGCAAGGATGTCACTCCTTATTGTGACCTTTCTTTAAACGGACTGACCATCAAAGAAGCTATCGCAGCTACCAAAGAATATGTGAAAACCCACAATTTGGGACGCGTGAAAGTGAATTATCGTCTTCGTGACGCCATCTTCTCACGCCAGCGCTATTGGGGTGAACCGTTCCCTGTATATTACAAAAACGGTATGCCTTATATGATTGACTCATCTAAATTGCCGCTTGAACTTCCCGAAGTAGCTAAGTTCCTGCCAACCGAAACAGGCGAACCTCCATTGGGACATGCCACCAAGTGGGCTTGGGATGTAGAAAAAGGTGAAGTCGTGGAAAACAACTTGATTGACAACGTCACTATATTCCCGCTTGAACTGAATACCATGCCGGGCTTCGCAGGTTCATCCGCATACTATCTGCGCTATATGGACCCACACAACGCACAAGCACTAGTATCAGAAAAGGCAGATCATTACTGGCAAAATGTAGATCTCTATGTAGGCGGTACCGAACATGCTACGGGTCACTTGATTTATTCTCGTTTCTGGAACAAGTTCCTGCATGATCTGGGCGTAAGTATCAAGGAAGAACCATTCCAAAAATTAGTAAACCAAGGAATGATTCAGGGACGAAGCAATTTTGTATATCGCATCAAAGACACCAATACCTTTGTGTCATTGAACCTGAAAGACCAGTACGAAACCACTCCGCTGCATGTGGATGTGAATATTGTATCCAACGATATTCTGGATGTAGAAGCTTTCAAAGCATGGCGTCCTGAGTATAACGATGCTGAGTTTATCCTGGAAGATGGAAAATATATCTGCGGATGGGCGGTAGAGAAGATGAGTAAATCCATGTACAACGTAGTCAATCCGGATATGATTGTCGAGAAATACGGTGCCGACACGCTGCGTATGTACGAAATGTTCCTCGGTCCGGTAGAACAGTCCAAACCTTGGGATACCAATGGTATTGACGGTGTTCACCGTTTCTTGAAGAAACTGTGGAATCTGTTCTATAGCCGCACAGACGAATTCTTGCCTGTAGAGGGTGAACCGACTAAAGAAGAGTTGAAAGCAATTCATAAGCTGATTAAAAAGGTAACCGGAGATATTGAAACTTTCTCTTACAACACTTCTATCAGTGCATTCATGATTTGTGTAAACGAACTTACTTCATTGAAATGTCGCAATAAAGAGGTATTGAGCAATCTCATCATCCTGTTAGCTCCGTTCGCTCCACATTATGCAGAAGAACTTTGGGAAGCTCTGGGAAATACCACCAGCGTATGCGATGCACAATGGCCTGCATTCAATGAAGATTACCTGAAAGAAGACACTGTAAAATACACTATCTCTTTCAATGGCAAAGCACGTTTCACCATGGATTTCGCCGCTGATGCTGATAACAATACCATTCAGACAACAGTTATGGCAGATGAACAAGCCCAGAAATGGATTGAAGGAAAAACCCCGAAAAAGGTAATCATCGTTCCCAAAAAAATTGTAAACATCGTATTATAATCGATACTATCCTTGAGGTGTGTCAAAAGCAGTAACTTTTGACACACCTTTCTACTTACATTAAAAACAATCCTCATTACCATGGACCAAATATTAAAAATCAAACTAGGCAGAGAGGTAAAAGACTATTTATCCATTACCTTCGGACTGATTTGCTATGCACTGGGATGGGCGGCTTTCTTACTGCCTTATCAAATAACTACAGGCGGAGTAACCGGTATTTCAGCCATTATATATTATGTTACAGGCATTGAAATCCAGGTTTCTTATTTTATTATCAACGCTGTTTTCTTAGGTTTCGCATTAAAGATACTAGGACCTAAATTCAGCCTTAAAACCATTTATGCCATCTTTATGCTAACATTCCTATTATGGCTCTTTCAAGCATTATTGAAGAACCCGGATGGTACACTGCCGCAATTGTTAGGACCGGGACAAGAATTCATGGCTTGTGTAGTAGGTGCCGGCTTGCTGGGATTTGGTATCGGCATTGTTTTCTGCAATAATGGAAGTACCGGCGGAACGGATATCATTGCCTGGATTATCAATAAATATAAAGATGTAACCCTTGGCCGCATGATGATGTATTGTGATATTGTCATCATATCCTCCTGTTATTTCATATTCCATGACTGGAAACGGGTGTTGTTTGGTTTCTGTGTATTGTTTATTATGAGCATTGTGATTGATTATGTTATAAACAGTTCACGCCAATCCGTACAGTTCCTTATTTTCTCGCGTAAACATGATGAAATAGCCGAAGGAATCACCAAACAAATAGATCGTGGAGTTACCTTATTGGATGGTACAGGATGGTATAGCAAACAAGGAATCAAGGTCGTAGTGGTACTGGCAAAGAAAAGCCAGTCACTGGATATATTCCGATTGGTGAAAGATATTGATCCCAATGCATTTATATCACAAAGTAATGTGGTAGGAGTGTATGGCGAAGGATTCGACAAACTAAAAATAAAGTAACTAAAAAATAATCTCTTCCATTGCTTCACTGTTTCTGCATTGAAAAACAGAACGATGAAGCAATGATAAGATTACTACATATCGGTTAATCTATTTTCTCAAATTTCTATTTTATACAATATATGTCTGCATAACCAATGCCCTTGTTCCACCAAAGGATGATCGAACTCTTTTTCAAAATGCATTCCTATTTTCTGCATGACCCGTTCAGAGCGTTTATTGGGTATGGCAGTGAACGAATATACCGTTTTAAAAGGTAAATTATCACTCGCATAATCCAGACAGGCAGAAGCGGCTTCTGTGGCATATCCCTTTCCCCATGCATCCCGGCACAATCGCCAGCCTATTTCCACTCCGGGAGTAAAATCCGACTCGAAAGCAATATTATGAAAACCCACATAGCCTAGAAAATTCTGAGTTTCTTTACATTCTACAGCATACAAACCATAACCATATTCTTCAAATTCTTTCCGGATACGACAATAAAAAGCCATCGTCTCTTCCTCTGTCAAAGTAGTGATAAAGAATTCCATTACTTCTTTATCACTGTTCATACGGACAAACGGAAGAATATCTTCTTCCTCCCAGTCCCGTAACAACAAATGAGGAGTTTCTATATATACCATACTATCAAGTATCAAATGATACCAACAAAAATAATCAAAAATTGAAAATACACATAGCAAACAAATTACTATTTACCTTTTCACCTATATTATTCTGTCAGGAATTATCTTACTTTGGTTCATTCTCAGTATCTTTGCATTCAATTAATATGATATAAAATGAAAAAGAAATTAGTATTTGCTACAAACAATGCTCATAAACTGGATGAAATATCCTCCATTCTAGGAGAAAAAGTTGAATTATTGAGTTTGAAAGATATCCATTGCCATGTTGATATCCCCGAAACTGCTGATACGTTGGAAGGCAATGCGATGCTGAAAGCGGAGTATATTTATAAAAACTACGGTTTAGACTGTTTTGCCGACGATACAGGCCTGGAAGTGGAAGCTTTGAATGGTGCTCCGGGTGTTTATTCCGCCCGTTATGCCGGAGGCGAAGGACACAATGCGGAAGCCAATATGCAAAAATTATTGCAGAATATGCAGGGAGTGCAAAATAGAAAAGCACAATTCCGCACAGCTATCTGCCTGATTCTGGATGGAAAGAAGCATTTGTTCGAAGGAATTGTAAAAGGTGAGATTATCAAAGAAAAACGAGGTTCGTCAGGTTTCGGATACGACCCTATCTTTGTGCCCGAAGGATATACTAAAACTTTTGCCGAACTAGGCAATGAGACGAAAAACAAAATCAGTCACCGTGCGCTGGCCGTAGAGAAACTTTGCCGGTTTCTGAAGGCGTAACTATATAAATTAGTTATATCATTTGTTTACCTCTATTGAGCCTCATAAAAACAAGTATTCTGTTTTCCTTTGAAAACAATTTTGACGGAATAATGATTTCCATGAGAACCATTATTCCGTCAAAACAAATCTTTAATGAAACAGAAATGTCACTCCTATTCCGATGATAAATCCTTTCCAGAAGAATTCCCCTTTACTTTTAAGAATAACAGAAACGTCTTTTATTAACCACATCTTGTTATCTTTTACAAAAGTCATAATCCCAGCTTCTCCGAAATTTCCAGCATCTTCTTGATAGGTTTCACTGCCTCCTCAGCTACCGCTTCATCCACTGTCACTTCCGGCCATTCATACTTTAACGTATTGTACAGCTTCTCCAGCGTATTCAGACGCATGAAATTACATTCATTGCAAGCGCAGGTACTGTCTTCGGGAGGAGCGGGAATAAAGTTCTTCTCAGGACATTTCTTACGCATCTCGTGCAAAATACCGCTTTCCGTAGCCACAATAAAGTCTTTTTTGTCACTGGCAATGGCATATTTCAACAATCCTGCCGTAGAAGCAACCTTGTCGGCCAGTTTGGAAACGGCTCCTTTACATTCGGGATGAACCAGAACAGCAGCGTCAGGATACTGTTTTTTCAACTCCAGTATTTTCTCCACAGAGAACTGTTCGTGCACATGGCAGGCACCATCCCAAAGCAACATATTGCGTCCTGTAATCGAATTGATATAATTACCCAAATTTCTATCCGGACCGAAAATAATCTTTTCATCTGCCGGAAAACTTTCTACGATCTGCTTGGCATTGGTAGAAGTGACCACCACATCGGTCACCGCTTTAACAGCCGCTGTAGTGTTAACATACGAAATCACTGTATAATCCGGATGCTCTTGAACAAATTTAGCAAACTCATCAGCAGGACAACTGTCGGCCAATGAACAGCCTGCATTCAAATCCGGTACCAGCACTTTTTTATCAGGACAAAGAATCTTAGCTGTTTCACCCATAAAGTGAACACCACACATCACAATGATATCCGCATCCGTTTTTGCCGCCCATTGTGCCAGTGCCAAGCTGTCACCTACAAAGTCGGCAATATCTTGTATTTCGCCCGACTGGTAATAGTGACCTAGGATAAGCGCATTCTTTTCCTTACGCAACTTATCAATTTCAGTTTTCAAATCCAGAGTTTTGTCTACCAGTTCGGTAACATACCCTTTTTTCAACCATTCCTCTTTATTCATTATATCTATATTTTTTCTCCTTCTTTCAAAAAAAGAAATATGGGTATTGATAATATGCAAAGTTAAAAACTTTATGGTTATGACCACCCAAAATAGTGATTTTTATTTCCCCGACTTCAATGTACCTGCATTGCTATCTTCGTTATTCACACGTTTCTGCATGGTTTCATACTTACGTCCAAAACTGATATTCCATGATACTTTTGCCACAAACAGGCGGCAGCTCTCTTTCACATACCACCAATTCTTAGAAGGAGCCACTTTACTGAACATTTCTCCTCCCATTCTGTAATTATCAACAAATGGATTCAAAGTCATCATCCCGATATTCAAACGCTTGTATCGATAGGACAATCCCAAGGTATGAAAACTCTCTCCGTATGACAATGTTTCCCCATAGAAATTATTCCGATGATTTTCCATTTGAAAGAATCCGGACCATCTTTTATAAGATGCCATCACTTCGGCCCTGTAATACCAATTGGTATATGTATGATGATAATCCAAACCACGACTATCATAATAATTTATACCGGTAGAAAAAGAAAAAGTCAAAATATCTTTCAGAGGACCGAGTTTCAATTCCAACTCAGGATTCAATTTCTGCCAACTTAACTGATTGGCATTGGTACGGACAAAACTGTTATTCTTATCTCGTATGGTTTCTTCCATGATAGGCCTGTGCTGATACTGATACGACAAATGAACATTACCACTAAACAAACCTTTCCGGAAATCTGCCTCCAACTCATTTTTATATACTGTGAATATCTTTAATTCCGGATTTCCGCTTCTCACCTATAAAGAGTCAATCAATTGTCTCACATTTCCCATATCGGACAAACCGGGAGATTTACGTGAAATCTGTCCCCGGTAACGGATAAAGACATTATCTGAAAATTGGTACCCCAACCTCAAACGGGGCAATAACGAATACCTGTTATATCCTTCCTCTTTCTGTTTGAATCGGGAATAACTGCCTTGCAGTCCAAAAGAATAATTGAAACGATCCATTTTCCCACTGTATTCCACATAAGCTGTCGCATGGGTTTCATGCATCTTTGTTTCAGATGACTCGTTTCCACCATAGGTATTATCCGCCAGACTTTGCTGATATTTCACTCCTGCACTCAATCTGCTCTTCTTGGTTACTTTCCTTTCATAAATACCCTCTCCTATAAATGAGTATTTATTTCCCGATACGGTAGAATAAATATCAGTCAGCGGTTCATTACTCTTCCCCTCCGTATAACTCCTGTCACTTTGAGTGTCAATATATGTAGTCACAGCATTGATAATCAATGACTGGTCATTGTTCAGTTTACATTGAAAATACAAGTCCACCGATGGACGGGAAGTCCGGCCCGTACTATGTTCTTTCATCATCAAAATTTCTTCAGGCTTCTCCAAAATATACAGACTGCTTTGGTTATTCTGCTTGTTCTTATTAAAAGCCCACCGTACAGTGGAATTAAAGAACCATTTCCCCTGATCCTGAAAACTATAATTCAATCCTATATTATGCCCATAAGTGGAAATTCTACTCGGAATACCATCTTCCACCCGTGTAAAGGAAGAACCATCCTCATAGCGGAAAGTTTCCCAATTATTACGCCAATAATTATCTACCGAACGATAAACATTATTATAATTCAAACCGAATTCTGATTTTTTATGGTTTATCTTCACTATAAAATTATTGTTTCCAAAAAGTACGTGCGGAGAATCCTGCGCATCCAAAGCCACATATCCACCGGTTTCATGCCGTCTTACAATGTAATCAATCACAGCAGCCGTATGATCCCCATATCGCAAACCGGGAGCATCATGATATTCTATACGAATCACATCTTCAGGACGAAGAACCAATATATCCTGTATCTCGGCATTTACTCCATTCATCCGTAACTGTACATCCCCTTCACCGGAGGATGTTACCTTGTTACGCATTTGATCCACTTGTATTCTGCTCAGCTTCATCTGCTGCAATAAAGACAGACCATTGCCGGCCGATTTTAACTGATGTGCTGTAGGAAGGATAATTTTCCTGTCGGCGGCATTTATCACACTGGCTCCCGTTACCACCACTTCCTTTAACAGGATCGATTCCGGAGATATCATGATAACGCCTAAATCCTTAGAAACAGCTAAATGATCCAATGATATAATCCGGGAGGTATATCCCATACCGGAAATACAAAGCAGATAACTTCCTGTTTGGATATTCTCCATCATGAACCTTCCTTTACTGTCGGTTACTCCTCCGGCTATAAATATAGAATCCTTTGTCTGCAATACGACATTCGCAAATTCCACCGCTTCATTTTCTGAAACTACTTTTCCTTTAACCTGTACATTTTGAGCAAAAAGTATGCAGCACATACACAAAAGTGATGTGGCAACCAATATTCTTTTTATCATATTCTTTATCTTAGTGCATTAGTTAATAAAAAGACCGCGATCTTCTACCTTTTATTTCTGTTACTTAGACGCAGGAAATTACTACAGGTTACATTTCAAGAAACACAATGAACAGTTACCAACAATTTCTTTGTATCTATTATATCTATATTTTTTCTCCTTCTTTCAAAAAAAAGAAATATGGTATTAATAATAGGCTGTTTATATTGTTAGTAAAAAAGAGTTCTTTCTCTTGTCTGATAAGTTATTTATATATAATACCAAGATATGAATAAATAATCAACCGGCTTAAATACTGATAATACAGGTTTTACTTATTCTATTAACATATTGTTGATAAGAATATGAGTTAAAAACTTTATGGTTATGAACGCCTGAAATAGTGATTAAATTGTGTTGATATTGATTGTTTAAGTTATGTGATTAATTTTTGGATTGTTGATTTTAAGTGTATGTTATACCATTATTTGAAATATGCAAGAAATACTTTTGAAATGATATCCTCATTCTTTTTACATGTTTTCAACCGTTATCAACAGGGGGATGTGAATTAGTTATTATCTTTTCTTGTATAAAGAAATCCATCTGTTTTACAATTGAGTTTAGGACTGAAGTAAAAATAAAAAGAGAGTAGGAGAGACTTCTTTTTCATTATATAGGCGTAAAGATCATAGATTTTTATGTAAGTTTGTAACCGTTAATAATAAAGTAGAAAATAGAGTATGAGGAAACTCAAAATAACAGAACTGAACCGGCTTACTGTAGACGAATTCAAGAAAGCCGATAAGTTGCCTTTAGCAGTGGTGCTGGATGAAGTACGCAGTTTACACAACATAGGGTCAGTGTTTCGCACATCGGATGCATTTTTGGTAGATTGCATTTATTTATGTGGTATTACAGCCACTCCTCCCCATCCCGAAATGCATAAAACAGCTTTAGGAGCTGAGAATTCGGTGGAGTGGAGATATAAAAAGAATACGCTTGATGCCGTTCAGGAACTTCATGATCAAGGGTTTACCGTATTGGCTATCGAACAGGTGGAAGGCAGTACTTTGCTGGACAAACTGGAACTGGATGCCGATAAAAAATATGCCATCGTAATGGGAAATGAAGTGAAAGGGGTACAGCAGGAAGTGGTCAATGCTTGCGACGGTTGTGTTGAGATTCCCCAATACGGCACAAAACATTCGTTGAATGTATCGGTTACCACAGGAATTATTTTATGGGAGTTTGCCAATAAATTAATGAAATTCAGATAATAAGAGTAAAATTCAAACAGTAGGAATCAGTTAGATTTGTCCGTTTTCAACTAACAATACCACCCGTTCGGTCAGTCGATCCTCTCCCTCCGGATGATATTCTTTCTTCAGGCTGGCACCAAAAAGTGCTGCAAAAGTTTGATAGAATCCGGCTTTAAAGGGTCCCATAAAAGCTTTTACCAATTCATAAGAGGAAGAATCCGTTTGACGGTTTACTAACTTTATCAACAGTTTACCCTGTGAAAAGGTTAATTTCTTCATAATCGGTGTATATTGCTCTTTTAGTCCCTTCTCTACGAGTTTCAGGTGCTTTTCCCTGGCTTTTTTGTCAGGCAGTGTTTCTATATATTCGTAAGTTTCTATCACAGCACGGTTAATTTCACGGGCTAATGGCAGGGTTTTCTTCACATTCCTTACCAAGCGGTAGTATTCCCGTCTTTCTTTTTCGTTTTTGAATTTTAATGGTCTGAAAATGTATACATTAGGTAACTGTACAGCTGGAATAGTATCTCCTTTGTATACACATACAGGTACCATGTATCCGTTTATAGTAGTCGTTTGTTGCTGGGAATAAGCAGCAGCGGCTATAAAGGAAAAAAACAATGCTATAAAGAGTTTCCTTTTCATCTTGGTGCAAAAGTAGCAAGAAATATGATTACTCTGTATAGTGGATAAAACTATTTAACTTAAAACACGCCAATGAATTACAAAATGAACAGGTTGTTAAGAGTAATGTTAATTATCTGTATTACAATACTTTTATCGGTGCATAACCTGTGTGCGCAGGAAGTATGGGAAGAACTGGCAGAGCAATTGATGGATGAAGATGAAAACAGTTCGTTTCAATGGGATACTCACTTTGAGGAGCTTTCCGAATTACGTGAAAATCCCATCAATATCAATACAGCAACTAAAGAGCAACTGGAACGTTTTCCATTTCTCTCTGACCAACTGGTAGAGAATATATTGTATTATCTGTACAAATATGGTCCTATGCTTACCCGCAATGAGTTATGGATGATTGAAGATATTGACAGGCAGACTATTCACTATTTACTACCCTTTATTTGCTTTGAAACTCCTGAAAAAGAGCAATATAAACCAAATATAAAGCGAATATTGAAATACGGTAAACAAGAGTTATCAACACGTGTCGATATTCCTTTTTATACGAAGGCCGGGTATCAACAGTACCCGGCAGAAACTTTAAAAAAGAATCCGAACAAACAGTATTTGGGATATGGATATTATCATAATCTGCGATATAGTTTTCATTATCGGGATCAGATTTATGCAGGAATTACTGCTGAAAAGGATGCAGGAGAACCTTTCTTTACCGGACAAAATAAAAAAGGTTATGATTTTT
This sequence comes from uncultured Phocaeicola sp., assembly GCA_948566455.1. Taxonomy (GTDB): domain Bacteria; phylum Bacteroidota; class Bacteroidia; order Bacteroidales; family Bacteroidaceae; genus Phocaeicola. Next base: position 41,248 of record CAOYQO010000021.1, read on the forward strand.
ATTCACTATACTTGTTAATTCGTAATATAGGTCATATCAAGACTTTAGCTCTTGGTAATTACCGTGTCAGCTATGGTTATGGACTAGTTATCAACACTGATTTCGGGATGGGAAAAACAGCTACACTCTCTACTTTGGGAAATAAGAGCCGGGGCATACGCAAGCATTCTTCTACCGATGAATATAACTATTTTCAAGGAATGGCAGTCAGCTATAAGTTGGCGAAAAGATGGACATTGGATGGTTTCTATTCTTATCGGAAGATGGATGGTATTGTTGATAACCAGTTTATAAGATCGTTGAAAAAAGATGGATATCATCGGTTGTATCGTGAGTTTGAGAAGAAAAATACATTAACTAATCAGTTGGTTGGCAGTAATTTAAATTATAATGGAAAGTACTGTGAGTTAGGATTAACAGCTGTTTATAATGTTTTCAACAAGCCGTTGAATCCTGAGAAGAAGTACTATAATATTTATTATCCCCGTGGAAAGGACTTTTATAATGTGGGAGGAGATTATAAATTCTTTTGGAAACGCTTCTCTTTATTGGGTGAAACGGCTATAGACAAATGTGGTACTTGGGCAACCATGAATATGTTACGTTATTCACCGAAAGGAGGAACACAGTTAATAGTTATGAACAGGTATTATGATGCCAAATATCAATCGGTTTATGCTCGTTCTATAGGAGAGGGAAGTACGGTACAAAATGAGAGTGGATTTTATATAGGATTGGAAACCAGTATTTTAAAGTATATCAAAATGACTTGTTATGGTGATTTTTTCTATTTCCCTTGGAAGAAATATTTAGTAAGCAAAGCAGGAACCAAAGGATTGGATGGATTACTCCAATTAAGTTATTCACCTACTTATGAACTGGAAATGTTTATAAGATATCGTTATAAAAAGAAGGAAAAGGACTTCACTGCTGCGGATAAAACCAAGCAAACTATTCCATCTATTCAGCAGAAATGCCGATACCAATTGAATTATAGCGTGAAAGATAAACTGACATTGAAAACCATAGCGGATTATGTACGCATCAACTTTCGTGGGCAATCTGCTTCCAATGGTTTTCTGGTTTCTCAATGTGCTGCTTATACATTTCATTTGCTTCCTCTTCAGCTTGATTTGAGTGCCGCATGGTTTAATACGGATGACTATAATTCCCGTCTTACTATCTATGAAAAGAGTGTGCTCTATGCTTTTTCCATGCCTTCATTCTATTATAAAGGTATGCGTGTGGCAGTGAACGCCCGTTATGAATTGAATAAACACATTATCTTGCAGGCCAAGTACGGAACTACCCATTATTTCAATCGGGATAAGATAAGTTCCGCTTTGGAGGAAATTGACGGCAGTACAAAGAGTGACCTTTATTTGCAGTTGAGACTGAAATTTTGAAAAACATTCTGTATTTTTGTACTGTTATCAACTGAAAAAAGAACTATGTCAACAGTCATTTATCCTTCTCCCATCTTCGGTCCGGTACATAGTCGTCGTTTGGGAGTGTCTTTAGGAATCAATCTTCTTCCTGAAGATGGTAAATTTTGTACCTTCGATTGCATTTATTGCGAATGTGGTTTTAATGAAGATCATCGTCCCCAAAAGAAACTGCCTACTCGCGAGCAGGTTCGTGAGGCTTTGGAAGCCCGTTTGATTGATATGCAGCAAAATGGTCCTAAACCGGATGTGCTGACTTTTGCCGGTAATGGCGAACCGACGGCTCATCCTCACTTTGCAGGAATTATAGAGGATACTTTGGCATTGCGTGATATATATTTTCCTCAGGCAAAAGTGAGTGTATTGAGTAATTCTACTTTTATTCACAAACCGGAGGTATTTGATGCATTGAATAAGATAGATAATAATATATTGAAGCTGGATACTATTGATACGGATTATATTCGATTGACAGACCGCCCGACCGGGCACTATGATGTGCGGAAAATTATAAAAGGGATGAAAGCTTTCAAAGGTAATCTGATTATTCAGACCATGTTCATGAAAGGTAAATATCAAGGGCAGGATGTGGATAATACTTCAGATCGGTATGTGCTGCCCTGGCTGGAAACGGTGAAAGAGATTGCTCCCCGTCAGGTGATGATTTACACCATCGACCGTGAAACGCCCGATCATGATTTGGAAAAGGCTACTCATGAGGAATTGGACAGAATAGGAAAATTGATAAAGGATTCCGGCATTCCGGTATCGGTCTCGTATTGAGAAAAAAGTAAGTTGACTTCAAAGGGCAAGTAAGTTGACTTACTTTGCCGATGAAGTGAGCTTACTTTGCTCATGAACATATCTTACTTTTTCAGGTCACTATTAAAACATATAATTTATTCCTGGATATTTTTCAAAGACTGGAGATACGTTGTTTCACATACTTGCAATTGAATGGATTTGAATAATAATGGAATATACTTCTATCCCTGATTATAATGATGGAAGCTTTAATCTTTATCAGAACGAACTGATGAACTTTTTCATCTTTCTGACCAAGGTACATCCAGCTTTTATTCTTGACAAGTCATTGAAAGCTTAATGCTGTCTGTTTGTTCTGTCCGCTTGCGATGAGCTTTGTGATATGAATAAATAACATCACTTTAGCCGATTTCCAGCTGAGAATTAATGAATTGTTAGTTCTTTTGCAGGATGCCCATACTTTTGTGAATATAGAACCGTTGTCGCTATATCCATTTTCTGTCCGCTATTTTAACGGGAATTTTTATTTATACTCCATTTTTTGGAACACATGATTCAGGATATGAATCAAAGGGGAGTTTCTTTGCTGGTTGTTGATATGCGGTATAATGGGGGAGGTAACAGCCTTTTAGGAAATATGCTGTTGGAGGCATTGAATATTCATTTATCTATTTCCATAAGCTATGGAAATACAACAAACACGAAGAAAGCACTTGGCTATATGGCAGGAAGGGCTTAGGGATGCGGATAAGGTCTTTTAATGATAAATCTGATTTCAAGATTTTAAAACACCAGTGAGGAGTATGGGGGCATTTTACACTTATTTACTGAAAAAAGGATATTGGCTTTCTATTCCTGTCCTTCATTAGCAGAATAGAATCAAAAAGGAGAGCATTTATTTTAGTCCATAATGCTCTCCTTTCTTATTTTATTTTTCTATAATAGCCTTTGCTTTCTCCAAAGCCACATTGATATTAGGACAGATATTTTCTTTTCCCAGCAGTTCATTAAATCCTGATTTTTCAAGAATTTGATGCACTTTTTCATTCACTCCCGAAAGCACAATCTGAATATTTTCTTTCTTAGACATTTCGCATAGATTAGTCAGGTTGTGAATACCGGTAGAATCAATGAATGGTACTTTACGCATACGTACGATCCGTACTTTGGGACGGTCGCCCAGTTCGGACATGATTTCCTCAAACTTGGTAGCGATACCAAAGAAGTAGGGACCGTTGATTTCATATACTTCCACACCTTTGGGAACCATGAGATGTTCTTCGTGCACTTCCAGATCGGATTCATTATTGGGGTCGATTTCATTTTTGATAACCGATATTTCTGTTGTTTCCATGACACGTTTCATGAACAATACACAGGCAATGAGCAAACCTACTTCAATAGCTACGGTCAAATCGAAAATAACAGTCAAGAAGAAAGTGATCAACAATACGGTGACGTCTGATTTCGGATTCTTCAGCAACGCTTTGAAAGTACGCCAGCCGCTCATGTTATAGGAAACAATCACCAATACACCTGCCAGACAGGCCATCGGGATATATTGTGCCAGAGGCATCAGAAACAAGAGAATCAGCAACAGAATGACTGCATGAATGATACCTGCAACAGGTGATTTTCCACCGTTGTTGATATTGGTCATGGTACGTGCGATGGCTCCTGTAGCAGGAATACCGCCAAACAGCGGAGCGATAATATTGGCTGCGCCCTGGGCTATCAGTTCCGTGTTTGAATCGTGGCGGTCACCAATGACACCATCGGCTACGGCAGCAGACAACAGAGATTCTATGGCTCCCAGTACAGCAATGGTGATGGCAACCGGAAATAAATTCTTGATAGCTTCCCAATTTAATTCGGGCACTACTGCATCCGGCAGCTGTGACTGAATGGTAAAACGGTCGCCAATGGTGTCGATACAAGTGATTCCGCCATATGTTTTCATCAGGTACACGGCAATGGTTACTACAATGATGGCAATCAGTGAACCTGGAATCTTTTTTGAGAACCGGGGAGTCAGTGCGATAATCAGGACGCTGACTATGCTGACAATGGCGTTCCACCAATTAACAGTATCAAAATGACGGAAATACATCATCCATTTACCTATGAAGTCTCCCGGTATTTTTTCTCCTCCGAAGTTCAGTCCGAAGATATCGGCAATCTGTGTCGTAAAGATGGTAACGGCAATACCACTGGTAAATCCTACAATAATGGGATAAGGAATGAATTTGATAACAGCTCCCAGCTTGAATACACCTAATAAAATAAGGAGTACTCCTGCCATAAGAGTTGCTACTGTTAATCCGCTGATGCCGTATTCTTGGATGATTCCATAGATAATTACGATAAATGCTCCGGTAGGTCCGCCTATCTGTACTTTGCTTCCTCCTAATAAAGAGATGATAAATCCTGCTACAATAGCAGTGATGATGCCTTTTTCTGGGGAAACTCCCGAAGCGATACCAAATGCGATAGCCAGTGGAAGTGCAACAATACCTACGATAATTCCGGCCATGAGGTCGGCCATGAAGCTCTCTTTTGAATAATTCTGTAGGGTAGTGAAGAGCTTCGGTTTGAATTCAAATGCTTTCATTTGTCAACTACTTTATGCTATGATTTTAAACGAGTTGCAAAAGTAGATAAAATTAATGTATAAATTAAGGTATTATTCTATTTAAATTCGTATTTTTGTTATTCATAGGGTGTTTTGTTGATGGTAATGGTGCGTTGGGCGGTAGAATCATTTGTGATACTGGTTACATCTCCTCTCGTAGTGAAGTAAACGTAATTTCCTTTATCGTAAAAACGATATACCTTGCAACCGTCATGTTCAAACAGATAGCTGACAGTGTAAGTGGAGTTGTTTTCAGACTCTCCGATTTTTAACGGTATGGACGCACATGAATTAAATCCTATTATAGTAAGGAGGGGAAAAGTGAATAATTTGATGATGTTTTTCATAATGGAAAATGTTAATGTTGTTGTGAACACAAATATAGGTGTTCTTGTTTATTTTATATAAAGTGAACGTTTAATTAAATATAAAAACGTAATTGTAATAAATACAATTTTGAAATAAAATATATATCTTTGTGTCATCAACAGATGATCAAATAATACTAACTAATAAAACTAACAATTATGGCTAAAAGCGTAAAAGGTACACAGACAGAGAAAAACTTGCTGACTTCATTTGCAGGTGAATCACAGGCTAGAATGCGTTATACTTACTTTGCAAGTACAGCAAAGAAGGAAGGTTATGAACAAATAGCAGCTATTTTTACAGAAACAGCTGATCAGGAAAAAGAACATGCAAAACGTATGTTTAAATGGTTGGAAGGCGGTATGGTAGAAATTACTGCCAGCTATCCTGCAGGTATCATTGGTACCACTATGGAAAATTTGAAAGCTGCCGCTGCCGGTGAAAATGAAGAATGGACTACTGATTACCCTCACTTTGCTGATGTGGCCGATCAGGAAGGTTTTCCTGCTATCGCTACTATGTATCGCAGAATCGCTGAAGCTGAAAAGGGGCATGAGGAAAGATATCTGGCTTTATTGAAGAATGTGGAAGAAGGCACAGTATTCAAGAAAGCGGAAGAAACTGTATGGCAGTGCCGTAACTGCGGTTACATTTATGTAGGTACGGAAGCTCCTGAAGTATGTCCTGCATGTCTGCATCCGCAAGCTTATTTCGAAGTGAAGAAGAATAATTATTGATTGAAATAAAACCACTCGTTCATCATGGATCCGGTTTCTCTGAAAAGGGGAAACCGGATTTTTTATTTTTAGGAAATGATTTTTGATTAGTTTTTATTCTTCTCTTTTCCCGTTTACAAATTCCCCCGGTTTCATGCCGAACTGTTTTTGGAAACATTTGGAGAAATAAGACGGATTATTGAATCCTACCATATAACAGATTTCATTGATGCGATATTTGTTTTCTGCCAGCAAGATCGCTGCTTTTTTCAAACGTACCACTTGAATCAGTTCATTAGGGGTGATATTGGCCAATGTCTTTATTTTGGCAAACAGACCCGAACGGCTGATACACAATTTTTCGGCCAGGAAATCTACGGATAATTCCGGATTGGAGAAATTCTCTTCTATGATTTCATTCATACGGGTAAGGAACTTGTCGTCCATAGAATTATTGGCAATGCTGTTCAGCGGAACCAACGGCATCTTCGAGAATTTCTGACGCAGCAGATTACGCAAGTCTACCAGATTCTTGATACATGCTTCCAAGTATTGCATGGAGAAAGGTTTCTCTATGTAGGCATCTGCACCACAATCCATACCTTCTATCTTGGAGTTGGTATCTGTCTTGGCCGTTAGCAGGATGAAGGGTATATGACTGGTAGCCTGGTTAGTCCTTATCGTTTTGCAAAATTCCACTCCGTCCATGCGTGGCATCATCCAGTCGCTTACAATGAGTGTCACTTCGTTTTCTTTCAGTTTATTCAGTGCTTCTATACCGTCTTCTGCGGTAAGTATGCTGTATTTATCAGCCAGACTACTCGAAAGGAAATTCAACATTTCCTCATTATCATCCACAATCAGCATGGTTGGTTTATGTTTGATAGGAGAACCGGAGAGGTCCTCTTGCAAGATTCCTTCGGGAATGGCTGGGTTGTTCAATAGTGATGTGCCCGTATCCTGTGGCAGGACTTGTGCTTGTTCTATAGGCAACGTTACGATAAAAGATGATCCTTTGTTAACCTCGGATTCCACTTCAATACAGCCATTGTGTGATTCTACGATACTTTTGACAATGCTGAGGCCGATACCTGTTCCCGGCTTGTTATCCATAGCCTGATAGAACGGATGGAATATCTTCTTTTGTTCTTCTTTGCTGATCCCTATGCCGTTATCTGTCACTCGGATTATAAAAGTATGTTGTTCCGGCTGTACGATACAGGTAAGAGTAACTTCATCTTTTGTGTATTTACTGGCATTGGTCAACAGATTGCTGACTAGTTTGGTTACCGCCTCACTGTCTACTATAGCCGTGAAATCTGCTTCAGGATATTTCACAGTAAGCCGTGCTCCATGTTGGGCGATGAAAGGTTCGAAACGTTCACAAACCGCTTTGAGCAGTTGGTGGATATTTTGGGAAGCAAACTTCATTTTCATTCCTTCCTGTTCCACCTTCCGGAAATCCAGCAATTGGTTTACCAGGAACAGCAGACGCTGGCTGTTACGGTCAATAATATTCAGATCGTCGCGTACTGTAGACGGCAGGGACACGGGAGATTTCATTATTTTCTCCAAAGGTCCTATGATAAGGGATACCGGTGTGCGTATTTCGTGGGCTATCATGGTGAAGAACTTGATTTTGGCTTCGTGTACTTCTTTTTCCTTGTTGGCGTTCAGTTTGTTTATTTCAGCCGTATGTTTCTTCTCTGTCCGTTTGATGATGAAGCGGATGACGAATCCGAAAGCTATGCAAACCAATACAAAATAGAGCAGTTTGGAAGCGGTGGACCAATAGAAAGGAGGGTGGATGGTGATTTTCAGACTGGTTCCTTTTTCATTCCATATTCCGTCATTATTGGTCGCCTTTACTTTGAAAAGATAGGTTCCTGCGGGCAAATTGGTGTAAGTGGCCTTATTTTGGGAGCCTACATAGTTCCAGTCTTTGTCAAATCCTTCCAGTTTATAGGCGTATTTGTTTTTATTGGGGGTACAATAGCTTAAAGAGGCATAAAGCAAGCTGAATGCATTTTCTTTATAGGATAGCTCCAGTTCTTCCAACTGGTTGAGAGATTTTGGAAGCAGTTTGTTTCCAGTTTGGATTTCCTTATTATCTATTTCCAGTTCTGTAATGATTACTGGAGGAAGCATCACATTTGTCTTAATCTGATGGGGGTAGAAAGCATTGAATCCGTTTACTGAGCCGATATAGATTTTTCCATCCGATGCTTTTAAGGCAGCATTAGGTAGGAATTGTTCACTTTGCAGTCCGTCGCTTTTAGTAAATACTCGGCAACCTTCTCCAGGGGTGTAGCGCACTAGCCCTTTGGTGGTGGTGAGCCACAATATGCGTTGGTCTTCGATGATGCTGCATATATTGTGACTGGGAATTTCAAGAGGTAAAGTTTCGAATGCATCTTCTTCCGCATTGTATTTGCAGAGCCCGTTCATGGTTCCCACCCACATCTCTCCGTTTGTGTCAATCAGTACGCAGTTCACTTGGTTGTTTGCCAGTGAGTTCGGATTTTTATGGTCATGTATATAGTTCTTCCATATCTGTTTTTCTGGATGGTATTTAAATAATCCCTTGCCTTGGGTGGAGAACCAGAGATTTCCTTTGGTATCCTGGTCAATGTCAATGGTCAGTGCGTCCAAGTCTTTAATTCGGGTGAAATTATCTTTTTCCCGGTTATATAGATTTACTCCGGACATGGAGGTGACCCATATTCTCTCTTTTCTGTCTTTGAATATGGCATAAGAACTGGTTCCGTCCAGTGAGGCGGGATTATCCTGATAGGCAGAATATGTTTTAAAAGTTCCCGTTTGCAGATTTAATACGTTTACCCCTCCAGTATAAGTACCGATCCATAAATTATCATCGTCCATACAAAGTGCATGTACATTGTGATAGGACAGACTGTTTTTTCCCTCCAAGGGCAAATAATGGGAAAATTTTCTATTTTGAGGAGAAAAGCAGTTTAACCCTCCGTCATCCGAAGCGATCCACACATCTCCGTTAGAGTCTTCGCAGAACCGTCCGATGACTGTTCCGTTAACAGAATTGGAAAAACGTGAGTGGACAAAACTTTCGAATTGTCCAGTATTGGGTGAAATATAATTTACTCCTCCATAGTAAGTTCCGATCCATATTCCACCTTCATGATCTTTTATAATAGGATAAACAAAACGGTTGGACAATGAATGTGGGTTTGTTTCATCTTCTGTAAACAATTGATATTCCTCTGTAATGGTATTGAATAACAGAAGCCCGTCATCCGAGCCTATGAGTAGCTGGTGAGGGGCATATTCCATGATAGAATGAATATGGGTGGCACCTTTTCCGTCTGTGGGATGCAGATAAGTAGTGGCCTTTCCGCTGTATTTATCGATTTTTTGCAAACCACACTCCCAGGTTCCTAACCACAGTGTATGTTCCGAGTCTTCCAACATGACCAATGCGTTTGAGTCATGCTTTCCGCTTTCATAGGAGAGCGGAAAAGTCTCGAATTTATTTTCTGCTTTATTCAGTTTGAAAAGACCTGAGTTTCCCCAATTGGTAATGGCCCATATTTGGTTTTCACTATCCACCAGTACACTTGCCATTAAACCATTTGCGTTTTTAAATTCGTATTGCTCCAAGTGGTTGGTGATAGTGTTGTATTTGAATATTCCTTGTCCTACCGTAGTGAACCATAGGTTTTTGTCTTTATCTTCGACAATATGGTTCGTATTTGTTTCAATATGGATATTTTGGGAGGTGGCCAGTACAAAAGGCATTATATCTTCTGTTTCGTAATCATAGATATATATGCCTTCGTCTGTACCTATCCATATCTTATTGAGGGTGCTGTATAAAGATGAAATAGCTTCATTAGCTCCCCTATCTTTCAGTCTATAGAGTTTTACAGTAGTACCGTCATAGCGGTTCAGTCCTTCATCCGTTCCTATCCATAGAAAACCGTATTTATCTTGCATTAAAGCACGTACCGAATTGGATGATAGTCCGTCTTCTACAGAAAAATGACGGAAACAGAGGTCATTGGACGCTGCAAACAGAATCATCGGCATCAGTAAGTTCAATAGCAATAGGACTAGTCTTTTCATAGTATTTTCTTCTTATTTTCTAAATCTTATGCAAGATTACTATTTTTCTGAGAAAGAAAAGAGAAAATTCGAAGAAAAAGTGAGGATTCCAGATGAATCTTTCAATAGACCTTTTCAGACATTCTCTAAAAGCTAGCTTATCATAATCCTGCTGCAGATTTTAAGCGGCTGATAGCTGTTTCTATCATATCATGTGTGCCACTGCCGTCTGCTACGTATTTTATGACCATTTCAGTGAATGCAACAGCGTCTTTTAATGTCGGATCTGTAGAATCGTCTATGGTGCCTACGCGCCTTAATAGAGCAGATAAAGGTCTTAAATCTTCCATTTCGGGTAAGTTACCCGGTCTCATTGTATTGATGACGGTATTCAAACTAGCTACTATGGCATTGACTTCTCCTTGGGAGTAGTTTTTATCCTTATTAAAATATACATTTTGGGCATGTTCCAATGTACGTTTCAAACGGGTAAACCCGAAATGAGCCCAAGGAGCAAATTCAGGAATCTTGACTGCGAGAGCATTCCATTTTTCTTGGTTTGTTTGGCGTTCCATAGCTATATTAAGTAACTCCTTTAATTCTGTTTTATCTACATTATTTGCCAGTACCAAAGAAGCGGTGGCATCTTGTAGTGATAAAGTTTGTTTGTCAATAACGGTTTGTAAATCAATGTTATCCATTACTTCATGGGCGCTTTCAAGAGTAGCTTGCAATGTTTTAAAACTATCAGTAGTATAAAGGTCCGGATTACATTTTTTAGCTATATGGATACTGGCTTCAAGATTGCTCTTATCTAATCGGGAGGCGACTAATGATTCTATGGCCTTGTCAATATTGTCTACACAAGTAGAAATGGTAGTTTCTGTCAGAGGAGATATTTTCATTAGTTTCTCTCCCTCTTGTATAGCGGTTGTTAGTTTGGCGAAACTTGCTTTTGTGTAATGGCTTTTACTAAATGCCGTAGTTTCTCGTAATTTTGCCGACAGAGCCATTTTCAGTTCTACAGTAGGATCTTTAATATGATTGATGCGGAAGTAATGAGTTGTATGGTCATGGCGATAATAATCTGGTTGGAAAGTTCGTCCACCTTGCATCAGTGTATATAAATTTCCTGTAGTACCGGTTTGCGGACCGTTAGGTTCAACAACGGTAATACTGGCAAGACGTGAGTCTATATTGAGTGTTGCTTCCGTCCAATTAGTGATATCGGTAGCTGTCATGGCAAACGGTCCATGCATTAATGTACCTACCCAAGCCGTTTCAAGTTGGTGTCCGTCTTTACTTGCTATTTCAGCCGGTAGCTTGTCGGGACCATAGTCTATATGTTTGGTGAATGGCATTGTAATTTCTACTATATCATTTTCTTTCCATTGCCGGGTAGGTATTACCGCGTATGAACAAGGTTGATAATGAGTGGCAATAGAGATTCCATTTAGTTTTACATCAAAGCCGTCGGTGGCCCAATAAGGTACTCGCAGTTTCATGGCAAATCGGGCTTCTCCGGCAGTAACTTTAATTGTGGAGCTTTTTGCTGGCCACAAACATTCCTGTTGTAAAGTGATATTTTTCTCTTCCCAATGGAGTGTGGTAGGCATATAAAGGGCTACCCACAATGTATTGTCCGAAACAAAGTAGGTTGCTTCCTGATATTTTACATGATTTTCAGATCCCGTACCTCCGCAGCAGGTAGATTGCGGAGTTTCGTTGCCCCATGGTTTCGATGCATTTAGTCCTACGGCATATTGATAAGTAGTCTGATAGTGTTCAGGGTGTAATGAGCCGATTATTTGGTTGTAAAGTGTCCGTTCGTAATAATCCATGTAACGGGCATCGTCCGGATTAAAACAGTTGAGGTCTTTTGTTAATTTTAGCAAGTTATATGCACAACAAGTTTCATTGATATGTGGATTTGAGTGACTCTCTCCTTCAGATACGCCATTCATGGCCATACTTACTATTTGGGTATAGGGCTGTCTGAACATTTCGCCATTACCCACACCGCCGGTAGAATAACGATAACTTCCTTGTATTAAATTCCAGAAATTATGGGATACATGATAATAAAATGTATCATTGTTACTTAAATAACTTCTCAGTGCACCGATGATCATAGGGATATGCTGATTGGCGTGTCTGTTACGTATATCATCAATATTCTTTGAAAGCGGTTCGTAAAAGGCCGGACTATCAAAACAATTGGATGCTTCTATCAGACGCGCCTTCTCTTCAGGGGCGCTGACCATTTCTGAAAGACGTGCTAAAGATTCTCCCATACCTCCCACTTCACCTGCAATGTACATGTTCCACATTTCATAACGATTGCCGGGATGTGTCCTGCGTTCTTCTTGTGTTCCGTCTTTTTTTACATAAGTGCGGTAGTGCATTCTATTCCATACCCACAGACCCATATCTTTGGCTATGAGCAATGCTTTGTCGGCAATGCTTTTATCATCCATATAAGTTGCAATATCTATCAGACCCGCTAACTGTTTGTGAATGGAGTAATAGGGAGCCCATACCCAGTCCGAATTGTTATATGCACGATACATCTCTATCAGTGCGGGATGGTGCGGGGGGATCGCATTTAGATAACCATAGCCATAAGTAGCCCATTTTGTTTTATGTTCATCAAAAGCTTCCCATGTACCTTTCATCTTTTTCAATTCTTCTTCAGGGGCAAAATCACGGGCTTCGAGATACCTTCCTAATTCTTCGCTCCATACGAATGTACGCTCCTGACATTCGCGCAGTTCATTCACCATTCGGGTGATGTTACGGCGTAAAATTTCTTTATGCGAAGGATTTGTTGCAGCGGCATAGGCAAGGGCCAGTGCGGACATATAGTGTCCGGAACCATGTCCTTTTAATTTAGTTTCAGGTGAGTCCCATCCGTCAGACCGGGTATATCCTTCGGTACTCAGTCCATAAGTGTCGCGATAATTATATAGCTGTTGGCTTACATCCCAACTGATAATCTCTTTAATGGCAAGATCACGATTGGAGGTCAGGCGATTGTTGCCGTTAATCTTTACATTGTTTAAGGGGATAGTATGGGCTATTAGCTTGGGGGAAATTGTATTTTTAGTGTCTACCACCTCTATTTTAGCAGTGATAGGATATCCGTTTTCTGTAGTATCGTCTCCTATAATGAATCCGTTTATTGTGTATTGGCTTCCAATGGGATAAACTTTATCGTCAGCCTCTGATTGTTCTGTGGATAAAGCGGAATTGGACCATTTAGTTTGACGGTATTCACCTTGTCCGTCTGAATAAGTCACCCATACTTGATAAGGTAATTGAGGAACAGTTCCCACAGGACAATAGATCACGATGGGTTGTACAGAAGTTATGCTTCGTACTTCGATAACATTTGTCTGTAAGATGGATGTTGCTGTTTTATTAGGATTTAGTGTATACGCCTCAATGGGTATTGTTGTCAATAGGGATAATCCTGTAAAGAGAGTAAAAGATAAATATCTGTTCATTTCCATGAGCATATTTTAAGTAATGATTTTATAAGAGATGGGAATATAAAGCCCGGTTCTAATAACTTAAACCGGGCTGGAAAATAAATATTTGTTTAAATAATTAGCAACTATTGAGAAGAAAGAAGGTTGCTTTCTATCACATTATTTCTTATTTACCGGCATAGCCTGGATTTTGCTGTAAATTAGGGTTTGTATTAAGATGATCTAAATGAATCGGGAACAGGATAGAGTTGCCATTCAAGTCATTGGCAGTCGGAGTATGATTAAACCAACTTTTCTTCTGATAGGTTCCGAAGCGAATCATATCCGTACGTCGACGGGCCTCGGCTGCAAATTCCCATCCCCATTCATCATAAAGTCCGCCTAATTCTACGACTTCTGTATTACCCGCATCATCAATCTGACCTTTTTCGTCAAGCGTACCATAGTTAATGTGTGTATCGCCTTTTAACCAAGCTGCATCAACCGTTGCTTTTTCCGGATGAGCCGATTCACGGAATGCACGCTCACGGATCTGTGATACGATATGGGCTGCTTCGGTTTCGTTTTGTCCTAAGCGGAGCAGACATTCTGCTTTCATCAGCAATACTTCAGTATAACGGAAATAAGGGAAGTCGTTGCTTAGAAGGCTTTTAGCTCCTACCTTAATTTCGTATTTTCCTACCCGATAACCGTCATCTGTGTCTGTTTTGTAAATACTGGGTAGCTTATTGGGGAAAGTGGTGATCAGTACTCCGTCCGGGCTGTACTGGTCACCTTGCAGCCATGTATATTTTAACCGCATATCATCAGGATCATAGCTGTTAATGAACTGAGGGTTTGCTGCTGAACCTCCCCATGGGGTGGTTTGCATATTGAAGACCTTACGACTGTTTGAAGATAGAAATTTCATGTGGGCTCCAAAAACAGGACCATTGTTGTCCCCTTCATTATAAACTTCATCATAAGGAATGGCAAAGATCGTTTCCACACATCCGGAGTTTTCTGTTTTGAAGATATCTGTGTAGTTTGTTTCTAAACTAAACAAACCGCTGTTAATGATATCGTTACATTGTTCCAGACATTCGTTCCACATTGGAGTTCCTGTATAGACCCCAGCATTCAGATACATACGTGCCATCAAGCATTTGGCCCCCCATTGAGTGAGTCTGCCATAAGTGGATTTATTGACTTCAGTAGGCAAATTGGGCATTACTTCTTTCAGTTCATTGATAATGAAGTCAAAAACTTGTTTACGAGTAGATTGAACCGGAATCTCTTCACTGAAACTGGTTTGTATAGGAATATTTCCATGTGTATCGCAAAGAATGGAGTACCAAAGTGCACGTACTCCTTTTACCTCAGCTACGACTTTAGGTTTACTTTCTTCTGTAAAAAAACCTTCATCGGCACGTTTTAATATTTTATTGGCATTGGCGATGCCTTTATAGCAATAGTCCCAAATACTTTGGGGCTGTCCTTGCTGGTTGTCCCAAGTGTGTTTGTGCATTTGCTTGTAAGTACCTCCGTCATCCCAGCCGTTCGGGCGGGTAGGTGTGACAATTACATCGCCCGATTCTTCCTGTAGGTCAAACAAGCCATACCAGTCCATCACAAAGCGTAATTGTGAATAGGTGGTAGCCAACAAGGCTATCTCATCGGCTTCGGTTGGTACATAGTCTTCTTCAATGATTTCAGAATAAGGCTCCTCATCCAAATTAAAGCAACTGCTTATACTGAGCATGGCAGATGCACAGAGTGCATAAACACCATATTTAAATAGTTTCATAACTGTTCTTTTTTGTTTAATTAGATTTAGAATGTAAGATTAACTCCAAAAGTATAAGTGCGATTGGTAGGATACTTGTCGCGATTGTCAGTACCGGCATCCAATAATCCATAGGTGTTGCTGCTCAATGGTACTTCCGGATCCATACCCTTGTAACCGGTAATGGTAGCTAGATTCAATACTGAAGCATAGATACGTAGGTTTTTGATGATATGCTGTTTGGATAGTTTGAAGGTATACCCCAAAGTCACATTGTCAATTTTCCAGTAATCACCGTCCTCTACGTAATAGCTGACATAGCGTTGGTCATCTTTCAATTGGGTTTTGCCATATACTTTGTCAAAAGCAGAATTCAGGCGGTTGTACTGGATTTCAGGTTTTGCATTTTCATAATACATACGTTGGTAATTCAAAATCTGGAAGCCGAAAGCACCACGCATATTTATACTTAAATCGAAATTAAAGAAATTGAAGGTATTGTTCCAGTTCAGATAATGTTTAGGAATACCATTACCTAATACTTGCCAGTCAGTGGCATCGGTTTCCTCGGCTAAAACATGTTCACCTTTTTTGTTTTCTACCAACCATAGTCCGTCATCTGTAATATCAACCGATTTCAAACCATAGAAAGTACCTATAGGCTTGCCTACTTGGACGATATGGGTAGTGGTTTGAATGGGTTCTCCGGTATACCCTGTATAGAAATAATCTTGGTCCATCGAGAATTTCTCGCTGGATAGTGCAACGACCTTGTTTGAATTAGTAGAATAGGACACATTGGTATTCCAAGTGAATTTTTCTGTCTGGATAGGCGTAGCACGAATTAGAATTTCAAGTCCTTTATTTTCCATTTCCGATGCATTGGCTAGCATGGTTGGATACATATAAGGCGGAACAGGAACCTCGTAGTCCCAAAGAGCATCTTTTGTTCTACGTATATAGTAGTCAACGGTTCCACCCAATCGTCCTCCTAGGACATCCCAATCCAGACCTACATTGAATTCGTGTTTCTTTTCCCAACGCAGGTCAGCGTTGTTGTTACGGATTGTTTCCAATGCTTTGACCCATGTTCCATTGTACAGGAAAGCGCCATTATAATTCAAACTTGAGAGTGATGTGTACGGGTCGGCTACATTGATTCCGGTCACACCGTATCCCACGCGAAGTTTCAGGTTATCCATCCAATTCACATTTTTCATAAAATTCTCTCTGTTAATTCTCCATCCTAAAGAGATGCCGGGGAAATTACCCCACTTATGATCTTTACCGAACTTGGAAGAGCCTTCATGACGCAAAGAAGCCATCAATAAGTAGCGGTCATTGAAATTGTAACTGACACGGGTGAATAATCCGATTAATTTATCAGAATTTTTATAACTGGTCATGGAAGCTTCACCACGTTTCAAGGCCATACCTGCTTCCATTTTGTTGTAAGAATAAGCATCGGTAGGAAAATCGTAGTTGGACATGGACAGGTTAGAGTTGGTGTTGTCTTCATAGTTATAACCTATCAATACACTGACATTGTGCTTGCCGAATGCTTTCTGAAAGTTGGCCGTCAATTCTATCAGATTATTATCAAAATCAGAATCATAACGATATGCATAGCCGTTACGGCCACTCTTGGTTGTAGATACATGTTTCTTGGTTTGGTAATATCCATCGGTAGAAGTCGTACTCCGGCGGGCATACATGGCTTTCAAGGTCAAAGATTCAATAGGGCGGAAAGTCAGGCTACCATTGAAACGGATGTTTTTACGTTTCATTTCACCAATTGTTTCGCGGATATAACTTACAGGATTATCATAAAAATACAAGTCGCGCTCAAACCAGTCACCGTTCTCATCTTTTACAGGTTCTGTAGGATTGTGAATCAAAGCCTGTCGATAAGCGTATGTATTCCAACTGCGAGGCATGGTATGTTGGCTGACGAATGTACTGACATTGGCTGTCAATTTATTGTCATACATAGAGTGAGTGATGTCCATACGACCGTTTATAGCTTCAAAGTCAGTCTTTATAAAAGTACCTTGCCGGTTGGTATAGTTGATGGAGGCTGTATAATTGGTATTTTTACTACCACCTCTTAAGGATAAGTTGTGTGAATGAGAAACAGCTGTGCGGGTCAGTTCACCCAGCCAATCGGTATTGGCTCCGAAATCTTTCAAGTTAGCTCCGTTGAAAGTATATCCTTCATTCCATTTCTGACGAAGGTCATCAGCATCCATGAAATCAGGTCTGTTTAAAATGTTTGATACAGAAACATATCCATTATAATCAATGGTGGGAGCCATTTCTTTACGACTTTGTTTGGTTGTAATAATAATTACGCCATTTGTACCACGTGTACCATAAATGGCAGTAGCCGAACCGTCTTTTAATACATCGATGGACTCAACATCTTCAGGGGCTACTGTATTCAGACTTCCTGGCACTCCGTCAACTAATACTAATGGTGAAGTTCCACCTTTTAAAGATGAAATACCACGTAGCATAATTTGTGTGTTGCCGGTAGGATCTCCTGAAGGTAAAGAAATATTCAGCCCTGCTACCTTACCTTGTATCAGCTGGCCTGCATCGGTTACCGCCCCCTTCACAAAACTTTCTGATTTTACACTTGAAATAGCACTGGTCACATCACCCTTTCGCTGCGTACCATAACCGATCACAACCACTTCATCCATCAGTTCGGAATCGTCTTGCATGGTAATATCTTTCTTACCACCATTTCCGACTGGAATTTCCTGAGTCTGATAACCG
>CAOYQO010000022.1 GCA_948566455.1 uncultured Phocaeicola sp.
GGATGGAGCTCTTTTCAATTAGAATACAGCGCACTTTTCAATTAGTATCTACACCATACTGAACAGCCTCTTTCCTGAAAGAGTGGCTGAAGGAATGTTGTTTTCTTTAGCAATCACATAAAGTCTGCTATAAGAAATCTGGTACTTTTCTTCTATCTCTTTTGCAGAGTAGAAATCAGTAATTGTTTTTGTAGACTTAATAGGTCTCTCTTGCATTGTTTTTACGCTTTTTAAATTCATCATAACCATTTCAACCTCTTTGCGTTTAACAATAATTCTACTACCAATTTGTGAAAAAGGAATTTCATAAATCCGCATGTAAGTATAAATACTTTTTCTGTTTACCCCCAGATAAATGGCGAGTTGTTTCAGGCTGATAAATTCTCTCGCCTGTATAACTTCCAGTTCATCTACAGCCAGACGGATTCTTTTCTTCTTTTCCTCTTTCACTTCTTTTGTGACTGCATTATAGCGGTCACTTCTAATTAACTCCTTGTAATACTTGTCGTTACAAGCCTTACAACAGAAACGTGTCTTGCAGGTCTTTGCTATGAAAGTTTTCCTGCAAAATTCACAGATTCTTTCAATTCTTACCTTGTTACCCATATTTTACTCTCCAAAACTCGCTGCGAAATAGTGTGTAAAGGTGTGTAATGATGTGTAAATACCTTTTGTACTTCGCACACGTTGTTAGTGAAAAATTACTCTAATGAGTCAACAGGTACTTTCGGGGTACAAAAATATGCAAAACCGTGAAAATAAACAATGTTAGCGTAGATTGCTAACATTGTTTAATATATTGATTATTAGACTTTTATTTGTTATTGTTTGCTGGCGTTTTTCATCGTTTTTCAGTCCTTATTTCCCGATGCAAAAATTTAGATTTGAATTTGTATTTCCGAGGTAATTTGGGTTATCAGATCTATGATGTCCATGATTTGTATTATGGCTTGCAGGATGCAGCTCCGAATACGAATGTGCTGGAGTCCGCTTACAAGGAAAATAGGAAAATTACTACAGGAAAAAATGTGCATAGCAGTTATTTTGTACATAATGGTGATTTTATGAAGTTGGATGTCGCTACATTGGGGTATACTTGGAATATAAATAATAAGTGGGTTGAAAAGGCACGTTTCTATATTACAGGACGTAATTTGTTCACTATTAGCGGATATCACAGAGGACTAGATAAGGATGCATATTGTGTAAATGGTATGGAACCCGGTCTACCTTACAGTAAGAATGGATATTATCCGTCTTCACGTCAATTCTTGTTTGGTATTCAACTTAACTTCTAAATTTATTACTTTATGAAAACGTTTAAATTAAAAAATATATTTCTGGGATTAGGAATGTTGGCATCAGTGGGATGTACGGATTTGTCGGAAACTACTTATGATATTGTACCTCAGGATGGATTCTATCAAACCAAGGAGAATGTTCTTCAGGCGTTTGTACGTCCTTTCGGACACGGATATTGGTTGTGTTGTAGGGCGATGTATTGGTTTGGCGAACTTTCTGCCGACCATTATATGACTGTGCAAAGAGAGGAACATTGGTATAATGGCGGTGAATATTTCCGTTATCATTATCATACTTGGACTGTTGATGATTGGTATGTTAATGCAATTTGGGAAGATACTTACAGAGGGATCATTCAGTGTAATGCCAGTATTTCTGATATAAGTAAGCTGAATCCTGCAAAGTTTGGCTTTTCACAGCAAGAGTTTGATGATTTTATTTCTCAAACACGTGTTTTACGTGCGTGGATGTATATGTCTATATTCGATTTAGTACATAATATACCAATTGTTACGGATTATCCAACTACAGAGTTGCCGGCACAATCAGAGCCAAAAGAAACTTTTGCTTTTATTGAACAAGAGCTGTTGGAATCATTGCCTGCGTTACAAAAAAAAGAAAGTAATAATGGAAATGGCTTAAAGCAGGGTCAATGGACCCAGGGAGCTTGTGCTGCCTTATTGGTAAGGTTGTATATGAACGCTAGTTGGTGGATTGATGAGGACAAGACGGTCGAAGCTGAAAAATACTGTGAAAAAATTATAGATGGTGAATACGGTTTCTATGATATAGATAATAGGTGGGATGCGCCGTTTGATTGGGATAACGATAAGTCTAATGAATTATTGTTTGGTTATCCATCCTCGTTTGGTGGTATGCATTGGCTTTATGATTATGAAATGTTTTGGCAGGTTGCTCCGTTCCTCTCTTCGAAATATTTCGGTTTTACAGATTGGGGGAATTGTAACCCCAAATATGCATTACAGCCAGGATTAGATTTAAATGGAAATGAATATTCCTTTGAAAATGGAAAACCGGTCCGTAAGTTTATGAAATATCCTGATGATGTGCGTCTGAAAAAGTATAAAAATTTAGGAAATAGCAAACGCGAAGGAATGTTTTTGTATGGCGACCTACCTTATGAAACGGCAAATGGAACGGAATATGTTACTTCGGACAATGGAGCTTACAAACTTTACATTCGTGATCAAGTAGGTATTTTCCGCGATACAGATCCTGCTAGTTTCTCTCCCAATCCTTCTAGTGGAACCCAAACTCCAAAATCGGCTATGGCTTACGGAGATCAGAATTCAGGTTGGTGTTTGATAAAATATCCTATTTATCGTTCGGATGATGCAGGTAAAATAGAATCGGATTATGCTTTGATCCGTTTAGCGGAAATTTATTATTATTTGGCAGAAATTCGTTTTTATCAGGGTAGAAAGGCAGAAGCGGAAAAATTACTGAATTATGTACGGAAGCGTTATTATCCAGCAGGTTCTTCTAGTTTGTATCCTGAGAATGGGAGTGCATTGACAGAACAGGAATTATTGGATGAATGGGGACGGGAATTTTTAGGAGAAGGTTTACGTAGACAGACTTTATGCAGGTTCGGGATTTTTAATTCGGGAACTTGGTGGGATAAAGAACCGGATCCAGATAATCATACGATGTGGATACCTCTTTCACGTACTACATTGAATACGAATCCAAACTTGAAGCAGAATCCAGGTTATCCATCTGTTAATTAAAAAATTGATAATCTCATTTTTATCCGATAACTTGTATGTATATCTACATCTTGTTGTCGGATTGTTGAATAATTTTTGTATTTAAATAATTAGAACATTAATAGTATGAAAAAAAATAAATTCTTATTTTGTATCGGTCTGTTACTGACTGTTGCGACGATTGTAAATGCACAGTCTGTGACTTGGATTAGTAGTACCGAAGGCAATGTATGGCAAAAATCAAAAGTGAAGTTGCAGTCAAAATCAGAACAAAATCCTGTTTTACAGGTAGATGGAACAGAGAACGGTGTTGCTTTCAAGAATTGGGGAACTACTTTCAATGAACTTTGTTGGGATGCTCTTGGGTTATTAACTCGTACTGAACAAGATGAAATATTGTATAATATATTTTCTCCGCAAGGTGATTTACGGATTACGCGTGGACGAATTTCGATGGGAGCCAATGATTACGCTCGTTCTTGGTATAGTTGTGACGAAGTGGAGGGTGACTTTGAATTGAGATATTTTAATATTAATCGTGATAAACAGACTATTATTCCTTTCATACGTGCTGCACAAAAATATAATCCGAATCTTACATTTTGGATATCACCTTGGTGTCCTCCAAGCTGGATGAAAATAAATGGAGATTATCCGGTTTTAAGTAGTCCGTTTAATAGTTTGTCAGAGAAACAGAATTATTTATTATATGGTGCTACAGGCGGTCAGGTTGATGAGAATGAAATGAAGTTGACCGGTGCCCGTGATGGAGTTTTTCCTCGCCAACTTGCGACAACTGACTTTATGATTCAAGATCCACGTTATTTGCAGACTTATGCAGATTATTTTTGTCGGTTTATAGATGCCTATAAAGAACAAGGAATTCCCATTGATATGGTAATGTATCAGAATGAAGCGTACAGTTACACTCCTTATCCTGGTTGTGCCTGGACTGCCACCGGTACGATTCGTTTCAATAAAGAATATTTAGCTCCTACTTTGAGGCAAATGCATCCTGAGGTGAAGCTTTATTTAGGTACTTTTAATACGAATCGCCAAGATCATGTAGAAACAATTCTTGCTGATACGGCTTTATGTAATTGTATTCGTGGTATGGGATTTCAATGGGAAGGACGTGAAATACTTCCTTCCATAAGAAAACAGCATCCCGAATGGGAATATATCTGTTCGGAAAGCGAATGCGGTTGGGGTAGTTTTGATTGGAAGGCAGCAGAACATACATTTGAGTTGATAAATCATTATTTAGGGAATGGATGTTGTGAATATAATTTTTGGAATTGTATTTTGACCGATAAAGGTGAAAGTCCGTGGGGATGGAAACAGAATGCGTTGATTCGTGTGGATTCGGAAAAACGTACGTTTGTTTATACCCCGGAGTATTATGCGTAAAGCATTATAGCAAAATGGTGGCTCCAGGATCAAAAATCTTACAATACAAGGCAAAGGGGGAGGATAACCAACCAGTCATTATATTCCTGACTCCTGAGAATCAGTATTTGGTAGTGGCGGGGAATTTTAATGGCAAACAACAAAATTTGAGTGTAAAACTGGCGGGAAAATATTTGGAGGTGACGTTGCAGCCCCATTCTCTAAATACATTTTATACAAAATGATCACAAGGAATAATCCTCGTTAAATTGATATCCATTGTAGGGATCGGTGGATTCTTACAATGGATAAAAAAGATGTAAAACTTCTATTTTCCCCCATTTGACCGAATAAAGTCCCTCTTTTGAAAGATTTATATACCCATCGTTAGGATTGTATTTTCTATCTTTGCATCAAACAATTTTTGAACTAATTATTATGAAACACAAAATCCTTACTTTCTTTTTGGCTTGTCTTGTGCCCTGGCTGGCAGGAGCACAGCAATCTGCCAATAGTCAAAACAATGTAGCCGAAAAAGATTACATAGCTTATCTCTTTACCTATTTTACAGGTAACCACATCAGCGAGGAAGCCGTATGCTATGCGGTAAGTACGGACGGATATACCTATTGGGCACTGAATGACAACAAACCTGTCATTGATTCCAAAATCATCAGTTCTACCGGTGGTGTGCGCGATCCGCATATCCTGCGTTGCGAAGACGGAAAGACATTCTATATGGTGGTTACCGATATGGTTTCTGACAATGGATGGGATTCCAATCGTGCCATGGTGTTGCTGAAATCTACAGACTTGGTGAACTGGAACCATTCTGTCATCAATATGCAGAAACGTTATGCTGGACAGGAAAAACTGAAACGGGTATGGGCTCCTCAGACTATCTTCGATGCGGAAGCCGGAAAATACTTGGTCTATTGGTCAATGAAATATGGTGATGGGGCAGATGTGATTTATTATGCTTATGCCAATAAAGAATTTACCGACCTGGAAGGTGAACCGAAACCGCTTTTCATCTCTGAAAACAAGAAATCTTGCATAGACGGTGATATCGTATATAAAGATGGAATCTACCACCTGTTTTATAAAACTGAAGGACATGGAAACGGCATCCGGGTAGCAACTACCCGTTCACTGACTTCGGGACAATGGGAGGAAGAACCCGACTACAAGCAGCAGACCCCGGAAGCGGTGGAAGGTGCGGGAACTTTCAAACTGATAGGCCAGAATAAATACATTTTGATGTATGATGTCTATATGAAAGGTAAATACCAGTTTACCGAAACGACCGATTTGAAAAACTTTAAAGTGATAGACAGTGAGGTGAAGATGAATTTTCATCCGCGTCACGGAACTATCATCCCCATTACCCGTGCCGAGTTGAAGCGCATCACCGACAAATGGCCTTCAAAGGAAATGGGCAATATAACGATTCCCAACAATCCCGTGCTGCAAGGTTTCCATGCTGACCCCGAGATATTGTATTCTCATCAGACTAAAAAATATTATATCTATTCCACCACCGACGGACAGCCCGGATGGGGCGGATGGTATTTCAGTGTCTTCTCTTCGGATAATCTGAAGGACTGGAAAGATGAAGGGGTGATGCTTGATTTGAAATCCGATCAGGTGGCATGGGCGGATGGAAACGCATGGGCTCCGTGCATTGAAGAGAAAATGGTGGATGGAAAGTATAAATATTTCTTCTATTTCAGTGGTAATCCTGTAGCCGGAGGCGGCAAGCAGATTGGGGTGGCGGTAGCCGATTCACCCATTGGTCCGTTCAAAGACTTGGGACATCCCATTATTACTGAATCTCCCGTGGGCCACGGACAGCAGATTGATGTGGATGTGTTTACCGATCCGGTTTCGGGAAAATCCTATCTGTACTGGGGCAATGGTTATATGGCGGGCGCCGAACTGAATGAGGATATGGTTTCCATCAAAAAGAATACCTTGACCGTATTGACACCGAAAGGAGGAAGTCTGAAAGATTACGCTTTCCGTGAAGCGGCATATGTGTTCTATCGTAATGGTCTTTACTACTTTATGTGGTCGGTGGATGATACCGGTTCGCCCAACTATCATGTGGCATACGGTACGTCGAAATCTCCGCTAGGTCCTATAAAGGTTGCTAAGAAACCGGTGGTACTGATTCAGGATCCTGCAAAGGAAATCTATGGACCTGCGCACAATGCAGTCCTACAAATTCCGGGTACGGATGAGTGGTACATTGTATATCATCGTATTAATAAGAACTTTATAGATCGTGAGAAGGGTCCTGGCGTGCATCGTGAAGTATGTATAGACCGTATGGAATTTAATCCGGACGGAACCATCAGGAAGGTTGTTCCCACGTTATAAAAGAAACATGACAATAAAGCATATACCATGAAAAAGACCTTATTATCTCTGGCAATCGCCTCATTGGCAGCAGGCCAATCCGTCTGTGCTGCCGTGGAAAAAGTATATAATGAGCCCGATTCGGTCTACATCTTCTCTTACGCCCATCCGGAAGACGAGGGAAGCAGCGGACTGAAATTCGCATGGAGCCCCGATGGCGACAAGTGGCTGAGTGTATCCGACGGCTTTGCCTATCTGAAATGTGATTTCGGGCGTTGGGGGGCGGAAAAGAGAATGATTAAACCTCTTCTGGAAAAAGCGGAAGATGGACGTTGGTATTGCCGGTGGCAGCTTACCCCCAGCGGAAAAGTATGGGGTACTTCCCATTCTTCCGACTTGTTGAAGTGGGCTCCCCAACAATATGTCAATGCGGAGAAGCCTGCCGTGCCCCGACTGGTCACTGCCCGGCAGATTGTCCTTGATAAAGATACCTTGAACGGTTATATGCAGAAAGTACCTTATGCGGATATAGAACAGTTGATTCGTTTTGCTGAGCATAAGAAATTCCGCGATATACAGAATAATGAGCGTACCGAACAGGATGCCGTCCGCTTTGCCGGACTAAAACCGGTCGCTGCCACCATCCGGGTGGATACCGGACGGGTGAAGCCCATTAGCGAGCATCTGATAGGTATTTTCTTTGAGGATATCAATTATGGAGCCGATGGTGGACTTTATGCGGAGCTGGTTCAGAACCGTGATTTTGAATATTCTGCCAAAGACGGTGCAAGAGATAAGAACTGGAACAGCACGTATGCGTGGAGTATACAGGGTACTGATGCGGAACTGTCTGTCAGTGAGGACAGTCCCATCCATGCTAACAATGCTCACTATGCAGTGTTAGAGGTACACCGCCCGGGTGCTGCCTTGGTGAATAACGGTTTTGACGGTATTGCCGTGAAAAAAGGTGAGAAGTATGACTTCTCTGTGTTTTCCAAAGTGCTGGATGATACGAAAGGTGGAAAAGTGCTTGTGAGGCTGACTACCAAAGATGGCAAGGAAATTGCGCAGGCTGCTATTCGGGTTTCATCTACAGAGTGGAAAAAACAAAAGGCTGTACTGACGGCAACGGCGGATGCTGCGGATGCCGTGTTGTCCGTTTGTCCGCAGATGGCTGGGAAGTATGCCTTGGATATGGTTTCTCTTTTCCCACAGAATACATTTAAAGGCAGGAAGAACGGGCTGCGCGCCGATTTGGCACAGACTTTGGCGGACCTTCATCCCCGTTTTGTCCGTTTCCCCGGCGGATGTGTGGCTCACGGAGATGGTGTGGACAATATTTATGATTGGAAAGGCTCTATAGGAGCGTTGGAGGAACGCAAGCCTCTGCGCAATTTGTGGGGGTATCATCAGACCCGCGGTCTGGGATATCATGAATATTTTTTGTTCTGCGAGGATATGGGGGCCGAACCTGTTCCTGTAGTGGCAGCCGGAGTGCCTTGTCAGAATTCGGGTACTTGCAGTCATCACTCGGTAGGCGAACTGGGTTGCGGCGGTCAGCAAGGCGGAATCCCGATGGAGGAAATGCCGCAGTACGTGCAGGATGTACTGGATTTGATAGAATATGCGAATGGAGATGCGAAGAAGACCGTGTGGGGAAAGAAGCGTGCGCAAGCCGGACATCCCAAACCTTTCAATCTGAAGTACATCGGTATTGGTAACGAGGATTTGATTACCGATATCTTTGAAGAACGTTTCACCATGATTTTCAATGCGGTGAAGGAGAAATATCCCGAAGTGACCGTTATCGGAACGGTAGGCCCGTTCTATGAGGGCAGTGATTATGAGGAAGGCTGGAAATTCGCCACTAAGATGGGTATTCCGATGGTGGATGAACATTATTATAACACCCCGGGATGGTTTATCAACAATCAGGATTTCTATGACCGTTATGACCGTAACAAGGCGAAAGTGTATTTGGGAGAGTATGCGGCTCATTTGCCGGGACGTCCCAACAATATAGAAACAGCTTTGGCCGAGGCCTTGTACCTGACTTCCGTGGAGCGTAATGCCGATGTGGTGACCATGACTTCTTACGCTCCGTTACTGGCTAAGGAGGGACATACCCAGTGGAATCCGGATTTGATTTATTTCAATAATACGGAGGTAAAACCCACCGTAGGTTACTATGCGCAGCAGATGTACGGACAAAATGCGGGCAGTGAATACATCGCTTCTTCCGTGACTTTGGATAATGCACAAGATGCGGTGAAGAAACGGATAGGTGTGTCGGTAGTCCGCGACGGAAAGACAGGAGATATGATCGTGAAACTGGTGAATCTGCTGCCGGTAGCGGTGAATGCGCAAGTGGAGCTCCCGTCTTTGGAAGGAATGAACACCACTGCCGTAAAGACGGTTTTGGCAGGAAAACCGACAGACCAACAGGTTCGTCCTGTATCCGGTACAATGGAGGTAAGCGAGAAATTCGGGTATGAATTGCCGGCTTATTCATTTACGGTAATCCGGATAAACAAGAATGAAAAATAACAATAGATAAATAAACATGAAGAAATTACTGACTTTGTTGCTGGCGGTCCTGCTGCTGGCAGGATGTGCCGGCAATAAGCCCGGGACATTCGAAGCGGGTAAGAATACCTTTCTGCTGAATGGGAAACCGTTCGTGGTCAAAGCGGCAGAGGTGCATTATCCGCGTATTCCCCGTGAATACTGGGAACATCGTATTGAAATGTGTAAAGCATTGGGCATGAATACGCTTTGTCTGTATGTCTTTTGGAATTTGCATGAGGAAACTCCCGGTAAGTATGATTTTACAGGTAATAAAGATATTGCAGCTTTCTGTAAATTGGCTCAGAAGCATGGTATGTACGTCATTGTGCGTCCCGGTCCGTATGTATGTGCGGAATGGGAAATGGGTGGGCTGCCTTGGTGGCTGCTGAAGAACGACAGCGTGCAGCTTCGTACTCTCGATCCTTTCTATATGCAGCACGTGGGAGCCTTTATGCATGAAGTGGGCAAGCAGTTGCAGGATTTACAGATTACCCGTGGTGGTAACATCATCATGGTGCAGGTGGAAAACGAATATGGTTCGTATGGCACGGACAAGCCCTATGTGTCTGCCATCCGTGATACGGTACGTGCCGCAGGCTTTACTGAAGTGCCTTTGTTCCAATGTGACTGGAGTTCTAATTTCCTGAATAATGGTTTGGATGATTTGCTTTGGACTATAAATTTTGGTACGGGAGCTGATATCGACAAGCAGTTTGCCAAACTGAAAGAAGTACGCCCCGACGCTCCGTTGATGTGCAGCGAGTTCTGGAGCGGATGGTTTGATCACTGGGGGCGCAAGCACGAAACCCGTGACGGACAAATCATGGTGGATGGCCTGAAAGAGATGATGGACAAAGGTATTTCTTTCAGTTTGTACATGACCCACGGAGGAACGACCTTTGGCTGGTGGGGCGGTGCCAATAATCCGGCTTACTCGGCTATGTGCAGCAGCTATGACTATGACGCTCCTATCAGCGAAGCAGGCTGGACCACCGACAAGTATTTTGCTTTACGTGATATGTTGAAGGACTACTTGGACGAAGGACAGACATTGCCTGAAGTTCCTGAAGCTTTACCGGTTATGGAAATCCCTGCCATTAAATTCACTCAAATAGCTCCGTTGGTTGACAATCTGTCCGAACCGAAGCAGACAGAGGAAATCCAGCCGATGGAGAAATTTGACCAAGGCTGGGGAAGTATCCTGTACCGTACCCATTTGCCGGAAGATGTGAAAGCGGGAACCGTTCTGAAAATCACCGAACAGCATGACTGGACACAGGTTTTTGCCGACGGGAAACTGTTGGGGCGTCTGGATCGCCGTGGTGGAGAACAGGAACTTACACTGCCTGCATTAAAAGCCGGTACACAGCTTGATTTATTGGTGGAAGCCATGGGGCGTGTGAACTTTGACAAGTCCATTCACGACCGCAAGGGAATTACCGAGAAAGTGGAACTGGTGAACGGTAAGAATGCCGAAACGTTGAAAGGCTGGACTGTTTATAATCTTCCCGTAGATTATGAATTTGTATCTTCCCGGAACTTTCAGGATATGAACTCGTCTGCCGCCTGTGGCATAGAGAAAAATGATGAAAGTGTTCCGGCCTACTATCGCGCTGCTTTTACCTTGGATAAGGTGGCTGATACGTTCCTGAACATGGAGTCTTGGGGAAAAGGTATGGTATGGGTGAACGGTCATGCCATGGGACGTTTCTGGGAAATCGGTCCTCAACAAACCCTGTTCATGCCGGGCTGCTGGCTGAAAAAAGGAGTGAATGAAATCATCGTTCTTGACTTGAAAGGCCCGAAAGAGGCAACCATCGTCGGATTGAACAAACCTATCCTGGATATGCTTCGTGTGGCTGTTCCTGAAACGCATCGTAAACAGGGGCAGACCATCAAACTGGAGAAGGAAACACCGGTATCTGCCGGTACTTTCAAACCAGGTAACGGTTGGCAAGAAGTGAAAGTTCCTGTTACGAAAGGACGTTACTTCTGTCTGGAAGGGCTGTCTTCTTTTGATAATACCAACATTGCCGCCATTGCGGAGTTTGATGTGCTGGATGAGAAAGGACAGAAAATCTCTCGTGAAAACTGGAAGATTGTTTATGCCGACAGCGAGGAACCCCGTAGCGGTAACCGCACAGCCGACAAGATTTATGACTTGCAAGAAAGTACTTTCTGGCAGACGGTGGATAATACGGCTTATCCTCATCAGGTGGTGATAGATCTCGGCAAAGAATATAACGTGACCGGTTTCCGTATTCTGCCACGTGCGGAACAGGGAGCTCCCGGCATGATTAAAGATTATAAGGTGTATGTAAAAGCAACCGGTTTCGGTTATTGATATACTTTTCCCGTAGGGGTGGAAACACAGACTGCTGAAGAAGCTACCAAAAAGAATTAAAGACACAGATGTAAGGAGGAAGCTTCAAAAGAAGGAAACCTGCGAGTGGAGCAATTATCGGATACTTTAGCAAATTTTAAAATTTGCTAGAGTATCCGGTTTCTTTTTTATAACTTTGTGGCAGTCTATGATTCTAACCGAAAGCACAATGAAATATATATTGACCTTTATACTATCTTTTCTCTCCTTCTTGGTGTGTTCTCAGAACATAACTATTACAGATATCCCTACCATTGACCAGCTGCCGGTAAATGCCATTCATCGCGTCTTCAGAGACAGCGAAGGATATATGTGGTATGGCACGGTGAACGGATTATGTCGTGATGACGGTTATCATGTGAAAGTGTTTCGTTCGGACATTGAAACTCCGGGATTATTAGAGGACAATTTGGTGGAGTGTATCGCTGAGGATAAGAAGGGGAATATATGGTTCGGTACAGACAAAGGGGTGTATATTCTTGATAAATCGGACTACAGTGTACATCCTATGGACCGGGAGCGTTTGAAGAATATTCCGGTGATGTATCTATATGCTACCAGTGACGGCTATATGTGGCTGAGCTATCGTTCTATATTGGCCAAATATGACATCAACGGACAGTTGGTCAAAGAGTATCCCCTCCGGAATAAGTACGGAAGAACTACTATTTCCGGATTTTGTGAGAGCCGCAACCATGAGATTATTATTTCTGTGTGGAATGGCCGGGTATATCATTTGGACAAAGAAAAAGACGAGTTCGTTCCTTATCCTGATAAGATGAGAAGACAAAATCCTACGGTGATGGTTCAGGATAATGAACAGGACTACTTCTGGTTGGCAACCTGGGGGGATGGTGTGGTGCGTTTTGACCCTTCGGCTCCTGAAGATTCTATGTTTGTATATTCTGAAATACCGGTCAATGCTGCCGGTGAGGAGGATGGGGTCATCCTTAGTCTGGTACAGGATGATAAACTGGGGTATATCTGGTTAACCACCGGGCACGATTTCATGTCCTTACAAATACAACCGGATAAGACGTTAAAACAATTGAAATTCCAGACAGGGCTTCTGCCTGTTAATCATATGTTGGTAGAAGTTCTGAAAGGGAGGGGATGTCTATGGGTGTCGGCCTTTGACCGTCCTAGTTTCATTGTACATCTGATGGATAATATGACCAAGGATTATGCCTTACCCGCTTTGGCGGACAGAGTAAACCGCAGTCCGGCTGTAATGGCTTTGTGTGATGACGGAGACGGTATGATGTGGATGATGCAAGAAAGAACCGGGTTGGTGTTATATGACTTGAAGCAGGATAAAGTGAAAATCTATTCGGATTTTCCCGAGCTTGTTTCGTTGTCTTTGGATAACGGACGAGAGATGACTCGAGCACGTATTAATAACGGTATTTGGGTGGCAAAAGATTTGAATAGATTGGTTTATGGTATGATCCGTAAGGGTATGGAGATGTATCTGGTGGATCTTATTGATTTGAACGGGCAGGTGGAATCGAACGCTACGGTGACCAAATTGTATGAAGACTCGCACGGAATCTTGTGGATAGGCTTGAACAAAGGACTTTGCAGTTATGATGTCCGTCAGAAAAGAATTAAACAGGTTTATCCCGATGTGGGGCATGTGATGGGAATCGTGGAGAATAAGGAAGGGTTGATATGGATTTGTACTCAAGACAACGGTTTGTTTCAGACAACGGCGGATGAAAAACTTCGTTCTTTCAAATTGGACAAGAATTTCTCTTGTCTGTCTATTGCTCCCGATTGGATTTTGTGGTTGGGAACTTGTGACGGAGGAGTCTATTCTTATGATCCTTCAGAGAATAAGTTGGTCAGTTATAATGAGGCTTGTGGTATGAACGGTAATCAGGTGAATCAAATAGTGGCTGATGCATATAATCATATTTGGATTGATACAAACCAGAAACTGATAGAATTTAATCCTCGTAACGGTTCGTTCCGCACCTATCTTACCACGGATGGTTCTATCTTGTTGCGTCGCTTTCTTCCCACTGCTGTTTGTCAAGCAAAAGATGGCAATATTTATTGGGGCGGCATTCCGGGTATTTGCATGGTTACTCCATCAAACGGGTTGGAAAGAAAGGCTAGTGCAGTGAAGACCAAGATAACTGATATAAAGTTGCAAGGAGAATCATTGATATTCGGAGATAGAAAGAGTAGCAATTCCATTAACCGGATAGAATTGCATCCCGATGATCAGAATTTGGAAATTAGTTTTTCTTCTCTTAACCACCGTTATGCTTCAAAAATACGCTATGCTTATCGGTTGATAGGAGTGGACAAAGCGTGGGTATATGTGGAAGGTGGAAAAAACTCGGCTTTTTATAATCATCTGAGTAAGGGCACTTATACTTTTCAGGTGAAAGCGACGGATGAAAATGGTCTTTGGAGTAAAGAGGTAACTGAACTGACTATCCGACGCCTTCCTGCTTTTTATGAAACTTGGTGGGCGTATTTGTTCTATGTATTGATAGTGATGGGTGTATCCGGTTATAGTCTGTATCTTTATCTGAAACGCGTGGACCGTAAGAATAATGAAATGTGGGCGGACAGCAAGGAGATGATTAAAATGCGTATTTATTTGGATAGTAAGGTGAATTTGCCTGAACCTGAGTTTGCACAACTGGACAAACTTCTATTGGAGAAAGCGGTAAAAGCCGTGGAAGATAACCTTACTGAGCCTGATTTTGATGTGACAGCTCTAGCTGATGCCATGAATATGTCCCGTTCTACTTTGACCCGTAAATTGAAAGCCATAACAGGCCGAACTCCATTGGATTTTATCCGGAACATCAAGATGAAGCATGCCAGACACATGTTGGAAGATAAAGACAAAAGTGTAACAGAGGTTGCCGCTACGTTGGGGTATTTTAATCGGAAGTATTTCACCACTTGCTTTAAGGAGGAATTTGGAATGACTCCCAGTGAGTTCCAGAAATCACAACACGAAGAATAAACATCTTCCTGTCCTTTAATTGTTGCAAATAGGGGGTACAAATGCGTCAAGTTATAGCTAGAGCTATTTGTATCCCCTGTTAGCATGGTTCTTCACCTGTATTTCTATTTCCTATTTCATTCTTTTGCCACAACCTTTTACGGGGAGAAAAACACATCTTCTTCATTCATTCCCGCAGTAAAGGTATGTATAACTTTAAATTTAATATAGAATGAAACATTTGTTTTTGTTGCTTACTCTGCTAAGCTTTTCATTAACGGCCTTAGCCCAGCAAAAAGTGACGGGTAAGGTGAAAGATTCTTCCGGCGAGCCTGTCATAGGAGCCAGTGTTGTTGTAAAAGGCAATAATACCATGGGAACCATTACCGATTTTGATGGAAACTTTATGTTGGATGTTCCGGCAAAGAGTGTGTTGGTTATTTCTTATATTGGCTATGTCACTCAGGAAGTCCCGACAGCAGGAAAGAATTCATTAGAGATTGTTTTAAAGGAGGATACCAAAACCTTGGATGAAGTGGTGGTGATTGGTTACGGTACACAGCGTAAAGGTGATGTGACCAGTTCTGTAGCTAGTGTGAAAGCCGACAACTTTGTAAAAGGAGCCGTGAAAGATGTGGGACAGCTGATTCAAGGAAAAGTAGCCGGTCTGGCCATTACCAATCCTAACGGTGACCCGACGGGAAGTACTCAGATACGTCTTCGTGGTACAAATACCATTGGTGGAGCTAATACAGCTCCTTTGGTATTGATTGACGGAATTCCGGGAGAACTCGGTACAGTGGCTCCCGAAGATGTGGAGAGCGTGGACGTGCTGAAGGATGGTTCTGCTGCCGCTATTTATGGTACGCGCGGTACGAATGGTGTGATTTTAATTACTACCAAACAGGCTAAAGGAGTGGATATTAACCAGGTGGAGTATAATGGCTACGTCAGTACTTCTCTTATAGCCAAAAAGTTGGATATGCTGAATGCAGATGAGTTCCGTACCCTTTATCCTGACCAGGACCATGGGGCTGATACGGATTGGATTGATGAGATTAGCCGTACACCGGTTAGCCATGTTCATAACTTGTCATTGATGGGTGGCAATTCAAAGACTAATTATATTGCCAACTTGAACTATGCCTCTCGTCAAGGGATCATGAAAAAATCGGATTTCGAAAGTTTTCAAGGACGTATTGAGGTAACCCACCGTATGTTTGATGATAAGTTGAAGTTGAAATTCGGTTTGTTTGGTAAGAAAAACCAGATGGAATCTACAACTAGTGGGGGTAGTTTCAGAGGTTGGGTATATGGCCAGGCAACTCGTAGAAACCCGACTGATCCGGTAAGAAATGAGGATGGTACATGGAATGAGAATGTGAGCAAATTCGAATACGAGAATCCGTTGGCTTTGTTGTATGAGGCTGAAGGAAATGTAAAAAAGACGCAGTTGCGTTACAATGGAAATATTGTTTATAATCCTATCAAAGATTTGACTCTTTCTGCCGTATTCTCTTATATTCGTGACAATATGAACCGTGGCTACGGTGAAACTTTGAACCATATTTCTGCTTTGCGTGATGGATTGGCTGGTTGGTCTTCGGTAGGTGCTTATACCAAGATGGAGAAGTTGATGGAACTTACTGCACAATATAACAAAGAAATCGGTGCGCATAAATTTAGTGTCTTGGGTGGTTATAGCTACAATGAAACAGACTTTGAAGAGCTTTGGATTGATAACTATGGTTTTCAGGATGATTATTTTGGCGGATGGCATAATATTGGCATTGGTTCTGCTTTGAAAGACGGTAAAGCGAATATCGGCTCAAAGAAAACTCCTACAAATTTGATCGGTTTTTTTGGGCGGGCTACCTATTCGTTCAAGAATCGTTATTTGTTGATGGGAGCTCTTCGTTATGAAGGAGCCAGCCAGTTATGGGGTACTGATAATGCATGGGGGCTTTTCCCATCTATATCTGTAGGATGGAGAATTACCGAAGAAGCATTTATGAAGAATCAGAAGATATTTGATGATTTGAAACTTCGTGTGGGATATGGTGTGACGGGTTCACAGCCTAAAGATCCTTTCCTGGGGGTGGCTATGTTGAAATACGGCTCGTATGCTTTTGTAAATGGGAATTGGGTACAGACCATTGTTCCGGCATCCAATCCGAATCCTGATTTGAAATGGGAGGAAAAGAAAGAAACCAATATTGGTTTGGACTTCGTTTCATGGGGTGGCCGTTTGTCCGGTTCTATTGATTATTATAACCGTGATGTGGATGGCTTGATATACGAATATGGAGTACCGACTCCTCCGAACTTGTATAATAAGACGATGGCCAATGGGGGTACAATGAGAAACCGTGGTGTGGAAGTGTTGGTAACTGTGGTTCCTGTTCAGAATAAAGATTTTGAATGGAGCACTACCGGAACATTCTCTTTGAACTCTAATAAGCTAATCAGTTTGTCTGGCAGCATCTTTAAGTCGGATTATGACTATTTTAATACGGGTACTGTGGAATACTCCGGTCAGGTAGCCGATTCTCACAGAGTACAGGTAGGTGAAAGCATCGGTAATTTTTATGGCTTTAAAGTAGTAGATGTGGACAGTGAAGGTCGTTGGATCTACGAAGACAGGAATGGTGAGTTGGTGAACTATAAAGATTTTACTCATGCTCCCGAAGATAAGCATGTTATTGGTAACGGTCTTCCTAAATGGTATGCGGGATGGAACAATACTCTTCGTTATAAAAACTTCGACTTGAATGTGACGATGCGTGGCGCGTTTGGTTTCCAGATAATCAATGGTGGACGTATGAATTATGAGAATGTAAAAAACAGCCGTTTTGAAAATCGTTTGAAGTCTGTGAATGACTTGGTATTTGGCAAGCATACGTTGAGTCCGGAAGTAGAACCGGAATTCAATAGCTATTATGTAGAAGATGGTGACTACTGGAAGATTGACAATATCACTTTGGGATATAGCTTCGGTCAGGTAGGTAAATATATAAAGTCACTCCGTATTTATGGTTCGGTATTGAATGCTTTGACTATAACCGGATATAAAGGTATTGATCCGGAAGTATCAACAGATGGTTTGACTCCGGGGTATGATACACGTGACAGATATCCGAGTGTGCGCTCATTTACTTTCGGCGTTAATGTGAAATTTTAATGAACTAAAAAGGAATTGAAGATGAAAACAAATATAAAATTATGGACAATGGGACTGATGACAGCCGCATTGTTGGGAAATACAGCTTGTACTGATTTACTGCATGAGAGCTATGGACAGGTAGTGTCTGAGGATTACGTACCGAAAACGGAGGAAGATGTCAGTTATCTGGTAAATGCCGCTTATATACCTTGGCGTGAAACGTTGCTGCAATGGAACGGAGTGGTTCGTGCACAGGAATTGTGTGCGGATCAAGATGTTCTTCCTGCCCGTGATGGTATTGGATGGGTAGACGGTTATATCTATAAAAGATGGCATCAGCATACTTGGACTACCGAGGATGACGGTGTGCTTCAAGGATGGGAACGTACGTACAATGGTGTGAATACCTGTAACCGTATTTTATCTCAGATAGAAGAAGGTGTGATCAGTGTGGATGGAGAAACGAAAGAAAAGTTGATTGCCGAATTGAAAGTACTGAGGGCTTCATATTATTATATTTTGATTGATTTGTATGGTAATGTGCCCATTGTGACAGATTTTAAAGATACTTCTTTGCCGCAACAGTCTACTCGTAAAGAGGTCTTTGACTTTATTGTGAAAGAAATAACGGAGAATATGGATTTGTTGTCCGAAACGCCGAGAGGTTATTATTATGGACGTTTCAATAAGTGGGCGGCTCATACATTGCTGGCCAAAATGTATTTGAATGCTGAAGTTTGGTCGGGTACTGCTCAATGGCAGAAATGTATTGACGAGTGTGATATCGTGATTAATTATGCCGAGAAGTCCGGAGAATATGCATTGGAGAATAATCAGAAGGATGTTTTTGTAACGCATAATGAGAATTCTAAAGAAATTATCTTTGCATTGCCGTTTGATGAAATTTATGTGACAGGATGGAATGATTTTGATTTTCATATGTACACTTTAGCACCTGAGAATCAAGATACTTACCAATTGACTGCACGTCCTTGGGGAGGCGTGTGCGCAGTGCCTCAGTTTATTAATTCTTTTGATGAGGATGATGCACGTTTAGAGGATAACTATATTCAAGGTCAGCAATATACCTATTCCGGTGAAATCTTGAAGCGTAGTATTGATGGAAAACCATTGATTTATACGGTAGATGTCCCCTCTATTGATCAGTCGGATGTGGATGATGGGTTCCGTTGGGGTAAATTTGAATATGCCACCGGTATAACCAACCGTTTGAGCAATGACTGGCCGTTGTTACGATATGCGGATGTATTGATGATGAAAGCGGAGTCATTGATGCGTTTGGGCAAATCGGGAGCAGGTGCTTTGGTGACTCAGGTACGTGAACGCGCCTTCAAGAATGAACCTGAAAAAGCGCAAGTTACAGACGCGGAACTGATGGGAGGAAGTGTATATGATTATGGTCGGAGAGATAGTTATAAGACAGAACATGATGGAGGAACGGATATTAAATATGGTCGTTTCCTTGATGAGCTTGGTTGGGAGTTTTGTCAGGAAGGACGCCGCCGTCAGGACATGATTCGTTTTGGCATCTTCACTACAAAAGCTTGGTTCTCTCATGATAAGAGTGATGAAACCAAAAATCTGTATCCTATTCCAAATAAAGTATTGTTGACCAATAGTAATCTGAAACAGAATCCGGGATATTCTAAATAGTATTTATTGGATGTTTTTTTAAGGATGAAAAGGTTGTTTTTTCTTTTCTACATTAAATTAGAAAGAATTATGAGTAAAAAGATTTCAATAAGTTTGTTGCTCCTCTGTCTGGGATTATTTTCCCAGGCACAGAGCTATCAGAAAATGCCGCAAGGAGTTAAGACTACTGTACAAGGTATAGATGTTGAAGTGGCATTTTATTCTCCATCCATTGTCCGGGTTTATAAGACACCGGAGGGAAGTTCGTATGACAAGAAGAGCCTTGTAGTAATGAAAGAGCCTGAGGAGACCTTTGTGGAGTTTGCAATGAATAAAGAGTATATTCGTTTAAAGTCGGATGCATTACAGGTGGAGGTCAATTCATCTACAGGTGGAATCAATTTCTATGATGCAACCGGAAGGGTGTTGTTAAAAGACAAGGATTATGGAACACAGTTCACCCCGTTTGATGATGCGGGTACTTTTTCTTACAATGTCCGGCAGGCTTTTTTATTAGATAAGGATGAAGTGATTTATGGATTGGGGCAACAACAGACTGGAAAAGTGAATCAGCGCAATCAAAAACTTTTTCTTCGTAACAAGAATATGAGTATCTGTATTCCTTTTATTCATTCAGTGAAAGGTTACGGACTTTATTGGGATAATTATTCTCCGACTACCTTTACGGACAATCCGCAAGAAATGTCATTCGATTCTGAAGTGGGCGATTGTGCCGACTATTATTTCATTTATGGTAGCAATGCGGACGGCGTGATAGCCGGAGTCCGTGATTTGACCGGGCAGGCTCCTCTTTATCCGCTGTGGACACTTGGATTCTGGCAGTGCCGCGAGCGTTATAAGAGTCCGGATGAACTGTGCGAAGTGGTTGATGAATACCGTGATCGGAAAGTTCCTTTGGATGGAATCATTCAGGATTGGCAGTATTGGGGATGTGATTCTAACTGGAACTCCATGAAGTTCCAGAATCCTCGCTATATTAATAAGATGGGCGACAAAGAATACATGAAATATCTTCCGAATGGTGAGAATCCGGATGCACGTTATGGTACTCCAAGAATAAAAAGCCCTCAAGAAATGATTGACTATATACACAAGCGGAATGCGCATATCATGATTTCTGTATGGGCCTCTTTTGGTCCGTGGACAGAGATGTATCATAAGATGGACAGTCTGAATGCTTTGCTTCATTTTGAGACTTGGCCGCCTAAAGCCGGAGTGAAACCTTACGATCCGTTCAATCCTGTAGCAAGAAGTATTTATTGGAATGAAATGAAAAAGAATATCTTTGATCTAGGTATGGACGGCTGGTGGTTGGATTCTACCGAACCCGATCATCTGGAGATTCAAGATAAAGATTTTGATACAAAAACTTATTTAGGTTCTTTCCGAAGAGTTCACAATGCTTTTCCTTTGATGTCCAATAAAGGTGTTTATGAGCACCAGCGTGCTACCACTTCCGACAAGCGGGTATTCTTACTTACCCGTTCTTCATTCTTGGGACAGCAGCGTTATGCTTCACATTCATGGAGTGGAGATGTCGTTTCTACTTGGGAAGTGATGCGCAAGCAACTGGCAGCTGGCCTGAATTATTCTTTGTGTGGTATTCCTTACTGGAACACTGACTTGGGAGGATTTTTTGCTTGGAAATATAATAATGATGTTAATAATATTGCTTATCATGAGTTACACGTCCGTTGGTATCAGTGGGGAGCTTTCCAACCTATCATGCGTTCTCATAATTCCAGTCCTGTTGCTGTAGAGATCTATCAGTTCGGCGATAAAGGTGATTGGGCTTATGATGCATTGGAGAAATATACCCATTTGCGTTATCGCTTATTACCTTATTTATATAGTACTACTTGGGAAGTAACAAATAAGGCAGGCAGCATTATTCGTCCTTTGGTGATGGATTTTCCGAAAGACAAGAAAGTACTTGATATGGATACGGAGTATATGTTCGGACGTAGTTTTTTAGTACGTCCGGTAACTGATTCTCTCTATACATGGCAGGATAAAAAACAGAATGGTTATCAGAAAAATATGCGGAAAATAGAGAAAACGGATGTATATTTGCCTGAGGGAAGTAACTGGTTTGATTTCTGGACTGGGGCAAAGTTGGCTGGTGGCCAAACCATACAGCGTGAAGTACCTATTGATATCATGCCTGTTTATATCCGTGCCGGTTCTATAATTCCTTGGGGGCCTGCGGTGCAGTATGCCACAGAAAAAAGTTGGGATGACCTGGAGATTCGTGTTTATCCGGGTGCTAATGCAACTTTTATTCTTTATGAGGATGAGAACGATAATTACAATTATGAAAAGGGAGTTTATTCTACTATCACTTTCCGTTGGGATGATAGTAACCGTACTTTGCACATCAGCGACCGTGAAGGAAGATATCCCGGAATGTTGGAAAAGAGGAAGTTCAAAGTAGTTCTCGTAAATCATAGATCAGGAGAAGGCGATAAACCATTGAAGGGAGGAAAG
This sequence comes from uncultured Phocaeicola sp., assembly GCA_948566455.1. GTDB lineage: Bacteria > Bacteroidota > Bacteroidia > Bacteroidales > Bacteroidaceae > Phocaeicola. The sequence goes on from CAOYQO010000022.1 coordinate 22,026, forward strand.
ATGGTGAATTATACCGGTACGGCAATTGAGGTGAAACTTTAGAATGTTCATATTGAATATCCAGCAGAATAAATAAAGAAACGATAAAATACATTATGAATTTACTTAAAACCATTTTATCCACTTCCGTTTTTGCTATAGCTTCTGTAGCTTTGCATGCTCAGCTACCCGCAAAAGTAGAAAGTTTTCCAGTCAGGGATGTGCGGCTCACCGCCAGCCCTTTCAAACACGCAGAGGATATGGATATCCGTTATCTGCTGGGAATAGACCCCGACCGTCTGTTAGCTCCTTATTTGAAGGAAGCTGGTCTTTCTCCTAAAGCTGAAAATTATACCAATTGGGAAAATACAGGGCTGGACGGTCATATTGGCGGACATTATTTATCGGCCCTTTCCTATATGTATGCCGCTACGGGAAATAAGGAGATCAAGGCGCGTCTGGATTATATGATAAGTGAACTGAAACGCTGCCAGGATGCCGCCGGTGACGGTTATCTGTGTGGAGTTCCAAACGGGCGCAAAATGTGGAAAGAAATAGAGGAAGGAAACATTCGCGCGTCCGGTTTCGGATTGAACGACCGCTGGGTTCCTCTTTACAATATTCATAAAATATATGCCGGCCTTCGTGATGCAACTCTTCAGACCGATAGCCGGGAGGCAAAGGAAATGTTGGTGAAACTCACGGACTGGATGATTCGTCTGGTATCCAAGTTGAGCGATGAACAGATACAGGATATGCTGCGCAGCGAACATGGAGGGCTGAACGAAACATTTGCCGATGTGGCCGCTATCACCGGCGACAAACGCTACTTGAAACTGGCTCACCAATTTTCTCATCACACCGTGTTGCAGCTTTTGTTGAGACAGGAGGATAAACTGACTGGTATGCACGCCAATACCCAAATACCGAAAGTGATAGGTTTCAAACGTATTGCCGATTTGGAAGGCAACCGGGACTGGAGCGAGGCCGCCCGCTATTTCTGGGAGACAGTGGTAAACCATCGAAGCATCACCATCGGAGGTAACAGTGTGCGTGAGCATTTTCATCCGGCTGATGATTTCAGCAGTATGCTCACCAGCGAGCAGGGGCCTGAGACTTGTAACACCTACAATATGCTCCGCCTTACAAAAATGCTGTATGAAACGAGTGCGGACGTTCATTTTATGGATTATTACGAACGGGCGCTTTATAACCATATCCTTTCCACGCAAGATCCTGTGCAAGGCGGATTTGTTTATTTTACCCCGATGCGTGCCGGTCATTACAGGGTCTATTCGCAGCCTCAGACCAGTTTCTGGTGTTGTGTGGGATCGGGGATGGAAAATCATGCCCGTTATGGTGAAATGATTTATGGACACAAGGATAATAATCTGTATGTCAATCTTTTCATTCCGTCTACCTTGCGCTGGGGAGATACCCAAATTGAGCAACAGACGGCTTTTCCCGATGAGGAGGGGAGTACTCTTGTTATTTCTCCGGAAAAGGGAAAGAAAGAATTTACCCTTCTTTTCCGTATTCCCGAATGGACGAAGCCGGAAGCATTACGCTTGTCTGTTAATGGTAAACGGCAGAACGTAACGGTCAAAGAGGGATATGTTAGCCTGAACCGTACTTGGTCAAAAGGTGACAAAGTAAGGCTGGAACTGCCGATGCATTTGCGTGCCATTGCACTGCCGGATGGTTCTGCCAACTATTCCATCTTATACGGACCGATTGTGCTGGCCGCCCGGTTGGGCAAGCAAAATCAGGATGGCATGTTTGCCGATGACAGTCGTGGCGGACACATTGCTGCCGGACCGCGTCTGCCTTTACAAACGATGCCTGTCATTGTGGGGGATAAGAACAATCTTCTTTCTCATCTGAAAAAAGTGGAAGGTAAGCCGTTGACATTTACATTGTCCGGAGTTTATCCCGAACGCTATGAGGGTATGACTGTGGAACCGTTTTTCCGTTTATACGAGTGCCGGTATATGGTCTATTGGCCTGTGCTGTCCGTACAGGAGTTGCAGGCAAGGCAGGAACAGTTGGCAAAAGAGGAAAAGGAGCGTGCCGCATTGGATGGTATGACCGCCGATAAAGTGATTTGTGGGGAACAACAACCGGAAAGCGACCATTTCATCCGGATGGAGAATTCCCGTACGGGGGATGATGAAGGGGTTCACTGGCGTGAGGCGGCCGGTTGGTTCAGTTATCGTATGAAGACGAACGGAAAGCAGGTCAATAAAGTGCGTATCCGGTTCCGTTCTGAGATTCGTAAGGATGCAAAAGTATGGATAAACGGGCAGGAAGTAGGACGATTGGCTGGTAAACCGGCTTCGGATGTATCGGTGGGGATATTTGATGTACCTGCATCTATGCAATCCAATGAGCAACTGGAGATAAAGATCGGTAAAGGAAATAAGAAAGTGACTCCGCATATTTATGAGGTGCGGCTGGTGGCTGAATGATGATAGATATACAAACCGGTCATGCCTCAGTTGGCATGACCGGTTCGTCTTTTCAGATAATTCCGTTGTCTTTCAAGACCGCTTGTAACTCTTTATCAGTGATATTCTCACGCTCTGATTTATCATAAATGAAATGTAAGCCAATCTCTTTTTCTTCTTTGGATAGAGTGGCGATGAGAGTGATCACTCTTGCTCCGCCTCTTTTCCCTTTTCCTTTTGATGCTATACTCATGCGTACTTTGTGTAGGCCATTGCCTAAATCAGTACCCATGTCAGGGTTCTGCATGAGTTCTGCGGCTAAAATTGTCAAGTCTTGCTTCAATGATTTATATCGCTTGGAAAGTTTCTTAACTTCTTTTTCGAAGTGGCGATATACTTTGATTTTATAGTTCATTGAGCAATTCTTCTATGGGACGGCCTTTCAGCTTTCCTTCACGCATCAGTTTGATGTCTTTGCAAGCCTCGGACAGCCCGTCCATTATTTCACTTTTGGTCATGTAGGGTTCTTCATCCTCTGCCACCATGGTAGAAACAGATTCCATTTCCTTTTTAGCATGAACAAGAGTCTTCCTTACAGACTCCAACACCTTTACATTCTTGATGTCCAAGATTTCCCGAATCAGTTCGTTTTGTATTGATTCCAATGTGATTGTACTCATGACGTTCTCCTTTCTTCTTATTATTTATCTCGTATGGCAAAGATAGCGAAAAGGTGGCATGTCTGCTTGTTTTCTGCATGAAAAATAGTTTTCATTTAGAGGTTGTACCTAAAAGAAATACCTTTTTTCATTTAGTTTTCCTATTTTTGCAGGAAACAAACCGAACAGCTAATGAAAATTCTCCATACAGCAGACTGGCATCTGGGCCAGACTTTTTATGAATACGACCGGCGGGAAGAGCATCTCCATTTTCTAGAATGGCTGAAACAGCAGATAAGACAGCATGAAATAGATGTATTGTTGATAGCAGGTGATGTATTCGACAGCCCGAACCCTTCGGCGGAATCACAACGAATGTATTATCGTTTTCTAAGAGAAGTTACGTCCGAAAACCCTTCTTTGCAAATTATCATCATTGCCGGAAATCATGACTCGGCAGCCCGTTTGGAGGCTCCCAATCCCCTGTTGGAGGATATGAATGTCACCGTTCGCGGTGTCGTGCGCCGCAATGCGGAAGGTGATATAGACTTGCAACACCTGATTGTCCCCCTTTACACAGAAGGGGAAGTGACCGCCTATTGCCTTGCCGTCCCCTATCTGCGTCAGGGGGATTATCCTTCGGCTGAAAATTACTCAAAAGGAGTCCAACTGCTTTATGAGCAGCTTTTCAATGAAGTGAAGGAGAAAGGACTTCCCGTTATCGCCATGGGACATCTGCAAGCCACCGGCTCGGAAATCTCGGAGGACGACCGTTCGGAACGTACCGTTATCGGAGGCTTGGAATGTGTATCCCCCGATGCTTTTGATGAGGCTATCGCCTATACTGCATTGGGGCATCTGCATCGCTCCCAGCGTGTGTCCCATCGGGAGAATGTGCGTTATTCCGGAACTCCTATGCCCATGTCTTTTGCTGAGAGGAACAATGCTTCGGGAGTGGTCATGATAACGATAAGTGCTGAGGGTACCGGCATAGAGAGATTGGCATTTGAACCGCTAGCCGGCGTGATGAGTATTCCTCGTCAGGCCCGTCCGCTGGAAGAAGTGCTGCAAGCCATCGGCGATTTGCCCGATGGGGATGTCACGTTGCGGTCGCCCTATCTGGAAATAAAGATTTTGATGACCGAGCCGGAACCTTCTTATAAGTATAAGATAGAGGAAGCGTTGAAAGGAAAAGCAGTCCGCCTGGCACGCATCGCCGCTATGCTTCCACAAAAAAAGGCAAGCGGCATTGTCGCCACTTCCTACGAGGAGTTGCAAACCATCCGTCCGCTGGATATGGCACTGGATGTCTTTAAACGGAAATATGGAGGGACGGAGATGCCCGATACCATGAAACAATTGCTGGAAAGTGTAATCAAGGAGGCAGGAGTATGAAAATAGTAGCGATAAGAGGAAAGAATCTGGCTTCATTGGAAGGTGAATTTATGATAGACTTTACCGTCGAACCTTTGTGCTCGGCAGGTATATTCGCCATTACAGGCAGTACCGGAGCCGGAAAATCAACCTTGCTGGATGCTTTGTGTCTGGCTTTGTTTGACTGTACGCCACGTATGAACAAGGCGAAAGAGAATAACGTCTCTGTCATGGATGTTGCCGACAGAGGAATTGCACAGAACGATAGCCGTTCCATCCTTCGCCGGGGTACTGCCGAGGGGTATTCGGAAGTGGATTTCGTCGCTTTGACAGGAGAGGTGTTCCGTTCACGTTGGACGGTGCGACGTTCGCGTGGGAAGGTTAGCGGTTCCTTGCAAAAAGTGGAAATGACGTTGACCAACCTTACCTCCGGAGTGGAACAGCAAGGGACGAAGACCGAATTATTATCCCGCATCAGTGAACTGATCGGACTCTCTTTCGAACAGTTCAACCGCTCTGTGTTGCTGGCTCAAGGAGATTTTGCTACCTTCCTGAAGGCTCGTCAGCCTGATAAAGCCGAAATCTTGGAAAAACTGACCGGAACGGAAATTTACTCGCGTATCTCTGCTTCCATCTATGAACGCACCAAGCGGGCGGAAAGCGAATATAAATTATTGCAGGAGCGTATCAAAGGCATTGAGTTGCTGACAGATGAGCAATTACAGCAACTTTCGGCTGAAAAGGAAGAATTACAAGTCCGCTTGTCCGTTTCGAAGAAGAAAGAGGAGGCGTTGTCCGGCAAGTTGAAATGGCTGGAAGAAGAAGGACGCTTGAATACAGGATGCATACAGGCGGAAGAATCACTTTCCGGCATCAGAAAAGAAATAGAAGCCGCCCGTCCACGTTATGAACTGTTGGCCCGTATAGAGCAGGCTCAGGATATCCGCGATGTGTATATGGAACAGCGTAACGCCCGGAAGCAGATAGATGCCGGTCGTTCCCGGTTAGGCGAAATAGAGGTTGCCATCCGGCAGAATGCGGCTTTACAGACTTCCGCGAACGTGCAGTGGGAAGCCGCTCAGAAAGAACTGGCGGAATTTAAGACCTATTTGTCGCAGCAAGAACCGCAATTGGATAAAGCCAGAGCATTGGATGTGCAGTTGGTGGAAAATAGAAAGCAATTAGCGGAAAGTCAGAAAGAAGCGGCTTTGGCATTGCAGGCTAAAGATAATCTGCATCAATCCGTTTGTAAGACAGAGAAGGATATAAGTTTGTTGATGGAGAAGCAAACCGCCTTGCAAACCTGGTTTGAACGATATACCGCTTATTCCCAATTGATTCCTGCCGTTGAACTGATTACCAGCTTGCTTACCAATCTGGAAATGGCAAGGGCGCAAAGCGTATCGAACCGTCAACTGCTGGATAAAGTAAAGAAAGCGAGTGAAGCGGAGGAACAGCGGTTGAAATCGGTACAACAGGAAGCCGAGCGTCTGAACCGACTGTTGCCGGCAGAGGTGCTGTTGCTTCGTGAGCAGTTGGAGGAAGGAAAGCCATGTCCGGTTTGCGGGAGTTTCCATCATCCGATGAGGGAACAGACCAATGTCCAATCCTTGCAGGAAGAGGAACTGAACCGTGCGAAAGAACAGGTTGCTAAAGAAACGGAACAACTGAAAAACACGCTGAATGCCCGCCAACTGGAGATGGCCCGTCTTTCTGCATTGATTGAAAATTATGTGGCGCAAGTTGATGATACGCTGAAAAAAGTAGAAACATACGTATCCATTATTCCCAATTGGAAAGATTTGTTGGAGCAGGGCACATTGAAACATTATGTCCAGCAATTCGGCAGGCAATGGAATGCCCGTTTGCAAGAGCAGACCGAAATAAAAGAGGCTCTTACCTCAAAATCAGCCCAAAGAGATAGTTTGAAAAAAGAAGAAGCCAATGCCATTGGTTTGTACGAAGAAAAGAAACAAAAAGAAGAAAGACAGCAGGCAGAATTGAACGAACGTGCTCGTCTGCGGTCTTCCCTGCTGAATGGTGAATCCACCGAAACAGTGGTTGCAACCCATGCAAGACGGCAAAAGGAACTGGAACAACAACTGGAAAAAGCCATGAACTTGCATCATTCTTTAACTGTGCAGGCGGAATCTTACAAAGGGCAGACCGCACAGATGGAAAAGGAATTAGTCCGTCTGACTGCTGTCTTGCAACAAGACGAATTGAAAATAAACGAGTGGCTCACGCTTCAAAAGGAAACGTATGCCGAGTTGGAACAATTGCTTTCCAAAGACAAAAGCTGGATACTGGCTGAGAAACAAGCGTTGGGCACACTGAAAGAGAAGGAAACCACTCTTCAGGCGATCCTTGCGGAGCGAAGGCAGAAAAGGGAGGAGCATCAGCAAGCTCCTCTGAAACCGGATACCACGGAAAACAAGGAGTCGCTGATTGAAACATTGACTGCCTGCACTGCTGCTAAAGAAATGGAAACCGGACGTTTGGCCCAAATAGAGGTGACGATACAGAACCATATAAAAGGTAAGGAACGCATAGCCGACATCGAGAAAGAGTTGGAGGAAAAAAACTCTATCTACGAGAATTGGGCGAAACTGAACGAACTGTTCGGTTCCCAGACTGGCGCCAAGTTTAAGGAAATAGCCCAAGGTTATACGCTTGATGTCCTTTTGCTTTATGCCAACAGGCATTTGCAAGACCTTGCCCCCCGTTACGAACTGCAACGCATCCCTGATACGCTGGCCTTGCAGATTGTGGATCTTGATATGATGGGTGAGGTGCGTAGTGTCCATTCCCTTTCGGGCGGGGAATCTTTCTTGGTATCTCTCGCCTTGGCATTGGGCTTGTCTTCCTTGTCCTCCAACCGGATGAATGTGGAATCGTTGTTTATTGACGAAGGTTTCGGATCGCTGGATATGGACACTCTGCGCATTGCGATGGATGCTTTGGAGCGGTTGCAGATGCAAGGGCGTAAGATAGGGGTGATTTCCCATGTGGCGGAGATGATGGAACGTATCCCTGCGCAGGTGCAGGTGGTGAAGACCGGAAGCGGAAGGAGCAAGGTGCAGGTGATGGGACCAATATAAGGATTGTACTCCATTACAGATGACAATAAAATAAAAAAGTGACGGACTATGAAAAAAACATTAATTGGATTATTGGGCTCGACAGTTATATGTGTACTGTTTCTTGCAGGTTGTATTGATGAACATTACGGGGAGGATAGCAATACCATTGTTACCAATCTGACCGGTTATGCATGGGAGAGAACATTTCAGATACGTACTGAGGATGGCAGGGATGCGGAAGTCTGTGAACATTATGAGTTCGGGCTGAATGGTAAGGCTTCCTGTAAATCACGGACGACGTGTGATGGCGAGGAAGTGGAAGAGCATGTACATTATTTCCGATATGATTTTATCACTCCCAATAACAGATATCTTCTTCTGGATTACTGCTACTGGCAGATTGACAGGATCAGTTCTTCAGTATTGAGCATATATGAAACCTTTGAGAATCCTGTGGTTGTGATGGGGCAGACCAGGGAATATAAGAGTTTCTCGGCTGTCCCGTTGGGGGATGGCTGATGCGCTATGTCTGATGTGTTTTTAGGAACAGAGGCGTTACAGGCATAAGTGAGGGAAAAATATGATTTTTGTCTCCATATTGAATACTGTTTTTACTTATTACTTATGAGAATCGGACCGGTGTTTTTGATGGGATTTTGTATTAATGTTATAACTGTACGATTACACCGGAAATTCCATATCAAAGACAAGGACGTTTTTTAAAAAGATCAAGAGCTTTTTAAAAAAGAACAGGAGCTTTTTCAAAAACAACAGGATGTTTTTGATGCTTTTCTACTCGTATTGCATAACATGGCAAAATACCTTGTTTTTCTTTCAGAAGTTTCAGCTTCTCCGCAAACGTCCTGTTCATCGGCTTTTCGGCTGAAGGATATACACGATAAAATCCTTCAGCCGAAAAAGATCTTTCAGCGTGACAGGGTAAGCGATGTCGTATTGGTTGGTTTTCTATCGGTATTCGGATTTACCTTTATACATTTATTGACTACGGCTGAAAGAAAGAACTACGCGGTTGAAGGATCTCGGTGCATCAATCTGTCAGCCGGAATGCCGATGAACAGGACGTTTGCGGAGAGGCTGAAACTTCTGAAGGATTTTTGGGGGCATTCTTCAAGAGAGGGGTATTTCTCTTCAAAAGATGGATACGCATATCAAAAAGAAGGTGGAAAGACTTTGAAAACTTGTCGCAAGATGTCGCAATTCTTGTAGCAAGTTTTTCGGAATCTTGTAGCAGGATTTGCAGATTCTTGGTATAGGAATATCTTGTTTGATTTTATAGCTGTCCGGTAAAAATGCCGAAGTTCCCCCAAAAAGGTCTAGCTTTGGGATAAACAGATTCGGTTTTAATGGTAAACAAATATGATTGTATCATTCCACAAACATGTAGCTTGTTTACGATATATATTCCGATAATTTTAGTATATTTTGTAGAATGTGTCTGTGCAAATTAGACGTAGCATTTACCGTCTGTGAAAAGTGGGATACTTATTATTGAACCTGAATCCGAATCCCAGCATCAGATAGTTGGGATCATGGAAATCCTGTAAATTATATCCGATATGAAGGAATGAGTTGCGCGTAACTTCTATCTTCAGTGCCAATATCTGGTAGAAAGATTTTAAATCTCCGCCTGCATGAATCACATTTGTACCCAATCCTATTCCTACTGTGAAGTAAGGCATCACGTACTCGGCACGTCCCGAAACTCCCAGTGCCAGTTGTTTGCCGGCAGACGGCTTGAGGAGCTCATCGCCGTATCCGTCCGGGCTATACACATTCGCACTGCCGTCATAAACCCCGTCTAATGAAATACCCGCACGGAATTTATACCCGAAATTATACATTGGCGCGAAATTAAATCCCAGTACCGGATAAGTTTCAGGAGAAGCAACCATTTGCCCCTCTCCAATCGTTACTCCTTTTCTGCGCCATGAACCGAACAATACCAGGTCATAACTGATATGACGGGGAAATTTAGGTACGGGTGATTGATACAAGGGCTTTGCAAAACATTCTTCTTTTCTATTGATATTGTAAACCAATCCTACCTTTAGTCCGATGGAATTGAGTCCCGCATTCGGGAATTTGGTATTACCGTTAGAGAAATGCGTTACTGCCACACCTGTTGTGAAATCAAATTTGGGAGAAAGCATCCAGTTGAAATAGAAGTTTGTATTCAGATAGGCGTTTACTTTCGAACCTATCACTTTATTATATGGATTCAAATCGCTGTGGTATGGTTTCCAGCCAAATGAAGCGCCGAAATTCCATTCATAGTTTAATGACAATCGTTGGTTGAAACGGGCGATACGCGCTCCTTGAAATAAATAGACAGTAAGCGGGTTGCCCAATTGCGGCTTCTCATACATATTGTAGTAGCCCACGCCAATACCTTGGTAGGCCCCTCTGTAAATACGGTCGTTATAGGTGTTCGGATGAAACTGGAATGAGTACTTCAAGTGAAGCGACAGGGAATTCTCTATGGGTTTCCAATTCAGATTTTCTCCTCTGAAAAAGGAACTGGTGGGGAAAATATATCCGGGACGTGCCTCAATGCCGATACGGTGGATAAAATGACGTTTCAATGACAGGGAATCTACATAAAGCCGGTCGGGGATGTTGGTTTTGTCTGAAATGGAAACCGCTGTTGTGTCTATAGGGTTTCCCTCTGTATATTGATTGATTGTGTCTTTAGCAAAGGTCATGTTACTTAAGAACAGTAATGCATCCAGAAGTATCACGAGTTTCCATTTTTGTATTGTGCCTTTCATATGCCGTGTAATGTTTTTGTGCGTTTTACCGATCTATCGTATGGTCTGATTTTTTTATTTGTGGCACAAATATAATCATAGTATTTGAAAAAAGAAATTTGTTAGATATAAAAAGGTTTTGTATAACCTTGATAACCACTATTTAAACTATTTTGAGGATGGATTGTAATGTCATCCTCTACCATCGGCTCCCCACATCATTTTATTGCGGAGTGTGTTGAAAAAGATATGGCTGTTTCGTTTTACTACATTTATTTTATAGTCGGCTTTGCGGATAGTGAGCCGGCTTCCTTCACGGCAAGTTTCGCTACGTCCGTCGATGGCAATCAGGAAATTGTGGCTGCGGCTCTCTATATCCAATGTGATTTCCCAGTCGTCGTTGATGACAATGGGGCGTACATTCAGGCTATGCGGTGCTACCGGAGTGATGGCGATGGTGTTGCTGTGTGGCACGATGACAGGTCCCCCGATGCTCAGCGAATAGGCTGTAGAACCGGTAGGAGTGGCGATGACCAGCCCGTCCGCCTGGTAGGTGGTGAGATAGGCTCCATTGATGGCTGTGTGGATGGAAATCATGGAAGAACTGTCACGCTTCAGTACCGCTATCTCATTCAGACCGAAAGGGTAACCTTTCAGTTCCTGTTCTTTGCAGGATACTTGCAATACGCTGCGGTCTTCTATCCGGTAGTTTCCATTGTAGATGTCATTGAATGTGTCTTCCATCTCTTCAGGAGAAACATCAGCCAGAAAACCTAATCGTCCGGTGTTGATACCTAGTATGGGAATGTTGCGTGACCCCACACGGCTGGCGGCTTTCAGGAAAGTGCCGTCGCCTCCGATACTTAGTATCATGTCGGCTTCAAAATTATTTCCATCGAAAACACCGGCGTGACGGATGCTTATCTTGAGGTCGTCCGTCAGAAACTCGTAGAACTCCCGGCAGATGTGAACTTCAGCGTTATGTTGTGATAGAATGGATAGCAAACGTTCCACATGAGCCGATTTCTTGGCTTGATAAGTGTTTCCGAAAAGGGCGAATTTCATTGGGCGTATATTCATTAGTTAATTTTATAAATCTTTTGTTTGTCAAAATGGACCAGGTTTTAATAAAACCTGCTAACTTTGCACATCAGAACTGCAAAGATAATAATATATTGCCAAGATGACAAAGTTAAGTGTAAATATAAACAAGGTAGCCACCTTGCGTAATGCCCGGGGAGGCAACAATCCGGACGTGGTGAAAGTAGCCTTGGACTGTGAGGCGTTTGGTGCGGAAGGTATCACTGTACATCCCCGTCCCGATGAACGGCATATCCGCCGCAGCGATGTGTACGAACTTCGTCCGCTGCTTACCACAGAGTTTAACATTGAAGGGTATCCCTCACCGGAGTTCGTTGATCTGGTGCTGAAAGTGAAACCTCATCAAGTAACGTTGGTGCCCGATGCGCCCGATCAGATTACGTCTAATGCCGGATGGGATACCAAGACCAATCTTTCTTTCCTTACCGAACTGATGGATACGTTCGGCCAGGCAGGTATCCGCACCTCTATCTTTGTCGGTACGGACAAGGAGATGATAGAATATGCCGCCAAAGCGGGAGCCGACCGGGTGGAACTTTATACGGAACCATACGCTACGATGTACCCTCGGAATCCCGAAGCGGCCATTGCTCCTTTTATAGAAGCGGCGAAGGTGACACGTAGCCTGGGAATGGGGCTGAATGCAGGTCATGACCTTAGTCTGGTGAATCTGAAATATATGCATACGCATATTCCTTGGCTGGACGAGGTGTCTATCGGTCATGCATTGATAAGCGATGCGCTTTATATGGGATTAAAACAAACTATTGAAGAATATAAAAATTGTCTTCGTTCATGATGAATATCACTTTACTGGCTGCACAGGCGGCTTTGGCGGATACCCTTGCCGGGGGTAATCCCGTATTGACTCCCGTTTCAGAGGAGGCTCGGATGAATCTTTGGGATATGGCGATGAAAGGTGGATGGATCATGCTTGTGCTGGCATTGTTGTCTGTCGTCTGTTTTTATATTTTCTTTGAACGCATGGCGGTTATCCGCAAGGCGGGGAAGGATGATCCTTTGTTTATGGAACGTATTCGTGATTATATCCGCACGGGTGAGATAAAGTCGGCTATAAACTATTGCCGCATCACCAATACTCCTTCTGCCCGTATGATTGAGAAAGGTATTACCCGTATGGGACGTCCTGTTGCCGATGTGCAGGCTGCTATCGAAAATTCCGGCAATATAGAAGTGGCAAAACTGGAGAACGGACTGCCTGTTGTGGCGACTATTGCCGGCGGTGCTCCGATGATTGGTTTCCTTGGTACTGTAACCGGTATGGTGCAGGCTTTTTGGGAAATGTCCAATGCCGGGAACAACATTGATATCACGTTGCTTTCAGGAGGTATTTATGAAGCGATGATTACTACTGTGGGTGGTCTGGTTGTGGGTATTGCGGCTATGTTTGCCTATAATTATCTGGTAACCCGTGTGGACAAGGTGGTAAGTCAAATGGAAGCGCGTACCATGGACTTCATGGATTTACTGAACGAACCCGTTCAAAAGTAATAGCGTATGGCACTGAAAAGAAGACATAAAATATCACCTAACTTCAGTATGGCGTCTATGACAGACATCATATTCCTGTTGCTGATATTCTTCATGATTACCTCTACCATGGTGTCGCCCAATGCCATCAAGGTATTGCTTCCGCAAGGCAGGCAGCAGACTTCGGCAAAGCCGCTTACGAGGGTAATCATTGACAAGAACCTGAACTTCTATACTGCTTTCGGCAATGAGGATGAAATGCCGATAGACTTGGAAGAACTGCCCGCATTCCTGCAAAGGTGTGCCGAGAAGGAACCCGATATGTATGTGGCTCTTTATGCGGATGAGGCTGTGCCTTACCGCGAAATAGTAAGGGTACTGAATATTGCTAATGAAAATCACTTCAAGATGGTGTTGGCTACACGTCCGCCTGAGAAGAAACGTTAAGCTGTAAGCATGAAGAAAAATAAGATAACAGGACTGATTGGTACGGCTGTACTGCATATACTTCTCCTTATCCTGCTGCTGGTGATTGCTATCCGCCGTCCGCAGGTTCAGGAAGAGGGGGGTGTTCCTGTTATGCTGGGAAATACAGAGCTTTCTCAAGGGAATGCCGACCCTTATACGCTGACGGATATAGATATAATGAATGAGCCTGAGGCTCCGGCTCCCGATGTATCTGAACCGGAAACGGTTCCTCCCGTTGAAGCGAAAGAGGAAATCATCACGCAGACAGAAGAGGAAACGGTGGCAGTCCCTAAAAAGGAACCTAAAAAAGAAACCCCTAAAAAAGAAAAACCCAAGAAGGAAACTCCTAAAAAGGACGTACCGAAAAAGGAGGCGGTGAAGCCGAAAGAGAAGACTGAGGCCGAGAAACGCGCTGAAGCAGAAAAAGCGGCGGCTGAGAAGAAAGCGGCTGCCGAAAGGGCGGCAGCGGAAGCGGCGGCGAAGAAGATAGCCGGTGCTTTTGGCAAGGGAACTCAAATGGGAAATAAAGGAACCGGTACCACAGGCTCCGGTCTGGAGGGCAGTCCGACGGGAAACTCTTCGGAAGGGAAGTCCGGCGGAGTGGGCGGTTACGGAACATTTGACCTCAACGGACGTTCTTTGGGTAGTGGCGGTTTGCCGATGCCTGTCTATAATGTGCAGGATGAGGGACGGGTGGTAGTGACTATTACCGTAAATCCCGCAGGACAGGTGATAAGTACCAGTATCAACAAACGTACCAATACAGTAAACGCTTCGTTGCGGAAGGCGGCGGAAGAGGCCGCCCGTAAAGCACGCTTTAACCAAGTGGACGGAGTGAATAACCAGACAGGTACTATTACATATTACTTTAAACTGAAGTAGCTTATGAAAACAATTTATGTATTTTTGGCAGAAGGCTTCGAGGAAGTGGAGGCGCTGACCCCGGTAGATGTGTTGAGACGTGCAGGTTTGCCTGTGAAGACTGTTTCCGTAACAGGTGTGCTGACCGTAAACGGTGCGCATGGTGTTCCGGTAGTAGCCGATATGGTGTTTGAAGAAGTAAAAGAAGGGGATGCGGAGATGATTGTATTGCCTGGTGGTCTGCCCGGAGCGACAAATCTGGATGCTCACGAAGGTTTGGGCAAGTTGATTATGACATTTGCTGAAGCCGGACGTCCGTTGTCTGCCATCTGTGCCGCTCCGTTGGTATATGGAAAGCGTGGTTTGTTGAAAGGTAAGAAAGTAACTTGCTATCCGGGATTCGAAAAGTATCTGGAAGGTGCTGAGTATACGGCCGCTTTGGTAGAGAAAGACGGTAATTTTATTACCGGTAAAGGCCCCGGTGCCGCTATGGCATTCTCATTTGCCATTGCCGAGAAATATGTCGGTGCGGAAAAGGTGACAGAATTGAAGCAAGGGATGATGATTGCAGAATGAACAGGCATGTCATTATAGTTGCAGGAGGCAAAGGGTTGCGTATGGGAGGGGATATTCCCAAACAGTTTTTGCCTGTAGGGGGCAAACCTGTGTTGATGCGTACCATAGAGGCTTTTTACGCTTTTGATTCTTCTATACATATTATATTAGTTCTTCCGGTGAGCCAGCAGGCTTACTGGAAAGATCTTTGTGAAACGTATCATTTTGCTTTGCGTCATGATATTGCCGATGGGGGCGAAACTCGTTTCCATTCTGTAAAGAATGGGTTGGCATACGTGAAGGGAGAAGGCTTGGTAGGTGTTCATGATGGCGTGCGTCCTTTTGTTTCCCGGGAAGTGATAGCCGGATGTTATGAGGCAGCGCAGACTAAGCAAGCGGTTATTCCTGTAATTGATGTGGTGGAAACCGTGCGTCATCTTACGAAGCCGGGAAGTGAAACGGTTCCGCGTAATGACTATAAACTGGTTCAGACTCCTCAGGTCTTTGAAGTGCAGCTGTTGAAAGAGGCATATCAACAGGAATATACGGATGCCTTTACTGATGATGCTTCTGTAGTGGAGGCGATGGGCAGGGAGGTCTGTCTGGTGCAGGGAAATAGAGAAAATATTAAATTAACCACCCCTTTTGATTTGAAAATAGCGGAAGTCTTAATTTGAAATGTTCGATATCACTACGCGTGACATAAAATATTTGCAAGGAGTAGGCCCGCAGCGTGCAACCGTCTTGAACAAGGAATTGAATCTTTTTTCCTTGCATGATTTGTTGTACTATTTTCCATATAAATATGTAGACCGCAGCCGCCTTTATTATATCCATGAAATAGACGGAAATATGCCTTATATCCAGTTGAAAGGCGAAATCCTCAGTTTTGAGACTTTGGGGGAGGGAAGACAGCGCAGACTTGTCGGTCATTTTTCTGATGGTACGGGCATCATTGATTTAGTTTGGTTTCAAGGAATTAAATATCTGCTAGAGCATTATAAGACCAGGACAGAGTATATTGTCTTTGGTAAACCGACCGTATTCAATGGCCGTATCAATGTGGCTCATCCCGATATGGATCCTTCAGGCGAACTTACCTTATCTACGATGGGGTTGCAGCCTTATTATAACACAACGGAAAGGATGAAGCGCGGTTTCTTGAACTCTCATGGGCTGGAGAAGTTGATGAAGAATGCGCTTGCCCTGCTACAGGAACCTCTTGCTGAAACATTGCCCCCTCGGTTAGTGGAGGAGCATCATTTAATGTCTTTGGATGAGGCCATCCGTAATATTCATTTCCCCAAGAATCCCGAATTGCTGCGGAAGGCCCAATATCGTTTGAAGTTTGAAGAGCTGTTCTATGTGCAGCTCAATATTCTACGTTACAGTAAAGACAGGCAGCGTAAATATCGGGGCCTGCGTTTTGAACGGGTGGGTGAGATCTTTAATACTTTTTATTCACAGAATCTTCCTTTTGAACTGACCGGAGCGCAAAAACGGGTGATAAAGGAGATAAGAAAAGATATGGGAAGCGGACGGCAGATGAACCGTTTGCTGCAAGGTGACGTGGGAAGTGGGAAAACATTGGTGGCCTTGATGTCCATGCTTATCGCACTGGATAATGGCTATCAGGCATGTATGATGGCTCCTACAGAGATTCTTGCCGCCCAACATTATGAAACCATTCGGAAATTCCTGTTTGGCATGGATGTGCGCGTGGAACTTTTAATGGGATCTGTCAAAGGAAAGAAGCGTGAGAAGATATTGAAGGATTTGCTGACGGGGGATGTTCAGATTCTTATAGGCACGCATGCCGTTTTGGAAGATACTGTGGGCTTTTCTTCTTTAGGAATGGTGATTATAGACGAGCAACATCGTTTCGGAGTGGCTCAGCGTGCCAAGTTATGGAGCAAGAATGTTTGTCCGCCTCATGTGCTGGTCATGACGGCTACCCCTATTCCCCGTACCTTGGCTATGACACTGTATGGTGATCTTGATGTATCAGTTATTGACGAATTGCCGCCGGGCCGTAAACCCATCCAGACTATCCATCAGTTTGACAATCGCCGTGCCAGTCTTTATGCTTCCATTCGCAAACAGATAGAAGAAGGGCGGCAAATCTATATTGTTTATCCTTTGATAAAGGAGAGTGAAAAAATGGATATCAAGAATCTGGAAGAGGGGTATGAACTGATTTGTGCGGAATTTCCCGATTGCCAGGTCAGCAAGGTGCATGGTAAGATGAAACCGGCGGAGAAGGATGCTGAGATGCAGCGTTTCGTTAGTGGTGAAACCCAGATTATGGTGGCCACTACAGTGATTGAGGTCGGGGTGAATGTCCCGAATGCCTCGGTGATGGTCATTGAAAACGCCGAACGTTTCGGACTTTCACAATTGCATCAGTTGCGTGGGCGTGTGGGACGTGGAGCTGATCAGTCTTATTGTATTTTGGTCACCACTTACAAACTGACCGAAGAAACTCGCAAGCGGCTTGAAATAATGGTACAGACCAATGATGGTTTCGAGATAGCGGAAGCCGATTTGAAGTTGCGCGGTCCTGGTGACTTGGAGGGAACCCAGCAGAGTGGTGTCGCTTTTGACTTGAAGATAGCCGATATTGCCCGTGACGGTCAATTATTGCAATATGTCCGTGATGTGGCAAATCGTATTGTAGATGAAGACCCTGCAGGAACTCATCCGGAAAATGCTATTCTTTGGCAGCAATTGCAAGCATTGCGTAAAACAAATATAAATTGGGCGGCTATCTCTTAGTTTATGTTACTGCATTGTTAAAAGCAAGGATATATGTTGCATAACATATTTGTGGTGTTTCCCCTTTATTTATAGAGGTTTCTGAACATTTTATCGAAGCATTGTATATAACTTACATACAAAAAGAGTTAAAGAAGCTCCTTCTTTCTCAAGGAAAATCTTTATCTTTGGAAGAATTTTTGGAAAAAGCACAGTATAAACCTTAAATGAACCCAATATTATGATGGAAAAAACGCTGGTTATTTTGAAACCTTGCACTCTGCAGAGGGGCTTGGTGGGTGAGATTATTAATAGATTTGAAAGAAAAGGCCTGCGTTTAGCCGGAATGAAAATGGTTCAGTTGACGGATGAAGTGCTTAGCGAACATTACGCTCATTTGAGTTCAAAGCCGTTCTTTCAGCGAGTGAAAGATGCAATGATGGTTTGTCCTGTTATTGTATGCTGCTTTGAAGGTGTGGACGCTGTCCAAGTAGTGAGAACATTAACCGGTCCTACTAACGGACGTCTGGCGGCTCCCGGTACTATCCGTGGAGATTACAGCATGAGCTTTCAAGAGAATATAGTTCATGCTTCCGATTCGCCGGAAACCGCTGAAGTGGAACTTAAACGATTTTTTAAACCAGAAGAGATATTCGAGTATAAGCAAGCCGTGTTCGGTTCCCTTTATGCTAATGACGAATATTAAAAAGAAAAACCTAAAAAAACGGATGATTTTGAAATGTGTTAAAGTAGTCGCAGCGGCAGCCTTCGCCCTGGTTAGCCTGAATGTGTCAGGACAGGATCTGTTGGCACGCCAGGCACCTATCGACCGAAAATTGAAAGCAGTAGATTCTGTTGCATTGATTCGTCAGATAAAGGCGGAAAAGTCAGCTTATCCTGCATATAGTCTCTACCCTAATTGGAGTAACGAGCGTGTACACGCTTATGGTAATACTGTTACTATTCCTGATACATTCCGTATTGATATGACCGGTTTCCGTATGCCGACAGAACACACAAAAATAACTTCTAAATTTGGTCCCCGTCGTCGTCGTATGCACAATGGATTGGATATAAAAGTATATATAGGTGATACGATTCGTGCAGCTTTCAGTGGAAAGGTACGTATGGTGAAGTATGAACGCCGCGGATATGGAAAATATGTGGTGATTCGTCACGAGAATGGATTGGAAACAGTATATGGTCACTTGTCAAAGCAGATTGTGGATGAGAACCAGTACGTAGAAGCAGGAGAACCTATCGGATTGGGTGGAAACACCGGACGTTCCACCGGGTCACATCTTCATTTTGAAACGCGTTTCTTGGGACAGGCCATTAATCCGGCATTGTTATTTGATTTTGAGAAACAGGATATTGTAGCCGATTCTTATTTGTTCAGAAAAGGTAATAACAGATACCAGCGTAACAGGACTAATAGTAAGAATGTGAATTTGCTTGCTTCATCAGATGGTACTATCCGTTACCATAAGGTAAGAAGTGGGGATACATTGAGCCGCATTGCACAGAAAACAGGTACATCTATTGATGCTTTATGCAAGTTGAACCACATTACCCGCAGAACTATTCTTCGTCCGGGACAAGTGTTAAGATGTTCTTAAGCTTTAGTTAATTAAGAAATATAAAATAGGGCGGGAAAGAGTATTCTTTTCCGCCTTTTTGTTTACGCTTAAGCAGAAAAATGCGTAACTTTGCCGCCTAATCATAGAGTGTGATGAAAGATACGAAACAACAATTTGAACATGTGATAGCTATTTGCCGTGATTTGTTTGCGAAAAAACTGCACGATTACGGTGCAGCATGGCGTATCATGCGCCCTTCATCTGTTACCGATCAGATATTTATCAAGGCAAACCGTATTCGTAGCATTGAAACCAAAGGGGTGGCGATGGTGGATGAAGGTATCCGTTCGGAGTTTATCGCTATTGTAAATTATGGAATAATCGGCTTGGTTCAATTGGAACTGGGATATGCTGAAACGGATGACATGACTGAAGAGCGTGCTTTGGAATTGTATGACCGGTATGCCAAACAGGCTTTGGAACTGATGTTGGCCAAAAATCATGATTATGACGAAGCGTGGCGCAGCATGCGTGTCAGTTCGTATACTGATTTGATTTTGATGAAAATCTATCGTACCAAGCAGATTGAAGGTCACGATGGAGCTACATTGGTATCAGAGGGCATTGATGCCAACTATATGGATATGATTAATTATTCTGTATTCGGATTGATCAAGTTGGAATTTGGAGAGTAAACAGTTACATAGTATCATTGGAATCTGGACAAACGCCTGCCGTTTTTTGCTGGCGGCAGTATTTATATTTTCCGGTTTTGTCAAAGCGGTAGATCCGCTGGGTACCCAATATAAAATTCAGGATTATTTGGAGGTTTTCGGTTGGGCTGCTTCGGTGCCTGCCTTTCTTCCGTTTCTGGCGTCTGTATTGCAGGCAATGGTCGAGTTTTGTTTAGGAGTATATCTTTTGTTTGGTATCCGCAGGAGAATGACCACCTTGTTTGTTGTGCTTATCATGGGGGTGATGACTCCGCTCACCTTATGGTTGGCTCTTTCCAATCCGATATCGGATTGTGGATGTTTCGGTGATGCTGTGACTTTGACTAATTGGGAAACTTTTGGGAAGAATGTACTTTTGTTGATAGCGGCGGTGTCCGTTTTTAAATGGGGAAACCGTATAACTCCTTTGGTGACCAAGCGTTTCGATTGGTTGGTGGCTATGTATACGTTTCTCTATATTTCGGGGATGACTTTGTATTGCTACCGTGAGTTGCCTGTCTTTGATTTCCGCCCTTATCATATCGGGGCAGATATACGTAAAGGGATGGAAATTCCGGAAGGAGAGAAGCCTACTGTTTATGAGACCCGTTTTATTCTTCAAAAAGATGGAGTGGAGAAAGAGTTTACATTAGAAAATTATCCTGATAGCACATGGACTTTTGTGGATTCCAAAACGATGGTGAAGGAACAAGGATACGAACCGCCTATTCATGACTTTTCCATTATTCGTCAAGAAGACGGGGAAGATATAACCGATGAAGTACTGGATGATGATAATTATACCTTTCTGTTGGTGGCGCATCAGCTGAGCCAGGCGGATGATAGTACCATTGACCTGATAAATGAACTGTATGATTATAGTGTGGAGCATGGATATCAATTCTATTGTCTTACCTCATCACCCGATAGTGATATTGAAGACTGGCAGGAGCGTACGGGAGCCGAGTATCCTTTCTGCCTGATGGATGACATTACACTGAAAACCATGATACGCTCTAATCCCGGACTGATGTTGCTGAAGAACGGAGTGGTTATAAACAAGTGGAGTGTGAATAGTCTGCCCGATGAATATGTGCTGACCGACAGGCTGGAAAAACTGCCTTTGGCACAAATCAATGAAAAGACTTTCAGTCATAAAGTGGTGCTGGTATTGGCATGGTTTGTCTTTCCGTTGTTGTTTTTCAGCATGGTGGATGTCATTTGGGAGCATTTTCATAGGAAAAAGAAATTGAAAGAGAATCGAACAAAATAATTTCATTAACCCTTTAATAAAACAAACAAAATGAGAAAAAACATTGTTGCAGGAAACTGGAAAATGAACAAGAACCTTCAGGAAGGTATTGCTCTGGCAAAAGAATTGAATGAAGCTTTGGCTGCTGACAAACCTAATTGTGATGTGGTAATCTGTACTCCGTTTATTCACTTGGCTTCTGTTACTCCTATTGTTGACAAGGCTGTAATTGGTGTAGGTGCAGAAAACTGTGCAGATAAAGTATCAGGTGCATATACCGGTGAGGTTTCTGCTGAAATGGTAGCTTCTACAGGTGCTGAATATGTAATTCTGGGTCACTCGGAACGTCGTGCTTACTATCACGAAACTGTGGAAATCCTGGAAGAAAAAGTTAAATTGGCTTTGGCTAATAACTTGAAGCCTATCTTCTGCATCGGTGAGGTATTGGAAGAGCGTGAAGCTAACAAACAAAATGAAGTAGTTGCTGCTCAGTTGGCATCGGTATTCTCTTTGTCTGCCGAAGATTTTAGTAAGATTATCTTGGCTTACGAACCGGTTTGGGCTATTGGTACAGGTAAGACTGCTACTGCTGAACAGGCTCAGGAAATCCACGCGTTTATCCGTTCTTTGATTGCCGACAAGTATGGTAAAGAAGTTGCTGATAATACTTCAATCCTTTATGGTGGAAGCTGCAAGCCTTCTAATGCTAAAGAATTGTTTGCTAACCCTGACGTAGACGGTGGCTTGATTGGTGGTGCTGCTTTGAAAGTTGTTGACTTCAAAGGTATTATCGATGCATTCAAATAATTAATTTCATCACAGATTACTCAAGCTTACACAGATAAAGAATCATAAAATCGTCTGTGGAAATCTGAGTAATCTGTGATGATTTACTTAAATTCATAAAACGACATGAGATACATTTTTATCCTACTCTTTTTGAGTCTCGGACTTTCCGCTTTGGCACAGCAGAACATAGTAGAAAGCTTGCAGCGTAACCGTGCCGGAGAAGGTACTGTAACCATCCGTCAAGATCCTAAAATAACAGGCTTGATTGGTAGTATCTATACAGGAAATGTTACGGGAGGTGAGCAGAAAATGTTGAAAGCCAGAGGGTATCGGGTTCAGGTCTATGCAGGAAACAATTCGCGGGTGGCTCGTAATGAAGCTAATAATGTGGCTGCCAAGGTGAAAGAGGAGTTTCCCGATATGCCTGTCTATGCCTATTTCCAGCCTCCTCGTTGGCTGTGTCGTGTAGGTGATTTCCGCAGTATTGAGGAAGCGGATGCCGCCATGCGCCGTCTGAAGGCTACCGGTGTTTTTAAAGAAGTATCTATTGTTCGTGAACAAATTAATATTCCCCTGGACTAATAACATGGAAGAACTATTGCATCCCGAATGGTCAGCAGAGAAAATTGAACAGTTGAAAGGCCATTATCAGAGTATTTTATCCCTATTGGGTGAAGATGTAGAAAGAGAAGGATTGCTGAAAACTCCTGAGCGCGTAGCCAAAGCTATGCTGACATTGACACGCGGTTATGAACAAGATCCGCATGCCATTTTGTTGGGAGCTAAATTCAAAGAAGAGTATAGTCAGATGGTTATCGTGAAAGATATTGATTTCTTCTCTTTGTGCGAACACCATATGCTTCCGTTTTATGGAAAGGCACATGTTGCTTATATTCCCAATGGTTATATCACCGGTTTGAGTAAGATTGCCCGGGTAGTGGATGTGTTTTCTCATCGGTTGCAGGTACAGGAACGTATGACACTGCAAATAAAAGAATGTATTCAGGAAACCTTGAATCCGCTGGGAGTGATGGTAGTGGTCGAAGCCAAGCACATGTGCATGCAGATGCGCGGGGTGGAGAAACAAAATGCCATTACTACTACTTCTGATTTCACTGGTGCGTTTAACCAGGCTAAAACACGTGAGGAATTTATGAATTTGATACGGCATAACCGATAAGGAGTTATGCCTTTATTTTAGTACTACCCGGTCGCCGGCACGCTTGGCCATAATTTTTTGTAATTCACTTAATTCTTTAAAGTGGGCCATAACTTCAAGGCATTTATCGGCATTGGCTACTACTTCAGGTTTGTTCAATGCTTGCAGCGTATATTTCATATCCTCTTCTAATATGGCAAGTTTGAAGTCGATAAGTTGGTGCGGTACCAATTCGTGTAAGCGTTCTTCATCTTTAACCATCGCTTGTGAATTGCTTTTACTCAGTTGGTAACGATCATTTATCATATCTGCCGCCAGTTTGCTGATTGTAGGATCGGGATGAGCCAGAAAATAACGCTCTGCCGTGAAGTTGGGGTCATGCAGATGAGCTTCTGCTTCTGCCAGTATTTTCCGGTGCAACGGATTATGGAACTGTAATTCATCCTGTTTCAAATCCATAGAAATATATTCTATCACAGTAAGAGGAGTTTCCGTATTTTCTTCCGTTTCTACATAGCACATGACTTTCTCTCCGTGGCGTATCAAAGTTTGAAGCAGTAACTGCTCTTTTACATAAAAAACGTACTTTTCCCGTCCTTCTTGGGGAATATACGATTGATATCCCGCTTCTGCTTCTGCAGGAGGAAACGGAGGGGGAACATTATCATCCACGCCTAGGGTGGGCATATCGGCAGGAGGTATGCTGCCGGCAGGAAAAGGAGTATCCGCTGGAGGCAGAGAGCCGGTAGTGGCGGATGCGTCTTTTTCTTTCTTGATTTGTTCCAGATAGTTATCATCCCGTTGAAGCAGATGCTTTTTGATCTCGTCTAAAATAATTTGCTCGTTTACGTTCAAGAGGGTAGCACATTCTGTCAAGCAGGTATATCGAATTACTTTATCCGGAATCAGTCCGATACTTCGTGCCATGTCCGATATCAATCCGGCCCGTTTGATGGGGTCCCTTTGTGCGTCTTTTAGTAAAAGGTTGGTCTTGAAACGGATAAAGTTCTCTTCGTGATCATCAATGTATTTTCTGAATTCCGTGGCATTGTGTTTTCTGGAAAAACTATCGGGATCATCTCCGTCAGGCAGAAGCAGCACTTTGATATTCATGCCTTCTGCAAGTAACATATCGATGCCTCGGATACTTGCTTTTATACCGGCTTCGTCACCATCATATAATAAGGTGATATTGGAGGTGAAGCGGTGTAGCAACCGGATTTGTTGTTCGCTCAATGCTGTACCCGAGTTGGCCACCACATTCTCCAGCCCGCACTGGTGCATGGCAATTACATCGGTGTATCCTTCTACCATGTAAACACAGTCGGCTTTTACAATGGCAGCTTTAGCCTGATAAATGCCATATAGTTCTTTTCGTTTACTGAAGATTTCGGATTCGGGCGAATTGACGTATTTTTGGTTTACTCCCTTGGTACGGCTGTCCAGTACACGTCCGCCGAAGCCAAGCACTTTTCCGCTGATGTTAAACCATGGAAATATCACACGTCCCCAAAAACGGTCGCGTAAACTGCCATCTTCTTTTTCGTAGCATAGTCCGGTCTTGAGCAAAAATTCTTTTTTATATCCTTTTCGCATGGCTTCTTGTGCCAATGCGTCAGGAGCGGTAGTGCTGTATCCCAATTGGAATTTCTTGACAATATCGTCACGGATGCCCCGTTGGCGGAAATAAGACATGGCAATGGCTTTTCCGTCAGCGTGATTGTAGAGGATATTTTGAAAATAATCGCGGGCAAACTCATTGACAACAAAGAGACTTTCCCGTATATTTTGTACTTGTTTCTCCTCATCGGTCAATTCGCGTTCCTTTATTTCTATATTGTATTTCTTTGCCAGCCAGCGTAGTGCTTCGGGATAGGTCATCTGCTCGTGTTCCATAACGAAATGGACAGCATTTCCACCTTTGCCACAGGCGAAGCATTTGCATAATCCTTTGGCCGGTGATACATAGAATGAAGGGGTTTTGTCATCATGGAATGGACAAAGTCCGACAAAATTCACACCGCGTTTCCGCAGAGTGACAAACTCGGATACCACATCTACAATTTGTGCGGCATCCAGTATCCGGTCTATGGTGGGTTGGTCTATCATTGCGAGTGCGAAGATACAAAAAAAACATCGCCAAGGGTGAACCCGGCGATGTTTTTAACGGAATATTGTAATCAGAATTATTTAATATAAGGATTCAGTTTGTTCCATTCGGAAACTGGAGGAAGTACTCCCATAGCAATCACTTCATCACGCAAAGCACAAAGGTGTGCATAACTTTTTTCTAATGCGGCTTCTTCTTCGGGCGTGCCTTTCACTTCTTTTAAGTGGCAGCCATCCTTGGTGATGGAAGTTTCCCAGGCCATCATGATATGGTCGAACTTACCATTGGATACGTAAGTTCCTGCAGGCCAGCGGAATGGTTTTCCTCCCATAGCGGCGGCAATCATTTCGATAGAAACATAGGACGGGCTTTGGAAAGAAGAGCGGCCGCGCAGGTTGATGATGTTTGCACCGCCTTTAGTTACTTTTTGTTGTATTTCGGTCCATTGTTCTTTTGTCAAAGCATCAGTGCCGATGATATCAAGTAATGCTTTTCCGTTTACTTTAGCGGTAGAAGCATAAACAGCCATCTGCTCACCATGACCGCCATACGTGCGGCAGTTTTCTACGTTATCCATAGCGATGCCGAAATGCTTGGACAATTCGCTGCGCAAGCGTGTAGAGTCAAGAGCGGCAAGGGTTGTAACTTGTGATGGTTTCAAACCTGAATATAATAAGGTGATCAGACCGGTGATATCAGCCGGATTGAAAATAACCACGATATGTTTTACGTCCGGACAGTAGGCCTTTACATTTTTTCCGAATTCTTCAGCGATGGCTGCGTTTCCTTTCAGCAAGTCTTCACGGGTCATGCCGGCTTTACGTGCCGCACCACCTGAGTTTACAATATATTTAGCATCGGTCAAAGCTTCCTTGATATCGGAAGTGAATGTGATGTTCATGCCTTCGAAACCGCAATGGTATAGTTCTTCTGCCACACCTTCCAGACCGGGAGCGTATGGGTCATACAAACAAATATTGGGAGTAAGACCCATCATGATAGCAGTTTGAGCCATGTTCGATCCAATCATTCCGGCAGC
This sequence comes from uncultured Phocaeicola sp., assembly GCA_948566455.1. GTDB lineage: Bacteria > Bacteroidota > Bacteroidia > Bacteroidales > Bacteroidaceae > Phocaeicola. The sequence continues at coordinate 48,208 of CAOYQO010000022.1, forward strand.
GCCTACGATTGTCAGCTTTTCATTCGTTACAAATTCCATAATTCTATTATTTAAAGTTTGTATAATATAAACACTTTTGTGGGAGAGGATGTTCTCTCTTCCGGGTACAAATTTACAAAACCTTTTATTATGGTGTTTATTCTAAAAAATTATATGGGATAATAGAAAGTTATCCCATATAATCATCTTGGGATGGTAAGTTCCAGAATACTTGTCAATCAAGATGTTAAACAGTATTTATTCAAACAGGTTTGTGGATGTGACAAATAATGATATGATTTGTTATGTATTGATGTTTATATAGCTTTTTAATGCGTCTACATATTCTTCAAAGGCTTCAAGCCCTTTTAGTGTAATCTTACAAATGGTACAAGGCATTTTTCCCTTGAAAGTCTTGATGACTTCTACATAGCCAGCCTTGTTCAGCTTGTCTATTTGCACACTCAGATTACCTGCCGTCGCTCCTGTCTGTTGTTTCAGATAGCTGAACTCGGCCTCTTCCACTGAAACCAGTATGGACATCACGGCAAGTCTCAGTTCGGAATGTAGTAATGGATTCAATTCTTTGAACATAGGCGCAAAGTTACGATTTTTTTTGTTTACGGGCAGCATGATTCAATACATGTCCCGGAATAACCATCATGAAAATAAAGACAGGAGCGAAGATTAATATCTGGTTTGGACCTGGATAAAAAAGGCATCCGATGGAGCTTAACGCTCCCAGTGTGCCGCAAATAGTGACAGTTTTATAACCTACCACCAGTCCTGTTAGTGTAGTCCCCATGCCCATCAGCAGAAGGATTATGAACAGGATGGGAAGTTGCCAGAAAAACATGGCGAGCATGGATATCAGAAAGCCGGTTATGCCGAATACCAACCAAATATAATTGATTACTTTGTCCAAATGAGTCTTGATACCCGGCTGCTGATTACGTGTAGAGAGGTAAGTTCCTGTTCCTGCGATGATAGGGAGTAAGAACCATAGGTATTGCCAATAATAATTTCTGGTAGTTACTACCAGAAACCAGATCAGCAGGCTGACAAAGAGGGTGGTATATCCCCAAAAGAGGAATGGCATGCCACAATTGGTTTCTAGCCTGTTTTTTGTATTCTGAATCATTTGAGCGATGAGTTCCAAACTCTCTTTCTCATTCAATTTTCTTTCTTCCATACTGTTTTTTCTTTTTAGTTTGTGATTGATTAATATTTGATGCTTTTTTCTATGGCTGTCATCAGCAAGCTGATTCCCCAGCCTGCTATCACCCATAGTACCCACCAGTAGTGTGGACTGGTAAACCAGTTTATAGCTATAAGAAACAGGTTTATTACCACATAATAGACTAATGACCAAGTGAGCCAATTCCAAAAATGACGGGCACTTTGCCGGCATGCTGCTTCGATTTGTTCCTGGGTTGGAACTGTCTTTTCGTTGTTTTGGTTTGTTTTCATAGGCTTTATTTCTTACTTATGGTGATATAAAGTTAGTGGTCTGTGCTATACTTTCAGTAGCAAATCTCGGAATAGCTAGTGTGGCACATGCCAGGATAGTGGCACGCTTCTTGTAAAATATTGTGTTTGTTTTCATTGTTATGATGCTTTATAGGTTGAATGACAAAAGTTTATTTTACTTAAATACTTTACAAATGTAATATAGTTTATAATATAAACCAAATTATTATAGAACTTTTTTCAAATAATAATTATCAAGTGTGTATGTGCGGTAGAGGGGGAGGTGCAAAATATGTAGTCTTCTTTATGAATTTTACATTCAGACTCTGGTTGGCACGTACTTGAATAAGGACATTCTTCTCTGCTTTTTCTTTCCTGGAGTTTTTCAGCAGTGGCAATAGCTTTTGAAAACTCACTTGTGTGTGTTGTGTATATCGTACTGCGTTTTTCGTAGCTGTTTTCCTGTCCATTCCTTGCCCTGCCCTAGCTTGCGGTGTCCGGTTGTCCTTCGGATTTGCTTCTTTTCCGTCTTTTCTTGTTTTTCGTCTGCTGTTTTCGTATGGGCCCCTTCCTTTTTTCCGTCCTTATACGCGCGTGCGAATATTATAATGTGTGTGTCTTTTTCCTCCGGTGTCCTCCGTTATAAAAACATGCTTTGTAACACATCTGT
>CAOYQO010000023.1 GCA_948566455.1 uncultured Phocaeicola sp.
AAGTCGGGGCTTTGTGCATAAAAAAAGAAGGTGCGCATTTTGACACACCTTCTTTATTTTCTCACAAAACGCAAAATACAGCAATATAGACTGGATGACGAGGTATACGAGCTTTCCGCTCAATTGTAACTTTATCCACTTCTGACCTGCCTCCATATTTGATTAAGTCTTGGAGCAAAACTACTCCTTCCCGATATAAATCCCAATTTGATACATATTAAAAAACACTTTATACTTGAAGCATAAAGCTGGATGAATTCATCTTTATAGAGTTCCCGAACATCTTCGGGAGCATCATCAAGAGTATAAGCAGAAAGATTCTTACGCAAAGATTCCATATACCTGCCCACATCTTTTCCTGCGTATAGCTAGCAGGATTTAGTTTGAAAATATTTTCTCCGCTAAATGCAAGAAAGCGGTTCTGAAGTTGTTTATCATTCACACATTCTTTCTTTATAAACTCGTCAAATCACCTCTAAGCTTCTACTACAACAAGTCTATTTTAGGCTGCAATATTCTCAAACTTATATAATATACATCTTAATCATCGACGAACGGCAAAAAGTTCAGCTTCAGTTTCCCAAGTACCATCCGGACGTTTTACCATACGTTGCCAACGGAATGAAGTCGTTGTAATTTCTGAAAACACCCACTGTATATTCTTCTCATTAATTTCCGTCTGAACAATCCTGTTTCCTTCTCTTTTTCCTTCCAGTTGTGTAGCCCCTCCTAATTCCGTATATAAAATATCCCATGCCTCTGTATTAGGATTATACATACGTACCGCAGTCGCATAAGCTGCATCCGGTTGATAATCTTTAATCCGTGCCTTACGCGAAGGGCAAATAAACACATCTTGAATTGCAGTCCCTTCCAGCACCCAAGCGAATATCCACTCTCCCTGAACATGTCTTTCGCCTGTTGTACCTTGGTTATCAACCCATTCAAAATCCCATTCACCGACAAACTGTCCATACAGGTTATCTTTTTCCGGTATCAAATTGCTTTTCCCTTTTGACACTAATACATTTATAAATTCTCCCATACTTTATTTACTGACTCTAGATTAGACAAATATAAGATTTATAATTAATAATCACTAATATTAAAGCAATTATCTGTATGCAATATCCATGTCGAAAGCAAACAGATGCATAGTATAAAATACTGGCTTCCCTACTCCCAAACAGATTTTTTATATTACACCCCAAAAACATTTCATTTACAAACTTATTGCAAAAAAAGTATTTGGCCATTAAATCTCAATTATTCAAGAAAGAAGTACCGATAAAAAGTCTTTTTTCCCTATATTTGCTAGGCTGAAAAAAATGTCATTAACTCAATTAATATGAAAAAACTATCGTTTATTATTGTATTTGTATTCCTGTCCATTCTTTTTGTACAGGCACAGCAAGCAAAGTATGTATTTTATTTCATCGGAGATGGAATGGGTGTTAACCAAGTTTTAGGAACAGAGATGTATCGTGGAGAGTTGGAAGGCAAAATTGGTGTGACTCCGTTATTATTCACCCAATTTCCTTATGCAACCATAGCCACTACTTTCTCGGCAACCAACGGAGTGACAGATTCGGCCGCTGCAGGAACAGCACTTGCTACGGGAAACAAAACAAAAAATGGCGCATTAGGTGTGAAAAAGGATTTGGAAACCAAAGTTAACAGTGTTGCTTCTTGGGCAAAAAATAAAGGTTGCCGTGTAGGTATCAGTACCAGTGTCAGCGTAGACCATGCCACACCGGCTGCTTTTTACGCACACCAAGGACAAAGAAGCAGCTATTACAACGTGGGTCTGGATTTGATTGATGCCAACTTCGATTTCTATGCAGGATCAGACTTTTTAGATCCCACCAACAAAAAAGCCGCCGGTTCAAATTCAGAAAGTCTGTACACACTGGTGGACAAAGCCGGATATACCATAGCCCGTGGCTACAAGGACTATCAGAAAAAAGCAAAAAAATCGGACAAACTGATTCTCTTACAACCTGCGACAGCAACAGACAATAGTGCTATCCCCTATGCTATCGATCGAAAAAAAGGCGATATGACTTTAACTGAAATCACCCGTGCCGGAATCAATTTCCTGTCTAAAGATCTATCAAAAGGGTTCTTCCTGATGGTTGAAGGAGGTAAAATAGACTGGGCTTGCCACAGCAACGACGCCGCTACCGTATTCCACGAAGTGATGGATATGGACAATGCCATAAAAGTTGCTTACGAATTCTATGAACAACATCCCGATGAAACCCTGATTGTAGTAACAGCCGACCACGAAACCGGAGGAATCGTTTTAGGAAAAGGTCCGTATACTTTGAACCTGCAAGCTTTAAAATCACAAAAAGTAAGTGAAAGCGGATATACTAAAATTGTAAACGAATTAAGAAAAAAATACAAGAATCAAGTACCTTGGGAAGTTATCAAGCAATCATTGAAGGATAATTTCGGATTTTGGGATAGTATTCAATTGAATGAAAAGCAAGAAGCATCCCTGAAGAAAGTATATGATGAATCATTTAGCGGTAAAGAGATAGATTTGACCAAAAGTGAATATCAACAAGACGAACCTTTGGCAGCTGAGGCCAAAAGAATTCTGGATGACATCGCTCTGGTAGGTTGGACCAGTGGTGGGCACTCTGGAGGTTATGTACCCGTATTCGCTATCGGAGCCGGCGCCCAACTATTCCAAGGTCGCATTGACAATACCGAAATTCCGGTAAAAATAGCAGAAGCTGCTGGTTATCCCAACAATTAATCAAAAGCAAGATAGTGCGACAAACGTTCCAAGTCTTTCTCAGTGAATTCCTCATACAAGGATAACTGGGAAAGACTTTTTAATTTTCCCTTTTTCCTCCTATATTCTATAATTACCTTTGCCTGATAAAAATTCATATAAGGATGAGAGCGAAGTTTGTCAAGCCCGGCCTTATTGGCATTTATCCGATGAATTGGTGCATTTCCGAGTTTAAACCATCTCAACATATCCTCATCTACATAGTTCACTTCCTTCAACTGAGCCATATCATAAAAACCTCCCAAACGTTTCCGGTAAGCCACAATCATGCGTGCAATGCCACTGCCTATTCCCGGAATCTTTTTCAACTCGGTAGTGTCCGCTTCATTCAAATCGACTAAAGTTCCTTCCGGATATTTATAAACCGCCAACGTATCTTTCTCCGCCTTTTTGATAAAGTGCAATGTATCCTGTTTCCGCCGAAAAGCCTCTGATATCTGGATATAAGGTTTTAACATATTAAATTTCTCGGACGACAAGCCATAAACACGAGAGAAATCATCCGCTGTCCTGAATTTACCGCCGGCTCTCCGGTATTGCAAAATAGTATGTGCAATAAAAGGAGACAATCCACGTTGCAAAAATTCGATGGAATCGGCTGAATTTGGATCAAAAGCAGCCAATACCACCTCTCTTCTTTTAGGCTTATCATAGGAATATCGCAGAGATTCCTTCTCCTCCATCTCATGTACTCCGGCCAGAAAGTTTTTTATTTCTTCTATCCCCTCTTGATCCTGTTCCAAAGACTCTTCCTTTACTGGAAACAGAACCCATATACACATAAATATGAAAAGCAAAGTCAACAAAAAAAGTATAGCTCTGCGTTCGCTTTTCGAAAAATAGAAGAAGTCTTTCCACATTACAATTCTAAATTAGCCCTAATTCATTGATAAAAATCAAAATGATAGCCACAGGTGCCACGTATCTCAACAAGAAGATATACAGATTGAAAAGACCTGCTTTCAGTTTTCCCCCATTGGTCAATTCTTCATAAGAAACGGAACGTTTCAAATACCATCCTACAAAGATACATACCAGCAAGCCACCCAAAGGAAGCATTATTTTTGCAGTGACAAAATCAAGTAAGTCAAAGAGTCCCTTATCAAACAGCGTATATTTCTGCATAACTCCCAATGACAAGGAAGAAATGACTCCAATTATAATGCACCCGAAAGTGACCAATCTAGCAGCACGGCCACGAGTTAAATTGAATTCCTCGTGCAGAAAAGCCGTCACCACTTCATGTAGAGAAATAGTAGAAGTCAATGCAGCCAAAGCCAACAAGACATAGAACATCACCGAGAAAATATAAGCTAATATCGGCACACCGCTAAAAGCTTGCTGAAAAACATTAGGCAATGTAATAAAAATTAATGATGGTCCCGCATCCGGCTGGATACCTACAGAAAAGGCCGCCGGAAAAATAATCAATCCGGCCAAGACAGCCACAAAAGTATCAATCACACCGACACTCAGAGCCGTATTTCCCAGTTTGGTTTCTTTCCCAAAATAAGAAGCATAGGTTGAAAGACATCCCATTCCCAAACTCAAGGAAAAGAACGCCTGCCCCATAGCCCCTAAGAAAACATCTCCGTTCACTTTACTGAAATCAGGCTTCAGCAGAAACTCCAAACCTTTTTCCGCATTGGGAAGCGACAATGAGCACCCCACCAAAACTACTATCAGTACAAACAAAACAGGCATCAGCACCTTCGAAGATTTCTCTATCCCATCTTTCACTCCCTTTACTATAACAAAATGGGTGGCCAATAAAAAGATGACCAGCCAGATAAGCGGACGAACAGGGTCCTTCGAAAAACTCTGGAAAGCAACCACAAAATCTTCCGGCTTCTTATCTGCAAAACCATTCATTCCCGCTTCCAATATATATTCCAAAGTCCATCCTGCCACTACCGAATAATATCCTAGAATAAGAAAACCGGCCAAAACCCCCAAATATCCCAACCACTTCCAATGAGTTCCGGGTGCCAAAACCTTATAAGCACGTCCCGTACTTGCTTTTGAATGACGACCTACTGTGAATTCGGCAATCATAATAGGCATTCCCAACATAAAAACACACGCCAAGTATACTAAGATAAATGCCGCACCTCCATGATTTCCCGTTTCATAGGGAAACCTCCATATATTACCAAGTCCTACAGCCGAACCTGCCGCCGCCAGAACAGCCCCAATCTTACTTCCGAAATTTACTCTTTCGCTTTTTTGCATAAAAAACTATCAAATTATTATAAATCAACACTGGTTAGCCTGCAAAAGTATAAAATTAATCGTACTTTTGCGACGAATCACAAAAAAATTAAAGTATGCTATATTATTTTAGAAAATATCCGGTATCCTTGATCATTGTAGCTATCATCTTTTATCTTTCCTTTTTCACTCCTCCTAAAACAGATGTGGAAGAAATCCCCTACATAGACAAAATAGTGCATATATGCATGTATGGAGGACTCTGTTTCATTTTATGGATAGAATACCTGAGGAATCATAAGGCTATCAATTGGAATCATGTAATATGGGGAGGCATCATAGCTCCTGTAGCTATGAGCGGGTGTATCGAACTGATGCAAGCTTATTGCACAGATACCCGCAGCGGTGACTGGCTGGATTTTCTGGCAAACAGCATTGGAGTCGGACTAGCCGCCTTAATAGGATATTACTTACTTCGCCCCCTTATATGGCGTAAATCCTAAAAAGAAACGCCGACGATTCTTCGCGAACAGTCGGCGTGATGATAAAAGTCAAAGTTATATAATAAAGATAGAGAGTCAACTTAACGGAAATCTTTCAGATCATTCTGCAACCTCTGACGAGTGAAAAAGATACGGCTTTTCACTGTTCCCAACGGAAGTCCCAGTTTTTCGGCAATTTCCCTATATTTAAATCCTGATACATACATAGCAAACGGCACACGGTAATCTTTAGGCAACGCATTCACGATACGATGTATCTCTTTCAAATCATAAGCACCTTCTGTAGAATCGAATCCTGAGTCCTGTGGAAGATTCAAATGGAACAAGTTATCTGTCTGATCGACGAAAGTCTGATCACGCACTGTTTTACGATAATTATTTATAAATATATTACGCATGATGGTGTACATCCATCCTTTAAAATTCGTATCTGGAGTAAACTTCTCTTCGTTGTCCAAAGCTTTAAGTGAAGTTTCCTGCAACAAATCATTAGCCTCTTCTCTGTCAGCTGTCAATTTAAATGCAAAGCGAAATAATTCGGTTTGTATACTTAGTAAATGCTGTGTAAAGTCGACTGTCTTCATATTAATCTATTTTTAAATTGTTATTTTCTGTTTTTGCTTTCTGCTGCAATATTAACGACTTCTCGCAAAAGTCACGACAGAAAAACTAACAACAAAGGGGGTATAAACTATCAAATAACAGTTTTTACCCCCTAAATTAACAGTTAACAGGTGGTTTCGTTTTAACTTTTAATTAGCCGGTATCCCTCCACCGGTTCCAGCATTACCTCCTCCACTTTTCAAATCATCATTATTAATGCTTCGCGCAGCTTTTTTTACCTGAGCCTTCAACTCCCCAAAACGCCAACTGATATTAAATCCATAATAACGCATCGGAATTCTGGTAGCAGTAGAAGAGCAGAAAGTAGGAGTATTGATGTTATTCTTAAAAGTAATATATTTATTAAATAAATTGGACGAGTTAAGAGATATAGTCAGCCTCTTTTCCTTCAAGAAAGAACGACTGAGCCCTATCGCATAATAATAGAAAGAGGAACTTTTACCTTGCAAAGAGATATGCGGAGTACCACCCCCTCCGTTCAGACTCAGACGCAGATCCCAAGGCAGAGTCTGCTGGAAGCTTCCGAAGACATTTCCTTCCCAGCCATGATTCTTTAAATCAAGCCCTGAACTTCTATAATCCACATAAGCTCCCCGTCCATTGATATTAAAGCGGGTTTTAGGAGACATATTCCAGTTCAAGAACAAAGACAAATTAATATTCTTACTTTTTCCTATATTATCATAGGTAGAATTCATCACACCATCTTTTATAAAAGAGTATTGCTCTATACCATTATTGACAAAAGAATAATTAGCACTGACATTTACATTAAATTTCTGCGAGAAACTACCGAAAGTAACACTAAGCGAATGGGCCTTTTCACTTTCCAAATCAGGATTACCGTAACTGATCGCAGTAGGGTTGCTGGTGTCAGTAAACGGATTCAAAAACCAAATACCCGGCCGGCTGATACGCATATTATAAGATGCCCTCAAACTTTGAGTAGGAGCCAATTGGTAAGAGAACATCAAGGATGGAACCAAATCATCAAACTGAGCATCAAACTTCTCATCCTTATTTTTATAATCCGCATCCATAAATGTATGCTCATAGCGAATTCCCGCCTTTCCACCGAGTTTTTTGTACTTCAGCTGATAGCCCAAATAAGCAGCCAGAATATCCTGCTTATGATCATATTGCGTACTCATATCCTGATCATACTTATATTCTCCGGTTTTATCGGCCAGATAATATTTACCATCACTTTTACTTCTACGAAAAATATACTTTATACCAGTTTCAATGCTGTGTATCGAATTTATCGGATTGGTATAGTCCAATTGAGCCGTATGCTCTTGTGTGCTGGCATCATTTTTAAAATATTGGTTTTGCAAAAGATAAGGAACATTCAACGTATCCTCATAATCCGTATTCGCTTCACTGTTATTGGGGGAATGGCTAAAACGATAAGAGAAAGTAAGAAGTTCCCCTTTCTTTTTAAACGAATGCTGATAATCCATGTTGCCCCCCACTTCGCCAAAGCCCGATTCATTATTTCCCAAAGAACCGTAACCGTAAACCGGATTACCGGCATGATTCGTCATCTGGGTATTTCCAATCCTCTTATTCGTAAAATTGCCAGTCATCAGATTCATAGAAAAACTAATCAGATTCAAAGTGTCAATCTCATAACTTCCTTCCAGACTGCCAAATTGAAAATTGCCATAGCTCTTGCTTCTTCGATGCGACTCCAAAAATTTATTTTCCTGAGACGTGAAATCCTCACGATATGAATCTTCAAATCCCTTTTGAGATCCCTGGTAGTTATAAGAATAATTACCGGTAACAGTGAACTTGCCCGACTGCACCGTACCATAACCGCCACCATACACACGCATATTGCTTGCACCACCATTCAATGTCACCGTATATCCTTCCATTCCTGCTCCTACAGTGATAATATTCAAGATGCCCGCCACCCCTTCCGCGTCATATTTAGCCCCAGGCTCGGTGATAACCTCTATAGATTTAATGGAATTGGCCGGCATACTCCGCAATACCTCGGTAGGATTATTGCTCATCATGTTATTCGGCTTGCCATTAACATGCACTTTAAACTTACTGCTACCGTTTACTTGAATTTTATCCTCTCCATCTACAGTCACCAGCGGAACTTTACGGAGCATTTCAAGAGTCGTATTAGTTTTAGAATCCGGATCATCCTCTATACTATACGTCACTTTGTCTATTTCCGCCTTTACCAAAGGTTTCTGCGCTACCACCTCCACTCCTTTCAACATTTCAGTCGCTTCTGCTATCAGAATCTTACCCAAATCAACATTCCTACGATTTGCCGATATCGAAAACTCCTTCTGTACAGGAGACTTTCCTACAGAAGTAAAATGAATGAGATAAGTCCCCGGCACGGCAAGCCGTTCGTCAAACCTGCCGTCCGCTCCTGTCACAGCCAGTTTCACCGGCTTTGCAGGATTGTTCTTCAATGAAATACGGATTGTAGAATACGGTTCCCCTTCATTAGACAAAGAATCTAATAAGACTCCCTTGACTGAGAACTGGCCTTGGACAGCCTTTTGCGCCTTCGCCGTAAATGACAAACTTGCCACAAGCAAGATAATGCCCCATAAAATGTTGTGTTTCATATATCAATAATGAGTTTGTGTTTGTTGCAAAGGTAGGTAAACGATAGCAAGTAGTTTATTTTCAGACGTTAAAGAAGCCTATATATTATCTACCAGCGAGTATAAGGATTCTTCATCAAAAAAGAATTATAATAACGAATATCTCCCGTTACCTCTTTTTCGATGAAATGGGGCTTTTTGAACAATTCGTCCTCACTATTCAATTCCACTTCCGCTACAGTCAAGCCTTCATTCTCACCATAAAACTCATCCACTTCAAAGATATGCTCTCCACTTTTCACCAAATACCGGATTTTATCAATCACCCCAGGCTCACACAGTTTCATCAACTCTTCGGCCTCTTGCAAACTGATCTCCTTCTCCCACTCATAACGACTTGTACCGGAGTCATTGGAAGCCCCTTTGATAGTAAGATACCCTTTATTATCCCGAATACGCACCCGGACAGTTCTTCCACGAGCACTACAGATATAACCTTGCACAATATGACTATGTGCATAAGCCTCTAGTTTATAACTGTCGTCCTTTACTAAAAATTTTCGTTCTATTTCTTGTCCCATAGCGTTTTAATATATAAAAAAGCCCCGCAGAGAATAACCTCAGCAGGACTTCACTATTTATTTTCCGTTTTTATCCATACATGGCATAGCCCACCATAATAACAAGGGCTAATACAATTAATCCGATGAACAGACCTTTTACAATCCTATTTGCTTTCTCTTCTTCCCGCTTACTATAAGCAGCTTTCTTATTCTTTCCCATAAGTATTTCATTTTTAAGATTAAACCATCTCTTTTGAATATCCCAAAAGTACAAAGTTTCTAGAAGAAAACAAATAAATTACGAAGAATTTACTAATTCTCCGAACCGGAAAACTCCATCAAGTATGCCTTGATAAAGCCATCAATCTTTCCATCCATCACTCCGTTCACATCCGAAGTTTGAAAATTAGTACGATGATCCTTCACACGACGGTCATCAAAGACATAACTGCGTATCTGTGATCCCCATTCAATCTTCTTCTTGCCTGCCTCCACCTTGGCCTGTTCTTCCATGCGGTGCTGCAATTCCTTATCATATAAAATTGAACGCAACTGTCTCATCGCATTTTCCTTATTCTTCGGCTGGTCACGGGTTTCAGTATTCTCAATCAAGATTTCCTCTTCCTCACCGGTATACGGATCTTTATATTGATAACGCAGACGTACTCCTGATTCCACCTTGTTCACATTCTGTCCGCCGGCCCCTCCCGAACGGAAAGTATCCCAAGACATACGGGCAGGTTCAATTGTCACTTCAATACTATCATCCACCAACGGCGTTACAAACACAGAAGCAAAAGAAGTCATCCGTTTCCCCTGAGCATTATAAGGAGACACGCGCACCAAGCGGTGGACTCCATTCTCACCTTTCAGATAACCATATGCAAAACTGCCCTCAATATTCATAGTCACCGTCTTGATTCCGGCCTCATCCCCATCCTGAAGGTTAGCCACGCTCACTTTATAGCCATTGGTCTCCGCCCAACGCATATACATACGCATCAGCATGGAAGCCCAATCCTGACTTTCAGTACCACCGGCACCGCAATTAATTTTCAATACACAATCCATTTGGTCGGCCTCCTGGCGAAGCATATTCTTCAGTTCCAATGCCTCCACCGCAGTGACAGCCTTTTGATACGCTGCATCCACTTCTTCTTCGGTAACCAAATCATCTTTACAAAAGTCAAAAGCCAATTCCAGTTCATCTGCCATCGTCTTTACCTCACGGTAACCGTCGATCCATTTTTGCAGACCTTTCACCTTCCTCATTTGTGCTTCTGCTTTCTTGGCATCATCCCAAAAACCGGGCGCCTGCGTACGCAGTTGTTCTTCTTCCACCTGAACCAGTTTATTTTCTATGTCCAGATATCTTTCAAGTGCCGCAGTACGTTCTTTTACGTCTTTCAGTTGCTCTATTGTTATCATCTTGAGAATTTTTGCATTTCAAGGTGCAAAGATAGTGGAAATCTATTCATTTTCCCATTATTCTTCGTACATCTTTTCTATTTCGGCAGCATAGTTCTTGTTCAGCACATTACGTTTTATTTTCAACGTATTGGTCAGCTCACCACGTTCCATACTGAAAGGATGGGGCAACAAGGTAAACCTCTTGATCTGTTCATAATGTGCAAACTGCTGCTGCAGTGTATCAATCCGCTCTTTAAACAAATCGATAATTTCCGGTTTCTGCAACAGTTCCTCCATACTTTCATAGCGAATACCTTTTTTTGCGGCATACTCTTTCACCAGTTTATATTCAGGAATTATCAAAGCAGAAACAAATTTACGTTCATCGGCAATAATAGAAATCTGATCGATATAACGGTCTACCACCAATTTGGCTTCAATGGCTTGAGGAGCGATATACTTCCCGTTTGAAGTTTTAAACAAGTCCTTGATACGCTCTGTAAGGAACAAATGCCCATCTTTTATATAACCCGCATCACCGGTATGGAACCATCCGTCTTCAGTAAACGCCGCTTTCGTAGCAGCTTCCTTTTTATAATAGCCATGAGTGATTCCCTCACCACGTAGCATTATTTCGTTATTCTCCCCTATTCTGACCTGCACATGAGGCATGATACGCCCCACCGAACCAACCACATGGTCATTATCATTCTCACAAGCAACCGTTGCAGTAGATTCCGTCAATCCATAACCGGCTACCATATTAATTCCCACCGACAAAACAAACTCCTGTACAGCCGGCGGAATAGCCGCACCGGCAGTAGGGAAGAAACGCCCGTTTTCAATGCCAATAGTCTTTTTCAACAAGCTATAGATCGTTTTCTCATAAAATTTATATTTCATGTGCAATACAGGCGGAGGAGTCAGCCCTTTGTACACATATTCCAAATTATGTTCACGCCCCACTTTAATAGCATCCAGCATCAACTTCTTTTTCAATCCGGTTGTCTCATTGATTTTTTCTTGCACGCCGGCATACACTTTCTCCCAGAAACGGGGAACACTGCACATAGCCGTAGGACGGATCTCCTTTATTGTCTTCTGGATATCAGCAGGACGCAAGTTGATAGACAAAGTACACCCCATCGAAAGACACCAGCAAGTCCATGCACGCTCAAACACATGAGTAAAAGGAAGGAAATTCATAATTACATCCTGATCACCCAATTGAGGGAAACGTTCATCGTGTGCCGGAATGGCCGCCTCATAGCAAGAATGATGCAACATCACCCCCTTGCTGTCTCCGGTTGTTCCACTGGTATAAAGAATATTGGCAAGATCACCATTACCCGACTCTGAAGTACGCTTGTCTACCTCAGCTTGATGCGGATGCGCCTCGCCCAATTTCAGAAAGTCATCAAAATAAATGGAAGTCTGGTCCCGCTCATCACGTTTTACCTCCTTGTCGAAAATTATAATCTGTTTCAGTTGGCTTCCCAGCTGCATAACCCGGAACGCCACATCATATTGCAACTGTTCACCTACAAAGATATAACGTATTTCGGCATCACCTACCATATAATGTACCTGCGCCTCGGAACTGGTAGCATAAAATGGTACAGTAACAGCCCGTACCCCAAAAGCTCCAAAGTCCACATACAGACATTCCGGTTTATTTTGAGAAAAAACTGCTATATTTTCCTGTATGCCTATACCTAATTCTATCAATGCATTCGAAACTGTTTTTACAGTTGCGGCAAACTGGTTCCAAGAAACCGGAATCCATGTTTCTGTTTTATAATCGCGGTAACGCAACGCTACACGATCACCATATTTCCCTGCCTGACGTTGTATCAGGACAGATAAGAAAGAACTACTCATTCCAAAGATTTATTTTTAATTCATCGGCAAAGTTATCGTTTAATTTGGAATTATCCTCTATAAACAGGCATTAATTTTCCCAACCAGTCAAAGAGTTAGAAGAAATCAGCCAAAAGTTTTAGTTGCATATCTAACTTAATTACCTACTTTTTTCATCACCGTTTACCACGCAAAAATAGTATCTTTGCAACACATTAAATTATTAAAATCAAGATGATTGATATAGAATATTACACTTCCGAAGCAACCACATTGCTGAATTCGTTAATCGGTATCCCCTCATTGAGCCGGGAAGAAGAAGCTGCCGCCGACTTTCTGCAGAACTATATTGAAGAAACAGGTATCATGACCGGTCGTTCGGGCAACAACATTTGGTGTATCAGTCCGATGTTCGACCTCAACAAACCGACTATTTTACTAAATTCCCACATCGATACCGTAAAACCGGTAAACGGATGGCGGAAACATCCTTTCACTCCGAAAGCCGAAAACGGAAAGATTTACGGTTTGGGAAGTAATGACGCCGGCGCCAGTGTAGTATCCTTATTTCAGGTGTACCGCCATCTCTCTATAACCGAGCAGGCATACAATCTGATCTTTCTTGCCTCATGTGAAGAAGAAGTTTCCGGAAAAAACGGAATAGAAAGCGTATTGCCCCAACTACCTCCCATCACCTTGGGCATAGTGGGTGAACCGACAGAAATGCAGCCTGCCATTGCCGAAAAGGGATTGATGGTGCTGGATGTTACCGCATACGGAAAAGCCGGACATGCCGCACGCAATGAAGGAGTGAATGCTATTTACAAAGTACTGGAAGACATTCAGTGGTTCCGTGATTATAAATTCCCGAAGGAATCCTCCCTGCTAGGCCCCGTCAAAATGAGCGTGACACAAATAAATGCCGGCACGCAGCATAATGTCATCCCCGATACTTGTACTTTCGTTGTGGATATCCGCAGTAATGAATGTTACTCTAACGAAGAACTATTCAAAGAAATAAGCGCCCGTCTAAAAAGCGAGGCGAAAGCCCGTTCTTTCCGCTTGAACTCATCTCATATCAGTGCCGAGCATCCCTTTGTGAAACGCGCGGTAAAACTAGGACGTGTACCTTTCGGCTCTCCTACTTTGTCCGATCAGGCGTTGATGAAGTTCCCGTCTGTCAAAATCGGTCCGGGAAAGTCCTCCCGTTCACATACGGCTGATGAATATATCATGGTTTCGGAAATTGAGGAAGCAATAAGGCTTTATATCGAGATGCTGGACGGACTGGTGCTGTAAACGACTTACAAAGACGCTATTTCCCCTATAGACAGACCGGTAACCTGTGCAATTACATCAAATGCAATACCGGCCTGTTTCATTTTTTTTGCATTCTTGAAGCATTCTTCCTTACGACCTTGCTCAAGACCTTCTTTAAGACCTTCCTCACGCCCTTTTTTCAACTGGGTGGACATCACACTGTACCAATCACGGAAATTCTTCAAACTTTCCCAATACTCGCCTAATTCCTTAGGATTGAACTTAGCTATCTCGGCAGCCTCGAAAAGTTCCTTGTTCATTGCCGTGCCGAAAAGCAGCTTGAAGCCGAAATCGGCATAAGGGTTGATGTATTTATCCTGTATGCCTTCTGTTCCCATATCTATCCGAGGTTTAATAAGTTATGATACAGGACAAAAGTAATCAATATACTGCAATTCCCCGTCTTAAAAGAAAGATTTAACTATCTATCATTCATAGTATTTTCTAGATAAGGTTTAATAATTCCTCATTATTCCATCTTTCAGCATATTCACTGCTTAAGTCTGCCGTGATACATTCGTGCTTATTTTCCCCTTTTTGTAAACCGATAACTCTGATGTCAGGAACAGTTTTAGCATACTTTCTTATTGTGAGTTCCAATAAAATTCCTAAGCTTATCGATTTCATATCAGGCGGATAAAACGGTTCCGCACTTTGAGCGTCATTTAAACAGGAAAAAATAACATCTATTGCCTGTTCCCACGTAATAAAAAACCGGGTAGCTTCAGGATCTGTCAATATAAGTTCCTTCCTATTTTCTAATGCATACTTCCATTTTACCAAAACAGACCCTGTAGAATGCAATACATTTCCATAACGAACTATCCTATAAGCGCAATTCGATCCGTTTATTTGCTCAAAATCCCCAAAAAGATTCTCCATAAGCAATTTAGTAGCCCCATACGTTCCTGAAACTTGAACAGCTTTATCAGTGCTTGTTGCCAGAATAAATTTTATGTTCTGTTCCTCAACGGTTATTTTAAGAAGATTCAACGTACCAAGAATATTAGTCTGAACAGCTTTCAGAGGATGTTCTTTTGCCAAAATGACATCTTTAAACGCAGCCAAATGAAATATCCCATCACAACCATTCAATGCCTTTTTCAATAAAAGATAATCTTCAACGGGGCATGGAAAGATTTGAACGCTTTTAAATTTCTCCCTCAGAGCAATCAGTTTTCCTTCATTCCTGGCTATCGCATGAATAGTATGTCCTTGGGTAATCAACCGTTCTATCAATTTCTCAGCCAAATAACCGGTAGCCCCCGTTACTGCAATGGTTCCCATACTCAAGCTATTTTTTATCATTCATCAACACATCCCTCGCAACATAAGGCTGTGGAGAAAACTCAATAGTCAACACATTCGACTCTCCTAAAGCTGTTAATGTATGGACGCACCCCGGTAAAGTCCGTACCAAATCCCCCTTTTCCCAAATCTCTTCTATTACAGCCTCACTATCATCATATTTCTGAAAAGTGGCATGCATACGCCCCTGTAAAATAAGCATATATTCCACCTTTCTAAAATGATAATGATTGCCTCTAAGAACCTTTGGGACGAATTGCAAGAATCCTATATATTTAGCGGCTTCCACCGCTGGAATTGAAGCACTCAAAGTAGTACCCTCGCCAATTACAAAACCAGTCCCCGCCTCCAGCAAGCTATAATTTTTCACATCCCCTACGGATTCCACTTTTATCAAATCCCTGACAGTTATTTCATCAAACATTTTTTTTGATTGCTCCCGCACGTCAATTTTACATAATCCGGCACGATATTTTAATAAAAACAACTTATGATGAGGAGCAAGGTTCTCCAATCTCAAACACTCATCCATATCCAGCAAGACAAAAGATTCACCTTCCAAAATACGGATATCCGCTGCATCGTCCATCAAATAAGTATGATGAATATATTCCCACCTATCATAGTCTGCCCTATACTCAGACCCCAAATAGGTTATAGAACTAAAATGCACCTTTTGGGATTTCTTGTGTTCAAATTCTTCCTTCAGTTCTCTGATAATGCCATCTAGAGGGGTTTCCTCCTCCTCAAGGTAGCCAGAAACAAGAGAATAATATCCGGGGTACTCTATATCCGGGTTCTCATCTCTTTTCTGCAACAATACTCTATTATCTGTTGTAGTAATAATCACAGTAGTCGAATCCATCATCTTTTTCATTTTCATTATTTTTTAAATTTTCATTCTGTTGTATTTTCACCACACCCACGTGATGAATAATATTTTCCTTATTCAGCATATCAGTATAAATAGCATGGTTTAACACCATAATAAGCAACCAAATAAGAGACAATATAGCAAAAAAAGGTTGGGTGTATGATTTCAGCCATAACTCCCAAGACTTTTTCTCTCTTTTCAAATTAGAAGGAATCTTTGTGAAAAGTTTCACATACTCATCCGGAAAAGCCTTTTCCGCTTCACATAACATATTCTTCCAGTGCTCATGATAACTCCATAATCTCTGCATTACGTAAATAGACCATATTGAAAATGACAATCCGCCAAATGCAATAATAAATGTCAGGTATTCAGAAGTTTGACATACAGAGTTAAACAAGACGGTTTCCAATCCGAATAAAGAAACATTTATTCCGAACATAATATTAAAACGGCTCCAGATACCAGCTCCTTCATACTGTAATTGACCAAGAAGGTGAGTATAATGTTCCATTAATTTAGTGTTCTGCAAGGCATCCCTATCATTTACCGCTTTTTTATTATCTACATCCGCATAAAAGTTTATACCGCATCGAACTAATTTCGTCATTATATCAAGAATATATTTTTATAATAAAAAAGGAGAGGATATTCTTCTGTAATCAGATTCATATCCCCTCCTCGCTTGAAGTTATCAAGAAGAAAGCATATCAAATTTAAACTATACTTTCTATCTTAGCCCGAATGTTTACTGTACTTTTCTTGTTACAGTTACCTTGAATGTCTTGGTTACAACACCCCAGTTATGAGTATAAGTAATATTCAAGTTTACATCATGAGTATATACTGTACCTTCCGGAGTTCCCTTCCAAGTAAGAGTTGCAGTAGCTGCATCATAAGTAAAGTCTGTTTCATTCTCATCCAAAGAAATTTCCAATCCTGTAGCTTCAGCAACAGCATTACCGGCAGCATTTTTTCTATACAATGTTTCAGCTATGGTTTCTTCAGCAGCAATCTTAGTGACATCGTATTTTACCAATGTATTGCCAACAGCATCTTTCAATGTCAAGTTTGTCCATTTTTTATAAGAAGCTTCTGTTGCCTTAACATTCAATGCATTAATCAAATCAATAATCTTAATCTGATCGTTTGTAGCCAATGCCGGATTATTATACTTCAAATCAACAACATCAGTGAATGCCAAGATAGGTTGTTCCACCTTCCAGTCTTCAGTCGCAAACAATACACGCTTAGCAGAACCGGCAGTAGCATCATAGATATCAACTTTCAAAGTTCCAACCTTAGCCAAATCTACACGCGGAGTAAAGACAATCTGATTAGTGCTAGTCCATTCAATATTCTTGATACCGTTCTGTTCTTTCATCATCTCCTGAACATAAGCATTCTGCTTCTTATAATCCAATTCAAACTCAACTGTCGCATCTTCAGGAACAACATTGTACATCTTGTCGAAGTAGTTAGATTCCATGATGAATTTGCTATAAGCACCGCCAGTTTTTGTCCATGTACCGATAATAGTACGACTCTTATATTCATCCTTGATAGGACAATCAAAGTTATAGGTTACAGAGAAGTTATCTACAGAAACCTTAAACAGCTTGTTTACGAAGCTGTTGTAAACTGCATACGGTGTGTTCACTCCGTTAGTCATCTTCTCAGTAGCTCCCCAACCAAAGAGTCCATAAGAAGAAGCTCCGGCTAGCAATGACATATTCTTGAATTGTGCAAAGTTAGCACCCGGTGTCAAAATCAAGAACAAAGAGTCCTTATCGGCATTGTTTCCACCGTTCTTATAATACAAGACAGCCTCATTTTTAACCGTTTCAAGAGCTTTTGCCAAGTCTGTAACCTTTGCAGGAATAGTAGTCGACAAATTGTTATCTTGATAATATTGATTACAGTCATCAGATATTGATTCATATTTCATTAACTTGCCACCAGCATCATATACAGGCTTGTTCAATGTAATGAATGTGCAATATTCCTTATTTTTATTAGAAATAACATCACGACCTTCAATAGCAGCCTCAAAGTTACGGACATCCAAAGTAATGATCCGGGCCTGTGAGCTATTGTATGCAAATGTAAAGTTTTCCTTAGCATCCAACGGTTTCAAAGCAACGGTTCCAAATACAGGATTAACAGCAGGACGAACAGCCTTGATGAAGACTACATTCTTCACCTCGTATTCTTTAACACCTTCTTCCTGTGGTTTAACTGTAGTAGTCACTTCTATCGCAGCGTATTCATCAATAGCAGACGCCTGGTTAGTCGATTTTACAGACAAAACATTATCTTTAAAATCAAAGATACCCTGACGAGTTTTAATAGGTTGTTCATTAAATGTATAATCCTCATTCTGATCCAACAATCTAAACACTCTGGTATATGAAATATTGGTTGACTTCAACCATACTTTTGCTGCTCCGAAAATGTAAGCGTCAATAGAATCATTTACATTATAAACACCTTGATAGTCAAAGCATCCATAAGATTTACCATCATAAGAAGCACCATCTGCATTGATTATTGCAGGGTATTTATCTTCTTTCATATTAGTAGAGGTAAAAGCATTTACAATGCTCTTTACAGATGCATGTGTTCTACTTACCGTGAAATAATCGGAAGCTGATGTATATTGACCATACATAGTTACATCCAATGAGGTTGCATAGGTATTATTTCCAATACCTTCATTCGGCAAAATAGCAAGGCTCAAAATACCGTTTTCTAATTTTGCAGAACCTTCCATATAGGTCAAAGCAGGAGCGACACTACGAACCTGATACGTATCAACAAAGGAGAATTTCGCATTATTCAATGAGAAATCACCCGGATATACCTTGAATGAAGCATAAGCAGGAACAGATGCAAACAAGACATCCTTATCTGGGTTAAGACTTCCTTCATTTTCCATCCAATAGATATCATAAGCTTTACAAACATCTTCGGCATCATTAACAGCCTGTTTTCTGTAAACTACAGTCTGTAACCCTTTGAATGCAGAACCTTCCTGCAGCAAAGTATAGTTCTGTCCGTCGATAGTCACGATTACAGTCTTGCTTTCAGCATCTACAGCAATGTTAGGAAATTCATTGTTCTGCTTCAAATCAGTAACTTTGTCACCGATCTTGATGTATTCCACACCATCCACTGTCACCCAAGACACGTTTGAACCGGCAGCTTCACCATCCTGACCTCTGGCCGGAACTTTGTTACCTTCGGTATCTTTCACATCCACCCAAGTAGCACCTTTGTCTGTGCTGACCTGCCAGTAATTACCTTCCACACGGAATTCAGGGATAACAGTAGTACCGGCTGCTCCATCTGTTCCATTCGTACCATTCTTGATAGTAATTTTGGAACCGTCAGTGAAAACCAGTTCATATCCACCGGTAACCTCATTACATGACTGAACGAATTTACCTGCCTTAATTGCCGAGTCAAGACTTGCAATGGTTTCCTTGACTTCGCTCAATTCCTTGTCGATGCGGTCAATGTCATCATCATAGTCCTTACAAGACACAAATGTTCCTGTCGAGGTCACCATTAAGGCTCCGAACAGGATTGCACTTAAAAACTTTTTGTTCATAATAGAAAAACTTTAAATTTATAAATTTAAAAAACTAAAATTGGTTATACATATTAATTTCATTATTAATAGCTTAGCTAGTTTACTGCCTGCAAATGATGCCTCCTCCTTTCTTGAGTCTGATATGACAAAGGTGATACCCCGACAATACGGCTGAAAGCAGAGTAGAAAGCACTTTTCGAAGCAAAGCCACAACTGCAAGGCAGCTCAGTCAGCGCACAACGTCGGGAACAGAGAAGTTCTTTGGCATATTCCACACGATACGTGTTCACAAGTTCCTTCAAATTACAACCGAAGTATTTGTTCACCACATTGCTCAGATAGGTCTGGTTTGTTTCAAGCAGTGCACTCAGTTTCTTCAGAGAAAGCGAGGTGTCAAGAAATACCTGACGTATCTCAAGCTGGTACAATATACCTTTATATATATTACAATCCACCTTGCGAATGTCTGTTTCCTTTCCGGCAAACTCCTCTTTCCATTGCCGCTCGGCAGCCTTGAAAAGCAAAGTCTTCTGTCGCTCGGAAGTAGCGGTCGTGCGTTTACGTCTCAGAAATAGATATTCCATCTGCTTTATGTTGTTTTCATTTAATTATACCGCTTCAAAGACCAGATATATTCCATATATAAAAAGGTCTTAAAAACGACATTTTTGTAGATCTCTTGATAAGAGATCTACAAAATGTATTAACACACATTATATCAACATATTACAGAGCTGTTGAAACGAAATAAAGAAGAATATAAATAAATGAGAGAACTATTTTTTTATATAAATTCCTATTTTTTTTGCCAAAAATGTATTAGTTCTCAAAACTTTGCTTATTTTTGCACAGAAAATATATATCTCTTATCAAGAGATATATAAATCGGTTCATGTAAAAGCGAAGCATAACAAACTGAAAAACAGAAGATTTCCTCTTATAAAGAGTTCATGTTAGCTTTAAAAGAAGAAAAGTTCATCCTTTTAACTTTTTTTATTTCATCAAAGAGAAAACCGCCAACCAGTTTTTTTAAAAAGTTCTACTATAAAAGTCCGGGAGCATTTGGGATTATTGTGGAAATAACAATAGATCGGGCCCTGTTGCATAAACCTTTTCTATCTCCTGATTAAACCTTTTTATACGAATGTATTCTATCTCCATAGCCTTTGGAGTTATCTCCATAAGCTTTGGAGTTATCTCCCAAGACTATGGAGTCAACTCCAAAGGCTTGCGGAGATAAAACAGGCAGGAAGAAAACCCTTAACCATACGGCGGGAAAGGGTTAGAGATATGGATAAGATCTTTTAAGGATGAAGCTGACTACAAGGCTACGCATTCCTTACGTAGGGAGGAAAAATCCCCAGACAGCCTTCTTTTAAAAAAAGCGAAACAGCATATGGGCAGGAAGATATACATCTGACTACATGTATGGTATATAGCAACAAGTCGAAATGCTAAAGTGAGGGCATATATGCAATCCCAATCCTTACTTTTGCCTGCCATACAAACCATACATAAAATTACGAACGCTCGTACAGGGTATCACAAACAATCGCATGAAATAAATCCCCACTAAATTTCTGCTGGCCCCAAAGCCGGACAAGCCCTCATTTCAGCAGGCTGAAGGATTTATATCCGGATGAAGGAAATCATTATAACCAACTGATTAACAATAAATTATCTTAAAATGAAGGATTTGAAGGAAAAAAAACAGGTTATAGAGCCAAATCTTCTCTATAACCTGCATATACTCAAATCACCTTGAAACATTCAGAGAGTGATATCTTTCATTATCTTTTCTAATGCTCCGGCATTATGGTTCACATAATTTCCGGCAGCTTTCCCTGCTTGTTGCAAATAAGCCTCATCCGACAGGAATTTGTCCATCAACCGTTTAAAATCATCATAACCGGTTACTTCAAAACCGCCTTTCTGCTCCAACAAATGTTGCGCCTCGCGGAATTTCTTGTTGTTAGGTCCGAATATCACAGGAATACCATATACAGCCGCTTCCAGCACATTATGAATTCCAACTCCAAAGCCACCCCCAATATACGAAATCTCACCATATCGGTAAATGGAGGACAGCAGTCCGTAACAGTCGATAATCAAACAATCGGCCTGTGTCACATTTTCTTCCGTAGCCTCGGTATAGCGGATGCACGGACGTTTCACCTTATCTAAAATCTCCTTCAAATGACTGTCGCTCACCACATGAGGAGCAATAACCAGCTTCATCTCAGGATGCTCATTGAAATACTTGATAAAAATATCCTCATCCGGTCCCCATGAGCTGCCTGCAACAAAAGTCAACGAATCACCTTTGAACTTCTCCACCAGCGGAAGCTGCTTGGCTTGATGGCAGATATCCAGCACGCGGTCAAAACGAGTATCGCCCACAACTGTCACATCGGTCACGCCAATTGTCGCCAGCAATTCTTTGGAAACTTCGTTCTGTACAAACAAATGAGCAAAAGTCCTCAGCACCTCACTATATCTCTTCCCATACCAACGGAAAAAAATCTGATTGGGACGGAAAATGGAAGATACGCTATAGGTGGGAATACCTCTCCTATGCAACTCATTCAAGTAATTCTGCCAAAATTCGTACTTGATAAAAAATACCATACAGGGATTAGCCAATTCTACAAACCGACGGACATTACGCGGAGTGTCGAAAGGCAGATAGCAGACAAGGTCTGCCCCCTGGTAGTTCTTTCTCACTTCATACCCTGAGGGAGAAAAGAAAGTCTGCAATATTTTATATTCGGGATGCTCCTTACGGATACGTTCTATCAAAGGGCGTCCCTGTTCGAACTCCCCCAATGAAGCTGCATGAAACCAAATATAACGGGCATTTTTGTCTATCTTGTTACGCAAGATATCAAATACTTCCCGGTGTCCTTTCACCATTTTGGCGGGCTTGGCGCTGAACAGGCCGGCAACCTTCACCCCGAATAGATAAATATAGATGACTAGGTTATAAATCATAACTACCGGCTATTACTTGAGCACTTCCACAGCCCGACGAATGCGTCGCAATGTTTCTTCTTTCCCTAAAACGGCTGAAATATCAAACATATGCGGGCCTTTACCTTCGCCTACCAAGGTTAAACGGAAAGCATTCATTATATTACCCAAGTGATAACCTTTATCTTCTATCCATTTCATGACCACAGCCTCCTGATTCTCCAGCGAGAAGTCGTCCAAGGCCTCCAATACGTCCGCCAACTCCAGCATACGTTCGGGAGAGTCCTCTTTCCAACGTTTTTTACGGGTCTTCTCATCATATTCCGTAGGAGCGACGAAGAAGAATTTGCAAGTTTCCCACAAATCCTTGATAAAACTTACACGATCTTTCATCAAGCCTACCACGGTCACCACTTTATCCATAGGAGCTTCAATGCCATGCTCTTTCAAGATCGGCATGAAAAGCCCGGCTACTTCCTCATTGCTTTTCTTCAATATATATTCATGGTTAAACCATTTTCCTTTTTCAAAGTCGAATTTTGCCCCGGCTTTGCTGCAACGGTGCAGGTCAAAAAGCTTCACCAGTTCATCCAAGGACATCAGTTCCTGGTCATTTCCCGGATTCCATCCCAACAGGGCAAGGAAATTGATAACAGCTTCGGGCAGGTAACCCGACTCACGATAACCGGAAGACACCTCACCGGTCTTGGGGTCGTGCCATTCCAACGGGAAAACAGGGAAGCCAAGACGGTCACCATCACGCTTGCTCAGTTTACCGTTACCATCCGGTTTCAACAACAAGGGAAGATGTGCGAACTCGGGCATGGTATCCGCCCAGCCGAAAGCCCGGTACAGCAGGACATGCAACGGAGCGGAAGGCAACCATTCCTCACCACGGATTACATGGGAAACTTCCATCAAATGGTCGTCCACAATGTTTGCCAAATGATAAGTAGGCAGTTCATCCGCCGATTTATATAAAACTTTATCATCCAAAATGGAAGAATTGATCACTACCTTGCCACGGATAATATCATGTACGTGTACATCTTCATTCGGTTCAATCTTGAAACGTACCACATATTGCTTCCCATCGGCAATCAGTGCATCCACTTCTTCTTTCGGCAGAGTCAAAGAGTTACGCATAGACATACGGGTAGAAGCATCGTACTGGAAATTAGAGATTTCCTGACGTTTGGCGTCCAACTCCGCCGGAGTATCGAAAGCAATATACGCCTTACCGCTGTCAAGCAACACCTGTACATATTTCTTATAAATATCACGACGTTCAGACTGACGGTAGGGGCCGTAGTTACCACCAAAGCTGACTCCTTCGTCGAAGTTTATCCCCAACCACTTAAACGACTCAATGATATATTCTTCCGCACCCGGAACAAAGCGATTTGAGTCGGTATCTTCTATACGGAAAATTAAATCTCCACCATGCTGGCGAGCAAACAGATAGTTATACAAGGCTGTGCGCACACCGCCGATATGCAACGCTCCCGTCGGGCTCGGAGCAAAACGAACTCTTACTTTTCTTTCTGACATTGTTGTTTTATATAAAATACGCCGCAAAATTAATCTAAATTTCCCGATTTTTTCGTATTTTGCGCGCAAAAATATACGATTATGAGAAGTTTCAAGACCAACCAACGGTTTTCATATAAAAATTTGATTTATAAAAGCCTTATTTTCATTGCCACAGTATCAGTGATAGTCTACTTTTTACCCAATGAAGGAAAGTTCAACTATCAATTTGATATAAACAAGCCTTGGAAATACGGACTGTTACAGGCATCATTTGATTTTCCGATTTACAAAAACGACATACAAGTACAAAAGGAACAGGACAGCATCCTGGCAGACTATCAACCTTATTTCCAGATAGACAAGGAAGCCGAAAAAAATGTCCTTTCCAAATTAAGGGAGGATTACAACAAGACCTTACGCCATTCACTGCCGGGCACAGACTATGTACGTTATATTGAACGCACATTAAAGGCACTGTATGAGGACGGAATCATTGCCGGAAATGACTTGAAGCGTATGGAGGAAGACAGTATCATTGCCATACGGCTGGTAGACAAGAATGTAGCGACAAGCCGTTTTATCGACCAATTGTACACCGTGAAGGAAGCCTATGAATATTTGCTGAATGCGGATACCACCCACTACAAAAAGAAGATATTACAACAATGTAATCTGAATGATTACATTACACCTAATCTGGTTTATGATGAAGAAAAGTCCGAGGCGGCGCAAAAAGACCTGCTCTCTAATATTTCATGGGCAAACGGCTTTGTGCTGAACGGACAAAAGATTATTGACCGTGGAGAAATTGTTGATGAGCAGACTTACAACATATTGGAATCCTTACGCAAGGAATGGGAAAAACGTAGCGACTCGGTACAAGAGAAAAGACTGACATTGGCCGGACAAATATTATATGTAGGAATCTTCCTGTTCTGCTTCATGGCCTATCTGGAGTTGTTCCGGGCAGATTATTATGAACGGAAAGGAACACTCACCCTGCTATTTGCGCTGATTGTGTTCTTCCCCGTCCTGTCTTCCATTATGGTGGAACAGAACTTGTCAAGTATTTACGTGGTTCCATTTGCCATGATTCCGATTATAGTCCGTGTTTTCCTTGACTCAAGAACGGCATTCATGGCACATGTCACTATCATTTTGCTTTGCTCCATCACTTTACGTTTTCCACATGAGTTTATCTTGTTACAGGTAGTGGCAGGAATGGTGGCGATCTATAGTTTGAGAGAATTGTCCCAACGGTCGCAATTGTTACGGACGGCTTTGGTTGTATTTATCAGTTACGCTTTATTATATTTTGCTTTCGAGCTGATTCATGAAGATGATTTGACCAAGCTGAATACGCGCATGTACATCTATTTTATGATCAACGGTATCTTACTGCTGTTCGCTTATCCGTTACTGTTCCTTTTGGAGAAAATATTCGGTTTTACTTCAGATGTGACTTTGGTGGAACTGTCAAATATCAACAATAGCTTGCTTCGGGAAATGTCCGAAGTAGCTCCGGGCACTTTCCAACACTCATTGCAGATGGCAAACCTGGCTGCTGCGGCGGCAAACAAGATTGGAGGTAAAAGCCAGCTGGTGCGTACGGGAGCATTATATCATGACATCGGTAAAATGGTGAATCCGGCTTTTTTCACAGAAAACCAGTCGGGAGTCAACCCGCACAAGAGTTTAAGTTATGAACAAAGCGCCCAGGTTATCATCAGTCATATCACCGACGGGCTGAAACTGGCGGAAAAGCATAATCTGCCCAAAGTGATCAAAGACTTTATCAGTACCCATCATGGACGGGGACTGACGAAGTATTTCTACATTTCATATAAAAACGAACATCCTGACGAAGAAGTGGATCAGGAAAAGTTCCGCTACCCCGGTCCGAACCCGTTCACCAAGGAACAGGCCGTCCTGATGATGGCCGACTCTGTAGAAGCGGCTTCACGCAGCCTGCCGGAGTACACGGAAGAAAGCATCAGCACACTGGTAGATAAGATTATTGACACACAGGTATCTGAGGGGTATTTCAAAGAATGCCCTATTACGTTCAAGGATATAGCAACAGTCAAAGCACTGTTTAAAGAAAAGCTGAAAACGATGTATCACACCCGAATCAGTTACCCGGAACTAAGGAAGTAAGCAATCCTGCACAAGCATCTTCCAGTATATCAAGCACGTTCTCGAACCCTTGCGCACCGCCATAGTAAGGGTCGGGAACATAGTCTGCCACTTTGGTGCGGCAATAATCCGTCATGCGATGGATTTTCTTTTCCGTTTCCAGATCGGGAGCACGCTCCATCAGGTCCTCTATATTACGGTCGTCCATGCCGATGATCATATCAAAATGATAGAAATCCTCCGTACAGACAGGACGGGAACGATGGGTCAGATTGTAACCGCGGCGGGAAGCATGCATCCGCATACGGCTGTCGGGCAATTCCCCTCTATGATAACTCAGGATTCCGGCAGAATCCACCTCTATCTCGTGTTCCAGTCCTTTTTTCTTTATGAGAGTACGCATCACTTCTTCTGCCGAAGAAGACCTGCAAATGTTACCGAGGCAGACAAAAAGTATTCTTTTCATATATAATCTACAAATGAAGGTATTCTTTAAATGATTTCACATCACGGTTCATGATCAGCTCTTCAGGAAACCCGGTAAGCTGCAACAATTCATACAAATTATCGTAACGGGCTATATCAAACGAAATATGCGCGTCACTTCCCAAAATGACCGGAACTTCATATTTCTTGCATAAACGGAGAATGGTGAGGTTGTTCTCACGGGCATTGGGTTTGTTACGGGTGGGTTTTAAAGAACTGTTATTTATTTCCAATAAAGTATGGTGTTCTTTGGCTGCCAATACCATCGGTTCAAAATGTAACGCCGCCGTACCGTCTCCGGGGTGACTGATAATATGAATAAAAGGATTGCTGATAACCTGTACCATTCCATGGGTGTTTTCTTCTATCGTTCCATATTCATAACATAAAGAGTGGATACCCGCAATACGGATATCAAGCATCTTCATATAATCCTCGTCCAAATCGAGGTTTCCTTTACCATCCAGAATATTAATCTCAGCCCCCAACAACAGCTCCACCCCATACATCCGGCGGGGAACCACATGCAAGTTTCTAAAATAAATAGGATGGCAAGTACCGGGAACACCGGGCGAATGTTCCGTTATCCCTAAAACCTTCAATCCCTTATCGGCGGCAGCTTGCGCCATTTCTTGTAAAGTACTGAATGCATGCCCGCTGGCAATGGTATGGGTATGTACGTCTAATTCTATCTTCATCTTTATTTTCGTTTATCTTTTCTATTATCGTCCAGTGCATGGACCGGTTACTGTGGATCTACATCATAATAAACTAACAACGAACGGAAACGTTCATCTTCCAATATGGCACGTTGTACGGCAAGCAGATAATCACGCACTTTCTTTATAGAAGCATTCTGCTCCACTTTCACAATCATTTTTTTTATAAATAAGGTCTGGATACGGGCCACCGGCGGTTTGTCCGGGCCCAATACCCTGTCGCCCAATCCGGAACGGAGCTGTGCCGCCATGGTATCCGCCGCCAAATCCAGAATATCCTCTTTGCGGTGTTTCAGATATACATAAATCAAACGATAATAAGGAGGATATTTGAACATCTGCCGTTCTGCCAATTGGTCATAATATAACTGCTCATAGTCATTATGCATCACTTGATGAATAACGGGTAAATCGGGCGATTTGGTCTGAAGGATAACCAGTCCTTGCTTATTTTTACGCCCGGCACGTCCTGCTACTTGGGCCATCAGTTGGAAAGCACGCTCATAGCTCCGGAAATCCGGGAAGTTCAACATCGTATCCGCATTCAGAATCCCCACCACACTGACATGATCAAAGTCCAATCCTTTGGACACCATCTGCGTACCAATCAGGATATCGGTCTTGCCCTGTTCAAAATCCGCGATAATTTTCTCGTATGCGGTACGGGTACGGGTGGTATCCAAATCCATCCGGGCGACTTTCGCCTCGGGAAATATCAGTTTTATATCATCTTCTATACGCTCTGTACCGAAACCGCGATGCATCAATTCCACTCCGCCGCACGCCGGGCAGGAACGGGGAACTTGATAGGTATATCCACAGTAATGGCAAGTCAGCTGGTTCAGCCCCTTATGATACGTCAGACTCACATCACAGTTCTTGCATTTAGGAACCCAGCCGCAGGTATGACATTCTATCATCGGAGCGAAACCGCGACGGTTCTGAAACAGGATAACCTGCTCCTTACACTCCAATGCCTCTTTTATCTGCTTGACCAGCGCCGGTGAGAAAGGGCCCTGCATCCGCTTCTGATGCGCCAGTTCCTTGATGTCAACCAGTTCTATATGAGGAAGCCGGATATCTTTATATCTTTCTTTCAATTCTACCAAGCCATACTTTCCCGAGGTAGCATTAAAGTAAGTTTCCACACCAGGAGTAGCCGTCCCCAGCAGCACTTTCGCCTTGAACATAGAGGCCAGCATGATGGCTGAGCTACGGGCATGGTAACGTGGGGCAGGGTCTTGCTGTTTATACGTATTCTCGTGTTCCTCATCTATGATGACCAGCCCCAAGTTACGAAAAGGCAGAAAAATAGAGGAACGAACTCCGAGAATCACATCATAGCTCTTCTCTCCCAACTGTTTCTGCCATATCTCCACCCGCTCAGCGTCCGGAAACTTGGAATGATAAATACCCAGCCGATGTCCGAACACTCTTTTCAAACGCTCAGTTATCTGAGTGGTCAGTGCAATTTCCGGAAGCAAATATAAGACCTGCTTTCCTGTTTTCAGCACCTCCTGAATGAGGTGGATATAAATTTCCGTCTTGCCACTGGATGTAACGCCATGCAGAAGACACACATTTTTCTCTCTGAAGCATTGAAGAATGTTGCCATAAGCCTGTTGCTGCGCAATATTCAGCGGATTAATATCACCGGTATCCGAAATTCCTTTATCCAAACGTCCTATCTCCTGATGATAGACCTCAAAGACTTTCTTTTCGACCAATCCGTTAAAAACGGCCGCAGACCCTCCAGACTTTTCAAGCAGCTCTTTCTTTGTTACTTCCTTTAAAGCATACCCTCTGGCTACCCAACCGGACAATTCCACATACTTCATTAATATCATCAATTGTTTAGGAGCACGTGACAATTCATTGAACAGCCGTTGTAAGTAAGCCTCATCCGCTTCTCCGTTCACCAACCTCACCCTTGCCTCTGTACGCGGTTTGTAATTACGTTTCAGTTCCTCCTTGACAAAGATGGCCTCTTTGTCCAACAAAGACTTGATGACAGTCAACACATTTTTCAGTCCGCTGTTTTTTTCCAACTGGGTTACACACTGTTCTGTATCCCGGCTCAACAAATCCAGAATTTTCTGCTCTTTCTCCGGTAAGGGTGCAGTGGCTTCAAAATCGGGATTATATTCCACCAACGTTTCGCTTTCCAGTTTCATACCCGAAGGGATAGCCGCCTTGTACACATCTCCTAATGTACAAAGATAATATTCCGCCAGCCATTGCCAGAACTCATATTGTTTCGGTAACAGTACCGGAGATGAATCCAGCACTTCAGCTATATCCTTCGTTTCATACCCCTCCGGGGCCGCATAATGTACATTTGTCACTATTGCCGTATAGAACTTTTTCTTTCCAAACGGAACAACCACCCGACAACCAATCTGTACCATCTCTTCCATCTCCTGAGGAAGGGAATAAGTGTATTGGTTGGCAATAGGTAATGGAACTATGACATCTACGAATTTTTTCATGGTGCAAAATTACAAAAAAGGAGGCATTCAGTGAAGAATGCCTCCTTTTTATCTTTTATTAAATAAGGTTGTCTAGAACAAGTATGCCAAAGAAACTTGCCAAGTGTTGTTCTTTATATTAACAGAATGGTGTCCATCACCCGATCCACCCTCTGTATAATATTCATAAGTACCAGTCTTGCTCAGAGCAAAATTATAATTAACCCCTAACTGTAAATGACGTATCAATTTAAGACCTGCTCCTACATTGAAACTGGTTGTAGATTTTTTCAA
The DNA here is from genome assembly GCA_948566455.1 of uncultured Phocaeicola sp. Lineage (GTDB taxonomy): Bacteria > Bacteroidota > Bacteroidia > Bacteroidales > Bacteroidaceae > Phocaeicola. Next base: position 30,263 of record CAOYQO010000023.1, read on the forward strand.
TGACAATTCACGCGTCCATGTTTTATTGCCAATATTAAAATCAAACTGGGGACCTGCAGCAATATAAGCACCCAACATGCTACCAAGGCCAAAGGACCATTTCAAATTCACAGGAACTGCAAATGTCTTTAACTTCATTGTTTTCTCTCCATCGACCCCTAAGTCTGTCTGAGAATATAAAGCGGCAACATCTGCCCCTATCCCGATAATAGGCAGGGTGAATTCAGCCATCGGACCCACAAAAAAACCAGTCTTATTATCCCCTTTAAAAGCATCCTTTGAAAAACTCAATTTTGAAATATTCAAACCACCTTTTACTCCAAAGTGCAACTGAGCCTGAGCAGGAGCAGCCATCATCAAACATACAGCTACCATTAATACACTAATAATCTTTTTCATGTTTGTCTATTTTTAGTTTACGCCACAAAGATAAACACTTTTTCCATGTATAATGTTCAATCTCCCAGGAAAGTTACATTACGCTTTCCAATCCCCCCTTCCAAGAAGAAATATCAAACAAAAAACGGACAGAATTTTTTATTCTGTCCGCCATGTTCTCTTTCTAATATTCTTCCTCATTAAAAAAGAAATCCTCTTTGCTCGGATAATCCGGCCAAATATCTTCTATACTTTCATAGATTTCGCCTTCATCTTCCATCTCTTGCAAGTTTTCGATTACTTCCAACGGAGCGCCCGAACGCATTGCATAGTCAATCAACTCATCCTTTGTAGCAGGCCAGGGAGCATCCTCTAACTTCGAGGCCAATTCTAATGTCCAGTACATAGTTTTCTTATTTTTTAAGTAAATACTTTTCTTTCGTTCTCTAATTAGCCGCAAAAGTATAATAAATTATTTCATTTGCAACTTTTATCCCAAAAAATTTCATCCGTTTTAGTTAAATGATTTAACTTTCGGGTCAAAATGAATAAATAATCAGATAAACGGTTGACAAATGCTGTTACACGGGCATCTATGTCACATTCTTCAGCCAATGCAAGAATGCGTCGCTCGGCACGGCGACACACCGTCCGGCAAATGTGTCCAACGGCTGCTCCACGGTCACCCCCCGGCAGAATAAAAGCATTCAAAGGAGGAAGTTCATTGTCAATTACGTCAATTGCCTGCTCCAACATCCGGATGTCTTCATCCTCTATACGACTTTCCATACGCAACTTGGTCTGTGTCTGATCCGTTGCCAGATACGAACCGACAGAGAATAATTTATTTTGTATACGAAAAATGATTTGTTTATCCTCCTCATCCGTCAAATACGTTTGCAACAATCCCAAATAGGAGTTCAATTCATCCACTGTGCCATAGGCTTCAAGCCGTATATGCGTTTTCGGCACCCGGGTACCACCTACCAATGATGTGGTTCCCTTATCACCTGTTTTGGTGTATATCATGCTTTTCTTCATGGTTCCGGTTATAAAAAATTTACAATATAATGCTGTTTATATCTCGCTTTATCAAAAAAGACCAACCCTATGTCATACAAATCAAAAGTGATACCCGTCGACTCACTGGCTACAATTTGCTCCCACCATTTCCGTTTTTCCTTCGATTCATGAATTCCTCCGACAATAAAGCAACTACGAGGTCCGGCATAAGGAAGTACCAGTTCAAAAACTTCTTTATAAAAAGGAGTATGCCCTATATGCAGACAATCTAATGTATGCACCTCCGCCAGTTTCTCCTCCAGTTGCCGGGAAGTCTTTGCCCAATCCCTGCCTTTCAAGGTGACGGAGTCCATAGTATGACACGCAGCCCGCATATATCCTATGGATGCCCCATTACCAATCCCCACTTCAATCAACGACTTTGGTCTGAAATAATTAACCAACCGGAATAGCAAACGGTTCACTTTCCTTCGATAATGTGGCAAATAAGCAGGAAATCCCCTTTCCTTCAATACCCGATAAGCATAGTAGTGATATTTTTCATAAACAACAGAAGTAATCAGAAAAAAATCAGACGGAGAGTGTACTCCGTAACCACAACGGTGACGGAAGCGACTGCACCAATTCCATATACGATGAAGAAAAAACATATTTCTCAGCTTTATTAAGTAACACAAAGATAAAAGATTACCCGACAATATCGAAATAAAATACTATTTTTGTTGCCCATTAGTTATTAAACCATTTATAAACGATGAAACACACACTCTCTTTTATGGTATGGGCAATACTGGCTGTCTTATTGCCTTTACAAATGGCCCAGGCCGCAGCTCCTCCCACTGAATTACAGAAAAGACTTCAAAATCTTCCGGACATCAGTGACATTAAACCAATGCAAAGTGATGCCTATCCGGAGAAATATGTATTCTTCATTAATCAACTATTGGATCCGCATCACCCCGAAGCAGGGAATTTCAAGCAAAGGGTTATTCTCTCGCATGTAGGTTTTGACCGCCCTACCGTACTGGTTACCGAAGGCTATGCCGCCCATTATGCCACCCATCCGCGTTATCAAGAAGAGTTATCCAAATTATTCAACGCCAATCTGGTATTCGTGGAATACCGTTATTTTGGTGAGTCCATGCCGAAGCCCTGCAACTGGGATTATCTCACGGTTGAAAATTCACTGTATGATTTGCATCATGTAACCACGACCTTGAAACAACTATACGATGAGAAATGGATAGCTACCGGAATCAGCAAAGGCGGACAGACTACGATGTTCTACCGCACTTACTTTCCCGATGATGTGGATATCTCCGTACCTTACGTAGCCCCCCTCAACCAATCATTGGAGGACGGTCGTCACGAACCGTTCATTGCCAATAAAGTTTCGACTCCCGAAAACCGTAAACGAGTTGAAAACTTTCAACTGGAAGTACTTAAACGCAAGAGCCGGCTGCTACCGATGTTCGAAAAATATTGCTCGGATAAAGGATATACCTTCCGCATTCCTATAGCCGAAGTATACGACTTCAATGTATTGGAATACTCATTTGCCCTATGGCAATGGGGAACTCCTGTAAATAAGATTCCGGAAACAAATGCCGATGACCACACGCTATTCAAGCATTTCATAGCTATTTGTGAACCGGATTATTTCTCCGAACAATCTCCCTACCCTTCCTTTAATGTGCAAGCGGCCAAAGAACTGGGGTATTACGGATATGACATCAAACCTTTCAAAAAGTATCTGACGATAAAGAGCAGCCGTGACTATCTTCATAAGGTAATGTTACCGCCCGAACTGTCAAATCTCAAATTTGACAAGACACTATATAATAAGGTGGTAAAATTCCTGAAAGAGAATGATCCCGAAATGATCTATATTTATGGCGGCGATGATCCTTGGACAGCTTCGGGTGTCACTTGGCTGAAGAACAAGAAAAACATAAAAGTTTATGTATTACCCGGCGGCAGCCATACCACCCGTATCGGCAGCTTTGACACCGACACACAAGAAGAAATCAAGACACAAATCAATGCATGGCTGAATAAAGAATAGCAAAGAGACGAGATAAAAAGCTTTTCCGCCACAGGTTACGCAGATTGTCACCGGTTATTTCCATTGAGGACCCACTGCTTAAATTGGACCGATGTCAATCTGATCAATCTGTGACGGAATCTTGATTTTATCATAAAGGCATATTGCCATGTTTCTTAGGCGGATTGCTTTGGTTTTTATTGTGACACATTTCCAAAGCTTGAATAAGTTTGTAACGAGTGTCACGGGGCATAATCACCTCATCAATCAGACCACGTTCTGCCGCACGATAAGGATTGGAGAATTTATCTTCGTATTCCTTGATGATCTCAGCTTTCTCTTCCGGAGCAGACTTGCGGTAAAGGATATTCACTGCCCCTTCTGCACCCATGACGGCTATTTCCGCCTGTGGGTAAGCCAGGTTCACATCGGCTCCCGTCGGCTTGCTGGACATGACAATGTAGGCACCTCCATAAGCTTTACGGGTAATTAAAGTAACCTTGGGCACTGTAGCTTCAGCGTATGCATAGACTATCTTCGCACCGTGGCGGATGATGCCGTTGTGTTCCTGTACCGTTCCGGGCAGGAAGCCGGGAACATCCTCGAAAGTGATCAGAGGAATATTAAAGCAGTCACAGAAACGGATAAAACGGGCAGCCTTGTCGCTGGCGTCAATGTCAAGGACGCCGGCCAGCCAGGCGGGCTGATTGGCAACAATACCTACGGAACGACCTCCCAGGCGACCAAACCCCACCACCACATTTTTAGCAAAGTGAGGCATCACCTCGAAGAAATACTGGTTATCCAGCACCGGTTCGATGATATCCTTTATATCATAAGGCATGTTCGGATCTTCAGGAATGACAGTCTGCAACGCCTCCACCTGACGATGGATGTCATCGTTGCAGGGAACCAGCGGCGCATCCTCCATATTGTTGGAAGGCAGGAAACTCAGCAATTCGCGGATACTCATCAGCGTTTCCTCCTCATTATCGCACATAAAATGGGTCACACCGCTTTTGCCGCTGTGAGTCTGGGCACCACCCAGTTCCTCCTTGCCCACCTCCTCGTTAGTCACGGTCTTCACCACATCCGGACCCGTGATAAACATGTGGCTCTGCTCCTTCACCATAAAGATAAAGTCGGTCAGTGCCGGGGAATAGCAGGCGCCTCCGGCACAAGGTCCCAGAATAGCGGAAATCTGGGGGATAACACCTGATGCAATGGTATTCTGATAAAAGATGGAGGCATATCCGGCCAAGCTGTTCACCCCTTCCTGTATGCGTGCCCCCCCCGAATCGTTCAAAGCGATAACGGGAGCTCCCGTCTTCAAAGCCAGTTGCTGAACCTTTACAATCTTGGCCGCATTGGTTTCGCTCAGCGAACCGCCGTGCGCGGTGAAATCGTATGCATAGACAAACACCGGACGGCCGTCTATCTTTCCGTAACCGGTGACCATACCATCTCCGGCAATCTGCTTCTTCTCCATGCCGAAGTTGGTACAACGGTGATTCACCAGCTTGTCCAGTTCATTGAACGTACCTTTGTCCAGCAACATTCCGATACGCTCGCGAGCGGTCATCTTCCCTTGGGCGTGTTGTTTCTCGATCTTGTCCACACCGCCGCCCAGCGACGCGCGTTTGTCCAGCTCTTCAAACCGGCTGTATATTTCTTCTCTTGTCATGATCAATCTTCTTTTATTATATCCAATACTATTAATACCTGGTTAGCATTGACGGAATCCCCCTCATTGACTAGGATATCCCTTACCGTACAGTCCGAGGTCACTTTGTAGTTGCTCTGCATCTTCATGGCCTCCAGCACTACCACAATATCCCCGGATGACAGACGGTCACCTTTCCGGACGGGAATTTTCACAACCTTTCCGGGCATGGGAGCCACAATCTTGTCATCCTGTCTCTCCTCGCCGCCCTTTTTCATACGCAGATACTTGGTCTGGGTGTCCACTATGTCCACATGATAGGAACGGTAGAACATATTCACATCATAACTCTTTCCACCCTCCCCACGGATCAGTTCGGCATTGAAGGAATTGCCATCGTGCAGGATGGAACAGCTTCCGTTCTCGGCCATAACGATATCCACATCATACGGTTTTCCGTCAATCATAAACTGTACCTTGTTTCCTTCCTTGCTCACCAACGTCACATCGGCTACGCGGTCTCCAATATGTATTTCCATACTTTTGCTTAATTAAATGAAGAATCAGATTCTCAACACTCCTTTCTGCAAGCCGAACTCACGCCAGCGGCTGATGGGACGGGCATCAGACAGCTGGGGACTCTTGTTCTCTTCCAGATTCATCAGATAGTCAATATAAGAGGCGATCATGGCCATGTTTTCAATCTCCTCATTGTTGCCGTTGCCACGGAGCAGCATACGGGAGTTCTTCTCTATAAATAAGGTATTATACTCACCCTTCACAAAGTCGGGGGTATGCATGATGCGTTTCAGATAACTGAGGTTGGTCTTCAAGCCCGTAATCTTGTACTCGTAAAGCACACGGCGCATACGCTCTATGGCATACTGGCGGGTTGTGGCCCACACGATCAACTTGCCTATCATCGGGTCGTAAAAGACAGGAATCTCGTACCCTTCGTACACGTAGCTGTCAATGCGTACGCCGATGCCGTTAGGCTCCGTCAGCTGTTTGATGATACCCGGCGAAGGCATGAAGTTGTTCTCCGTGTCTTCCGCACAGATACGACATTCGATGGCATGACCGCGCTGATACAGCTCTTCCTGTTTCAAATGCAGCACTTCATCATTGGCAATGCGGATCTGCTCTTTCACCAAGTCCACGCCCACCACTTCTTCGGTAATGGGATGCTCCACCTGGAGACGGGTGTTCATCTCCAGAAAATAGAAATTACGGTTCTTGTCCACCAGAAACTCGATAGTTCCGGCTCCCGAATAGTTCACTGCCCTAGCAGCAGCCACCGCCTTTTCCCCCATCTCCTGACGGAGTTCCGGAGTAAGGAACGGAGACGGACTCTCCTCTACAATCTTTTGGTTGCGACGCTGAACAGAACACTCGCGGTCAAACAGATGGATTACATTGCCATGATTGTCACCCAGTATTTGAAATTCTATATGATGGGGTTCCTCCACAAATTTTTCCAGATAAACCGTATCATCCCCGAAAGAAGACATGGACTCGGAACGGGCGGTGTTATATGCCTCCACCACTTCATCTTCACTGTGTATCAGCCTCATCCCTTTACCGCCGCCTCCCATAGAAGCCTTCAACATGACAGGATAGCCTATTTCATTACAGATACGTACCGCCTCTTCGGCACTTTGCAACGGCTGTTCCGTACCGGGGACCACGGGAACACCTGCGGCAATCATACGCTTACGGGCGGCAATCTTGTCACCCATCGCTTCCATCGTCTCGGCGGCAGGGCCGATAAAGATGATCCCCTCCTCTTTGCACCGGCGGGCAAAATCAGCATTCTCGGACAAAAAACCATAACCGGGATGAATGGCATCGGCATGATGTTGCCTTGCAGCTTTAATGATATTATCTATATTCAGATAACTTTCTTTGGAAGCGGCAGGCCCTATCAGACAGGCTTCGTCTGCATACATCACATGACGCGCCGTACGGTCGGCTTCCGAGAAAACAGCCACAGTGCGGATACCCATCTCTTTGCAAGAGCGCATAACGCGCACGGCTATCTCGCCACGGTTGGCAATTAGAACCTTTTGTATCATAATCTTTCTCTTTTTACCCGAAATGTCACACAAAATTACAGATGCATTCATTATACATGAACACATCTTACATGGGTGGCATCTCTCATTAGTATTGATTATTTAACGAAAACTCCCTGTTTTTTAGAAGTGGGAGCCATAATTGGCTGCAAAGATACTTGTTTTTTGCACAAAAACTACAAATGTGTGTCTAAATAATGTTTCAATACATTGGCATGATTTCGCTCCTGTTCTTTCGAAGCGTAAAGTAATGTTACTTTCGAATAAGCTTTTATCTTATCAATGAACGCTTTAGCGGCATCCGATTCTTTCAATTCTTTTTGATACATATCTGCAAAAGCCCCCCATCTTTTTTCTATATCCGCATGAAACCATTTCCTTAAATCATTGGATGGAGTGACCTCTTTTGCCCAATAATCGTATTTCAAATATTCCCGCTTCATGCCACGGGGCCACAGGCGATCTACCAAAACACGATAGCCGTCTTGTTCAGAAGGTTCATCATAAACCCTCTTGATGTTTACTTGAGTCATAGTTGGTTATTTTAATTTAGGTACAAGCTTATAACTCCATATAACCCTAAAAAGTTCATTCCGGACAGTGGTTTCAGGATAACAGCAACTCGTAATCCACTACATCCAACCATCGTCCGAATTTCAGTCCTACCTTCTTAAAATGGGAAACTTTTTTAAATCCCAGCCTCAAATGCAAAGCATCACTGACAACATTTCCCTCTGTGACACAGGCTATCAGTGCACGATACCCGTCCCTACGACATTCTTCAATCAATCTTTCCATCAACTCCCTGCCTATGCCCTTCCCCTCGTATCCGGGAGCTAAATAGACCGTTGTTTCCAACGTATGCCTGTAAGCAGCCCTCTCCTTCCACAAATGGGCATAACAATAACCCACTACTTTCCCTTCTTCCTCATACACAAAATAGGGAAAACGGACGGCAATTCCGGCAATACGGTTACGCATATCCTCCTCTCTCAAAGGTTCCGTTTCAAATGTAGCCACACTGTGCCTGACATATTCATTGTATATCGTTGTGATGGCTTTGGCATCCTGAAGTTCCACTCGTCTAATCATAATGTCATATCTATTATTAAAACGTAAGCAAGATATAAAAAAATAATCAGTTATCTAGAGAATAATCACTATATTTACAGCCGATTCTAATTTCAGCTATAAAAATGACAGAAATAGTAGAAGTAAAAGACTTTATCCCAGCCTACACCGATGCAGTACAAAAACTGCTGGAGCAGCTCACAAACCGCCCGGTAAAACTGACCGGGACAACCCTCAGAGAGATCATATCCCAAGAAAACACCCATCTGTTTTTCTTACTGGCTGATCAGGAAATTGCGGGAATGCTGACTGTAGGCATCTATCACAGCCCCACAGGCGGCAAAGCGTGGATTGAAGATGTGGTAGTGGATGAAAAATACCGGGGACAAGGACTCAGCAAACAGCTGGTCACCCACGCTGTCCGGTTTGTGAAGGAACAAGGCATACCTCTTATTATGCTTACCTCAAACCCCACACGGATAGCAGCCAACAAGCTATATCAAAAATTAGGCTTCGAACAAAAGCAGACCAATGTGTACAGAATGAATTTAGAATAACCCATTCCTATTTCAATATGATAACAATCAGACATTCATTGCCCAAAGATTTGGATGCAATTATAGAAATATTCCACTATGCCCGTCAGTTCATGAAAGAGCATGGCAACCCCAACCAATGGATAAACGGTTATCCTTCCGCTGAATTGATTCTGCGAGAAATAACCAACGGAACCAACTATGTTTGCGAAAATGAAAACGGAGAAATAATAGGCACATTCTGTTTTATTCCCGGAGAGGACCCCACTTATGCCCGCATTGATGACGGCAACTGGCTGAACAACGAACCATATTACGTCATTCACCGCATGGCTACCAACGGCAAACAGAAGGGAGTAGCTGACGCCTGCCTCAAATGGTGTTTCGAACATTGCAACAATATCCGGGTAGATACCCACCACGACAACCTTGTGATGCAGAATATCCTGAAAAAGTACGGTTTCCGGCGTTGTGGCATCATTTATACCCACAATGGCACATCCCGCATCGCTTACCAGCGGACATTAACCGAAAAAGAGTTATCTTTGCCGACCGAATAAACAAGAAAAAGAAACATGAAGATTCTCTGGATAGACCTGAACAGTTCATATGCCCATTCCTCATTGGCACTGCCAGCCCTACATGCACAAATCATGACAGACCCTTCTATAGAATGGGAAATCGTATCTGCCACCATCAACGAAAATACAGGAATGATTGTCGATGAGATCTACCGCCACCGACCCGACATCCTTGCCGCAACCACCTGGCTTTTCAACCATGAGCAACTGATGCATGTCGCTTCCAGAGTAAAAGCATTGCTCCCCGAAGCCTGCCTGGTGCTGGGCGGTCCGGAATTTCTGGGAGACAATGAAGAGTTCCTCCGCAAAAATCCATTTGTGGATTGTGTTTTCAGAGGAGAAGGAGAAGAAGTCTTTCCACAATGGTTGACCTGCTGGAACCATCCGGAACAATGGCACACCGTGCCCGGACTCTGTTACCTCACTCCTAACAAAGAATATAAAGACAACGGTATAGCCCGCGTACTGAATTTCGCCGGACTCGTCCCGCCAGAACAAAGCCGTTTCTTTAACTGGAGCAAGCCCTTTGTCCAACTGGAAACAACACGCGGATGTTTCAACACCTGCGCCTTCTGTGTCAGCGGCGGTGAAAAACCGGTACGCACCCTTTCCATCGAAAGCATCCGCGAAAGGCTACAACTCATCCATGCACATGGCATCAAAAATGTACGCGTATTAGACCGTACTTTTAATTACAACCCTCGAAGAGCCAAAGAACTACTCCGGCTCTTTCTGGAATTCCATCCCGATATCCGCTTCCATCTGGAAATACATCCCGCCCTGTTGTCAGAAGAGCTGAAAGAAGAACTCAGCCTGCTGCCCAAAGGACTGCTTCATCTGGAAGCCGGCATCCAGAGCCTGCGCGAACCTGTACTTGAGAAAAGCCGCCGGATGGGCAAACTATCTGATGCACTGGATGGTCTGAGATTCCTATGCGCCTTGCCCAACATGGAAACCCACGCCGACCTTATTGCCGGACTGCCTCTTTATCACCTTCATGAGATATTTGAAGATGTCCGTACCCTTGCCGGATATGCTGCGGGAGAAATCCAACTGGAGTCACTCAAGCTGCTTCCCGGAACCGAAATGCGCCGGAGGGCGGAAGAATTAGGAATCAAATATTCCCCTCTGCCGCCATACGAAGTGCTACAAACCCACGAGATCAGTGTCAGTGAATTGCAGACAGCCCGCCAGCTTTCACGCTTGTTGGACGGATTCTACAACACACCGGCATGGCAGGCACTGACACGTGAACTCATTTTGAATGACGAACAATTCCTCCATCGTTTTCTTGCATATTTAACAAAAGCCAATCTGATAGACCAGCCCATGAGTCTGGAGAAACGAGGCTTGATACTGTATGAGTTCTGCAAACAAAACTACCCCGAATACCAGATACAGGCTGCTATTGCCTGGATAGAAGCAGGCATGTCACTGAAAAAACTCCCTGCCGAGAAAGTATGGACCAAACGACAAATCCCTCCTGCCACTTGGAATATCATTTATGGAGAATACAAAGAAAGCCTTCGTCTGTGTTTCCTTCCTGCCGATGAAAAGGGGGAACATGGCTACTGGTTCGGCTTTGAGTCGGAGATACAAAAAGCAAGTCCTGTATTCAAGGCAAGAACGTAAAACGTTACGACATCAGGAGAAGCTGTTGGTTTCAAAAAGTAATGCTCGATTTTGATTTAGTATCACTTTATAGAAGTGAAGCCAAGCGGCTGAAAGAGCCCAACAAGAGTAATCCGGATAAGAGCCAAAGGAAAAGGTGATTTCGTCTTATGTAAAACATAAAATTCTTCTGTCACACCATCTCTCTCATTACCAGCAATTTACCGTATAAAAACATCCATAATGTCCCTGAACCGGTATGTAGGCAATGGAGATGGAAACATTCGCCCATTATTTGTATAAGAGCCGCAGATATCAGATTGGATCTGACAGGACATGCCGTGCTTTCATTTAATTTAATAGGATGTCATTGCGTTAACTTCCGATATATACTGTTGCCTCACCTATGTGAAGCAGTGATTCCACTTTAGTGACAACGGATATTCACACAGATGAAAAGCCCTTTTCACCCAAGTGAAATATCGGGTACAAGCCATAGAAATCATAGGAAAACAAAAGAATTTATTTTCCTTATTATCAACTATTTGCATATTTCCTATATTCTCCATTTTTCCCTATTTTGCCCGTTTCCTATTATTCAGTACGCTTTTAGTACACTTTGAAATCTCATTTTCTTTTGTACCTTTGTAATATCAGGAAATAAAAGAAAATCAACTATTTAGTATAATTACCTGGCTACAGTACCTAAATCGGGATAAAACCTCTAAACAATGGGAAAAGTTAAGACGAAGTTTACGACAGTCAGAGGAGGAGCCAAGAAAAAATAGAGGGCTCAGAATATAAACTAAAAAGTACAGACCATTTTTATTATGGTCTGTACTTTTTATAACTTTGCAATACTAAATCAGAACATCAATTATGCAACAAAATATTATAAGCAATTTCTTTCGCCCTATAAATACGGACATACAGATACCAGATAGCGAGTATGCAAAAACCGATGTATGTATTGTCATGGCTGATGCTTTGGCCCGCAATACCAATCATAGCCTATATATCATAGACTATCACCGCAAGAATTTCCTTTACGTATCGTCCAACCCGCTTTTTCTCTGCGGTCATTCACCGGAAGAAGTGCAACAAAAAGGTTATGCCTTCTACTTTGAGGTTGTTCCGTCTGACGAGATAAACCGTCTTATGGAAATCAACGAAGCTGGATTCCGGTTCTACTATGACCAGCCTATAGAAAAAAGGCTTGACTTGTCTATCGAATATAACTTTCATATCCACACATCAGAAAAGCATCCGCACCTTATCCACCACAAACTAACACCCGTTTTGCTAAGTGGCAAGGGAGATATATGGCTGGCTCTATGTACAGTTTCACTTTCACCGGAGAAAAACATCGGAGATGTAGTCATATCAGACCATACATGTACTGACCACTATATCTATTCATTCGAGGGCAGACGATGGAGAAAACAGCCGGAACTAATTCTTTCCGACCGTGAAAAAGAGATTCTCCAGCTCTCCGTCAAAGGACTGTCGAACACTGAGATTGGAGAAACTCTCTTTATTGATGCCAATACCGTCAAGTTTCACAAGAAGAAAATCTTCGAGAAGCTACACGCAGAAAACATCACTGAGGCCGTGGGTATCGCAGCCAATCTGAGGTTGATTTAGGAACACAATGTAGAACTTTGGCAAAGTAGCTATAGGAGGATGTGAGAATATGTATTCCTCCATTTTCTTCCGTCCAAGTTCGATGACCTTTTCATCGTTACATCTGTTCATCTTTTCTTTATCAATAAAGGCAATATGCCAGAAGACCAGATAACCGATTACATACCTTTCGATGGTAACTTCTATCGGTTCGTCCGGACGCTTCATGGATTGAAGGCCGTTGCGGACGTCCTTGTCGATGATGCCCACAACTGCCCATGAGAGATTTATATAGGAAATTGATGCTGTCATAATTTACATACGGTTTATTGTATCCTGTCCTGCTCCCGTACCTTTATACTTGCTTTTGGCTGCATTAAACTTGTAGCGCACTGTAAGACTGAACGAGCGTGTATCACTCCAAGACAAATCCTTCATTTGTGCACTCTCCATATAAAGAAGTGCTTCCTGCTTACAACCTAACAACAAGTCATTTGCACGCGCTTCTATACTTAGGGCATCATTAAAAAGGGATTTGCGTAAGCCTATGTTCAAAGTATATTGTGGACGTTTAAGGGTGATATTCTGAACCTGACCACGACTTTGATAATTAAAATCAGCAGAGAGAAGGAATCCTGCAGGAAGAGTAAAAGTATTGTTTAAGGAACCTACAAAAAGTGGATTGTTATAGGTCCTTCTCTGACCGGCGGCATCCAACGAGAACCACTGCTTCATCACAATTGCGCTGGCATTAAGATTCCATATACCAATAGTAGGCGAAGCTGCCAGCATTACTGTCAGACTCGGTAAACGGTCGTGATTGATATAGTTTATTAAAGTAGTAGCCGACTGATTTTCCACCTGTGTTCCCCAATAAAGGATATAGTCCCGAAGCACTTTGTAGCTTACCATTGCCTGAAAGAACCGCCATACACCAACAGCGGTTATATCATGCGTAACACTTGGTTTTAGGAGTGGATTTCCCGTTTGCCATGTAAACCTATTGGCATAAGTGATATTATTTCTTAACTGACTGTAGTTGGGACGCTGTGTTTTTGCAGCATAGCTGACTTGGAATTGTACTTTCCCCAATTGCCCGTTCACAGAAATATTTGGAAAGATATTATCATATACACGGCTTTGTCCGGGTACAAATGTAGCATTTTCAAAATAATCAAAATCCACATGCTCATATCGCAAGCCAATGTTTGCCTGACCGAATGGTAAAGGATGGCTGTACTGTGCATAGCCGGCAAGATTCTGTTCACGGATGCGGGTATAGGTTGTAGGTACATATCCTTCCTGATTTACATAATCATCATGCCGGTTGGTATAGGTATATTCTCCTCCCACAGAGATACTTCCTCCCCATAAGGGATGAGTGTATGAAACTTTGGTGGCAGTAAGTTGATTTTCCACCCTGTTATCAGAAGTGACAGTACGGTCTTCATGGTCCTGACTATTCTCCATATTAATGGTATATTGCGTGTATGTATTGCTGTAATAGTCTGCATCCCAGGTAAGTTCTCCTTTGCCTATTTGTCCTGCATAGTAAATATTAAGCTGATGTTCCGGTTGTGATTTTGCATCGGCAGCAATGGTACTATATAAAATATCGTAAGGCAATCCATCTGCCTGAATCTCGCTATCGAAGGCGGTAAACATATCTGTATGCAGGGCATTGCTCAAATCATAACGTACACCTATGGAATGATACTCATTAAAATCATAATTGAATCCGATGCGTCCGTCTATACTGCGAGAATCGGTATTAGAGTGCTGATAATTCTTTTGCGTCCATATGGTATCGGTAAAGGCCGTTTGCTCCAGAATATCGTTTTGCAAGGAGGTAGTTTTATCAAAACGGACCATAGCGAAAACATCAAGACCGTTATGCCGATAGTTTACATCGGCTTGCTCTACAAAGTCTGAATTTTGAGATTGATCATAGGAACTTCGCAAACTCACTCCAAATCCATCTCCTTGTCGTTTGACAGTACGGATACGAACAACTGCCCCTACCGTTGCATCATAACGGGCACCGGGATTACGAACAACTTCTACGCTTTTAATTTCCTCCGATGTCAGTTGGTCCAGTTCAGCGATATCACGTAATTTTCTACCGTTGATATAGATAAGCGGTGAACCTTTACCCAACACCTCAAATCCATCAGCCTTTTTTTGTAAACCGGGTATATGTGCCAATACATCTTCAGCTGTTCCGGCTTTCGAGAGAACTGTACCCTGCACATTGGTTTCCAGAGCATCATTCTTTATGCGTGTCACAGGCAAATTGGCTTTTACTACCACTTCTCCAAGCATCCGTGCATCCGATACGAGCTGCACGATACCCATATTGGCAGGAGTAGTCGGTTTATACACTGTCTTATATCCGATAGAGGATATTTTCACTATCTGGTTTACCGATGTAGCTTCCAGCTTAAACAAACCATCTTCACCACTGATGGTTCCACTTACAAATGCCGAATCCGGCAGAGACAGCAGCACCACATTGGCATATGGCAACGGATGGTTACTTTCATCTACAAGTTTCCCCTTCACGGTTTGTGCCGACACTCTCATCGGCAGCAACATGCTCACGACAAGCATGACCAAATACATTTTCATCTTTTTCATTGATATATCCTATTGGCACACTTTGAATTTGCTTTTCTTTCCATTTATCCGGAGCGTCACTTGGGGATTTGAGAATTGCGTGACATGAGGAAATGTGAGTGTGACAGTGGCCACCCCCTTTTTTACTGTTACTTCTACGGATGTTGCCGGATATTCTTTTTCACTCCATGATGACGGAATGAGTTTTACATCAGAAACCGTGTATTTGTCTTTGGCTTGATTGTCCGTGAAAACGATGGTTACTTTGTTGTCGTAATTGTTGAAACCTTGACAACGTGGCTTTGCATTAACTGTCAAACCTATGACAGTCAAGAAAATTACTGTTACAATATAAAATACATTTTTCATTGTACGATGTTTTTTTGATTTCTGCAGCAAAGTTCCACACTTCCGAAGACTTCTCCACTACCCTGTAGAGTAGTTTTGATTACAGGAGCTAAAAAAAGAGGAGATATAATACATATAAAGAAGGGAGTGAATAGGTTTACCCATAGTAAAGACTAAACCTGTAGTTGATTTTTGGAACGTAAAAAAAGGTATAAACCCAATGCTTGATTTACACCCTTGCAGGCGGAAGGACAGGTATGCCGTCGTTCCTTTTACCTCAAAAGACGAATATCAGATTTCCCATACCGACCCGATTCCCGTTTTATTCATTTACCGTTTCTATCGTATCGCTGCGCCTTTACCACCATATATATTGAACCGATGATTGGTATAAGCATTGTCGACACAACTGACACCGCTTTTTCGTTTACTGACCTTGCAACCATTACGAAATATGACACAATCATAAGCACAGCAATCACGCAAAGCGAGCGACACATGAAGTTAGACAGTCCTTTGACATCCACATTCTTTTTTTGCTCAGCAGTCATTGTGTTATAGCCCGCTATGAGGTTGGGATATTTCCTTACGAGCATTCCCAATACAAACAGAACAGCTGCTATTATCAACACTGGTGTCTCCATTTATATGATACTTAAAACATAAAACTGAACACTTTCTTTTGCGAAACTTTAAACCTTTCAATCTCCAAAGAAAGCGATTTCTTCAACTGCCCTGCCATAAACGACAAAAACGGCTGGTTGGTTTCTTCGTCCTGACATTGGCGTAGAGAAAGGATATATTCTTCCCTATCCTCTTTGAATATCTTAGTAGGAAAAAGGTGATAACAAAACTGGATGTAGTTCATCAGTAATCGAACTGTTCTGCCGTTGCCATCCACCCACGGATGTATGGTTACTAAATTAAGGTGGGCATTAAAACTCAATTCATATTGTTCCCGAAATGCTCCCACGGTCTTTTGCTTCTCTTGCAGAATCGCACAAAGTTCATCCACCTTAGCAGGAACTTTCAGATAGTTCATGTAAGAATGTCCGCCAACATCAGCCGTAACACCACATAAGCGAAATTCTCCTTTGGAAGAATCGAAAGACCCTTGTAAAGATATTACCTGCAAAGTGGATAGTCAGATGCTTCGGAAAGATGTGCTTTCGCCCGAAGAAGTACAAAAGCTGATGGCTTGTCATTATGACAACGAAAACCCTACAGTCAGACAAGCGTTTATCTTTTGCCTATATTGCGGTCTGCGCTTCTGCAATGTAAAAGATCTTACTTTTAAAAATGTGGATTATGCTAACCGATTATTGAAGTTCGAGCAAAGCAAGGCCAAGGAACATTCTGCCAGTAGTGGTGTGGTTATTCCTTTGAATGACGGTCTATTGTCTATCATTGGTGAAGCTCCGACAGATAAGAACTGTTTAATATTCGATTTGTCTACATACGAAAGCTGCTGTAAATCTGTAAAGCGTTGGGTAAAGAGAGCTGGGATAGACAAACATATAAGCTGGCACCTTGCTCGGCATTCGTTTGCCGTGAACATTTTGAACAATGGGGCAAATATCAAAACCGTAGCCAGCCTTTTAGGGCATAGCGGATTGAAGCATACGGAGAAATACACCCGTGCGGTGGATAAATTGAAAGAGGAAGCAATAAACAGCTTACCCGAATTAAAGTTTTAACCACAAAAGACTTATCTTTGTAACTAACGTGAGTTCGAAATAAAATCAAAAAATAGCAAGTTGTCCGTCATTGACAAAC